>NZ_JBGKDS010000071.1:0-25565 GCF_042954325.1 Parasynechococcus sp. | reverse complement strand
CGTTTGCCAAACCCAGCCAAAATTCCAATCTGTGTGGGAACGCCCCACTCCCTGGCCTTGCGCAAGGCCGGTTGATCGAGATCGCGGGCGAAGCCCTGAATGGAATAGGCGTAGTTCTGAACGACCAGTTCATCGATCAAGCCACCCATCGCCCACAGTTCCCAGTCCTGGAGCCAGAGGTTGTAAGCCTGGCGGAAGGGGCCCGGTGACAAGCTGATGTTTACGGGGAGTCCTTCTTGTTTGAGGCGCGTCCGTAGATCGCGCAACAGGCCAGTCAGTTGTTTGCGACGCCAGTTCATCCAATGGCGATTGGAATGATCAGTCGGAACGTTGAAACCGGTTTGATCGCGATACAACGTTCGGGTCACGTCGTCGTAGCCGAATTCCACCGGCCAGGCGAAATGATCATCCAGCTGCAGGCCGTGCATTGAACAGCGCTTGAGCGTTTCGACCACCAAACCAATGAACCGTTGGCGCACCTTGGGATGGGCTGGATTCAGCCAGGACATGCGGTGATTGCCATGCAGCTTCATCCAGCGCTGCCCGTCGGCTCGCGTCAGCACCCAATCCGGATTGGCTTGGACAACAGCCGAGTCCGCCGGTTCCATCAGGCCGTATTCGAACCAAGGCATCACCTTGATGCCGCGTTTCCGGCCTTCAGCGGCCAAGGTGCAAATGGGATCAATGTCAATTCCGGCTCGCTGCAGTGGCGGTTCGATTGGCGCGAATCGACTGCGATGGAATGTTGTTCCTCGACTCCAGACATTGGGGATGACGCGGGTGAAGCCCGCCCTCTGCAGCCGTTCCATGGCTGAGCGGATGGAACGTTTGCTGTAGTACAGGGGGCTCGGACTGTTCGTCAGCCAGACACCAACGTCGCTGCGTTGGCGCAGAAGCGCACTGTCCAACCTCGGACTGGCGGATCCTGGGCTGGCCTGGCCGAGGCCAACGATCAGCGTGAGGAGTGCAGCTAGGCGATACAGATCTCGCTCAGCGGAACATCGAACTGACAGAACTCTCCTCATGAATCCGCCAGATCGCCTCGCCCAGCATGTTCGCAACCGACAACACCTTGAGTTGGTTGAACATGCGGTCCTTCGGAATCGGAATGCTGTTCGTCACCACCACCTGCTCGAACAACCCCTCTGTTGAGAGTCTCTCGCTCGCTGGAGGTGAAAACACGGCATGGGTGGCGCAGGCAATCACGCGTTGGGCTCCCTGTTCGCGGAGCAGCCGAGCTCCCGCGCAGATGGTTCCACCTGTATCGATCATGTCGTCGATCAGCACAGCGGTCTTCCCGGAGACATCGCCGATCACCGTGAGGCTTTCAGCCATGTTGTGACCGGTTCGACGTTTGTCGATGATGGCCAACGGTGCATCGTTCATCTGTTTGGCAAAGGCTCTGGCCCTGGCCACCCCTCCCACATCAGGTGAAACGACAACAATGTCCCCAAGGTTCTGGGTGGAGAGGTAGTCGACCAGCACCGGTGAGCCGTAAATGTGATCGCAGGGAATGTCGAAGTAGCCCTGGATTTGGGCTGAGTGCAGGTCCATGGCCAGCACTCGGTCCACCCCGGATTTCACCAGCAGGTTGGCGGTGAGCTTGGCAGTGATCGATTCGCGTCCCGCTGTTTTTCGGTCGGCTCGGGCATAGCCGTAGTAAGGCACGACAGCCGTGATCTGACGTGCGGATGCACGCCTGCAGGCGTCCACCATGATCAGCAGCTCCATCAGGTGATCGTTCACCGGAGCACAGGTGGGCTGAATCAAGAAGACGTCGCAGCCCCGGATCGATTCCTGGATTTGGACGTAAAGCTCGCCGTCGGCAAAACGTTTGCAGACCCGAGGCCCATCGGGAACACCGAGATATGCGGCAATTTCCCTGGCCAGGCCGGGATTGGAGGTTCCACTGAACAGACGCAGCCGTCGACTGTCCTGGTGGAGCTTGTCTTGTTCGGCGCGGGCTGCAGTCAGAAAGCTGGTCACGGCGCCTGCAGGACAAGTTCTGTTGTAATCCGATGGTAGTGCTGAGCTGCCCCCCTATGTCCACAGCCTCCCCGGTCTTGGTTGGCGCCGGTGCCCTCCCTGAGCTGGTGATGCGTGATGCGACCACGGCTCTGGCCGAGCAGTGTCGACGCCATCTGCTCTGTATCCCGATCGGTGCCTGTCCACAGACCGTGCTGAGTGAGACCGCTGGAGGTCAGGAGCTGCTGCGCCTTTCGGGTGATGCGGCTGTTCTTCATCCCAGTGGTGGCACTTGGTTCGAGGCCTTGGCCGATTGGCAGCGCCCCGTCCTGATGTTGGTGCGTGCCTGTCCCGATGGGGCGATCCCTGGTAATGCAGCGGCCTACAACGCTTTGGCCGAGCGTTTGCGGGTTTCTCTGATCGGACTCGTGCAGCTGGAGGGTGACTGGGACAGCGCCCAGCGCATTCGTGATGGTCTGCCGTGGTGTGGCTGGATTCCCCATCCGCAGCACCCGCTTCGAGAGGCGGCGGTGATCGCCCTGGCGCAGCGGTTGCTTAGTTCGGCCACAACGGCAGGCTCTGCCCCGCTTTGAGTTGCCGCAGGGTTTGGTTCCCTGTTCGGGGTTCCAGGTTCAACTGGCTGATCTGCATGCTGTCCTGGCTGGCCATGAGAGCGGCGGTGAGGCTCAGCAGCTCAGCTGGTGTGAGGTTGGAGTCGAGATCCGCCTGCAGTTCCGTCAGGATCTGTCTGATGCGTCCTAATCCGCTGGGCGTTTTCAGCTGATCCACCAGGGCCTGGATCACCAGCTGCTGACGCGACCGCCGGTTGCTTTGGTCCTGGGGGTTGTCGAGGTGGCGCAGCAGCTGCTCGGTTTCAGCGCCATTGAGGCGCTGGCGTCCGGCCTGCAGATTCACCACAAACCCCTGGCTGCGATCTTCGCGGGCGTAGGCCTCCGGCAGGTTCACGTCCAGGTCGCCCAGCCCATTGATCAACGTACGAATGACACGACGCGGTGCCACGACGTAGCGCTGGGGTTCACCGTCGGGTAAACCAACGATCTCGCGAAGGCTGTCGGCCACCAACGCGATCCCGCCCCGTTGCCACAGGCTGCCCAGGGGAATGGGCAGGGCCCCATCGGGTGTTTTGACAGCCAGTTCCGTCGGAACTTGCAGGACCCGGAGGGGTTTTTGGGCTTCAACCCGAACCAGCACGATGGCGTCGGCATTGGCGGGTCCTTTCGGGGCCGCCTGATTGCTCAGGTCACGGAGATCTTCGGCATCAGCACCGATCACCAGCAGGGTGATCGGACCGGACGGCAGCGGCGCGAGGCGCGAGGGGTCGTCTGCGCTGGGCAGGGCCGCCCGGTCGATCTGGTCTGGTGCGGGCCAGAGCCCGCCCAAAGCCCAGGCCGTTGCTCCCACGCCCAGGACCAATGCCGCAATACGCATGCTGGCCCGCAGCGGATGACGGCCTAGCCACTGCCGCAACCGATGGGGGGTGGACGACGACATCGTTCTCGGTTGTTGCGTGATCCAGTTTGTCTCAGCCCTTCTGTCCCTAGCGTTCAGGTTCAACTCACCGCTGTTCTGGTGTCGTCTTCGGTAGCCCTGCGTCATGACTTCCGCTCTCGTCCGCCAGAGGAGGTCCGGGTGGTGGTGTTCGGTGCGACTGGTTACATCGGCCGTTTTGTGGTCCGGGAACTGGTGTCTCGGGGGTATCAGGTGGTCGCTTTCGCTCGGGAACGCAGCGGCATCGGTGGTCGGCAGGACCGTGAGCAGGTGATCGCTGATTTCAAGGGCGCGGAGGTGCGCTTCGGTGATGTGACTGATCCGCAGTCCATCGCCGACGTGGCCTTTGATCAGCCGGCTGATGTCGTCGTCTCTTGTCTGGCCTCTCGGACCGGAGGGCGGAAGGACTCCTGGGCGATTGACCATGACGCCACGCTCAACACCTATCGCGAGGGACGTCGTGCCGGTGCTGCGCACTACGTGCTGTTGTCGGCGATCTGCGTGCAGAAGCCGGAACTGGAATTTCAGAAAGCGAAGTTGGCGTTGGAAGCGGTGCTCCAGGCGGACACCGACATGACCCATTCGATCGTGCGTCCCACCGCTTTCTTTAAAAGCCTCGCCGGACAGGTGGAAAGTTGCCGCAAGGGCGGGCCTTACGTGATGTTCTCCGGCGGTGAGCTGGCCAGCTGCAAACCGATCAGTGAGCAGGATCTGGCGCGGTTCATGGTGGATTGCATCCATGACGAGACCAAGCGCAATCGGGTGCTTCCGATCGGCGGCCCTGGCCCGGCGCTGAGTGCGCGCCAGCAGGGAACCATGTTGTTCAAGGCCCTGGGTCGCAGTCCTCGCATGCTTTCGGTACCGATCGCCCTGATGGATGCCCCGATCGCGGTTCTCGAAGGACTGTCACGCCTGGTTCCCTCGCTGCAGGACACCGCCGAGTTCGGGCGCATCGGGCGCTATTACGCCTGTGAGTCGATGTTGGTGTGGGACGAGGCGTCAGGCACCTATGACGCCGATGCCACTCCCTCCTATGGCGACGACACGTTGGAGCAATTCTTCGAACGGGTTGCGCGTGAGGGAATGGCGGGTCAAGAACTCGGCGATGCCGCTTTGTTCTGATCGAGCCATGCTTGAGGGGACCGCAAGGACCCGATGGATCAGGCCAGCACCCCCCGCCCGCGTTCCACAGGGGTGCTGCTGCATCCAACGGCTCTCCCGGGCAGTCCGGTCTGCGGCAGTTTCGGGGAGCCGTCCCGTCGTTGGTTGCGGTTGCTGGCCGATCACAACATCGGCGTTTGGCAGATGTTGCCGCTGGCTCCTCCCGATCCGACCGGATCGCCCTATAGCTCCCCCTCTTGTTTCGCCCTCAATCCTTGGTTTCTGGATGCTGCTGATCTAGCCGCCGAGCAATTCATTTCCGCTGAGCAGCTCGATGGCCTTCCCGGGGCCGAGGCTCCATCCCATGGGGTGGACTCCCTGTCGTTTGCACAGGCGTGTGAACGCAGTGCGGCCCTCTCCGAAGCCCTGTTGCAGTCCTGGCCCGACCAAAGCGCGGAGCGCCAGCAGGCCTTTGCCCAGTGGTGCTCTGAGCAGACATGGCTGGAGGATCACGTGCGCTTTCGCGTTCTCCACGACCAGCATCAGCAGGCCTGGTGGACCTGGCCACAACCGTTGGCCCAGCATCAGAGCGCAGCGCTTGAACGCTGGGCTCGCGACCATCAGGACGCGTTGCAGAAGGAACGGCTGACCCAGTGGCAGTTGGATCGTCAGTGGCAGCAGATCCGAACCTTGGCTGCGGACCTGGGCATTCTTCTGTTTGGTGACCTGCCTTTTTACGTCAGTGCGGACAGTGCCGACGTTTGGAGTCACCGTTCGCTCTTCACCATTGCCGCCGATGGACGGCTCAGCACGCAGAGCGGTGTTCCGCCCGATTATTTCTCCGAAACCGGACAGCTCTGGGGATCTCCGGTCTACCGCTGGTGGCGCCATCGTTTGACGCGGTTCAGCTGGTGGCGCAAGCGAATCGCTCGTCAGCGTCAGCTGATGGACCTCCTGCGATTGGATCATTTTCGTGCGCTGGCGATGTTCTGGGCCGTTCCCGGCGGTGACACCACGGCGGAACATGGCCAGTGGCAGCCGTCCCCTGGAGCCTCGCTGCTGCGAAAGCTGCGCAGCGATGCCGGCGGAGCACTGCCGTTGATTGCCGAAGATCTCGGTGTGATCACTCCCGATGTGGAAGCGCTGCGGGACGGCTTCGCACTGCCGGGGATGAAGGTGCTGCAGTTTGCATTTGACGGTCAGTCCGACAACCCTTACTTGCCGGAAAACATCGATGGTTCCCGTTGGGTCGTGTACACCGGCACCCACGACAACGCCACCACGTTGGGATGGTGGCAGCAGCTGGACCAGGACAGCCGCACTCGGGTGATGGAAC
This sequence comes from Parasynechococcus sp., assembly GCF_042954325.1. Taxonomy (GTDB): domain Bacteria; phylum Cyanobacteriota; class Cyanobacteriia; order PCC-6307; family Cyanobiaceae; genus Parasynechococcus. The sequence goes on along the minus strand of NZ_JBGKDS010000071.1, from coordinate 19,654 downwards.
GCGTGTCGGGTGGTTTCGAGTCTCCGGCCTGGCATTTGTTTGATATGGCCTTCGCCACATCCGCGGCCCTGGTGGTGGCCCCTTTGCAGGATCTGATGCACCTCGATGACGCGGCTCGATTTAATACGCCAGGAACCAGTGAGGGCAACTGGAGTTGGCGTTGTTCTCAATTTGATGCTGCCCTTGAGGGGGCTGTGAAGGGCTATGGCGAGAGGGGGGCCGTCTGGGGCCGGACCCGGGCCGGGGCCTCGGCGGTCTTGGGCATGCTGTAGGTCCCGGGTTCTGCTGCGTTCGGCAGCAGGATGGCGCCATTCCAAAGCACCCGGTCCTGCTTGCTCAGGGCCGGGTCAAGCTTGATCGTGAAGGGTTTGACCAGGCTCAGGGTGAGTGTTCCCTGGCTCCCGTTCAGCGTGAGCCGATCACCCCCTCCGCTGGTGATGGAGAGCTGACTGGGTTGAGAGAGCTGGAGTTCGAGGATGCCCGGACGTCGTGCGTCGCTTTGCTTCAACGCCGTGAGCCAGCGTTGTGGTGGCTGATCGCTGAGTTCCGCCAAGGGGCGCAGCGTGCCGAGCACCGGAGCATCGGTGTCGTCCAGGGTTGCGGCTGGTGGAGTCAACGCTGCCCGCACGGGTTCGAGGGTGAGACTGTTCTGCTCGATCAGGACCTGTTGCTGTCGGTTGATGGCCAGGAGGCTGACTCCAATCACAACCGCATACAGCAGTGATCCTTGCCAAGTGGTGACGACATCAATGCTGCCCGGGGTGAAGCGTCGAAGACCCTTGCGATTCCGTGCATCCAGTGGTGATGCGGCTTTGGGGGGCAGGACGGCATTCAGGCTTCCTGCCGGCACAGTCAGCGCCTGTTCCAGGCGAATCACCATGGCGGCGAGATAGGTCCGTTCTGGGAGACGCTCCCGCCAGCCGCGCTCCATCGCTTCCAGCACCGGCGTTGTGATCCGTGTCTGCAGAGCGAGTTCTCTGAGGTTGAGCCCTAGGGCTTCGCGGCGGTCTCTGATGCGCGCTCCCACCTCCTTCGCCCGCTCTTCTTCGCTTCCTTCCTGTCCAAGACCGGCCGACGACGAGGCTTGGGCGCGTCGACGCCACAGTTGGGTCCATCTCAGGCGCATGGCCCCCCCTCGAGCAGCGGCTGCCATTCTTGTCGCTCCAGCCTTCGCCAGCATCCTTCGCGGAGATTACCGAGGCTGACCCCAGCCAGGCCAACCCGTTGCAGGTCGATGACACGGTGGCCCAATTTGGCGGCGACCCGTCGGATCTGGCGATTACGGCCTTCTTTTAACTCAAGACTCAGCAGGCTTCGCCGTGCCTCTTGGTCCAGCAGTTCAACCCTTGCGGGTCGGGTTGGGCTGCCGTCCAAGGGAATGCCGTTGCGCCAACGCGTCAGGGTCTCTGCGGTGGGATGGCCATGCACCCAGACCCGATAGCTCTTGATGTGGTCGTAACGGGGGTGGGTCAGCTTCAGGGTGAGGGCGCCCTGGTCGGTGAGCAGAAGCGCTCCCCGGCTGTCCGCGTCTAAACGACCGACCGGGTGGAGTCCCTGACGCTCGCGTCGGGGCAGAAGATCGAGAACCGTGCGGCGCCCTTGGGGGTCGTGGCAGGTGCTGATCACACCGATGGGTTTGTTGATCAGCAGAACCCTGGCATCGCTCAGACGCGGTAGTTCTCTGCCATCCACGGCAATGACGTCATGATCTGGATCGGCCTGATCCCCGAGCGTTGCCGACTGTCCATTAACGGTCACCCGGCCTGCTTTCAGCCAGTCTTCGGCGCGTCGTCGCGAACAAAGGCCAGCTGCTGCGATCAGTTTCTGCAGCCGTTCACGGGTCATTCCGTCAGAACTCTCGGAAGTGTGAGTTCCATGCAGGTTCCCCCTTCAGGATGGTTGCGGGCCTCGACCCTGCCGCCATGGACCACGGCGATCTGCTGAACGATGGCCAGACCCAGGCCACTGCCACTGCGGGTGGAGCGGGCTCGCGAGGGATCACCGCGGTAAAAGCGCTGGAACATTTTGTCCAGGTCGGCATCACTTAAACCCGGACCGTGATCACGGATGCTGAGTTGCCACCAGCCCCCGCTGGGGTGGATCTGCACATCGACAGTGGATCCATTCGGCGAATACCGCAGCGCATTGTCCAACAGATTGACGACTGCCCGGTGCAGCCGAGGCAGATCGCCCATCAACTGTCCGGATTCCTTGCGATCGAGTTCAAGCTCGATGTCTCGGGCCTCAGCGAGCGGGCGGACGCTATTCCATGCACTGTCGACCAAGTCCTCCAGCGTGAGTGCTGAATACTTTTCACTGTCCTGCGGCAGGCTGTTTTCGAGGCGTGAGAGTTCCAGAAGGTCCTCGACCAGCACTTGCAGACGTCGCAGTTCCTTCTGCAGCCGCTGCACCAGCACCATGTCCTGGTCCTGGCCGGTGACGGCCATTTCCAGCCTTTCGCTCACCAGCATGAGTGCCGTGAGCGGGGTTCTCAGTTCATGGGCGACATCGCTGACCCACCGCTCCTGTTCCTGTTGCTGAGCTTCGAGCGACTGGCGGCTTTGTAGAAGAATCAGCAGCCACTCCTCGGATCCCGGCAGGACAAGCCCCTCCAACGGTGAACCGTTCTGATCCCACTCACTGCGTTGGGATAGCTGGGAGTACCGGGTGCTGATGATCGCTTCGTTCAACTGCGGGACCGACAGCACCTGCTCAAGGGCCATTCCGCGCACGAGACGATTTTGAGAAATCTGCAGCAACCGTTCGGCCCGAGCATTGAGGTAGGCAATGCTGAGATCGGGGGCAAGGATGATCCACCCCTGCGTTGCGGCATCAATCCAAGCCAGCAGCTGGGGTGCACTCAGACCCTTCTCCAAGCGCTCGGTGGCTTGAATGAGCTCGAGTCTGACGCGGTGCTGGCGACGGTTCCACCAGCGGGTGATGGTGGCTCCCGCGATCAAGCCGATCAACGCGGACAGGATCACAGCAGCACTCAGGCGAAGCGGTAGCCGAAACCACGGACGGTTCGGATGAATTTTGGCGTTGAGGGTTGCTCCTCGATTTTTTCGCGCAGCCAGCGGATATGAACATCGACCGTTTTGCTGTCACCGACAAAATCCATTCCCCAGACTTTCTCCAGAAGCTGGTCTCGGCTCCAGACCTGTTTCGGATTCTGGATGAACAGCTCGAGAATTTTGTATTCCTTTGGGGAGAGCGTGAGATCAACGTCGTCCCGTGTCACCCGGCATTCCCGCAGGTACAAGCTGAGATTCCCGTGATGAAGAACGGTCTCAGGTGAATCGAGCTCCGGCTGTTGCCGTGAACGTCGCAGCAGAGCCCTGCAGCGCGCGACGAGTTCTCGAAGCCCGAACGGTTTCACCAGATAGTCGTCGGCCCCAACCTCCAGCCCCAGGACGCGATCGGTCTCACTGTCCCGTGCGCTGATGACCAGGATCGGTGTGCTGTTGTTGGTCCGGCGCAGCTCTCGGCAGAGGTCCAGACCTCCCATGCCAGGCAGCATCAAGTCGAGAACGATCAGGTCCACCGCTTCGGTGTTCTGATCCATCATCAGTCGGAGTGCCTCAGCACCATTCCCACAGGTCAGAACGGCGTATCCCTCGGATCTGAGGGCATCTCCGACGGTTTCACGGATCGTCTCGTCGTCTTCGACGACAAGAAGAGTTCCTGTCGCCACAGCCGTGCTCAGCGTTGTCACCGGAATGTTGCTGATAGACCTGATGACATTCTGACCGCTCAGCGAGGCATCGTGATTCGACGCGTGGAGGGTTAGAAGAATTCGTCGAAATTATCGAAATCAACGGCCTTGAAATTGCCGCTTTCCACCTGAAGCATCAGCCGCTCAAGTTGAGCCCAGAGGGCGCCGCCGGTGAGCAGAGACAGGATCAGGGCCACCAAGAGGGCTGCACCGGAGGCGAAGCCAAAAATCTGCAGGCATGAACCAATAAATAGGACGATTCCCACGAGAGTGCCGGTGTAACTCATGGTGATCTCGGCACTGCCAAGGGGCAGCAGCGGCAGCCGATCCTGTTTCCAGCCATCCAGCTTGATCTGCACCAGCCGACCGAAGGTCAGTCCGCAGAGAACGCCGACGGCGAGGCCGACGCCCGCAAGCAGATAGGGAGGCTGTGGAAAGTACGCAAGCTGAAACAGCAAGTCGTCGGTGCTGAAGTCCTCGGGCATCGACGCAGTCGTCCGCAGTGAAGGGCGACCCTAGCGGGAGAAAAACTCAGGCCGCTGCCAGTGGGTTCAGGCGTTGCAACAGGCCACCGGCCAGACGAGCAGGATCAAAGCGCCGACCCACCATGCCAAGCAGAGCTTTGAGGTCATCGACATGGAGACGGTCGTCGCGGATCAGCGTCATCAGCAGCCTGCTGCGCAGGTCGGAACCGTCTCGGCTCAGCAGCAATCTCAACCCAGCACCGGCTACAGGAAGCAGAGCTGCGGTGGGAGCGGCCTGATCCTGACCGACGACATCGAGAAGGTTCTCGAGACGATCGGTGCGCAGACGTCCGTTCTCGTCAAAAATGACTTCGAGAAGTTTGTCGCGCATTTCGCTGGTGTCACCGGCGAGCAGACGCCGTGCGACATACGGATAAGCCACCGCAATGATCCTGAACTCAGGATCGAGGCGCAGGGCGAGACCCTCCTGGCTCACGACAGCACGGATGATCAAGGCAAAGCGCGCCGGGACGCGGAAGGGGTAGTCGAACATCAACTCCGAGAAGCGATCCGTGATCGCCTTGAAGTTGAACGAGCCCACGGAATCACCGAGGCTGCCCCCCAGAACGTCTTCTAAAGCGGGAGTGATCAGGGTGAGATCGGCGGTTGGGCTGAGAAAGCCGAGGTCCTGAAAATCCTGGGCCAGTGCATTGAAATCGCGGTTGATCAGATGGACGACAGCGCCGGTCAGGATCAGTCGGTCGCTGTCGCTGATGGAGTCCATCATTCCGAAGTCGACGTAGCCGACCCGTCCGAGGTCTCCGCTGCGTCCCTCGAGGGCAAAGAGGTTGCCCGGATGTGGGTCGGCATGGAAGTAGCCGAACTCAAGGAGCTGCTGAAGACCGCAGATCACACCGGTGCGAATCAGGGCCGCTGGATCGAGATTCAGCGCTTCGAGTTCTGCGCTATCGCGCATTTTTGCCCCATTGATCCAAGTCGTCGTGAGCACGCGTTTGGAGCTGAGCATCCGCTCAACCCTTGGCACCACGACCGCTGGATTGTCCGCAAACAGGGCCGCAAACCGTTCTGCATTGCGGGCTTCCTGTTCGTAATCGATTTCCTCAAACAGGCTGCGGCCGAATTCATCAATGATTTCGCCGAGACCAAAGCCGAGATTCAGCGGCAACAAGGGTGCGCTGATGACTCCGAGCAGCCGGATCAGCACCAGGTCCCGACGGAGGATGAACTCCAGGTTGGGCCGTTGCACCTTCACGGCCACCCAAGCATTGCCCTCCAGCCGTGCTTTGTAGACCTGGCCGAGACTGGCCGCCGCCATCGGAGCGCTTGGGAAGTCCTCAAACAACTCCTGGACCGGTGCACCGAGTTCGGATTCGATGCGTTGGAGAGCGATGGCGTGGGAAAACGCGGGGAGGTCGTCCTGGAGGCGGGTCAGTTCCTCCAACCAATCGCGGCGGACGAGGTCGGGGCGTGTGGACAGCGCTTGGCCGACCTTGATGAAGCACGGCCCCAGATTCGTCAGCGTCGTCAGGATGCGCCGTCCCAGCTTCCGTTGCACGTCGGGATCCGGACTGCCTCCACGAATCACGAGCACGAGGACGAGTCCGATCAGACTCCAGAGCACCTGGATCAGACGCGGTAACGCGATCCAAGGCCGCAACAGCAACCAGACCAGATTTCGCCCTGGGCTGTAGCGCATCGTCTTTGTCATGGGAGTCCCAGACTTTAAAGAGAATCACGAGCAGCCATGGCTTTGCTCCAAGCTCTCACGACCCGCTTGGGACGCTCGTTCTTCCTTCCAGCCCATGGTCGGGGCCGGGCGTTGCCGGATGACTTTCGACGGTTGCTGCGGGGGCGTGCTGGTGTTTGGGATCTCCCGGAACTCCCCCAGATCGGTGGGCCTCTTGAAATCGAGGGGGCTGTTGCTGAAAGCCAGAGGCAGTTCGCTGCGGCGATGGGGGTCCAGCGCGCCTGGTACGGCGTCAACGGAGCGACCGGCTTGTTGCAAGCGTCACTTCTTGCTGTTGCCGCCCCAGGTCAAGCGGTTTTGATGCCGCGCAATGTTCACCGCAGTCTGATTCAGGCCTGTCTGCTTGGGGACCTCACCCCGGTGTTGTTCGATGTTCCGTATCAGCCCGATCGAGGCCAACCGGCCCCCCCCGATCGCCCCTGGCTCGAACGCATCGTTCAGTCCTGTGCAGCCTCCGGGCGAACGATTGCCGCGGCGGTGCTGTTGCATCCCACCTACCAGGGTTATGCCAACGACCTAACCCCGTTGGTTCATGCGCTGCAGGCCCAGGGTTGGCCGGTGCTGGTGGATGAAGCCCATGGCAGTCATTTCGCTGCGAATGCCGATTCGTCGCTGCCTCCCTCAGCGCTTCAGGCCGGAGCCGATCTGGTCGTGCATTCACTGCAGAAGTCCGCGATGGGGCTGGCGCAGACCGCTGTGCTTTGGCTGCAGGGCGATCGCGTGGCGCCCGAACGGGTGGATCGTTCCCTCGGTTGGCTGCAGACCACCAGTCCGAGTGCCTTGCTGTTGGCCTCCTGTGAATCCGCCCTGCAGAGCTGGCAGTCAGTGTCGGGTCGCAACCGCCTGAGCCGGCGACTGAATGAGGCCAGAGCCCTGGCCTCAGAGCTGAAGCACCAGGGCCTGCCCTTGCTGGACACGCAGGATCCGCTGCGGCTTGTGCTCAAAACGGCGGCCCGGGGAATGAGTGGCCTTGAGGCCGATGATTGGTTGTTGCAACGTGGTTGGCTGGCTGAATTGCCCGAGCCGGCCACCCTGACGTTCTGCCTTGGTTTTGCGCGTCACCGCGGCTTGGTCCGCGCCTTTGTGCGGATGTGGTCGGACTTGCTCAAAGCGCATCCAGATCGCCAGCCGTTTCCATTGTTTGAGGCTCCTCCTCTGCCGCTTGTGGCGAGCCCTGAGATGGTGTTGTCTCAAGCCTGGCGCGCTTCGTCTGTGGCCGTTCCGCTGGCGGATGCTGTGGGTCAGGTCAGTGCCGAATTGCTCTGTCCGTACCCTCCGGGGATTCCACTGCTGGTTCCTGGGGAGCGCTTGGACCAGGAGCGGTTGGACTGGCTCTTGCGACAGCAACGGCTCTGGGGTGATCAACTTCCGCAGCATGTGCGCGTGGTGGCTGGCGGAGGTTCAATGCGGGCAGAGCGCTGATCAACCGTGATGGGGCTGTTGCTGCTGCTGCTATTGGCCTGGTCCGAACCATCACGGGCGAGTCCATCGGCGGAAGAGTTTTTGGTCGAACAGAGCAGCGAGCCGTCCTTGTTTGTTCCAGTCGCTCCTCTCGCCGCCCCACCGGCCCCGAAGGCCGTGGTGCTCCAGCCGCAGATCCATGGGGCTGCCAGTTGGTACGGACCAGGGTTCTACGGACGGCGAACAGCCAATGGTGAAACCTTTCGTCCCGATACGTTGACGGCAGCCCACCGCACGCTCCCGTTTGGGACCCGCGTGCGTGTGACCAATCTGGTCAACGGCAAAACAGTGGTGGTGCGGATCAATGACCGAGGTCCGTTTCGCCGGCATCGGATGATCGATTTGGCCCACGGCGCAGCAACGGTGCTGCAGATGAAGCAAGACGGAGAAGTGCCGGTGGCCCTTGAAATTCTTGATTCAGGCAATTGATAGTCTGAATTTCCTGGTCAATGGGACCTCAGCGTGGTGAATGGTGATCGGCGAGTCTCTCCCCACGACCGCTGGTGATCGGAAGCGGCGATCCGGGTCGTTAAGAACGCGTGTTGGAAGTGGGCTGGCAGCCGGAGGTTTCGGCCTTGTTGTTGTCGGACTCGGTGGATGGTGGTTCACCGTTGCCGTTGGGGTGATTGTTCATCTGGGCCTGCTGGAATTTTTCCGGATGGCACAGTTCAAGGGGATGAGACCCGCAACCAAGACCACGTTGGTGGCTTGCCAGTTGCTGTTGCTGTCCACCCAGTGGGGAGTCCATGGGGGGTTGCCTGCTGTTCTTTCCGCCGCTGTCCTTCCCTTGGCGGGTGCATCGATTTGCGGATGGTTGCTGTTGCAGCCCCTGACCGGATCAATTGCGGATATTGCCGCGTCCATTTTTGGTCTGTTTTATCTCGGCTTTTTGCCGAGCCATTGGTTGCAGTTGCGCAACTTGGATGCACCTCAGCTGGCCCCCTCCCTCGCGGCTCTACCCGATGAGTGGTCTTGGATCACAAGCGGCTTGGCCCTCACCTTGTCGGCCTGCTTCATGATCGTGGCCAGTGATATTGGGTCATGGGCGGTTGGACGCCGCATCGGTCGACGGCCGTTGTCTCCGATCTCGCCAGGCAAGACCCTTGAAGGGGCGATCGGCGGTGTTGTGGCTGCAATGGCCGTGGGTTGGATCAGTGCTTTGCTCCTTGGCTGGCCTGGCCTCGGTCTGCCTGGTTTAGTGCTCGGCGCTTTGGTGGCGGTGATTGCCCTGGTGGGCGACCTGACGGAGTCGATGATGAAGCGGGATGCCGGCGTGAAGGATTCCGGAGATGCCCTTCCCGGCCATGGCGGCATCCTTGATCGAATTGACAGTTATCTGCTGACTCCCGCGGTGATTTATTACCTCATCGCCCTGGTGCTTCCCCTCTTCCCGAATCCGTGATGGCCACCCCTGGCGGAGATCAGTCCGGCGTCACTCGGGCATGACCACTGAGCAGCAACCGTCCGGCTGACAACGTGGCTTGTTCGATTTGGATGTTGGCGTCCATCGGTAAAGCCGTTGATGTACGGCCTGTGGTTGACCCATCGTCTGAACGGAAGATCACGGTTCCCGCTTCTGCGTCCACGCGGAAGCGTTGTTGTTGGGGGTTCTGATGTCCCGCAATGGGGGCCTCCAGTTCAAGGAGGTCATCTCTGATCCGCAGGGCGCCAAGCGGTGTGATCCCCATGAGTTGTTCCGCAAGCCAGTCACCCAGCCAGTTCCAGGGGGATGTCAGCAGAGCATCATTCAGAGCAGACCCCTGGAACGTGACCGATCCCATCACCTTGAAGGGTTGTTGAAGCGCCAGCATCCGGCCCGGTTGAAGCAGCTGCAGATCGAGGTTGATGGCTTCGCTGTCCAGATTCACGTGCTGGAGAGGGAGCCCCTGAAAGCAGACATCCCGTGCGCTGAGATGAACGCCTGCCAATCGGCCTGTCAGCAGCCCGAGGCCGGACCCTTTGAGCTCGAGCTCGATCGATCCGATCTGATCGCAGCGACTGCGCAGCCAGAGCTTCAATCCACTGCTGATCAGCTGAAGGAGGGGATCATTCATGCCGTCAGCAAGGAAAGGCAGCGTTCGGCGACCTGGTGCGGTTGATCGAGGTGGGGCAGATGGCCGCAGTTGTCCAGTGTTTCGACGGGGTTGGCCAGCAAGTCCATCGCCTGTGCCTTCAGGCGAGGCTGCAGGATCCGGTCATTGGCGCCCCACATCACATGCAGGGGTTGATCCGGAAGCGGGTGGCCGCTCCCACCGAAGCCCCCACTGCGGGCAAAGGCGGCCAAGGCCTCAGCCCAGCCCGGGCATTGCAGATGGAGTGAGGCGATCTGCTCTTCCGCTGGCCCCACACTCGCCTTGGGGTCGGCAAAGGCTTGGCGACAGAGCCCTTTGCGAACACCGGGACGGGACAGGAACCAGACGCCCAGGCGGTCGAGCAATGGCGGGACAGGCATGGGACGACCGGTCAGTCCAGCAGGAGCAAGCAGCATCACAGCCCGAACGCGATCTGGGGATTGTCGCGCCAGTTCAATGGCAACGGAACCTCCCATCGAGGCTCCGATCACGGCCAATGGGCCCTCACCGTCCAGTTGCTTGAGCAGCTGATCGAGGTGATTGAGAACCGCGGTGGGACCGTAATCAGTGCCGTTGGGGCGAGGGGAAAAGCCGAAACCAAACAGATCAGGGATGATCAGTCGGAAGTTCTGGCTGAGCAGCGGAGCCAGACGGCGAAACTCAAGGAAACTGCTGTCAAACCCATGCAGCAGCAACACGGTTGGTCCCTGTCCTTGCACTGCGACCGGAAAGGGATCAGAGCAACCGGGCAAGGACAAATCCCACCACTCCACGGTTGTGGCCAAGTCGCGGGCCTGAGGGTCCAGCAGGTCTGGAATCAGGCCATCCAGCAGTGCTTTCAAGGTCGACTCGGTGGGGTGGGAATCGCTTCACCGGCCCCCACGAGTGCTTCGAGGAGAGCACCGATTGTGACCTGGAAGGGGAGGTGATGCAGATCCGAGCCCTCGCGGCATGCAAATGCACAGACCTGCTGAAGATCACTGAGGCTGGCGGATGCCAAGCCCAGGTCGTCGAGGCAAACGGGCAAACCCAGTTCCCTGAGCAGGGGAAGAAGTTGGCGGTGGGCTTGACCAGCCAATTGATTACCACCCAGGCGCTCCTCCAGGCGCAGTTGGACCAGGATTCCAAACCCGACCTTTTCGCCATGGAGACTTCCATGGCAAGCCTCCAATTGGGTGAGGCCGTTATGGACGGCATGGGCTGCCACGGTCCGGCAGCGTGCTCCTCCGAGACCACCCATCACCCCGGCGGTCAAGCCGCAGGCTTCTGCGACCCGGACCCAGGCCTCACTCGTGGTGTCGGCCATGGCTTCGCGACTGTCAAGCATCAGTTGGTCCCGCAAAACGCGGGCCATCTGAACCGCCTGTTGGACGAGCCCATCGTGGCTGGTGGCACTGCTCACGGAGGCCTCGTACCACTTCGCCAGGGCATCAGCGATGCCACTCGCCAATGTTCGCGGCGGGGCTTGGCGAATCAGGCCGTGGTCGAAGACCAAAAGATCCGGGCAGCGATCGAGACTGACATCTCCCGAGAAGGCACCGCTCGGTGAGTAAACGTTGGACAGGGCCGTCCAACCTGCACAGGTGGCTGCACTCAGGGGAACGGTGATGCAGGGCAGTTGAAGGCGGTGCGCCAGCAACTTGCCGGCGTCGAGGACTTTCCCCCCCCCGGCAGCAATCACAGCATCATTGGCGCAGGCGGTGATCTCAGCGGAAATGCGCTGTAGATCGTCCTCACAGCAATCGTTCAGCAGTTGCGCTGCCGATGGAACAAGGCCGTCGGACTCAAGATCAGCTTTGAGGCGTTGTCGGTGAGGTGCGGTGGCTGCACTGCGCCCAAGCAGCACCGGTTGGTGGCACAGGGACGCAATGCGCGGTCTGGCCTCGTCCCAAGCCCCATCGCCCCGCAGAACAACAGCGGGAGCGATGGCATGGGTTGCGAGGGGAGATCCAGAGCCCATCAGACGCCGGCAGTCGCCAGTTGCGGGGTGACGGCTTGGCCTTGATGGCGAACAACAACTTTTTTGTTGTCATCGACATCGACTTCCGCATGATCACCGTCCTTGATCCGGCCGGACAGGACTTCCTCAGCGAGGGAGTCTTCGAGCAGCCGCATCACGGCTCGGCGGAGCGGACGTGCTCCATAGGCAGGGTTGTAACCCTCTTCAACCAGTCGCTCTTTGAAGGCTTCGGAGACCGTGAGGGTGATGCCCTTGTCGGCCATGCGGCCAAAGACCTCTTTCAGCATGATGTCGGCGATCAATTTGACTTCATCGCGATTGAGCTGACGGAAGACGATGATTTCGTCGAGTCGGTTGAGGAATTCAGGTCGGAAGTACTGCTTCAGTTCCTCATTCACCAAGGAGCGAATGCGGGTGTACTGACTTTCTTCTTCGCTTTCACCTGAGAACTCAAAACCAAGACCACCGCCACCTTTTTCGATGACCTTGGAGCCGATGTTGGAGGTCATGATGACCAGGGTGTTCTTGAAATCAACAGTTCTGCCTTTCGAATCGGTCAAACGACCATCTTCGAGAAGTTGCAGAAGCAGGTTGAACACGTCGGGGTGCGCTTTCTCGATCTCATCGAAGAGCACGACTGTGTAAGGCCGACGACGAACCGCCTCGGTGAGCTGACCACCCTCGTTGAATCCGACATAGCCCGGAGGAGAGCCGATCAGCTTGCTGACCGTATGGCGCTCCATGAATTCGGACATGTCCAGACGGATCATGGCCTCTTCACTGCCGAAGAAGTACGTCGCCAACGCTTTGGTGAGCTCAGTTTTACCCACGCCAGTGGGGCCCGAGAAAATGAAACTGGCGATCGGGCGATTGGGATTTTTCAGGCCGACGCGGGCACGACGGATGGCCTTCGAGACGGCCTTCACGGCTTCGTCCTGGCCGATCAAGCGCTGGTGGAGGGTCTCCTCCATGTTCAGCAATTTCACGGACTCACTTTCCGTGAGTTTCTGCACTGGAACACCGGTCCAGGAGGCAACGATTTGGGCGATGTCCTCCTCATCGACCACGGGACTTGTGGACTCACCGGCGGCCGTTGCCACGGCTGGTGTTGCCTCCTCTGCAGACGGTGTCACGGCCGCGTCAGCGTTCTCCGCATCGGCTGCCGGGGCAGCTTCGTTTCGAGCGTTCTGAAGCAGAGTCCGAATCTGCTCTCGAAGTTCGACCTCCTTCTCGCGCAATTCACCGGCTTTGGTGAAGTCCTGTTCCCGAACAGCGTCCTCTTTATCTTTCTGGACGGCCCTGAGTTCCTTGTCGACGTCCTTGGCGGCCGGAGGGAGCTTCGAATTCAGCAGGCGAACACGGGAGCCAGCCTCATCGATGAGGTCGATGGCCTTATCGGGAAGGAAGCGGTCGGAGATGTAACGGTCGCCCAATGTGGCCGCGGCAATCAGGGCGTCGTCAGTGATTTTCAGACGGTGATGCTGTTCATAGCGCTCACGCAGCCCCCGCAGAATCTCGATGGTGTCGTCAATCGACGGTTCACCGACGTTGACCGGCTGGAAGCGGCGTTCCAGGGCGGCATCCCGCTCGATGTGCTTGCGGTACTCATCGAGGGTTGTGGCACCGATGCATTGCAGCTCACCTCGGGCCAGAGCTGGTTTGAGAATGTTGGCGGCATCGATGGCGCCTTCGGCCGCACCGGCACCGATCAAGGTGTGGACTTCATCGATCACAAGGATGACGTTTCCGGCCGCCTTGATCTCCTCCATGATTTTTTTCAGGCGCTCCTCAAATTCACCGCGGTACTTGGTCCCGGCGACCAGAAGCCCGATGTCGAGGGTCAGGACGCGCTTGTCTTCGAGGATGTCCGGGATATCGCCCTGCTGAATCCTCTGGGCAAGCCCTTCGGCAATGGCTGTTTTGCCCACTCCGGGTTCACCGATCAGAACAGGATTGTTCTTGGTTCGACGACCCAGGATCTGGATGACACGGTCAATTTCGTTGTGGCGCCCAACCACAGGGTCCAACTTGGCTTCGGTGGCCAGTTGGGTCAGGTTGCTTCCGAATTCATCGAGGGTGGGTGTTTTCGTGGAACCTTTGCTTCCACCGCCGCCACCTGAGCTGACCTCAGCGGTTTCACCCAGCATGCGGATGACCTGCGTGCGCACCTTGGCAAGGTCAACACCAAGGTTCTCCAGGACGCGGGCCGCAACACCTTCTCCTTCGCGGATGAGACCCAGCAAGAGGTGCTCGGTGCCGATGTAGTTATGACCGAGCTGGCGGGCTTCCTCAAGGGAGAGCTCCAACACCCTCTTAGCTCTTGGGGTGAAAGGAATCTCAACGGCGACGAAGCCGGAACCCCGGCCGATGATTTTTTCGACTTCAACCCGAGCATCCTTGAGGTTGACGCCCATGGACTTGAGGACTTTTGCGGCAACCCCGGTGCCCTCGCCGATCAAGCCCAGCAGGATCTGTTCCGTCCCGACGAAGTTGTGGCCCAGGCGTCTCGCCTCTTCTTGGGCGAGCATGATCACCTTGATGGCCTTCTCGGTAAAACGCTCGAACATCGTTGAGGCCGATGCAATGTCTCTACAAGCTATCAGGGTTGAGGGGGCAATGTGAAGGTTCGGTCGGTTCGGTCACTTCCCTGTCCCAGACTGGCTTAAAACCAGTAGAAGTTGTTAATGAGCACGATCAATTCTTCGGTTAATTGTTTTATTGGGCGGTAAACCGAACCGCTTTAAATGTCAGTTGTTTTCAAGGGCTGGATTCAGTCGGAGCCACTGGATTAAGGCGTCACGACCATCCTTGTAGTAACCCTTGCGGCAACCCGCGGTGCGGAAGCCGAACTGCCTGTACAACGCTAAAGCTGAGTTATTGCCTGTCGCCACATCGAGAGTGGCGTGACTGGCTCCCCGCTGTCGTGCCCGTTGCAACAGAGCCGTCAGCACCGATTTGGCGTGACCCTGGCGTCGATGGTCCGGGTCGGCCGCTACGGCAGTGATATGCAATTCATCCACCACCAGCCATCCACAGGCGATCGCAATCAGACCGACGCTGTCCTGATGCAGGCCGATGCAGAGCCGACGGGGATCCGAGAGCTCCCGCGACCACTGCTCACGAGTCCACAGCCCATGGAGGGCTCGATCATCCAAAACGAGGCAGGCCTCCAGCCAGGTGACGTCGAGCTCGCTCACCACGGGACGACTGCGCAAGGTCGATTCCTACATTGCTAGTCGATGTCGGCCTCTTCGTGACTCAGACCTTGGCAAGCCTGCGGCCCTACGAATCAACGCGCGATCCCAACAGCCCCAATCGCAATCTGGCACCGGTCACAACCCAGCTGGATGATCAAGATCGTCTCGTTGTGGGTGGATGTCGCTTAAGTGAGTTGGCCCAGCGTTACGGCACACCGTTGTATGTGCTGGATGAGGAGAGTCTGAGAGCGGCCTGCCGTGCTTACAAGCAGGCTCTTGAGAAGCACTACCCCGGCCCATCGCTGCCGATCTACGCCTCCAAAGCCAACAGCTCATTGATGATGAGTGGCCTGGTGGCCTCCGAGGGGCTGGGCCTGGATGCGGTGTCCGCCGGCGAGCTCTTGACGGCTCTTCAAGGGGGCATGCCAGGTGAACGCATTGTTCTCCACGGCAACAACAAGTCCGATGACGAGTTGCTGATCGCTTATCGCAACAGCGTCACGATCGTTGTCGACAACCAGCATGACCTTGACCGCCTGGCGGCTCTGATCCCCGCTGGATCCGCTCCAGCACGGTTGATGCTGCGCTTCACTCCCGGGATCGAGTGCCATACGCATGAATACATCCGCACCGGGCACCTCGACAGCAAGTTCGGCTTCGACCCGGATCAGCTGGAAGCGGTTCTCAAGGGTCTTGTCGGCCAATCCTGGGGTGTCTTGACCGGCCTTCATGCCCACATTGGCTCGCAGATTTTTGAACTGGAGCCCCACCGCGATCTCGCCGGGGTAATGGCCGATGCCCTCAAGCTGGCCAGGGGGCTAGGTCATCCCGTGACCGACCTCAACGTCGGCGGAGGTCTTGGGATCCGTTATGTGGAATCCGACGATCCCCCGTCGATCGATGCTTGGGTTCAGGTGGTCGCTGAGGCCGTTGCGAGTGCCTGCCGTGAGCGTGAACTCGACTTGCCGCGCCTGTTGTGCGAGCCCGGGCGGTCGCTGGTCGCTCCTGCGGGGGTGACGCTCTATTCCGTGGGATCACGCAAGACGATTCCTGGCATTCGCACCTACGTGGCGGTCGATGGAGGCATGAGCGACAACCCCAGGCCGATCACCTATCAATCCCTGTACACAACATGTCTTGCCGACCGTCCGCTCGCCACAGCGGATGAAACCGTGAATCTGGTCGGGAAACATTGTGAGTCCGGTGACGTTTTGCTCAAAGACCTGCCGTTGCCCACGACCTGCAGTGGTGATGTCGTCGCTGTGTTCGCCACCGGTGCCTACAACGCCTCGATGAGTTCGAACTACAACCGCATTCCACGACCGGCCGCTGTGCTGGTTCACGACGGGCAGTCCGAGCTGGTCCAGAAACGTGAACAGCCGGATGATCTGCTGCGCTACGACGTCCTCCCCGAACGCTTTCGGGCGGTACGTTAATAGCAGAGGTCGTAGAACTGAGTGAACGTCTTGGAGGCAGAGCTGTCTCGCCAGATCCTGGACGTGTTGTTTGCTTCTGCGATCGGCTTTTTGCTCTTCTTCCGCGTCAAGGAACAGAGAACCCTTTGGTTGCTCCGGGGGTATCTGTTCCTGGTCGCTTTGGGCTGGTTTGTGCAGCGGAGCGAGACTCTTCCGCTGACGTCGAAGCTGGTTGATGCGCTTGTGCTGGCCTGCTCGTTGTCCCTAGCCATCCTCTGGCAGGGTGAATTACGCCGTTTGATGGAGCTGCTCGGCACCCTGCGTCTGGCGGTGTTGCTCGGCAAATCCCAGAACGAGTTTCAGGCGGCAGCTGGCACCGTTGGTTCGATCACCGAGGCCGCGGGCCGTTTATCCCAACAGCGTCGTGGCGCCCTGATTGTGGTGGACATCGGTAGTGACCTGCGTCCGGAGGATTTTCTCAATCCAGGCGTGGTAATTGGAGCTCAGATGAGCCGTGAGCTTCTGCTCAACCTGTTCGCTGCAGATACTCCGTTGCACGATGGTGCGGTCTTGGTCCGCGGCAACCGCATCGAGTCCGCAGGGGTGATTCTTCCGTTGTCCCGCCGGGCCGTCAGTCGCTTCGGAACCCGACATCTGGCGGCTCTTGGGATAACGGAGCGCTTCGACCGTTGCATCTGCATCGTTGTTTCGGAGGAAACAGGAACGTTGTCTCTTGCCAATCAAGGGCGCTTGGAACGCCCGATCACAAGCAGCCGTCTGCAGGAGTTATTGACCGACCTGATCAGTGGGGTTGATGCTCTGCCCCCGAGCAGGCG
Organism: Parasynechococcus sp.; assembly: GCF_042954325.1. Lineage (GTDB taxonomy): Bacteria > Cyanobacteriota > Cyanobacteriia > PCC-6307 > Cyanobiaceae > Parasynechococcus. Next base: position 2,766 of record NZ_JBGKDS010000071.1, on the reverse strand, counting down.
TAGCGTAGGCAATCCTTCCCCTGAGTCGCTGTCTTGAGCCGTCTACCGGCCACCAGCACTGATCCGCATCTGCGAGCTGTCCGTCCGGACGAGCTTGATCCCTTGCGGATGCCCGATCACGTGGCCGTGATCATGGATGGCAACGGACGTTGGGCAAAATCCAGAGGTCTTCCTCGGGTGATGGGACATCGCGCCGGGGTGGAAGCCCTTAAAACGACGCTGCGGCTTTGCAGTGATTGGGGCATTCAGGCTCTGACGGCCTATGCCTTTTCAACGGAGAACTGGTCCAGACCCGGGGACGAGGTCAGTTTTTTGATGACGCTCTTTGAGCGGGTTCTCAAACGTGAGCTCAAAAGCCTTGAACAGGAACGGGTTCGCATTCGCTTCCTTGGCGACCTCGACGGACTGCCCGAGGGCCTGCAGAGTCTGATCACCGATGCCATGGAACGCACCGCTGAGAACCAAGGCATTCAGTTCAATGTGTGCACCAACTACGGGGGGCGTCGCGAACTGGTGCGTGCGGCCCAGCGCCTGGCTGAGCGCGCTGTTTCCGGAGAGCTGGATCCGCAGTTGATTGATGAAAATCATTTAGCGGCTGAGTTGTTTACCTCAGGCATGCCGGATCCGGATCTGCTGATCCGAACCAGTGGAGAGCAACGCATCAGTAATTTTTTGCTGTGGCAATTGGCCTATGCCGAGATTCACATCACCGATGTCCACTGGCCTGATTTCGATGCCCAGGCCTTGACCGAGGCCCTGCTCGATTTTCAGAGCCGCACCCGTCGCTTCGGCGGTCTTGATTCGACTAAATCATGAGTGTCAGCACCCGTCACGACTGGACCATTGAGGAAATCAACGCGCTGCTGGAGCTGCCGCTGATCGATCTGCTCTGGCAGGCCCAGACCGTGCATCGCTCTGCCAATCCTGGATACAAGGTTCAGCTGGCGTCTCTTCTCAGTGTGAAGACAGGGGGCTGCGAAGAAGACTGCTCCTACTGCTCACAGTCGATTCACAACAGCAGTGATGTGTCGGCGTTCGAGGCACAGATGCAGGTGGAGCCTGTGCTGCAACGGGCCCGCGCCGCCAAGGAGGCCGGGGCTGATCGGTTCTGCATGGGCTGGGCCTGGCGTGAAATCCGTGACGGGGCTCCCTTTGAAGCCATGCTCGAGATGGTCCGCGGTGTGCGTGGCATGGGCATGGAGGCCTGTGTGACCGCGGGGATGCTCACCGATCAACAGGCGGAGCGGTTGGCTGAAGCGGGATTGACCGCCTACAACCACAACCTTGACACCAGCCCTGAGCACTACGACCGCATCATCACCACACGCTCGTATCAGGAGCGCCTGGAGACCTTGCAACGGGTCCGCAAGGCCGGGGTGACCCTGTGCTGTGGGGGAATCATCGGGATGGGTGAAACCGTTCGCGACCGTGCGTCGATGCTGCAGGTGCTGGCCACCATGGATCCCCATCCCGAAAGTGTCCCGGTCAATGGTCTGGTGGCCGTGGAAGGGACTCCCTTGGAAAGTCAAGAACCGTTCGAACCGCTTGAGCTCGTGCGCATGGTGGCCACCGCCCGCATCCTGATGCCGTACTCCCGTGTGCGACTGAGTGCCGGTCGTGAGTCGATGAGCCGCGAGGCCCAGATTCTTTGCCTGCAGGCCGGTGCGGACTCAATTTTCTACGGCGATGTGCTGCTCACCACCGGTAATCCGGATGTGGACGCCGATCGTCAGCTGCTGGCCGATGCCGGGGTGACCGCCAACTGGCAGGAGTGTGGAGCTGCTGCCGCATGAGCCGGCTTCTGGTGGCGGCGTTTTACGCCTTCACGCCCTTGGACGACGCCCGACGGGAGGCACTGCTGGAGGCCTTGCCAGCTTTGGCCCGGGAGGGCCGCGTGCTCGGCTCCGTCCTGGTTGCCCATGAAGGTGTGAACGGCACGATCAGCGGACCGGAGCCCGGGGTGGATGCGGTGTTGGATTACATGCGCTCGTCCTTGGATCTGGGCGACGACCACTACGCGCGGCTCGAGGTGAAGCGCAGCTGGGCCGACCAACCGGTGTTCCGCCGCTTCAAGGCCCGACGCAAAAAGGAGATCGTGACCATCGGCATCAGCCGTGTGGATCCCAGCGCCAGCGTCGGCACCTACGTGGATCCGCAGGACTGGAATGCGCTGGTGGATGATCCCAACACCTTGGTGATCGACACCCGCAACAGCTACGAAACGGCGATCGGCACGTTTGATGGTGCCATCGACCCCGGCACCGAAAGCTTCCGCGACTTTCCCCAGTGGGCCGAGCAGACCTTGCGGCCGATGCTTGAGCAGCAGGGCAACAAGCGCATCGCCATGTTCTGCACCGGTGGTATCCGCTGTGAGAAGGCCAGCAGCTACCTGCAACAGGAGGGCTTCGGGGAGGTGCACCACCTGCGCGGCGGCATCCTCAAGTACCTCGAGCAGGTGCCGGAAAGCGAGAGCCGATGGCAAGGCGAGTGCTTTGTTTTTGATCAACGGGTGGCGTTGAACCACCGGCTGGAACCCGGCGAGTACAGCCTTTGCCACGCCTGCGGGCTGCCGGTGTCAGCTGAACAACGCAACTTGCCGAGCTTCATCAAAGGCGTGCAATGCCTGCACTGTTTGGATCGCTTCACGGATGCCGATCGGGAGCGCTTTGCGATGCGCCAACGCCAGATCGATCAACGTTCGGTCTCGATGAAAGCAGCCAAGGATTGATTCGTCATCCGTGAAGGGCACCCATCTGGTCCGAAAAG
>NZ_JBGKDS010000070.1:0-13876 GCF_042954325.1 Parasynechococcus sp. | reverse complement strand
CAGTGAAAGACCCCCTTTCCGTCGTAGTAAGACGAATAACGCTTCAAACCAAGCTCATCGGTGAGGGCTTCAAAGCGTTTGTGCGTTTTGCCACCCCACTGACCACCAAGGTCAATCACACCGTTACCGGCAACGCTCTGGGTCACCATGCGGCCACCGATGCGTGCTTTGGCTTCCAGAAGCAACACGCTTCGTCCCTGCTGTTTCAGCTCGCGTGCCGCCGTCAGACCGGACAAGCCCCCACCGATCACAACCACATCAACACGGTTGCGATCGGATTGCGTCCGTCCGGGCTGATTGGAGCCGATGGCGGTCAACCCGGCTAAGGAACCTGCAGAGGCGAGAAGACCCCGTCGACTAATAACCATGACGAATTAATGAGGTTCAAAAAAAGAAGGCCTTCATCCATGAAGACCTTCTGCACTCAAACGGGGCTCAATCAGGCGTAAGGCTTAGAAGAGTGGTGCATCACGATCCGCACAACACCGTCATCACCCTTCTGGTATGTCCAGCTTTTATCGACATACCCGACGCCCCCTGTTTCGTCTTCGGTGTACACCCAACCCATCGACGTGGCGGTGTCGCCATCGAGACGGATGACAGCATTTTCAGCCCACGCATCGGCCCAGGCGAACCGTTCTCCCTGATCATTCGGGGAGGTGCCGATGGCAAACCCCAGATCGTCATAGTTGTCATTTCCGCCGACGAAATAGGACAAAGCACCAGCCTTGTCCGGACGGAAGGTCGTATTGCCATTGGCCCAGGTGGGCTTGAAGGCAACAGGCCCAGCCTGGTAGCCGTAGGCGGCATCAATCACAGCACTGGCCAGGTCTTCTGCGGCCTGGAATCCTTCAGACTTGTACGTCTGACTGATGTCGACCAGAGCATTGGTCCAGGCTTTCTGCGCCTCACGAACCTCTTTCTTGGTGATGGTATGGGCCGGGTCAAACGACTCAGCATTCACCCGATAGTTCTTCACCTTGTCAGGGGAATCAATCGTGTCGTAAGGCGATGAGGAGTGATGGAGAACAATACGAACGACACCATCATCATCCTTCTGATAGCTCCAGGTTTTATCCACATAGCTAACATTTCCGGCCTCATCTTCGGTGTACAGCAACCCTTGGACAGTGGCCGTGTTGCCATCGAGGCGCATCACCGATTGATCAAACCAACTGCTGGCCCAGGAGGAGCGTTCACCGGTCACGGGGTCGGGCTTGTTGCCGATGGCAAAGCCAAGATCGTCATAGGCGTCGTTGCCTCCGACGAAATAAGAGATCGCACCCTCGCGATCGGTGCGGAACGTCGTTTCTCCGGAGGCCCAGGTGGGCTTGAAGGCCACCGCACCCAACTGATAGCCGTAGGCCCCGTCAATGACATCACCCGCGAGGGCTTCTGCAGCTTCAAAACCATCGGCCTTATAGGTCTGGCTGATATCAACAAGGGCTTGCGTCCAGGCTTTGAACGCCTGCTTCACCTCTTTCTTCGTGATGATGTTGTCGTTCAGGACCGTCTGGGTCTCCAAACTGCCAGCTGAATCTGCTCTCTGAGAGGACCCACTCAAGGGATCACTGAAGTCAATGATGCCGGGCACAACAGTGTCGTTGGCGAACACAGCTGATATTCAAAAACGCATTAAAAGCAGCTGGGAGAATTTGGCAAGTGACTGTTCATACAACAGGATTAATCGGTGAGCTCGCCATAACCACCGCCTCCTGGTGTTTGTAGATGAATTGCATCACCGGCCGCCAGGTCCAACTGAGCAGAACCCGGCAATGGCTGCTCGGTTCCATCCGCCCGCAGCACAGTGTTCACGCCGCAAGCTCCATCACCACCACCGTTGAGACCAAAGGGCGGCACCCGGCGGGAGCCGCTGATCAAGGACAGGCGCATCGGTTCCAGAAACCGCAGTGTGCGTTCCAACCCGTCGCCACCGCACCAGCGGCCAGGGCCACCGGACGCAATGCGGCGGGAAAACCGTTCCACACGAACCGGGTATCGCTGTTCCAGAACCTCAGGGTCGGTCAAACGGGAGTTGGTCATCTGACTTTGCAGGCCAACCGAACCGTGAAAGCCCGGCCCCGCACCGCCTCCACCAGCAATCGTTTCGTAGTACTGACGCCGACCATCGCCAAAACTGAGGTTGTTCATCGTGCCCTGCCCCGCCGCCTGCACATCCAAGGCGCCGAATAACAAATTACAGAGCGCCTGAGAGACCTCAACATTGCCGGCCACAACAGCCGCAGGAGCCGTTGGATTGAGCATGGACCCCTCGGGGACGATCAGATCGAGAGGTTCGAAACAACCTTCATTGAGGGGAATGTCGTCCTCCAGCAAGCAGCGAATTACATACAGAACACAGGCTCTGGTCACGGCCAACGGGGCATTGAGATTGCTTCCCTGTTGGCAAGAGCTATGGCTGAAGTCCAACTGCAACCGTTGTTGATCGCGCTGGACGCGGACCTGAACCGCCAGGGTCGCGCCGTCGTCCAGATGCAGCTCACGGTCTCCATCGCTGAGTTGCTCCAGCATGCGACGCACACAACGGCTGGCATGGGACTGAAGCCCGACCATCTGCTGCTGAACGCAGACCACCCCCTCGCGCTCCACCAACCGCAGCAACCCTTCAACGCCTGCTTGGTTTGCAGCCACCTGAGCCTGTAAATCCGCCACCAGCTCCTGCGGATTGCGGGGAGGAATCGGCACGGCATCGCATGCGGCCTGCCAGCGCCTTGCCTGAATCTCTCCCTGGCGAACGAAGAGAAGGTTGCGGACCAGTAACCCCTCCTCCTCAATGCACCGACTGAATGAGGGCATCGACCCTGGACTGATCCCACCGACATCGGCGTGGTGGCCCCGACTGGCCACAAAAAAGCTCGGCTCACGATCGCCGCAGAACACCGGTGTGATCGCCGTGATGTCCGGCAAGTGCGTGCCGCCATGGAACGGGTCATTGCTCAACAGGGTGTCCCCGGGCTGCAGAGGATCGATTGCGCCGGCCTGCACCTGCGCCAGCAGGTCCCGAACGCTGTCCCCCATCGAGCCCAAATGCACGGGGATATGCGGGGCATTGGCCACCAGAGCACCCTGGCGATCAAACAGGGCGCAGGAGAAATCCAGCCGTTCGCGGATATTCACCGAACGGCTGCTGAGGCGCAGCCGTTCCCCCATCTGCTCGGCGATGGCCATGAATCGATGACGGAACAACTCCCCACGCACCGCACCAGGGTCGATGGCGGAGTCCGCCTGGTCAGGCGTGGCATCCCGCTGGAGCAGCAGGGAGGCTTCAGCAGTGATCCGGGCCACCCAGCCCGGCTCGAGCACGATGCAACCGGTGGCTTCAGCGATCAAGGCGGGTCCTTGGACCCGCTGCTCGCAACGCAACGACTCTCGGTCGAACAACGGCACCTGACTCCAGCCCTGTCCGCGCAGATGAAGATCCACCAGCCGGCGGGGTGGTGTGGGCCGATCGGCAACGTTGACAGCGGTGGCAGCGGTGGGCTGGAATTGCTGTGCGGCGGTGAGCTCAACGGTGAGCGTCTCGAGCACCAGCCGGTCATCAGCGGCGATGCAGTAGCCAAAGCGCTGTTGATGCATGGCCTGAAAGGCAGCAATCAGTTCGCTGATCTGCAGATGCTCGGACCACGGCAAGGTCAGGGTCTGATCAGCCCCCGCGTAACGCAGGTCTAAGGCCACCTGCAGCACCGCTCCATCGCTGGCATCCCCCTGTTGTTCCAACTGGTGGCGGGCCTGCAGGTGCAGCGACTTCACCTGCTGCGGTAGGTCCGCGAGCAGCTCGATGGTGAGGGGCTGTCCCCAGTGCTGTTGAAGCCGACGGCGCTGACAGGCCTGGCCCATGCCGTAAGCCGAAAGCACCCCTGCCATCGGATGCAGCAGCACCGAATCGAGGCCCAACTCTTCCGCCAGGCGGCAGGCATGCTGCCCACCGGCTCCGCCATAGGCCACCAGCACACCGCCGCGAATGTCCTGGCCGCGGTGCAGGGACACGCGACGGATCGCATCGGCCATGCGCTCGATGGCTAGTTGCAACGCTCCTTCCGCCAACTGTTCAGACGATTGGCCAAACCCCTTGGCCAAGGAGGCAAACGCTTCCTGCACCACCCCCAGATCCGGAGCTTGGTCGCCATTCGGTCCAAACACCGACGGAAAGCGATCCAATTGCAGGCGTCCGAGCAGCAAGTTGGCATCGGTGATCGTGAGCGGGCCACCAGCGCGATAACAGGCCGGACCAGGCCGCGCACCCGCCGAACGGGGGCCTACCTGAAGACGATCACCAACGCGATGAAGCACAGAGCCACCGCCGGCGGCGACGGTGTCAATCGATAACCGAGGGGCCAACAACTGCAATCCAGCGATGGCCGTTGTCTCCTGCAGCTGATGCAGGGCGGAGGTCTCCGCAGTCGGCACACAGAACACATCCGTGGAGGTGCCGCCCATGTCAAACCCGATCACGGGCACATCGGTCAGTCCGGCCGACCGGGCAGCGGCGATGGCCCCGACCATGCCGGCGGCGGGGCCGGAGAGAATCGTGTCCTTGGCGAGCAGAGCACTGGGATCCTGCAACGATCCGCTGGATGTCATCACCCTGAGCGGGGTGGAGGCACCGAGGGCCTGCTTCACCTGATCGAGATAGCCGTGAAGCACAGGAGCCACCGCCCCTTCGGCCAGGGCTGTCTGCCCCCGGGGGACCAAACGGGGCAGGGCACTGACCTGATGGGAGCAGGTGACCTGCTCAAAGCCAAGTTCAGACAACACCAGCGCACAGGCCCGTTCATGATCTGGGTTGCGATGGGCATGCAGCAGAGCCACCACGGCATGGCGGAGCCCGGAGGCCCGCAGGGCGATCAACTGTTGACGCAGGTCAGGGGAGACATGCAAGGGCTCCAACTCCGAACCGCTGGGCGTCATCCGGCCAGGGACCTCGACCACGGTCGTGGCCAAAAAGGGAGGGGAGGCCTGCACAAAAGCAAAGAGATCCTCGCGGTGCTGATCGCCAATGCGCAGCAGATCGGCCAAACCGCTGTTGGTGATCAGCAACAGCGGCGTACCACGGCCCTCCAATAAGGCGTTAGTGGCCACGGTGGTGCCCAGCCGCACGCTGTCCACGAGCTGCTCCGGCAGACCTGCGTCCGCACCGAGGCCAAGGCAGTCGCACATCGCCGCGACCGCCGGATCGTGCCCGGAACGTTCGGAAAGCACCTTGCGCACATGCAAGCGCCCCTCCGGGTCACAACCGATCAGGTCTGTGAAGGTGCCTCCGCGATCCACCCAGAAGTGCCAACCATGATCAGGGCCCGGTACTGCCAACGGTGTTCAGCGTTGCGTCGTTCGAGACGTTGACGTTATGTCGGCCAAGGGGGCCCGCAACGGCAGCGGACCACAGAACAGTTCTGATTCAGAGAAGTGCGATCAAACAAAGGCATACGACTCCAATGTTGCTGAAATCTCTTCACCAAAAAGCTCAGCCAAAGCAGAACTGGTGTTCGAATCAGGGTGAATTGAGTCAACAAATCCTGGCTGATCAAGCTGCTGCCAGAGCTGATCAGAATCGATCACAGCGATCTTCATTTGATCATCATATTTTTTCTCGAGTTTGTACTGAAGTTTGTCGCTTGCCATGACCAGGAAATTCGACACCGCGGCCTGATCTTCGCTCGCAAAATTCGTGATCCAATCTTGCGCCTCTGGAGTTTCAACGATTGGAGGCGCACCCAGCACCGCAATCTCATCCACAAAATCGTCCAGCTTTCGAATGGAATATTTGATGTTCTTCGCTATTGGCTGAACCATTTCTTTCGCAAGAGCCCTGTCATCCTCGAGGGATTCGGTCATAACGACAGCCTGAATGTCCTCGGCCCTATCCATCACGTCTAGAAGATCATTCCCTCCACAACTCAGCAAAACATCGATATCGTCGCTCTCCAGATAAAATCCATGCCTTGCCTTCACCTGCCTGACCTGGTCTTGCAGACCAATACTGATAGATCCCAACAATGGGATTGAGAAACCAGGCTGAGCCCCAGTCCTGGCCCCTGCATGGGCATAGTTATGAATCTGAGCTGCTGCCGGATCATCAGCACTCAGAACAGAAATCAATTGAGAATCATTGATGTCGGCACCAAGCTCCAGGGCGACGTGCTCACCGAGGACAGGACCATCCGACGCTTTGACATTGCCACCTTTGTCATAAATCGCATCTGCAAATGGATTCTGACCAATTGGAGACAACAGAGAAGCTGTATTACCAGAATCAACAAGGCTATCCCCAAGAATGATCAAAGTAGACGTCATCCCTAGCCTCAGCAAAGCCTTAGCAGACTACCAAGAGATTGGACACATGCCAGCAAGCACAACGAAAGATCTTGGCGGCGCATGAAATTGATGACAATCAAGCACGTGGGACACAGTTCACCAACCACCTCGATCAATCCTGATTGTGCCTTGTACGACATCGACATGTTGCCGACATCAAATACAGAAAAACCTTTGGCCTTTAAGGTTCCGCCGTTGCGACGAGACCACCGTGTTCGATCCCATCGAATGTGAATCCCGTGATGCTTGGGACTGGTGGTGCGACAGAATTATCGAGCTGAGAAGACAGGGCCAATACGCCAACGCCAGGTCCATTTACATGGAATTCAGACGCCACGATATCGATGATCATCTTGGCTATCCCGAGTTCCTCGAGTAAGGATGTCGACATCATCCAGCCGTTTCTGCATCGCCCGTGAGAGGAAAAGACCAAGGCTGGTGGGGAAATCAACCAACAGCCAGGTCCAACAAGGAAGCCCAGTGATGGGCTATTGATCACATCATGGAGTCATGATGATGGGCATCACCATGATCGTGGAGAACTTTTTCTAGATCTGTATTGAGAAAACTCATGTGTTGAATGCCCAAGCCATTAATGCCCTTAGGCATCGTCATATCCATTGAGCCATGGTCATCGCCATGATCGTGATCGTGATCGTGATCGTGATCGGCATGATCCTCAGCAACATAGGGTTCTGCCGTGATGAGTCCCAAGTCACCCTTACCCAGCAAACGCCCGGGCTTGACATCCTCAAACCCGTCCTCAAAGCGTCCTTTAACAATCAAGTCGTCTGAGGAATCAAAGCGTCCATCCGAATTGGAGTCGGCATACATTTTGTAGCCCTTTCCATTCTTTTTGTGAACAACAAAACCAACATGACCATCTTCAAAGCTCCATTCATAATGAAAGCGCTTCGAGCCTTCAGGACGATCCTTTTTGGCAACACGCGACCAGGAACCAATCTGGGGCTCGAGTCCTGAGTTATTCACAGAAAGCTAAGTAAAGAGAGAAAAATTAAGCGGGCGATAGCACAATTTTGCTATCGCCGGCTATGAATATTTTAAGAGAAAATATCCAGTAGAAGACAACAATTTAAGCTTTCGTTAGAAGCTAAAGCTCACCCCAGTACCAACATGATGCTGCCAACCTTCACCCCAGCCCGGTGCATTGTCCGGTGTATAAACGGGTTGCCAATGGGCGAACAAAAGGGCATTACCAACGGGAACAGACAGCTCAACCTCACCGGCAAAATCCGTACGCTGACTTAAGCCTGAATAACTTCCAGGGGTATAAAAACGTGGACCAGCCTCCACTTTCAGCTGAACCTGATCAGCGCCGACTTTAAAGCCCATTCCGACCCGCGGATCGGTGTAATTGCCGATCCAAACACCATCAGATTCCCAACCCTGGCGGTGGTCCACAGAGAGATAGACACCATCAACAAGGTCACTTAGGCCATCGCCGAGCCCAAAATTAACGTCACCATCACCAAGGGCCCATGTGAGCTTGGCACCGATTTCATTCTTCAGACCCTGAACATCATCTCCCTGATCCTTGGTCACCAAATAAGGCATCCAGGACAAGGCAAGATTGAGCCGATCATTTGGGGCATAGCGAACCTTTAGATAGCCCTTGACATCCGTGCGCTTGAAGTCGGTGTCGTGTTCATGGGCATGGTCATGCTCGCCATGATCATGCCCTTCATGGCTGCCATGATCGTGATCATCATGACTCTCCCGGCGGCGACGGGCGCGTCTGTGATGAGCACCATGATCGTGATCATCTGCGTGATCATGCTCATCATGGTCATGCTCATCGTGGTCATGCTCGTCGTGGTCGTGCTCAGCATGATGATCGTCGTGGTCATGCTCGTCATCGGAGCCATGACCATCGTCATCTTGGGACTCCTCAGAATGATCATCGACATGGACCTTGCCGTAGAAATGTTCCGCTTCTCCCCAGACCAACGCTGGGCCAACGGCCGCTTCAACGGACAGAGACGCTCCGTTGCCTAACCCCCAGGAGAAGACACCACCAAACAGACCATCAATCGCATAGTGCTTTGGATCACCCTCGAGATTGGGATCAAATCCACCATGGCCTTCCAGCGTGATCACTGGTGTGAAGTCAAATTCACCTGCGGAAAGTTGTTCCCCAGTGTCTCCACCATGGGCGCCATGTGAAAAGGCAGCGGGCGCGGTGAAGAGGGGTGAAAGCAAGCAGGCCAGCAGAACAAAACGAGAGCGGAGCATTAAATTCACCACGGGAAGAGAAGAGAAGAGAAGAGAAGAGAGAACAACGCCGCTGATTAGCGAATCGCTGACCAGCGGCGGATCAAGCCGTCAGCAGCGGCGCGATTGCAACGGCCACCCTGGCCGTTGACCATGGTGCAGACGTTGCTGACAGAGGTGGAGACCGCTGACTGACCCGCAGCCACACCCTCTGCATAGAGAGGGGTCGAAGCGATCGGCAAACCTGTCGATCGACTGATTCGTTTGAGTGTTTTATTCGCAGGCAACGCCGGCGTGAAGATGACTTTGGCTCCGGATGCTTTGACGGCTTGCGTGATGCGCGTCAGGCTCGACGGCCTTAAAACTCCACCGGTGCTGTAGCTGTCCAGCATCGCAATTTCCTTCAACCCATAGCGGCGGGCGAGGTGGCTGTAGGTCTGGTGATCCGTCACCAGAACCTTCTGTGCCGAGGGAAGCGTTCCGAACTGTTGGCCCGCCCAACTCCCCAAGGAACTGAACACGGATTTCGCTTCAGCAGCGCGACTCGCCACAGATGCCCGTTGGCTTGCGGGCACCACTGCTGCGAGCTTGCCCGCCAACACCGAAATCATCGCTGCGCTGTTGGCCGGGTCGTGCCAAACGTGGGGATCATTGCCCCGATAATTCGGCATCGCCAGTTCGCCAACGGCGACAACCTGGCCGCGCGAGCTGATCTTCTTGGCCACCGGCGTCAGGCCAAAGCCGATGTGGACCACCAACGTGGCACTGGACAGTGCTTGTCGATCACTCGGCTTCATCCGATAGCTGTGCGGATCACCACCTGGAGGGATCAAACAGGTGACAGACACCGAGGAGCCGGCCAAGGTGCGAGTGAGATCGCACAGCGTGCCATCGACGGCAACAACATTGGGCTTCGCAGCATGGGCACCGGGAGACAACGCCGGAAGAAACAGAAGCAACGCCACTGCGCCGAGGTGGAACCGAGAGGCCAAAGCCATGCCCTGAAGTTTGATAATGATTATCATTCTTTCATTAAGGCTGCATCCGGCAACCCCCTCCCGCAGCAAAATGGAGGGATCAAAACATCGCTGTGACAACGACTTCTTCGCCGGCGCGAACGCGTCTCAGCGCTCGGCATCTCAGTTTTGGTTTCGGTGATCAGAAGGTGATTGACCAGGTCAGTTTCGACTTGGAACCCGGCAGCCTCACAGCCCTCGTCGGCCCCAACGGTGCGGGTAAATCCACGTTGTTGCATCTCCTTCAAGGGAGACTCAAGCCCAGCTCCGGGTCCGTGGTGAGCGACGGCGCCATTGCACTGATGCCGCAGCGGGCCGCCATTGACTGGACCTTTCCCATCACCGTCAATCAGATGGTCGACCTCGGGCGCGCTGCGGGATCGAAGGGTTCAGCAACCAGCTGCCTCGATCAGGTGGGCTTGGCGGACTTGGGGGCTCGACGTCTCAATCAACTCTCCGGTGGTCAGCAACAACGGGCCTTACTGGCACGAACCCTCGTCCAGAACGCAGACATTCTTTTGTTGGATGAACCCTGCAGTGCCATCGACCCGCCAACCCGTGAGCAACTGCTTGGTCTGATGCGGTCTCTGGCGGAAGCGGGGCAAACCCTGTTGATCAGTAGCCATGACTGGGGTCAGGCACTGGATGCCTACGACCGGGTGATCGTCCTCGACGGAACCACGCTCGCCATCGGAACACCTGACGATGTCCGCCAACGGCTCAGCGACATGACCTGCATGGGGAATCACTGCTGTGGATAACTGGTGGTTCATCCCAGCTGTGGTGGCCGCGCTGGTCGGGGTGCTGTGTCCGGTCACTGGGTCCATCCTGATCACCCAGCGCCGACTGCTTCAGGCCAACCTGATCACCCATGCTGTCCTGCCCGGAATCGTCCTGGCCCTGGCCTTTGGCTGGAACTTCACCACGGGCGGCCTGATCAGCGCCGTCCTCGGTGCCCTATTAGCGGAACAACTCAACCAACGCTTTCCCGGTCGGGAAGACGGGGTCATGAACACGGTCCTGGCTGGCTTCATTGCCCTGGGTGTTCTGCTGATTCCCCTGCTGCGCCTCCGCATCGATCTCGAATCGCTGCTCTTCGGCGATCTCCTGGCCGCCAACGACGGTGACCTGTTGCGAACCCTGCTGGCCGGCCTGGCACTGGTGCTTGTCCTGCTGAATCGTTATCGCGATTTTGTCTATCTCGGCGTTGACCCTGAGGGAGCGGCGGCCGCTGGACGACCGGTCGCTCAACTGCGCTTTGCGATGACCTTGATCACAGCCTTGGTTGTGATCTGCAGCCTGACGGCTGTGGGGGTTGTCCTTGTGATCGCCCTGCTCTGCGCTCCCGTGCTGTTGCATGTCGAGCAAAGTTCGAGCCTCAAGGAACTCATGCTGCGCTCCGCCGGAACCGGGCTTGTGTTGAGTGCTGGGGGCATGGGGATGGCCATTGCCCTTGACCTCCCACCGGGGCCATTAATCGGGGTGCTCTGCGTCGTTTCACTGTTGATCAAACCGATCGCCATCAGGGGTTGAGATGGCTGAGAACGCCATGGCGCGGAGCAAACAGAAAAGCCAGCACAAACTGAGCGGTCTGTACCAAAACAATGCATCCCGCCGTAGAGCTATCGGTCCAATAACTCACAAAGACACCAAGCACACTCGACAAAACACTGCTGAAGACCGCAATGGCCGTCATCCGATCAAAACGGTCGGTTAATAGATATGCCGTGGCACCCGGGGTCACCAACATGGCGACCACAAGAATGATTCCAACCGTCTGAAGACCGGCCACTGCAGCGAGGGACAACAACCCCAGCAACATGTAATGCAGCAACCCTGTGTTGATCCCGATGGATCGTGCATGGGTCGGATCGAAGCAGAACAACATCAGGTCCCGCCGGAAGATCAGCAACAGCACCAGAACCAACAGTGAAATCACCAGGGTCTGACGAATGTCACCCGCGGTGATTCCCAGAACATTGCCAAACAAAATATGGGTGAGATCAATGTTGCTCCTGGTTTTCGACACCAGAACCAGACCCAGGGCAAAGAAGCCTGTAAACACAAGGCCGATCACCGTGTCCTCCTTGACACGTGATTTCTGCTTGACGAAACCGATCGCCGCCACCGATCCCACACCGAACACAAAAGCGCCGACCGAAAACGGAAGCCCCAGCGCGTAGGCCACCACCACGCCGGGCAGGACGGCATGGGACACGGCATCGCCCATCAAGGCCCAACCTTTCAAGGTCATGTAGCAGGACAGCAGCCCGCAAACACCACCGACCAGGGCACTCACCAACAGAGCCCTGACCATGAAGTCGTGGGCGAGGGGCTCAAGAAGCAATTCCATCCCACGAGTCTCTCAAAACCACAACAACCAAAGCGACGCTCGCCCATCAGACTGGCGGTCCTCACGGTGATGGTGTGCCGCGCGCCTCGATCCTCTCGGCCCGTCCCGCCCTGCGACGCCTTCCAACGCGCCCCGGACGACGGGTTCAACGGGTCCTACAACGGTTGATTCCGCTGGTTCTCAGGGCTCAAAAGCTGCAAATCCGGCCGGGCAATGCCGCTGAACAACTGGCGAAGGCCTTCAGTGCACAGCAGCGGGGCGACACCACACTGCTTCTGGCTTTCCGCCATCCCAGTTCCAGGGATCCGATGGTGCTCGCCGATCTGTTCTGGAATCAGGTCCCCCGAGCAGCCGACCAACTGGGCCTTCGCCTGCCCCGTCCGATCGAGCTGCGCTACATCTACGACCGAGGCATTCCGATCTGGGCGGGTCCGGTGATCGGGTGGTTGCTGCAACGCTGCGGAGGGATCGCCATCCACCGTGGCCGGCTCGATCGACCTGCCCTCAAAGAAGCCCGACAGGTGCTGGCCCAGGGACGACATGCACTGGTGGTGGCACCGGAAGGAGCCACCAACAACCTCTCAGGGGAGATGGCCCCCCTGGAACCCGGGGTGGCTCAGCTGGCGTTCTGGAGCGTGGAAGATCTCGCCAAAGCCGAGGATTCACGCACACTTCTCCTGGTGCCGATCGGCATTCGCTACAGCTGGAGACAACAGAACTGGACTGCGCTCGATCAGCGCTTGAGTTCTCTGGAGAACCATCTGGCGCTTGCCAGGGTCAGCGATTCAGAGCAGGAACCACGGCAGCGGCTCCTGCGAATCGGATCTGTCCTGCTGGATGCCCTCGAACAACTCGAACGCATCCCATCCAAAACGGACCAAAACTTCCCCGATCGGTTGGCTGACTTCCGCGAACACGGACTCCAACGGGCTGAACTTCACTTCGGCCTGCGTCCGGGAAGCACGGTCCAAGAACGCTGCAGGCGCATCGAACAGGCCGCATGGGACCGCATCTACCGCGACAATCTCGAATCACTCAACCCGCTGGAACGGAGCCTTGCCGACTGGGAAGCCCGGGAAGCAGATCTGCAGCTCACCCGGATGCGGCTCGTGGAACATGTCAGCAGCGTCAGTGGTCACTACCTCGAAGAAAATCTCGAATTCGACCGTTGCGGTGAACTGCTGATGGTGGTCGAGGACGCGATCAGCTGGCTGGAAGATCGACCGATTGAAAGCCAACCCTCCCTCGGCCCCCAACGGGTGGAGCTCAGCGTTGGCGACGCTCTTCCTGTGATGGAGCATCTGCGTCACTACCAACGCAACCGCAGAGAAGCCGTCGCTGGCCTAACCGAACAACTGCAACAGTCCCTTCAAGGGCTGATGGAACCACAATGAGTCAGACCGCCAAGGGTTGAATGTCATGCTGCTGACCTATCTGTTCTGTTTGCTGGCGGGTGCGGTGTTGATTGCGATCTCACTAGCCGGGGACAGCAGCAGTGATGGCTTCGAAGGTGACGGAGAAGGCGGCAACCTCACCCTGCTGTTCAGCACCTCGTTCTGGTCCTTTGGAATGAGCGGCTTTGGGCTCTGCGGCGTCCTCATCACCGTGTTCAGCGGCAATGGAGCAGGCTTTGGATCGATTGCACTCGCAGCCCTGACGGGCATCGGGTTGGGGCTGGCGGCTGCCAAGACCCTTCAGGTGATCGGACGCCGAACCGCCGACAGTTCAATCCGCAGCGATGATCTGGCCGGACAACAGGGGGTTGTCACCCTGCGCGTGGAACCCGATCAACGGGGCTTTGTGGAGATCAACGTGCGCGGCAGCCTGATCCGACGACCGGCGATCAGCAGTGGGCAATCCCTCGGCAAGGGAACACCCGTGGTGATCCTCAGGGCCAATGAACACACCGTAGAAGTGGAGCAAGTCTGAATATCTCGGCGAC
>NZ_JBGKDS010000069.1:0-42973 GCF_042954325.1 Parasynechococcus sp. | reverse complement strand
CATGCTCTCGATCGGTGAGGAAACCGGCGAGATGGACAAAATGCTCAGCAAAGTGGCTGATTTCTATGAGGACGAAGTGGGAGCGATGGTGAAAGCTCTGACCTCAATGCTCGAGCCCGCGATGATCGTTGTGGTGGGCGGCATTGTGGGGTCCATTCTTCTGGCGATGTATCTACCGATGTTCACGATCTTCGATCAGATCGCGTGATCTCTTCAGCGACCGCCTGACCGGCCAACCATCCGCTGGTCCAGCAGTGCTGAAAATTGAATCCCCCGGTGACACCATCGATGTCAAGGAGCTCACCAGCCAAATGCAGCCCGGGGCAGACCCTGCTTTCCATGGTGGCCAGGTTGACCTCACCCAACGTCACCCCCCCCGCCGTCACGAACTCTTCGCCGAACGGTCCCCGCCCCTTCACCGAATACACAGACTCCTGAAGGGAGCGCAGCAGGGCTTGTTCAAACTTCGCTGGACAATCCGCCCAGCGGAGCTCAGGGTTCACGCCAGCCCGTTGCAACAGGGCAAGCCACAGACGTCGCGGTAAACGATCCACCAGCGGACGAGCCGCAGCCAGGGTGCGCCTGGCACTGGTTTGGCGCAGGTCCCGCATGGACTTGGCCAGGGTGGCCTGATCCTGAGCACCACACCAACGCACCTTGAGCTCACCCCGGTAACGCTGCCCATGGAGAGCCCGTGCCGCAAAGGCCGTCAGCCGCAGCAATGCTGGGCCGCTTAAGCCCCAGTGGGTGATCAAAACCCGACCAACCTGATGAAAGCGCTGCCCCTCGAGCTGAAGGGTCAACGCCACATCATCGAGGGCCACTCCGGAACAACTGACCAGTTCAGGGGCATCCAGCGCGAGGGTGAACAGCGAAGGAACCGGTGCAATCAACTGATGCCCCAGGGACTGGGCCAGTCGCCGACCGCTGGGATGACCCCCGGTCGCCAACAACAACCGCTTGGCTTGCACCATCTCGCCACCGCGGCAATGCACGTGAAAGCATCCATCCGGCTGATGCTCCACCCGTTGGGCCATGGCCGTGAGCTTCAGAGCCACCCCATGATCCCGAGCGGACTGCCTTAGGCACTGAACCACCGCGGAGGAGCGATTGGCCTCGGGAAACATGCGCCCGTCGGGTTCCTCCACGAGGTTCAGGCCATGGTCTGCAAACCAGGCGATCGCGTCGCCCGCAGCAAAACGGCTGAACGGCCCACGCAGGGGCCGTTGACCGCGTGGGTAATGGCCGACAAGTTCGGCGGGATCCCAGCAAGCGTGGGTGACATTGCAACGCCCACCACCACTGAGGCGAACTTTGGTGAGGGGATCGGGTGTGGCCTCCAGCACCAGCACCCGCTTCACTCCGGACTCAGCGGCAGTGATCGCGGCCATAAAGCCCGCGGCCCCGCCACCAACCACCAGGAGATCCCAGAGCGGAACGGACTGACTAATCGGCGCGGAAGACAAGGGCGACCCCGTTGTTGCAATAGCGCTTGCCCGTTGGCCGCGGGCCGTCATTGAAGACATGACCCTGATGGCCACCGCAGCGCTGGCAGTGATATTCCGTGCGCGGAATAATCAATTTGAAATCTACTTTTGTCGCGATCGCCCCCTCAAGAGGCTGAAAGAAACTGGGCCAACCGGTGCCGCTGTCGAACTTGGCGTCCGAGGAGAACAGCGCAAGATCACAGCCGGCGCAGTAATACGTACCTGACCGTTTCTCCTCATTGAACGGACTGGTGAACGGCCGTTCTGTCCCTTCATCGCGGAGCACCTGATAGGCCTCTGGAGACAGGCGCTGGCGCCAATCCGCGGCGCTGAGATCCCAGGCAGGATCCTTGGCCTTGGAAGCAGCCAGCACCGGCCGCGGCCACCATGTTGCCCCGAAGACACCAGCCACAGCCGCCAGCAGCAGAGAGCGACGCGACAGAACAGCAGCGGTGAGCGTCATCGGAGCGACTAATCGAAAGAGGTCGGTTCTAGCCGGGGGCGCATCATTCCGACAGGCAGCATGGAGCCATGGATGCCGCAGACACCATCAACAAGGCCTACCGCTTCAGTGTGGCGCCGATGCTCGATTGCACCGATCGTCACTTCCGGGTGCTGATGCGGCTCATCAGCAAACGGGCCCTGCTCTACAGCGAAATGGTGGTTGCTCAGGCCCTCCATCACAGCAATCGTCGCGACAAGCTGCTCGGCTTTGACCCGATCGAACACCCGATTGCACTGCAAATCGGAGGAGACAACCCAGCCCTTTTGGCGGATGCCGCCCGCATGGCAGACGACTGGGGCTATGACGAAATCAATCTGAATGTGGGCTGTCCAAGCCCGCGGGTGAAAGCGGGAAATTTCGGCGCCTGCCTGATGGCGGATCCGGACCATGTCGCACGTTGCGTGGACGCCATGGTTCAAGCCACACAGCGGCCGGTCACGGTGAAGCATCGCGTTGGCATCGATGACCTGGATAGCGATGCTTTGCTGACGGCCTTTGTGGATCGGGTCGCAGCCGCAGGGGCCCAACGCTTTTCCGTCCATGCCCGAAAAGCCTGGCTCGAGGGATTGGATCCCAAGCAAAACCGGACGATTCCCCCCTTGCAGCATGAACGGGTTGTGGAGCTCAAACAACGACGGCCCCAGCTCATCATTGAGCTCAATGGTGGACTGGACACGCCCGAGGATTGCCTCAAGGCACTGAACGATGTCGATGGCGCCATGGTGGGTCGCGCTGCCTACGCCCATCCCCTGCGTTGGCAAACCATCGATGCCCTGATCTTTGGCGAAGCGGAACGTTCGGTTCTCGCCTCAGAGGTGGTGCTCGGACTGATGCCACACGCGCAACGGCATCTCGAACGGGGAGGTCGACTGTGGGACCTCTGCCGTCATCTGGTTCAACTGGTGGAAGGAGTCCGAGGAGCGCGGCACTGGCGACGCAACCTCGGCCTGCAGGCCCAACGGCGGGGTGCAGACCTCAAGGTGCTGCAAGAAGCCGGTATCCAGTTACAGGACGCCGGCCTCTAATTCCACAACAGGGATCAGCCCTCAGCACCGCCGTAGCCGGAATAATCGCTGCCGCCACCCTCACCGCCACCGGAGGAACGACGGCGACGGCTGCGGCCGTCGTCATAGCTGCCGCTGTCGCTACCCGCATCGCGAGAACCAGCGCCATAGCTGCGATCCTCCCAACCACGGGCGCCGGATGGACGATCACCGCCACCACCGCCGTAGCCGCCACCATCACCGCCGCCGCGATAACCACCGCCACCGCCGCCGCCGTAGCCGCCACCACCACCACGGGGTGCACTCCCACGGGGTTCAGCTTTGTTGATCCGGAGCGGACGTCCCATCAGTTCGGCGCCCTGAAGGCCTTCGATGGCTGCGTCCTCAAGGGACTCATCGGCCATTTCGATGAAGGCGAAACCGCGTTTGCGTCCGGTATCACGCTCGAGGGGAAGGGCACAGTTGGTGACTTCACCAAACTGGGCAAACAGCTCAATCACATCCTCCTGCTCAGCGCGGAAGGGAAGGTTGCCAACAAAAATGCTCACGTTTCGCGTGGACCGGGTACGAAGAATGGGACCTGGAACATCGCCATGGGGCCATGACTCCGGAAAGAAGCGGCGTACCTCTGGCATCTTCAGGGTAGACCCGCCGGAGCAAACGGGTCATCCAAGCTGTTATGAACCTTGCAATCGCTGTGCCCAGAGCGCCAGCTGCTCGTCCACCCGCTCGAAGGCCGTCCCCCCTTCGGAACGACGGGCCGCCACCACAGCCCGAGGGGCCAGGGCCTCATGCAGATCAGCTTCAAAAGCGGGATGCAACTCCTTCCAGGCCTCCAAGCTGAGATCCCTCAACAGACAGTTCTCGTCGAGACAGCGGCGCACAACGGCGCCAACCAACTGATAAGCCTCGCGAAAAGGCACACCACGGGCAACGAGGTAATCGGCCACATCGGTGGCGTTGGAGAAGTCGGTCGCGACGGCTTGTTCCAAACGCTCCGGACGAAAACTCAGACCCTCCTCAAACAAAATCGCCATGGCTTCGGTGCAATCCCGGGTGGTGCGGAAGGCATCGAAGAGGGCTTCCTTGTCCTCCTGAAAATCCTTGTTGTAGGCGAGCGGAAGGCCCTTGATCATCGTCAACAAGCCCTGGAGATGACCGAACACACGGCCGGTTTTGCCGCGAACCAACTCGGGCACATCAGGGTTTTTCTTCTGTGGCATCAGGCTGCTGCCGGTCGCACAGCGGTCCGTAAGGCGGACAAAAGCAAATTCTTCCGACGCCCAGGCAATGACCTCCTCAGACAGACGACTGAGATGTGCCATCACCAATGAGGCCGCTGCCGTGAATTCAACGCAGAAATCACGATCACTGACGGCATCCAAACTGTTCGAATAAATCGTCTCGAAACCAAGATCCGAGGCGGTCCGGCGACGATCAATCGGGACCGGCGTCCCGGCGAGGGCCGCAGCACCCAACGGGCAAATGTTCACCCGCCCACGGACGTCGCGTAGACGCTGACGATCCCGCTCCAGCATCTCCATGTAGGCCAGCAAATGGTGAGCCAGGCAAAGCGGTTGGGCACGCTGCAGGTGCGTGTAACCCGGGATCAATGTGCTGCGGTGCTGGTCAGCCTGCTGGAACAGCGCACGCTGCAAGCGCTGCAGATCACCATCCAGCTCATCGAGACGACGGCGCAACCACAAGCGCAGGTCTGTGCCCACCTGATCATTGCGGCTACGCCCGGTGTGCAGCTTTTTGCCGACCGGCCCCAACAACGCAATCAGACGGCGTTCAACCGCGAAGTGAACATCTTCATCGGCCAGACCAGGCTGAAACGTCCCCTCGGCAGCCTCACGGCGCACAGTCTCCAAGCCTTGGACGAGTTGATCGGCCTCATCCGAGCTGATGACACCCGTGGAGGCCAACATGCGCGCATGGGCGATCGAACCGTCCAGGTCCTCCTGCAGCAGGGTGAGATCAAACCGAATCGAAGCATTGAACGCTTCGATGAACGGATGGAGACCCTGCTCGAAGCGATCACTCCAGGTGCCAGCCGAACCACCGGTCACACCACCAGCCATCACACGATCCATCGGTGCCCTCAGCTTGTCAGGCCAGTGGTCGCCGATCGACCAGAGCAACACTCGGCAGATTCACCGCTTCCGGAACTTTCAGCACCACCATTGAGGCATCGTCTTCCAACTGACGATCAACACCCACGAAGCGATCGAGCCGGTCGAACAGAGCATCAAGAATGTCCTGGGCACTGCGACCACTCCTGCAGGCACGCTCCAACGCGCTGATCAAGCGCTCTTCATCAAAGCGATCGCCGGTGATGCCAGGGGCTTCGGTGACTCCATCGGTGTAATAAAGCAGCACATCACCGGACTCGAGACGCACCTCACCGAGGCCGTAGTCCGCCTCCGGCTGCAAACCGATCAACAATCCCGCCGCATCGAGACGGGTGATGCTGCGACGCTCCGAGCGCCAAAGCAAAGGAGGGTTGTGGGCAGCATTGGCGTAGCGCAACCGGCGCGTTCGCGGATCGAAATCCGAATAGAACAGCGTCACGAACCGATGGGACTGGGCGAGATCCTCCTGGGCGAGTTGATTGAGATCGTGAAGGATGCGATCCGGTGGCAGACCACTCAGCACCTCAGCACGAAGCATGCCGCGAAGCATGGTCATCAACAGACCCGCTGGAACGCCTTTGCCCATCACATCACCCATCACGAGAGCCCAACGACCCCGTTCCCGTCGTCGCCCCATGAGCTCAGGCCGCGTTGGGATGAAGTCGTAGTAATCACCTCCGACCTGAAACGCCGGACGACAACGCGCCGCCAGGTCCACCCCCTCAATGACCGGACAGTGATCCGGGAGCAATTGAGCCTGAATCTCAGCTCCGATGCTCAGCTGGCGATCCACCCGTTCGTGACGACGAGCCTCCTGCAGCAACTGATCGTTTTCAATCGCCACACCGGTGAGATCAGCAACCATCTGGGCGTGACGGCGATGCACCTCGGACCAAACCAACGGCCCAGAACGATCAAAGACGTACAAACGCCCTCTGGAACGACCGCGGGCCACGATCGAAGTCGCGAACAGACCCGCCTTGGGAATGAAGCGCTGAACAAGACGATCCAGGGAGAGGATCTGAGTGTCATCACTACCGAAACCGGCCAGATGACCAGCATCCAGAGAGCCGAGCCGACGCAACAACTCCTGCTGCTTCGGCATCTGTTCAGACACCAAATGGATCTGTTCACGCCAGATCCGCCCGTCCGCCTGGAAGGGCACCAACAGGGCCCCATCGGTCATCAGCAACCGCGACGCAACCACAGGCACCAACTCAAGAAAACGCGTGAGGTTGGTGAAACTGCGCTGTGCAAACGACAGGGACGCCAGCAGATCCTGATTCCGTCTCTGCTCGCCGGTCAGGCTTTCAAATAACTGCCGCAGATTGGTTGTCTGCGCTGGAGAACTGGCGCCTCGAGCCGACGGTGAATGGTGCTGCCGGGGCGGCTTGCTGCTCACGGCTCAGCCCCTCGATGAGCCGCAAAGTAGCAACCCCGTCAGCGTCCGGCCAGCAAAGCCTCCACAAATTCAAAACTGTTGAACGGTCGAAGATCGCGAATCCCTTCACCGGCACCGATGAACCGAATCGGCAGGCCCGCTTCCGAGGCGACGGCTAGGGCGACCCCGCCTCGAGCGGTTCCGTCGAGCTTGGTAATGACGACACCGGTGAGCTGGGCAGCGTCGGCAAAGGCCATGGCCTGCCGCAAACCGTTCTGGCCCTGACTGGCATCCAGGACAAGCAGCGACTCGACATGGGCCTCCGGCGCGAGGCGATCAATGATCTTGCGAACCTTCTGGAGTTCCTCCATCAGATTGTGCTTGGTTTGTAGTCGACCGGCTGTATCCACTAGCAGTAGGTCGCTGCCGCGGGATCGAGCAGCGCCAACCGCATCGAACACAACCGCAGCGGGGTCAGCGTTGCTGGTGGGATTTGAAATCACATCCACGGCACTGCGCTCGCCCCACACTTCCACCTGTTGAACCGCCGCAGCACGGAACGTGTCGGCGGCCGCGATCAATGCGGAATAACCGCTGCGAACGGCCAGGTTGGCCAACTTGCCCAATGTGGTGGTCTTGCCAACGCCGTTGACTCCCACCATCAACCAAATGTTGAGGCGACCGCGCTGGGGACCCAACAACTCGACCCCTGATGCGCTGATCGGTGCCTCCAGCAGACCTCGCAACTGCTCCTTGAGGAAACGAATCCCTTCGGCGGGATCGACCACCTCCTGATTCATCCGCTCACGCAGGGCATCCAAGACTTGATCCGTGGCGGTCACGCCTGCATCGGCACGCAGGAGCAAGGTCTCCAGATCGTCAAGAACCTCTGGCGTTAAAGGGTCATCCCCAAGGTTCTCCAGGAGGCCCGCAACAAATCCCTGGCGGGTTTTTTCAAGCCCCCGTCGCAGACGCCCGAGCCAGTCGATCTCTTCGAGGGAAACCTCATCCGCCTTGCGCCCTTGAGCCGCAAGCACCTCCGCCGACCAGGTGAAGTCGTCATCAAAGGATCCAAGTTGAGGCTCTGCCGCATCGGCAACAGGCTGCACCGGAGCTGCGGAAGAGGCTGTGGATGAAGGAGCCGCTGGAACCGCAGGGGCAATCGGTGCCGACGTGGGCTCGACTGGAACAGCACGGGCGTCTAAGTCCCTCTGGCGTTGCTCACGCTGGGCCGCGGCCTGCTCCAAAAATGAGAGTGCCTGGGGCTGCTCAGGCTCAGGCTCAGGCTCAGGCTCAGGCTCAGGCTCAGGCTCAGGAGATGGTGCTGGTTCCGGCTCGGGCTGGGGCTCAGGTTGAGTGTCCACAGCTGCGGTCGGCTCGGGTTCAGCCGCAACAGCAACAGCCTCCTGCTGTGCTTTCAGGCGGGCATAGGCCGCCTTCGCCCAGGCCAGGGCTTCATCTTCTTTGGTGGTGGGCTGCGGAGCCGGTTCCGGTGCCGCAGGCTCGGCTACGACAGGTTCGGCTGCAACCGTTGTTGCGTCGGGTGTGGTTTCAGGCGCAGCCGGTTCCTCCACAGCCTGGGGACTGTCCGGTTCGGGCTGAACGGCCGGCGTTGCTTCGGAACTTTGATCCGATTCGCCGTTGCGTTGAAACCAGTTGAACACCATCAGGCCGACGCAGTGGATGCCGAATCATGGAAGCGTCGCAGGACTCCATTGATCATGCGCCGACCCTGTTCGTCGCTGTAGCGATTTGCCAGCTCAACAGCTTCGTTGAATGCAACGGCAGCAGGTGTTTTCAGATCGGTCAGATCCACCACCGCTAAGCGAAGGATGTCCCGATCAATCCGGGGCAATCGGCTGAGGCGCCAATTTTCCATCACTCCATCAAGCCGACGATCAATCTGATCTCTGGCCTCGAGCACCAGAGACACCCGACGCATGGCATCCAGGCGAATCTGTTCCTGATCACTGAGCATCAGCAAACGAGGCAGCTCCAAGCTGGCTGACAGACCGTTCAGCACCTGCTCCGCTCCGGTCAAGGCACTGCGGAGATGTGTTCTCACCTTGTCGTGGTTGGCACGATCGCTTTCTTGAAGCTCACTGTCGAGCAGGTTCTGCTGCGCTTGATCCAGTTCGGACGCACTGGCATCCAAGGCTTCCCGCCAATGGAACATCAAGCTGTCGAGAGCTTTCTGAAGCAAGCCATCCATGGCGAGCTTTTCCAGCTTGGGTTGGTTCTGTTCAGACACCTGGCCCAGGACTAACAAAGCCAGCTCGCGAGAGAGGGATCTGGACTGCATGGCGGTCAGGAGGACGGTGTAGCGGACGAACGAAGCTGAGCGATCAGGCTCGAAAAGCTGCGATTCACTGGAGCTTCACGCTCATCAGGATTCACGATTCCCGCGGAAATGATGGTGCGGAAGGCCTCTTCAACAGAAATGTTGAGCTCCCGGACGGAACCTTCAGGAACAAGGGTGTACCAACCGGTCGTGGGATTGGGTGCCGTGGGGATAAAGACACTCAACAGGGGCTGGTCGAGATCGGACTGCAACGACGGACCAACTTCACCGGTGACAAAACCAACGCTGAACAGTCCCTCACGGGGATATTCCACGAGCACAACGCGACGGAAACGGGTGGAATTGTCCCTGAGAACCGTTTCCAGAAGCTGTTTCAGGGTCTTGTAGACCGATCCAGCCAAGGGAATACGCGTGAGCGTGCCTTCGCCGAATTCGAGCAGCCAACGGCCAACGATGTTCCTGGCCATCAGGCCGATCAGGAGAATCCCGAGCAACGGAACAGTGAGACCCAACGCCAGGTTGATCAGATCCTGGAGCAGGGGGTTAAGGGTGATGAAGGGATTGAACTGCTTCGGGATGGACGTCAAAAACGCCAGCACGAAACGACTGACGATCGTCGACAACCAAATTGTGGTTGCTAGTGGAATCACCACCAGCAACCCTGCAATCAGATCGTTTTTGAGATCCTGCTGAAGCCGAGCTGTCAGCGGCAGATCTGGCCTGGGATTGGACTGGACCAAGGAAGGAAGGGTCCGTAGTCAGAGAGGTTGATCCAACCTAACCAGAGGTCAGAGCACGGCGGTCAGAGCCAGCAGCACAAATGCGATCGCGAGCACCACGGCACTGCCGGTGACTCCGACCAATCGTTGACGGGATTCACGGCTCTGCTGCTGTTCCGCCTTCTCGAGCTGCTCCTGCATCTGAGTGATCTGAGAATCAACCATCTGCTCTGCAGCACGCTGTTTGTCCTCATCGGTGGCATCGGTGGCCAACTGACCGGCCTGGGCTAACTGCTCACCCAGAGCTTTGACCTGATCCTGGTCCTCACGGAAGCGCTGGGCTTCGGCAATGGCCTGGCGACCCTGGGTGAGGTTCTGGAGCTTTGGACTGTCCTCAGCAGGCTTGGCCAGCGACAGGTACAC
The DNA here is from genome assembly GCF_042954325.1 of Parasynechococcus sp. GTDB lineage: Bacteria > Cyanobacteriota > Cyanobacteriia > PCC-6307 > Cyanobiaceae > Parasynechococcus. Next base: position 33,017 of record NZ_JBGKDS010000069.1, on the reverse strand, counting down.
CGCAGCAATCATCCCCAAGGCCAACAGGGTCGAAATCAGGCAAATCACCCAGCGCAAGGGGGTCTGAGTCCGGCGTGGATGATCAAGACGGGACCCGATCAAGGCCACAAGGAGCCCGAGAAAACCCAAAGGAGCCAGGGTGACAACCGCACCCATTGCCTGGACTTTGATGCTGGGATCCGACCAATCGAGGCCGGTGAGCAAGGCAGCAAGCTGCAAACCCAGCACGACGACCATCGTCAAGCCGAGCCAGCGGAGCAATGGAGACAAGCGACCGACGGAGGCGCTTCCGATCTCGGATGAGCTCACGTGAAGATGAAATTGAACTGAAATCCTAGGGGCGATGTCTGCATCCACCCAGCAGCTCCGGTGGGATCTGACTCAGGCACTCAAACAGCGTGCCCGTGATGAAGGGTTCAGCCCCGTAGGCCTGGCCAGACTCCCGGGAAGCCATCGGTTGCAGCTGCGGACTGCGGCCCTGGAACGTTGGCTGGAGCAAAACCATCAGGCGGGAATGGGATGGATGGCCGCACCGCGGCGGCGGGATGCCTCGCAACTGCTGGACGGGGTGCAAAGCCTCCTCGCGGTGGGACTGAACTACCACGTTGGAACCAACCAACAACCAGGAAGCCTCAAGGTCGCCCGCTACGGCTGGGGCCGGGACTACCACCGGGTGGTGGAGCAACGGTTGAAGCGCGTCGGCCGCTGGCTGAGCGAGCAACGGCCGGACTGTCGCTGGCGTGTGTGCGTTGACGCAGCACCACTGCTGGATAAAGCCTGGGCCGAAGAGGCCGGACTGGGCTGGATCGGCAAACACAGCAACGTGATCCATGCCGAACAAGGGTCATGGATGGTGCTCGGCCACCTGCTGACCACCGAAGCCCTTGAGGCGGATGAACCCGCCCGCAGCCTGTGTGGTCGCTGTCAGGCCTGCATGGACGCCTGCCCAACGGATGCGATCCGAGAACCCTTTGTGGTGGATGCCAATCGCTGCCTGGCGTATCACACGATTGAAAACCGTGAACCGTCTCTACCACCGGAGATTGCGACTGCTCTGGGCCCATGGGTCGCTGGCTGTGACATCTGCCAGGAGGTCTGCCCCTGGAACCACCGCAACCTGCCGAGCAGCGACGATCCGGATCTTCAACCAAGGCCCTGGTTGCTGAATCTGCGCAAGAGCGATCTCCTGAACTGGGATGACGCCAGCTGGGATGAACGCCTACGTGGCTCTGCTTTGCGACGGATCAAACCCTGGATGTGGCGACGGAACGCTGAAGCAGCGACACCGGATTCGCCCACTAGCCTTTAAAAACTGCTCGTGACCCATGGCTCGCCGCCGCATCGTGGCCACCGTTCTTGCTGCGGGAGCCCTGGCCTGGACCACTCCAGCCCAGGCTTTGGTCCCTTACGTCTACCTGCCGACTCCCGAGGAACGGCGAGGGTCATCGATCGGCATCGGACGCACCGCAGCGCAACTGCTGCAATTGGGCCAACCCCGCGAAGCCGCACAGCTCGCCGCTTTGGCGGTCCGACTGCAACCTGACGATGAACGTCTCTGGTCGGTACTGGCGGAAGCGCAACTGCGCAGCAATCAACTCACCGAAGCCAGCCGGTCCCTGGCCCGGGCCAAAGCCCTCAACCCAGACAAAGCCGGGCTTTGGTTTGCCGAAGCAGCGATCGCCCTGCGCTCGGAACGCCCCGATGAAGCGGTCAGCCTGCTGCGACGCGGCCTGCAACTGGACCCCAAAAATGCTGCTGCCTACTTCGATCTCGGCAATGCCCGAATTCTGCAACGCAACCTGCCCTCGGCGCTCGAAGCCTTTGAACAGGCCACCGGCCTGAAACCGAGCTTCTGGGAAGCCCTCAACAACCAGGCCCTCGTTCTTTACGAAATGGGCCAACGGGATGAAGCGATCGTGCGCTGGCGCCGCGTTCTGACCATCGACAACAACCCTGAGCCAATGCTGGCGCTAGCGGCCGCTCTGCATCGCCGGGGCGGAGCGGAACAGGAAGCGCTGACCCTCGCCAAGGACGCCCTGGCCGGTAACCCCAATTACGTGCTGCCCCTCCATCAAGTGGAGCAGTTGTGGGGCCCGCAGATTCGTCAAGCGACGGCCGACTTGCTGATGCGTTCGGAATTGCGTGACACTGTTGAGCGCGCCCAGGCCAACGCCACGTGGAAGAAATCCAATTAGAAGTCTGTAGGCTGAGCGCCTTCCGCCTTGGAACCCGCGGACAGGATGGCTGAGGAGCGCGTTCAACCGATCGCCCTGCATCAAGAGATGCAGCGCTCCTACCTCGAATACGCAATGAGCGTGATCGTGGGTCGGGCATTACCGGATGCACGTGATGGCTTGAAGCCCGTGCAACGGCGCATCCTTTACGCGATGCAGGAACTGGGCCTGACCCCGGATCGCCCTTATCGCAAATGCGCCAGGGTCGTTGGTGATGTCCTGGGTAAGTACCACCCACACGGTGATCAGGCGGTTTATGACGCCTTGGTGCGATTGGTACAGACCTTCGCCAGCCGCAATCCACTGCTGGATGGTCATGGCAATTTCGGCTCTGTGGACGACGATCCGCCCGCTGCCATGCGGTACACGGAAACGCGTCTAGCCCCGATCGCCCATCAGGCTCTGCTGGAGGAGATCGGTGACGACACCGTCGACTTCGCACCGAACTTCGATGGGTCCCAGCAGGAGCCGACCGTTCTTCCAGCTCAGCTTCCATTCCTTCTGCTGAATGGCTGCTCAGGCATCGCCGTCGGCATGGCAACGAGCATTCCACCGCACAACCTCGGTGAAGTTGTTGATGGTCTGATCGCGCTGGTTCGCAAGCCTGACCTGAGCGACGACAAGCTGCTGGAGCTGATCCCAGGACCAGACTTCCCGACCGGCGGAGAAGTCCTGCTGGGCAGTGGATTGCGTGAAACCTACCTTCAGGGGCGTGGCAGCATTCCCATGCGTGGCGTCGCCCACACCGAGGAAGTGCAACTCGGCAAGGGACGGCATAAACGCAATGCGGTCGTCGTCACGGAGTTGCCTTATCAACTCAGCAAAGCCGGCTGGATCGAAAAACTCGCCGATCTGGTGAACGACGGAAAAATCGGTGGCATCGCCGACATTCGGGATGAATCCGACCGTGAAGGCATGCGCGTCGTGGTGGAACTGCGGCGGGATTCAGATCCCGACAAAGTTTTGAAGGAACTGCAGCGCCGCACCGCTCTACAGAGCAACTTCGGCGCCATCCTCCTGGCTCTGGTCGATGGACAACCTCAACAGCTCTCCCTGCGCCAATTGCTGCAGACCTTCCTGGATTACCGGGAACTCACACTGATCCGGCGCACCAGCCATGCCCTGCGGAAGACGGAAGATCGGCTGGAGGTTGTGGACGGACTGATCACCGCCCTGAACAACCTTCAGGCGGTGATCGCCATGATCCAAGAGGCTGCCGATGCAAGTTCTGCCCGCGCCAGCCTGATGGTGCGCCTGGAGCTCAGTGAACGCCAGGCCGATGCGGTTCTGGCCATGCCATTGCGACGTCTCACGGGGCTGGAGCAAGAAAGCCTGCGCAAGGAACTCGACGAACTTCGTGCGGAACGGGAACGTCTGACGCTTCTGCTGCAAAACCGTGATCAGCTTCTTGATGCTCTCGTCAGCGAGCTCAAGACACTCAAGAAACGCTTCTCGACACCAAGGCGCACCCGCTTGATCGAAGGGGGGGACATGCTGATGGCGGAGCGTGCCGCCAGCCAACGCCCCAACACCGAACTGCTGCGCCAACAAGCCCTGTCGGCCTTACCCGGCGATGCACGGCTCCTGATTCAGGCAGATGGTCAGGTCAAAGTGGTGAGCCCGCAGGTGCTCGGACGCATGCATCTGCATGAGGCGTCCCAACTTGGGGATGATCCCAGTCCAGCGCGACTGATCCTGCCGATCGAACCGCCCCCACGCCTACTGGCGATCTCTGCGGCCGGTCGCGTCGCAATGATCCGCTGGGAATTTGCCGGACAACAGCCAGGATCTCTCGAGCGATTCCTACCCACGGCGCTCGATCAAGACCCAATCATCGGCATCGAATGTCTACCCGCCCATGACGATCCGACCCTGAGCCTTGGACTGCTCAGCAGCGATGGACGCTTCAAACGACTGCCCCTGAGCGAAGTGTTCGACCTGTCGGGACGGGCCACCAGTGTGGTGAAGCTGAAGGAGGGTGTCCAGCTCCAAGCCGCCATGATCTGTCGCGATCAATCCGATCTTCTGCTGGTCACCGACATCGGCCGTGCCCTGCGTTTACCGGTGAATGAAAGCTGCCTGCCACTAATGGGGCGGCTCGCACAGGGACCCATGACCCTGCGCCTGCTGCCGGGAGAAGCGATTGCCGGTGGCATCAGTCTCGATCGACCGAACAAGGCATCCAATGACCCCGACAGTGTTGTCATCGTGAGCCGGGGCGGACGGATGAGCCGCGTTGATCTCGGCGCCTTGCAACCGTGCTGGCGGGGAGATCTCGGTCGAATCCTGATCAAACTGGACGACGATGCTGACCGGATCCAAGCGATCGCTCCCGGTGATGGCCTGGTGGGCGTGGCCACGAGTACCAAGCGTCATGCCCGTTTCATCCCGGCAGACCTGGAACTCAACGAACTCGCGCAAGGATTTGCCACCAACCTGCAGCTTCGTCAGGACGAACACGTGGAACGAATCGTCCCACTGATCAAGGACTGAGCAGAACGGATCCGATCAGCTGCCGGCAATGCCGGCAGGTTCGAGCATCAACTTGCTGGCCATCACATCGCGATCCATCGGAATCGGGTACTGACCGTCGAAGCAGGCGCTGCAGAAATGACCGGATTCGGCTTTCGCCGCTTCCACCATGCCTTCCTTACTCAGATAAGCGAGGGAATCCACCTTGAGGTGCTCTTTGATTTCCTCCAAGGTCAGTCGGGCCGCGATCAACTGATCCTGTGTATCGGTGTCGATGCCGTAGAAGCAGGGATGGGTGACCGGAGGGGAACTGATCCGCATGTGCACCTCCGTGGCACCGGCATCGCGCAAGGCGACCACAAGCTTGCGACTGGTCGTTCCCCGCACAATCGAATCGTCGATCACGATCACCCGCTTGCCGGAGAGAACATCCGGCAGGGGATTGAGCTTGACGCGAATGCCAGCCTCCCGCATCGCCTGGGTGGGTTGAATGAAGGTGCGCCCCACATAGCGATTCTTGATCAAACCATCGGCGTAGGGGATCCCGCTTTCCTGTGAGAACCCGATCGCCGCTGGAATGCCGGAATCAGGAACACCGATCACCAAATCGGCATCGACACCCGATTCACGGGCCAAGGTGCGGCCGATGCGCTGGCGGTAGCTGTACAACGATTCACCGAAGAAGCGGCTGTCGGGGCGCGCGAAATAGATCATTTCGAAAACGCAGAGTCGATTCGGCTCTTCGCTCCAACGTTCCCGCAGCAGATCAGCGGAACCCAGCTTGAACTGCACCAATTCTCCGGGCTGAACGTCATCGACGTACTCCGCCCCAATGATCTCGAGGCCGCAGGTTTCACTGCTGACCACCCATTGGCCCGCGGCCTGATCACCCAGAAAGCCAAACACAAGGGGGCGAATTCCGTGTCCATCACGGATCGCAAACAGACCTTCAGGGGTGCCGATCACAAGGCTGAAGGCCCCTTTGCACAGATGCAGAGCGGCTTCAATCCCGGCCTTCCAATCCAAGCCGCCATTCACGGCCTGCTGAATGGCAAAGGCGATGAGTTCGGAATCGGTGGTGGAAGTGAATTCCACCTGGCCATTGTCCACGGCCTTTCTCAAATCAGGCGCATTGACCAGGTTGCCGTTATGGGCGAGGGCGAAGGCACCGAGACGGGTCATCAACACCACCGGCTGGGCATTGCAAACCTTGCTGCTGCCAGTGGTCGAATAGCGGTTATGGCCAATGGCGAGATTGCCGGGCATCCGCGCCAGCACATCCTGGTCAAACACCTGGCTGACGAGGCCCATGTCTTTGTGCAGACGAACCTTGTCCTGATTGAAAACTGCGATGCCTGCGGATTCCTGACCGCGATGCTGCAGGGCGTACAAGCCGAAGTAGGTGAGGTTGGCGACGGACTGCTCAGCAGCAAGAACTGCAAAGACCCCGCAGGCCTCTTCCATCCGATCAGGACGCTCCGCCTCAACCTGCAGCATGGGGCGTCCCTTCAGAATCCTTTCAGAATTCTGCATCACGCCAGGCGACGGGGCAGAGCTTCAGTGTGGGCCCGTTGCAACGCGGGCACCGGCACCTTGAGTTCCGGTCCGTCACCGCAACGGATCTGGAGCTGAGCGTGCTCACTGACCCGACCAAGATCGGTGGCTGGCACATCCGGCATCTCGGCCAGTAAGGCCTGCCAGGCAGCGACCTGCTCAGCCTTCACGGACACCACAATCCGAGCCCCTCCTTCGGCGAACAACACACGCTCCAACCGTGACGTCGACGCCATGAGCTCCAGGGTCACACCCAACCCGGAGGCAATGCTGGATTCCGCAAGGGCCACGGCCAATCCGCCATCGCTGCTGTCGTGTGCTGAAGCGATCAGACCATCGGCGATCGCCCGTCGGACCAACCCCTGCACCGCCTGCTCAAGGGCCAAGTCAACCCGCGGAGGACGACCGGCGAGATCGCCCTGAACCAGCTGCTGATAACTACTCCCAGCCAGTCCAAGGCGATCATCACCGTCCTCCTGGGGAGGCACTCCCAGCAGCACCACCTGATCCCCGGGCTGACGCCAGCCCAGGCCCACAACGGTGCGGATGTCATCGACAAGGCCAACCATGCCCACCACAGGGGTGGGGTGAATGGGTTGAAGCGTCCCATCATCCCGACGGGTTTCGTTGTAGAGGGAGACATTCCCTCCGGTCACCGGCGTGTTCAAAGCCCGGCAAGCCTCCGAAATTCCACGGCAGGCCATCGCCAACTGCCAATACCCGATGGGAGTTTCCGGTGAGGGAAAATTCAGGTTGTCGGTGATCGCGAGCGGTTCCGCACCCACACAGCTGAGGTTGCGAGCAGCTTCAGCGACGGCCGCCATGGAGCCACGCTCGGGATCAAGCGCCACCCATCGGTTCGGGCAATCGACCGTGGCCGCCACCCCTCGCGTGACGGTGGTCATGGCATCCGCTCCCTGCTGCGGACGCAGACGCACAACAGCGGCATCGGCCGCCCCAGATGACACCACGGTGTTGGCCAGCACCTGCTGGTCGTACTGACGGTGCACCCAACGCTTGCTGGCGATGGTGGGATCGTCGAGCAACCGCAACAGGGCATCGCCCGGATCAGCCAGAGGCGTGAGTTGATCCTCCTGCCAGGTCCACAGTTTCTGCAGGTGTTCCGGCGGCTCCTTCAAGAGTTCATGGCATTCGATCGGCGTGTCATCGGCGAGAGCCGTGGCCGGAACCTCAGCGGCAACGGAACCGTGATGCAGCACCCGCACCACCGGTTCCTCCAAAACACGACCCACCACAGCTGCCTGCAATCCCCAACGCCGGAAGCGATCCATCAGGGGTTCTTCGCGGCCGGATTTGACCACGAACAGCATCCGCTCCTGGGACTCGGACAACAGGAACTCATAAGCCGTCATCCCCGCCTCTCTGGCGGGAACACGGTCGAGATCCAGCTCAACCCCGAGCCCACCCTTGGCGGCCATTTCCGAGCAGCTACAGGTGAGACCGGCGGCCCCCATGTCCTGGGCGGCGACCACATCACCACTGGCAAAGGCTTCGAGACAAGCCTCAATCAATCCCTTTTCCAGGAATGGATCACCGACCTGAACCGCGGGGCGATCATCGAGGGAATCCGCGCTGAGTTCCGCACTGGCAAAGCTGGCACCACCCATGCCATCACGGCCGGTTGTACTGCCCACGTACACCACCGGATTGCCGACACCGATCGCTCCTGATTTGACGATTTCATCGGTTTCCATCAGGCCCAGCGCCATGGCATTGACCAGGGGATTGCCGGAATAGGAGGGGTCAAAGGCCACTTCACCACCCACCGTCGGCACCCCGACGCAGTTGCCGTAATGGGCGATCCCGGCCACAACCCCTTCGATCAAGCCAACATTGGTTGGATCCTCCAGCGGCCCGAAACGCAGGGCATTCAGCAGCGCGATCGGCCGGGCGCCCATCGTGAAGATGTCGCGAAGAATCCCACCGACACCGGTGGCTGCTCCCTGAAACGGTTCAACAGCCGATGGATGGTTATGGCTCTCGATCTTGAACGCCAGGCGATGGCCGTCGCCGAGATCAACCACCCCGGCATTTTCACCAGGGCCCACCAGGATCCGAGGCCCCTCGGTGGGGAAGCCACTCAACAGCGGTCTGGAGTTGCGATAACAGCAGTGTTCGGACCACATCACCCCGAACATCCCCAATTCCGCACGATTGGGCTCGCGACCCAACCGACGGCAAATCTCATCCCAATCTCTGGGCTTCAGCCCTTCCTGCTTGAGGGCTGAAGCAACGTCATACCCAACCGCGTCAGCAGAGGAAACCACAACCAGTGATGCACCTGTAGCCAGTCTTGCCGACGGAGGGCACGCTCCTCAGACCCAGGGATCCTCGTCGCGCGATCTGGAACGACGCTGTTGCTGCTCGTCCCAGAGTTGATCATCCCAATCATCCAAAGGATCCACCTGATCCGAGGACGGCGCTGGGGGACGACGTTGGGGCGGGGGCTCAGCGGAGTCTTGCCAGCTGGGTTCACTGGGCTCATCCCAGGGGGGTTCATCCAACCAACCCTCCAAGCGATCACCAGCACGATCACCGATGTCCCGGAGCTGATCCCGCCAACGCTGGGTGCGTTGCAAAAGATCCTGACGGACACTGGAGCGGGACAAGGGCAGATCATCGAGACCGTCCAGTCCGGTGGAGACCACCCCTGGCTGCTGGTCGACGATGCGATCGGGGGTCAGACGCCAGCGCGACGTCCCCGGAAGCCGGGGGTCACTGCGGGACACGAGGTAGTGCTGAATGTCTCCCGAGGTCGGGTCAAACACCAAATCCGCCACGGCCCCCAGCCGCTCGCCATGGCGATCCAAAAGCTCAGCATTGAGCAACGTCGGCAAGCGATCAAGCGTGGTCGGGTCGGTGACCGCGGGTTCGCCGCGGACAAACACCTGATCGTCGGTGAAACCACAGCACTGATCCAAACGCCAGACCTCACGGGTCATGCGCAACGCCGATGGGCGACTCACCCAACCGAGCAGGCGATGCACCGGAGGGTGCATCCAGGCCATCACACCCGGACCATGATCCAGACCCAGATCACAGCGCACGGTGTGCTGCAGAAGATCACTGAGCAACAGCTGATCGGAGGAACCCACGGTCAGGAGCGAATCTGCACGGGCATCACCAGATAGGTGAACGTTTCAGTGTCGTCCTCAGACTTCAGGATCGCTGGAGTGGTGGGTGTATTGCAGTGCAGCACAACCCGATCGCAACCCATTGCTTTGAGGCCATCAAGCAAATAACGCACGTTGAACGCAATTTCGGTGGCTTCCCCGGTCAAGACCGCCGCCAGAGATTCCGAACCACTGCCGACATCCTGGGCATCAGCGGTGAGCTGGACCAGACCATCTTCGGGCTGGCTGCTGAATTTGACGACATTGTTGTGCTGATCCGCGAGAACGGCGATGCGTTCGAGGGCAGCCACAAGTCCACGACGATCGAGCGCGAACGTCCGGGTGAAGCCGTCGGGAATCAGCTGGCGATAGTTGGGGTAGGTGCCTTCCAGGGTGCGACTCGTCACCATTTGGTCGGCGGCGAGAAACACCACCTGGCCGCGATCACAGAACAGGCTGACCGGTTCCTCGGAACGCCAGCCAGCCACCAAACGTTCCACTTCCCGGAGGGAGCGTGATGGGAGCGTGACGGCGAAACCGGCAGCACCATCGCTTGAATCCCCCACGGCTGTGGAAAGCGGTTCGTCTTGAAGGGCGTCTTCGACTTCCAGCACCGCCAAACGGTGTCCATCGGTTGCCGCGGCTTCGACGGTTCTGTTGCGGAAGCTGAGATGAACGCCGGTCAGCAACTGCTTGGCTTCATCGTTACTACTGGCAAACAGAGTGCCTTTTAAAGCTTGGACCAGAGCCGTGGCTTGAAGTTTCAAGGTCGTACCGCTTTCCACCATCGGCAGATCGGGGTAGTCGTCAGCGGGCATGCCCCGCATCTGGTAATTGCCGCTCAGGCTGGTGAGTTGCACTTGCTCACCGCCATCGGCGGTCGCAAGGGTGAGTGGGGAATCACTGGAGAGTCGCGAGACGATCTCGCCAAGCAGACGCGCTGGCAGGGTGATGGCACCACTGCTTTCCACATTGGCGGGCAGCGACGTTTGGATGCCGAGGTTGAGATCAAATCCAGTCAGGCTCAAGCGTCCGCTGCCGGCATCAGCGGTCAGCAAAACATTGGCTAACACCGGATGTGTTGGCCGGGTTGCCACAGCACGACTCACGAGCTGGAGAGCTCCATTCAGCTCGGACTGAGAGCAGACCACTTTCATCGCGCTGAGGCCTGAAGGGATAACGGCAACCCACCGTTTCACAGGCTCAGGGCAAGCGCAACGGTGCTTTTGTTCGGATCTGCTTTCGGCTGTTCTGTTCTAAAGAACTAAAAAAAAGAACAAACAACAGTCGTAGAAGGCTCTGTGGAAACGGTGGAAAACACCCCAGACCCCTTCGCCTGAGCGCTGTTTTCGATCAACGGGGCTGAGGAAAGTGCTTTCCACGTTGTGAGGAAAACAGTTGCTTTCCACTTTTCCCAGGATGGGGAGAACGGGGTCGGAGATCAAGGGCCGCATTGCCGGCGGTTCTCCCCAGGTTGTGGGGGGTGTTTCAGGGGGTTGTCCGCAGACACTTTTTGGGTTGATTGGACCGTTTGTGGGGGTCTTGCCATCAAAAAGCCCCCTTGCGGGGGCGGCGGGTCCTGCGGGTTTTGGTCTCGGCGGGGTGTCTAGAAGCCCATCACGTTGGCGACGGTGGCCAGATCCGGGTTCAAGTCGGTATGGAAGGCGGCATCGTTGTTGTTGATGGCGCAATCGGGATCTTTGAGGCCGTTGCCCGTGAGGACACACACCACCGTTGCTCCGGCAGGCACCTCGTCCTTGCGCTTGATCAGGCCGGCAACCGACGCGGCACTCGCCGGTTCACAGAAGATTCCTTCTTGGCCGCCGAGCAGTTTGTACGCCTCGATAATTTCGGCATCTGTGACATCGAGGAAGGCTCCTTTGCTGGCGGCCCGTGCTGCGACTGCTTTGGCGCGGTTCACCGGGTTGCCGATTCGAATCGCGGTGGCGATCGTCTCCGGATCGCTGACGGTGGTGTCGTTGACCAGAGGTGCTGATCCACTGGCTTGGAATCCCATCATTCGAGGCAGTGTGCGGCAGCGGCCCGCGTTTTGATATTCCTGGAATCCCATCCAGTACGCGGTGATGTTGCCGGCGTTGCCCATGGGAATACACAGCCAGTCCGGGGCTTCACCCAGGGCATCGATGATTTCGAATGCAGCGGTCTTCTGACCCTGCAAGCGGTAGGGGTTCACCGAATTCACCAACGTCACCGGATATTGATCCGCTGCTTCTCGGACGATGTCGAGGGCACGGTCGAAGTTCCCGCGAATGGCGAGGACTTCAGCGCCATAGACCAAGGCCTGAGCCAGTTTTCCTTGGGCGACGTAGCCGTCCGGAATCAGAACGAAGGCCCGCATGCCGCCCCGGCGGGCGTAGGCCGCGGCCGCAGCACTGGTGTTGCCTGTGCTGGCACAAATCACCGCTTCACAACCGTCTTCCTTGGCCTTGCTGATCGCCATGGTCATGCCTCGGTCCTTGAAGGAGCCGGTGGGATTCAGACCGTCGTATTTCACGTACACCTTCACGCCCTTGCCGATGCGTTCTGCGACGGATGGCACGGGGATGAGGGGTGTCGCTCCTTCTCGCAGCGTGATGACCGGGGTTTTGCTGGTGACGGGGAGCCACGTCCTATAGGCCTCAATCAGGCCTGGCCAGTCCTGCATGACAGGACTGGGAGCAAAGCGCCGACGGAGGTTCTGAAGCAGGGTCACCAGCTGGATGGCGTGATGAGCCGGAATCTAGGCGTCAGGGTTGGCTTTCCTTTAATCCATCCAGTGGAGAGTCGGAGAAGAAGTTCACCAAGCCTGCGATGGATTCTGCTTTTTCGATCACAGCGGTCAGTGCCGGAATGTTGATCGCCAGGGTGGAGTTGGGATAGGCCTTCAGGAAACCGATGGCCGTCAGTGATCCGTCGTTGTCATGGAGTCCATTGATCACGGCAGCACGGATCGCCGGCACGCTGACCGAGGGGGCGTCGGTGCTGATTGGATACAGAATCCGTGCCACTCGCCGGATGATCGCTTCGCCGATCCGGGTGTTGATCAGGCGGCTGGTGAGCACTAAAGGAAGGCTGATTTCCTTGTTTAAAAGCTCAGAGACATCCTCTGGATTTTGTCCTGAGATCTCCAGCAGGTTTTTGAGCAGCCCCACCGGTTCACCGGTCGTTGCCAGATGCTCAATGTCTTTGACCGGGATCGAACGGCGAAATGCCCCACTCACCAGGGCGACATTGTCCGCAGCAAGCGCGGGTGTTCCCAGGGCCCCAAAGCTGAGTCCCATCGCCGTGATGGCCACTAGACACCGGCGTCGACGATCACCAGAGCTCACGAGCACAGAATTTCGCAATGGTGGGAACCTAGGCGGGAACTCCAGCAGCCACCCGAACCAATCGGACAACTCCCCGTTCGGCCAATCCTTGGGCCACCTGCAGTCCCATTCGGCGGGCATCCGGTTCGTTCAGCACCCGTGGCAAGCGTTTCAGCAGCAGATCCGGCGTGAAGCCAGGCAGGGATTGCAGCACCTGAATCAGTTGGCGAATCGGTTCCAGTTCCAGCAATGGATCGGAGGAGGAGCGTGCGTTGGTTCCGAAGGCTTTGGGTTGCAAGCGGCGGGGCAGTGGCAGGCGCTGGCTGAGGCGCTGCACCGTGGACCAGCCGATCGCGTCCAGTCGGGTGACGGCGGTATCCACCAATTGATCGCGAAGCAAACCGTTCCGTGCCGAGAACAGAAAATCCAGGAGTTGGTCCAGCAGGGTGTCGAGGTCGAGCTGCGCCTGACTTGCGGCGCTGGAGACCAGGTTTTCCAGCCGTGTCCAACGGAAGGCATCGCCGTCGAAGAGCATCTCTTTCAGGCTCTGTCGCAATTGAGGGTCGGGATCTTCCATCAACCGCCTGGCGAAGTAGGGGTAGGCCGCGCCGAGGATTTTGAACTCTGGATCCACACTCAGAGCGATGCCTTCCAGCGTCACGAGAGAACGAATGATCAGGGCGTAATAGGGAGGGACACGGAAAGGAAATTTGTACATCACACCTGACATGTCGTCGGTGACAGCTTTGAAATCCATCCGATTCACCCCGGCTTGAAGGGCCTGGCTGAACACTTTTTCGAAGGCTGGAACAATCGGTTCCAGGTTCACGTCCTCGGCGAGGAACCCAAGCGTGACGAAGTCCTTGGACAGCTTGCCGAAATTACGGTTCACCAGATGAACCACCGCTTGAATCAGTCCTGTTCGGGAGTCGCGACTGACTTCGCTCATCATCCCGAAGTCCAGATAACACAACCGGCCATCCTTTAGAGCCAGAAGATTTCCCGGGTGCGGATCAGCGTGGAAAAAACCATGTTCCAGCAGCTGTTGGAGGCTGCAGTTCACCCCCACCTCCACCATGTCGTCAGGATCGATGCCGAGGTCTCGGACGGCGTCGAGGTTGGTGAGTTTGACCCCGTCGATCCACTCCATGGTGAGCACCCGTCGACTGGTGATCTCGCGGTAGATCGCCGGAACCGCAATGCGGGGGTTATGGCGGTGCAGATCCCGGAACTTTTCGGCGTTATCCGCTTCATTGATGTAATCCATCTCTTCGAACACCCGACGTCCCAGTTCGTCGATCAGTGCGACGAGGTCGCTGCGGATGAGACCGATGTTCGTGTTCAGCCACGCCGCGATATTGCGGACGATGTAGAGATCAAGGGTGATTTGTTCGCGCAGTCCGGGGCGTTGAACTTTGACGGCGACTTTCTGGCCGTCCTTAAGGACGCCGCGGTGCACCTGGCCGAGGGAGGCCGCTGAAATTGGATCGCGTTCCAGTTCGGCGTAGAGCTCATCGACGGGAGACCCCAGGTCTTCCTCGATGCAGGCCATGGCGAGATCGCTGTCAAAGCCAGGCAGTTGGTCCTGCAGTTGGGAGAGTTCCTCCAGCAACAGCGGCGGCACGATGTCTGGTCTGGTGGACAAGGCCTGTCCGGCTTTGATGAAGGCAGGGCCGAGGTCGACCAGCAGCTCCGCGCATTCCCTGGCCCTCCCCCGGGCCCGTTCCTCGTCCTTCAGCAGTTGAAAGATCCAGTCGAAGCCGACGCCCAGCAGCAAGAGGCCGATGGGAACAAGGGTTTGCCAGAGCCGTCGAATTAAGCGTTGCGGATGCCCGGCGTAGATCCGGGTAATGGCGGCAGGGTCGTACTCGAGCAGACCGGCCGCTTCGATGAAATCCCCGAGCTCCGCCGCCATTGTTTAGGGGTGCATTGACCCCCCTTCTAAACGACGCATGCCGTCGCTACGGTCGGCGTCACCACCGGGAACCAACGTGCTGATCGGTCTGCAACTGCAGAACATCGCGCTGATCGACAGTCTGGATCTGAGTTTTCAGCCTGGATTCACGGTATTAACCGGTGAGACCGGTGCCGGGAAATCCATCCTTTTGGATGCATTGGATGCCGTGCTTGGGGGTGCTCAGGCGGCGGCGGGAGTTCGCCTGCTGCGCGGGGGATCGGATCGAGCGCGGATTGAAGCCAGTTTTGACCTCACGGCCGCGGTGCGGCAGTGGCTGCTCGACGAAGACTTTGATCTCGATGGTGTTGAGGAGCTGCTCGTCAGTCGGGAATGGCGGCGGCAGGAAGGGTCAGACGATCGTTTTCTGAGCCGTTCGCGAATTAATGGCGTGTCAGTCAACCGTCAGCAATTGCTGGAGTTACGGCCGCTTCTGATTGATCTCACCGTGCAGGGGCAGACGCAGCAGTTGTCTCGTCCGGGCCAGCAACGTCATTGGTTGGATCGACTGGGCGGTGCTGATCTGTTGGAACGTCAGGAGGAGGTGGCGCGGTGTTGGCAGAGCTGGCGGGAGTCAGCGGCGTCACTTCAGGCCTGTGAACGCGAACGCGAACGTTCCGAACAGCTGCGGGACGAACAGGAGCAGTTGCTTGAACAGTTGGAACGGGCGGGATTGGACGACCCCGGGGAACAGCAGCAGCTGGAGCTCGAGCAGGACCGTTTGGTCCATGGTGTTCGTCTGCAGGAAGGCCTTGGCGTTCTGTTTGGACGGCTGCGTGATGGTGCCGATCAGGCCCCGTCCTTGCAAGAGCATTTCGCGGCCGCCATCCAGGAGTTGCAGTCGATGGCTGTGTTGGATGGATCCCTGGAGCCGCTGAAAGATCAGGCCCTGGATTTGGAGGCAGGTGTGGATGCCTTGCTGCGTTCCCTCGACCATTACGGACAGTCGCTCGAGAGTGACCCTGACCATCTGGATCACATTCAGGAGCGTTTGGCCGAGCTCAAGCGCCTTCAGCGACGCCATGACCTTGACGTTTCCGGCTTGATTGCCCTCCGTGATCAACTGCGTCAGCGATTGGGAGATGGTGGCTTTGCTGCTGATCTCGAGCGGTTGCGTCAGATCGAACAGGACCAGCGCCTGGCGCGGGATCTGGCCAATGCGGGCTTGCATGAGCAGCGTTTGAAAGCAGCCCACCATGTTCAGTGCGCCCTGCTGGCCTTGCTGCCTCCCATGGGGCTGACCCATGTCCGTTTTGAGGTTGAACTGGAGCCCGTCGAGCCCGCCGAGCATGGTGCCGATCGGGTGCGCTTTCTCTTTTCCGCGAATCCTGGTCAGCCCTTGGCTCCGCTCACGGAGGTGGCCTCTGGGGGCGAAATGTCTCGCTTTCTCCTGGCTTTGAAAACAACCCTGGCCGCTGTGGATGGTTCCAGCACGCTCTTGTTCGATGAAATCGATGCGGGGGTGAGCGGGCGTGTCAGCGGAGCGATGGGAGAGGTGCTACGCGCACTGGCAGAGAAGCGACAAGTGTTCTGTGTGACCCATCAGCCCCTGGTGGCCGCTGTGGCTGATCACCATTTCAAGGTCAGCAAGGAGGTCAGTGATGGGGTCACCCGCTCGCGAGTGTCCCGACTGCGGGACACTCAAGATCGCCGTCAGGAACTTGCGGATCTGGCCGGTGGCGATCAGGCCGAGGCCTATGCGGCCAGCTTGCTGGACCAGACGAGCGCCTGATCCTCTGGGTTCTTCTTAAGATTTTGTGCTTTCAATCGGAGCGTCATGGGGCGAGCGGCTGCCAAGGGCTCTGATCAGAGCGACATAACCCTGCATCAGCCAGGCCGCCACGACGAGGATGTCATTCGGGTCCGAGGTGCCCGCCAACACAACCTCAAGGATGTTGACGTCACGATCCCCCGCAACAAGCTGGTTGTCTTCACTGGGGTGAGCGGAAGCGGCAAGAGTTCGCTGGCCTTCGACACGATCTTTGCCGAAGGGCAGCGTCGTTATGTCGAGAGTCTCTCGGCCTACGCCCGTCAGTTCCTTGGCCAGGTGGACAAGCCGGATGTGGACGCCATTGAGGGGTTGTCGCCGGCGATTTCGATCGATCAGAAATCCACCAGCCATAACCCTCGCTCGACGGTGGGAACCGTCACGGAGATTCAGGATTACCTGCGCTTGCTGTTCGGTCGCGCCGGTGAGCCCCATTGCCCCAAATGTGGGCGCTCCATCAAGCCTCAGAGCATCGACGAGATGGTCGATCAGATTCTGTTGCTGCCTGAGGCAACCCGTTACCAATTGCTGGCACCGGTGGTGCGTGGCAAAAAAGGCACCCACGCCAAGCTGATCAACGGGTTGGCGGCCGAAGGCTTTGCTCGGGTGCGCATCAACGGTGAGGTGCGCGAGCTCTCGGACAACATTGAGCTGGACAAGAACCACAGCCACAACATTGAGGTGGTGGTCGACCGGCTTGTGGCTCGGGAGGGCATCCAGGAACGCTTGACCGATTCACTCAGAACCGCCCTGAAACGCGGCGATGGCCTGGCCCTTGTGGAAGTGGTGCCCAAGAAGGGTGAAGAGCTTCCGGACGGGGTGGATCGTGAGCGTCTCTATTCAGAGAATTTTGCCTGCCCTGTGCACGGGGCGGTGATGGAAGAGCTGTCACCCAGGTTGTTCTCCTTCAACAGCCCCTATGGCGCCTGCGAGGCATGCCATGGCATCGGCCACCTGCGCAAGTTCACGGTGGATCGGGTGATTCCGGATCCAACCCAGCCGGTCTATTCCGCCGTTGCGCCTTGGGCTGAAAAAGACAACAGCTACTACTTCTCGTTGCTGTATTCGGTCGGTGAAGCCTTCGGCTTCGAGATCAAGACCCCATGGAACCAACTCACCGATGAACAGCGTGATGTGCTGTTGCATGGCAGTCGTGACCCAATTCTGATCCAAGCGGACAGCCGTTACCGGAAGGGCAAAGGCAGTTACGAGCGACCCTTTGAGGGCATCCTTCCCATTCTTGAGCGTCAGCTCAGGGATGCCAGTGGCGAGTCCCAGCGCCAGAAATTAGAGAAATATCTCGAGCTGGTGCCCTGTGAGGCCTGCGCCGGTCAACGGCTGCGACCGGAAGCTCTTGCCGTCAAGGTGGGTCCTTTCCATATCCCCGAGCTCACGGCCGTCAGTGTTGGTCAGACCCTGGATCGCATTGAGCAGCTGATGGGTGTGGGCTCCTATGAGGGGGCACAACCTCTGCTCAACCCCCGTCAGATTCAGATCGGTGATCTGGTGTTGAGGGAGATCCGGCTGCGGCTGCGTTTCCTGCTGGATGTGGGTCTTGATTATCTGAGTCTGGATCGTCCTGCGATGACGCTCTCGGGGGGTGAAGCGCAGCGGATCCGTCTTGCGACCCAGATCGGTGCTGGTTTGACGGGCGTTCTCTACGTGCTCGATGAGCCGAGCATCGGACTGCATCAGCGGGATAACGACCGCTTGCTCAGCACCCTGATGCGGTTGCGTGATCTGGGCAACACCTTGGTGGTGGTTGAACACGACGAGGACACGATTCGGGCGGCTGACCATGTGGTGGACATCGGTCCCGGAGCCGGTGTCCATGGCGGCCACATCGTGGCGCAGGGATCTTTTGATGATTTGGTCCAGAGCGACGCGTCACTGACCGGTGCCTATCTCAGTGGGCGTCGTTCGATTCCCACCCCCGCTGAACGTCGGAACAGTGGATCGCGCAGGCTTCAGCTGATCGACTGCAATCGCAACAATCTCAGAAACGTTTCCGTTGAATTCCCCCTGGGTCGGCTTGTGTCGGTCACCGGTGTGAGTGGCAGTGGCAAGAGCACCTTGGTGAATGAATTGCTCCACCCGGCCTTGGAAAATGGCCTTGGGCTCAAAGTTCCATTTCCAGCGGGCCTGGGTGAGCTGCGGGGGATCAAATCGATCGACAAGGTGATCGTGATCGATCAGTCACCGATTGGTCGGACGCCACGCTCGAACCCCGCCACGTACACGGGCGCATTTGACCCGATTCGTCAGGTTTTTGCAGCAACGGTTGAGGCCAAGGCCCGTGGTTACCAGGTCGGTCAGTTCAGCTTCAACGTCAAGGGAGGTCGCTGCGAAGCCTGTCGTGGTCAAGGTGTGAATGTGATCGAGATGAATTTTCTGCCCGATGTCTACGTGCAGTGCGATGTCTGTAAAGGGGCTCGTTTTAACCGTGAAACACTGCAGGTCAAATACAAGGGCTACACCATCGCCGATGTTCTGCAGATGACGGTGGAACAGGCTGCTGATGTGTTCTCAGCGATTCCGCAGGCCGCTGATCGGCTGCGCACCTTGGTGGATGTCGGCCTCGGCTACGTGAAGTTGGGTCAACCGGCTCCCACCCTCTCCGGTGGTGAAGCCCAACGGGTGAAGCTGGCGACGGAATTGTCCCGACGCGCCACAGGGAAGACGCTGTATCTGATTGATGAGCCCACGACCGGTCTCAGCTTCTACGACGTGCACAAACTGATGGATGTGATGCAGCGCCTGGTGGATAAAGGCAACTCGATTATTTGCATTGAGCACAACCTGGATGTGATCCGTTGTTCCGACTGGATCATTGATCTCGGTCCTGAAGGGGGTGATAAGGGCGGCGAAGTTCTGGTCACAGGTACGCCTGAGGAGGTCGCCCAACATCCGACCAGTCACACGGGTCGTTATCTCCAACGTGTTTTGGAGCAGCATCCACCTGAAGTTCCCGTCGCAATCGCAGCCTGATGATTTCGATCTCCGTTCGTCTGGCTGCTGTTCTCGGCAGTGTTCTGCTCAGTGCCGGTCCGGCCTCGGCTCTCGAGCGACTGGTGCTCAAGATGCCTGCCCTCGACACGAGCATCACCCTCAATCTTGGGGAGGCATCCGATGCGCAAAGCCTGATCCGTTCCAGCCCGGATCTGCGCGATCTGCAGGAGGTCAGCGGTGGTCGCCTGGGTGCCCTGCTCCAGAAAATCTTCATGGCTCCCTTACCGGTGGAGACCAAGGCGTTCCTGGAAGGGTCCAGCGGTCAACCCCTGCTGGAACAAGCGTTGCTTGCGGCCACCAGCTTGGTTCAGCTCGAAGGGATCGAGTCAGATTCCAGCGGTCGCATGCTCACCGATGCGCTCACCCGTGCCGAAGCCAACGGCCAGGCCACCGTCCTGGGGTTGTTGCGTGAAATGCCCGGTGATGAAGCCTCCATCGATCTTTCTGTGTTGGGGTTCTATGCGGACCGTCTGAAGACAAACCAGGAGTCGGCAGTGGTTCTGGCGAAGACGCGTCCCGCTGCTTCGGTGTCAGCGTCCCTGCGACAGCGGCCTCGGGGGGGATGGAAACGGCAGCGTTTTCAGCTGTCGGTGTCCCATCGTTCGCAGCCGCTTCAGGGTCTTTTGTTGCTGCCGTCGGCTGAGACCAATGGTCGATTGGTGGTGATTTCCCACGGGCTGTGGGATGACCCGGAATCGTTTGAGGGTTGGGCCGAACTGTTGGCTGCCAATGGCTACACGGTTTTGATGCCCGACCATCCCGGCAGTGATTTCAGCCAGCAGCAGGCGATGTTGTCCGGTGACCGTCCGCCGCCAGGTCCGGAGGAATTGCAGAAACGACCAGTGGATGTGTCGTCCTTGTTGGATGCGGTCGCGGCGGGTCGGCTCTTACCCGGCAGCAACCTGAACACCGAGTCGGTTGCCGTGATCGGTCACTCCTGGGGTGGAACAACGAGCCTTCAATTGGCTGGGGGAGTTCCGACTGAGGTCAAGATGAAGTCACGCTGCGGCAATCTCCGTGATCCGGAAGGCAATCTGAGCTGGGTTCTTCAATGCAGTTGGCTGTCTGGCGTGGCCAAAGCCAATGCGGCTGATCCCCGTGTCCGTGCCGTTGTTGCCGTCAGCCCTCCATTGCGATTGCTGTTTGATCCGGCGAGTGTGACCTCACTGTCGGCCAAGGTGCTGCTGGTGAGCGGAACGCGGGACTGGGTGGTTCCACCTGGCCCTGAGGCCCTTCAGCCGATGCGCGATAGCGGTGCAGCGAGCGGTGGACATCGGTTGGTGCTGGCCGAGGGGGCTGATCACTTCAGCTTGCGCAGTTTTCGTGATGAGCCGGAGCCGGCGACCATTGGTCCGCTGTTGTTGAGCTGGCTCAATGAACAGCTCGGTGTTGATCCGGACCGCGGCTTCCGTGCCGGTGGTTGGGGTGATGAGCAGGTTCGTCTGGTTGATGTCACCGATTCGCTTTAAATCAGTGTTGATTGTTCACGTTGAGTGGTCTTGATCGTTGGCTGGTTCAGCCCTGAGAAGTGCTGTATTTGGAATGGGTTTGAGCGAAAAATGTTGGTTTGATTTGTTGAATTCTCACTCTTTTCTTTATCTTTAGGCCAGTCGATTGCACCTAAGAGGGCAGTGGTGCTAACCGCATCGCTCTTTTGTTGGTGAGGTCGTCGGAGTGGGGTTGCGTCTGCTGCATTTGCATTTGCATGGTCTGTTCCGATCCCACGATCTTGAGTTGGGTCGCGATGCTGATACCGGTGGTCAGACCCTGTATGTCCTTGAGCTGGCGCGCAGTTTGGCGCTGCGGTCCGAGGTGGATCAGGTGGACGTGGTGACGCGTCAGATCTTTGATCGCAAGCTTTCAGCCGAGTACAGCCGTTCCGAAGAGTCGATTGCTCCAGGTGCTCGGATCCTGCGCTTTCCCTTTGGACCCCGGCGTTACCTGAGAAAGGAGCTGCTCTGGCCCCATCTCGAGGAGTTGGCCGATCAGCTGGTGCTCCATCTCCGTCAACCGGGCAACCAGGTCGACTGGATTCATGCCCACTACGCCGATGCCGGCTTTGTCGGTGCCTTGGTCAGCCAGCGGCTTGGTATTCCATTGGTCTTCACCGGTCACTCGCTTGGGCGTGAGAAGCAACGTCGGTTGTTGGAAGCCGGTGTCGACCGTCATCAGCTCGAGACGACCTACGCCATGTCGCGTCGCATTGAGGCTGAGGAACAGGTCCTGGCGCAGGCAGACCTGGTGATCACCAGCACCCGTCAGGAGGTGGATCATCAGTATTCCCGTTATGGCCATTTCTCCTCCGATCGCGCCCAGGTGGTGCCCCCCGGTGTCGATGCCATTCGTTTTCATCCACGGGGCAGCGTCACGGAACGCTCCGATGTCCACAACCTGCTGCTTCCGTTCCTGAGAGAACCTGATCGCCCGCCACTGCTGGCGATTTCCAGGGCCGTGCGCCGCAAGAACATTCCGGCCTTGGTCGAAGCCTATGGGCGCTCATCGGTGTTGCGGCAGCGGCACAACCTTGTGCTGGTCATGGGCTGTCGTGGGGATTCACGCCAGCTGGAAAAACAACAGCGCGACGTTCTCCAAGAGGTGTTCGACCTGGTCGATCGTTACGACCTCTATGGCTCGGTTGCTTATCCCAAACATCACAGTGGTGATCAGATTCCAGCCTTGTACCGCTGGGCCACCCATCTCGGGGGATTGTTCGTCAATCCAGCTCTCACCGAGCCATTTGGACTCACCTTGCTGGAGGCCGCGGCGTGCGGCTTGCCGATGGTGGCGACGGACGATGGAGGCCCGCGAGATATTCAGGCCCGCTGCGAGAACGGTGTTCTGGCGGATGTCACCGATTCCGATGCCCTGCAGGACGCCCTAGAGCGAGCCGGAGCTGATCGCAAGCGCTGGGCGAGGTGGAGTGACAACGGTGTCGAGGCCGTCAGTCGTCATTTCAGTTGGGATGCCCATGTCTGTCGCTATCTCGGCGTCATGCAGGAGCTCTGCCAGCGACAGGTCACTCTGCAGAGCATCGATGGGGGGACGGCTGTCCCGTCACCACAGCTTTCCCGCTTGTTGGTGCTGGATCTGGACAGCACCTTGGAGACCGTCGAAGGTCGTTGGTTGTCTGATCTTCGGCATCGCCTCAATCAAGAGGGCTGTGGAACCGAGGAGGCTCTGGCGATTCACAGTGGTCGCTCCCTGGCGCAGGCCCGCCAGCGTTATGCCGAGTTGCACTTGCCGGATCCCCAGGTCTGGCTGACCCGTGCCGGCTCCGAGATCCATGTCGGTGCTGAGCTCGAATACGACACCCTCTGGCAGCAGCAGATTGCTCAGGACTGGGACCGTGATGTGGTGGTGGAGGCCCTGGACGATTTGCAGGACTACTTCAGCGAGCAGGATCCTGCGCATCAGGGTCCGTTCAAGGTCAGCTATCTCCTGCGAGAGAGTGATCCCCAGGTGGTGTCGATGGTGCGTAGTCGGCTGCGACGACGTGGTCTCCATGCCCATCCGAAACTGCGCTGCCATTGGTACCTGGATGTTCTGCCCCGCCGGGCCTCCCGCAGTGAAGCGATCCGTCATCTCGCCCTGCGTTGGAAGCTTCGCTTCGATCAGGTGTTAATCGTCGCCAGCCAACAGGGGGATGGCGAATTACTGGAAGGGCTTCCCGCTGCTGTGGTGCCGTCCGACCATGACCTCAGCCTTGAGCGTCAGCGTCACCATCACCGCGTTTATGTCTCCGCCAAGCCGGGGGTGGCTGGTGTGTTGGATGGTCTCAGCCACTATCGGTTTTCAGGCCTGCGTTGAGCCTGCCACCACGCTGATGCAGGCCGCGGCCCGGTCGGCCTGCGCCCGGGCCGCCTCAATGGTTTCGGCTTTGGCGAGGGCAACCCCCATGCGTCGGCCTGGCCGTGCATTCGGCTTGCCGAAGAGCAGCACCTGGGTGTCGGGGTTGTCGAGGGCTTGTTCAACACCTTCGTATTGCACGCTTTCCAGGGAGCGATCCGCAAGGATCACGCGACTGGCCGAGGCTTTTGCTGTGCTGAAGCTTGGGATCGGCAAGCCGAGCACCGCTCGCAGGTGCAGTTCGAATTCACTCAGGTTCTGGCTGATTAGTGTGACCAAACCGGTGTCATGGGGCCGTGGTGACAGTTCTGAGAACACAACTTCGTCGCCACAGAGAAAGAACTCAACACCGAAGAGACCTGCGCCGCCGAGGTTGTCGGTCACGGTCCGGGCCATGGCCTGTGCCTGTTCCAACTGACTGGTGCTGAGTTGGGCTGGTTGCCAACTGCATTGGTAATCCCCGCGTTCCTGCTCATGGCCGATCGGTGCACAGAACAGCGTGTCTCCCTGGCGCTGACGGATGGTGAGCAGGGTGATTTCAAGGTCAAAGTGGAGAAATTCCTCAACGATCACCCGCGCAGAGGTTCCCCTGGCATTGGCCATCGCCGCGTCCCAGGCTGCAGCCAATTCCTCCGGGCCGCGCACCACGCTCTGACCTTTCCCGGATGAACTCATCACCGGTTTCACCACCACGGGCCAGCCGAGGGGTTCGGCGGCACGGTGCAGCTCTTCAGCGCTGGCGGCATAGGCGAATCGCGCTGTCCGCAATCCCAGTTCCGAGGCAGCCAAGTCGCGGATGCGATCACGGTTCATGGTGACGGCCGTCGCACGGGCCGTTGGAATCACCGTGATGCCGTCCTGCTCCAGATCAGCGAGGGCACCGACGGCCAGGGCTTCGATTTCAGGAATCACCACATCTGGACGATGGCGGCGCACCACGTTGAGCAGGGCGTCGGCATCCGTCATCGGAAACACTTCGGCCACGTCAGCCACCTGCATGGCAGGAGCACCTGGGTAGCGATCACAGGCGACCACGCGGCAACCCAGCCGTTGGGCCGCAATCACCACTTCCTTGCCGAGTTCACCACTGCCGAGCAGCAGCACTGTCCTTGGAAATGCGGCCATGGGTCGGTGCCATCTGGGTGGCATCATCCGACACCCCGGAGCCTGGTCTTGCCGTTGGCGTCAGCCTCGCCGCATGTCCCGGATGTAACCGATCAACCACACCCCCATGAAGCCCAGGGAGGAGACGCCGAAGTAGATCAGGACCCACTTGAGCACTCTGTCGGGATCGGCTGCTGCTGCTGACAGCAGCTCGGACGTGGTCTGAAGCAGGTCGTCGATCGACATCTAAGGGTTGGGGTCGGGGATCAGGGTCAGTTGTTTCACAGGTGGTTCTTCACTGATGAAACCCCAGGCCTCAAAGGTGGACGGGTCGGGATGGGTGATGCGTTGTTCCGAGCCATGGCGTTCGAGCTGAAACCCTTCCGCAGCCATGCGGCGCATCAGGCTGGCCGATTCTTCGAAGCGAGCAGCCATGGATTCGAGGCTCGCACAGTCGGTGGTGAGTCCGGCTTCTCGCCAAGTGAAGTAGGTCATCGCTGTCAGCTGATTGGACGGAGGAACAGACCAAGCAGCACGAGCCCGGTCGTGACGAGCCAAAAGCATGGCACCACCGTTCGTTCACTGGTTCCGCCGAGTTCGAAGTGGTGATGGAGGGGTGCCATTCGGAACACCCGACGCCCAACACCGTCTGCATTTTTGGTGGCTTTGAACACCCATACCTGGATGATCACGGAGAGGGATTCCGCGAGGAACACCCCACCCATGACCAGCAGGGGCCAGAGGCTGTCGGACAGCAAGGCGACGGCAGTCAGGGCGGCGCCCATGGCGAGAGATCCCGTGTCGCCCATGAAGGCTCGGGCTGGGTGGCGGTTGTGGGCGAGAAAACCCAGCCAGGCTCCCGCCATCGCCAGGCAGAACCCGGCCAGAGCCGGATCACCGCTGTGACCTCTGAGCATCAACTGCAGACCAAGGCCGGTGAACACCAGTGCACCGCAACCGCTGGCCAGGCCGTCGAGACCATCGGTCAGGTTGGTGGCATTGCTTTCAGCCAAAAAGACGAACAGTCCCAGGGGCCAGATCAGGGGGCCGAGGGGGATCTGAATGCCCTGCGGCAGGCTGATGCTCTGGTTGATCCAACCTTGGCTGGCGGCAACTCCCAGGAAAACCGCTGCAGCCAAGGCCTGGAGCAGCAGTTTGCCCTTGGGGGTCAGCCCTGTGTTGGTCTGTCGGGTCAGGCTGCGCCAGTCATCGAAGCCGCCAATCACCATGTAGGCCAGCGTGACGGCTGCAACGGCGAGGAGTTGGTTGGCACTCTCCCCGTCCAGGCTGATCAGACAGCCGACGATCGCTCCCACCGGCACAACCAACAGTCCACCCATGGTGGGCGTCCCTGATTTCGCCTGGTGTCCTTCCGGACCCTCCTCGCGGATCACCTGGCCCATTTTCAAGGCACGCAGGCGGGGAATTCCAAGGGCGGCAACCACCAAAGTGCTGACGAAGGCGATCAGCAGCGGCAGCGTCAACTGGGAATTCGCCACCCATTTGTCACTGGCCAGGCCTGCGGCCAGCACAGTGAGGCTGAGCAGGATTGCCGTGAGGGAACCCTGCTGCCACCACTTGGTTTGAAGTCCTACCGAGCTCGCCGTCACCGGCTTCAACGTCGCGCCGACGGACCTTAGGCGAGCTGACGTGACTCAGTGGACGCTGAACATCCCCAGGGGAATCAGTCTTCCCACTGCTCTTCGTTCTGTTCGTCGGCGTTGTTGTAATCCTCCTTCTCGCCCATGAGTGCGGAGAGTTCCTCCTCCTCAACGGTGCTCACTTCGGCTGAATCCGAATCCTCGTCCGCCACCAGACGGCCGCTGGCTTCCAGCCAACTGAGCAGATCGGGCTCTTCTCGCAAGGGAAGTACCGGCGCCGGATCCTTGCGCCCAAAGCGGGTCAGCGACGGATTGACGCTGTCCAAGGCATTCAAATCGACGAGCGCGCTCATCCTTGGGACCACGGTGCAATCCATCACTATAGGCAACAGCTGATGACCGGGCCTTGACCAAAGTTCAAGCGCTTCTAGCCATCTGGCTGTGCTCCCTTGCGGTGAGTGCCGGATTGCATGGATGGGGTCTGCGTCAGCCGGATCCGCTGCAGGCGCCTTGGCTGCTCGTTCTGGCCCTGGTTCTTGCCCCCGCAATCGGCTTTGCCATGTGGTTGCTTGGTGCGCAGGACCATGGGGAGCGAGAATCTCCCGATTGAGATCAGGAGACCCGTTGATGGGCCGTGCGAAGAAGGTCGTGCTCGCCTATTCCGGTGGAGTGGATACCAGCGTCTGCATTCCTTACCTGAAGGAGGAGTGGGGCGTCGAGGAGGTGATCACCTTTGCCGCTGACCTGGGTCAGGGGGATGAGCTGGAGCCGATCCGCCTCAAGGCCCTGGAGGCCGGCGCCAGCCAGTCGCTGGTTGGTGACCTGATCGAGCCTTTCATTAAGGACTTTGCGTTCCCTGCGATCCGAGCCAATGCTCTGTACGAGGGCCGTTACCCCCTCTCCACGGCCCTGGCTCGTCCGCTGATCGCTCGCCGTCTGGTGGAGGTGGCCCGTGAGGTCGGTGCGGATGCAGTGGCCCACGGTTGCACGGGCAAGGGCAACGATCAGGTGCGTTTTGACGTGGCGATCGCTGCTCTGGCCCCTGATCTGAAGGTGCTGACCCCAGCCAGGGAATGGGGGATGAGCCGGGAAGAAACGATCGCTTACGGCGAGCGTTGTGGCATCCCAGCACCGGTGAGCAAGAAGTCGCCCTATTCGATCGATCTCAACCTGCTGGGTCGGAGCATCGAGGCCGGACCCCTTGAGGACCCCATGGTGGCTCCTCCTGAGGAGGTTTTCGCGATGACCCGTTCGGTGGCTGACAGCCCCGATGCCCCTGATGAGGTCGAGATCCGCTTTGAGGGTGGAAATCCCGTGGCCATCAATGGTCAGCGCCTGGATCCCGTGGCCCTGATCCGAGAGGCGAATCGTTTAGCTGGAACCCATGGCATTGGCCGTCTCGACATGATCGAGAACCGGGTGGTCGGCATCAAGAGCCGTGAGATCTACGAAACCCCTGGTCTTCTCCTGTTGATTCAGGCCCACCAGGAGCTGGAGAGCCTCACGTTGGCCGCCGATGTCCTGCGCAGCAAGCGTCAGTTGGAGATGCAGTGGGCTGATCTTGTGTATCAGGGCCTCTGGTTTGGTCCCCTCAAGGACGCGCTCGATGGCTTCATGGACCGCACGCAGCAACACGTCAATGGTGTGGTCCGGCTGCGACTGAATAAGGGAACCGCCACGGTGACCGGCCGTGCTTCAGACACCAGCAGCCTTTATGTCCCTGCCATGGCCTCCTATGGCAGCGAAGATCAGTTCGATCACCGAGCGGCAGAAGGATTCATTTACGTCTGGGGACTGCCAACCCGTCTCTGGTCTGCATCCCAGCGACGTTCATCCTGATCGGCGTTGCTTCTGCAGAAAGCGTGGAAGTCTCAGCACTGGAAAACGCACGACGTTGTCCGGTGCTGGGTCTAACAGAGGTTGCTGCGCCGGTTCGGGTGCATTGATCTCCGCTGCATTGACCTGTTCTGCGAGCAGGCGATAACGCTCCATCAGCGGTTCCAGGCGCCGTTGAAATTTGCGTTCGAACAGGTCGGGAAGATCCGCTAACAGGTCTT
Organism: Parasynechococcus sp.; assembly: GCF_042954325.1. Lineage (GTDB taxonomy): Bacteria > Cyanobacteriota > Cyanobacteriia > PCC-6307 > Cyanobiaceae > Parasynechococcus. Next base: position 4,976 of record NZ_JBGKDS010000069.1, on the reverse strand, counting down.
GATAGGCCTTGTTCTCTGCTTCGAGCTCAACAATTCTGCTTTTCAGCAACCGAATCACCTCGACGTCGCCATGACGTTCGTTCCAAGCGGGCTCGGGTGCCTGATAGTTGTCTGGTGACTGATCCATGGGTGGACGCTATCGCCCGCCCATGGATCTCACAACGCTGATCAGTCAGCTGATGCAGCGGTTTCAGCGGGTTGTTGCTGAGGAGCTGCTTCACTGCCGGGCACCACGCGGGGCGCAGGCAGAGGACCGTCCTGCTTAACGGTCAGATAGCGAATCACGTCTTCGCTGAGACGCATGGCCTTTTCAAGGACAGCCACGTGTTGGCCGTCGCCGTTGTGGCTCAGCTGAACGTAGATGCCTTCCTTGTGCTTATCGATGGGATAAGCCAGACGGCGCTTGCCGCGCATCTGGTTGTCGAGAACCTCAGCACCAGCTTCCACGAGCATGTCGCGGTACTTGGTCACATGGCTTTCGACTTCCTCTTCCGGAATATCCGGACGGAGGATGTACATGGTCTCGTAATAAGGCTCGAGCGTCATGGGCTGCGCCGACGGGGACTTCAGGCTCACCGAAGTGAGCGACGGATCCAACACCTTATCCCCCCAAGGGGCCCCCCTCTCAGTACAGCTGCATGCGCACCGCTGAACTGATCCCGGGCAGATCGGCTTCGCGACCCCGCACGCATTCGATCGTTGCGAAGATCCAGATGGCGAGAACCGCGAGTAACACTGCGCTGTTCAAGGTGTTGAACAAGAGGCTGCCGGGCAGCATCGGCGCCAGGATCCCGTTGATGGCGAAGCTGAGTGCGATCAACACGATGTTGATCAGCAGGGCCTGCAGGGTGTTGAAGCGAATGAAATAAGGCACCTCGGCGTTGCGGACAACGGCGAACAGCAGCACGAAGAACAACAGCAATCCGCCCAGGCCGAAACGATCGAGCTGATTGAGGGCAAGGAAGGGCAAGGCTGGATAGATCAGCAGACGCAGCATGGGGATCTGTTCGAACAGTCCGTTGATCCCCATGCCAAAGCGAATGGCGTCACTCCAGGGCATCAAATAAATCAGCAGTCCGAGGACGCGTTGCCAGACGGGAATCTCCATGCACTCAGCCTGCTGCTGCTTGGACGCTAGGGCTTGAGTGCAGCTTCAGCGGCGCTGCGCATGGTTTCGACAGGCACTGTGTCGCTGTGGCTCCACAGACGGAGGGACGCTGCTCCCTGCTGCACCAGCATCTCCAATCCATCGATGCAGCGATGGCCGCGGCCGTGCCCGTATTGCAGCCAGGGGGTTGGCCTTGGGGTGTAAATCAGGTCATAGAGGGTGGCCTGCGTGGGCAGCTGCGTCCAGAGCTCTTTCCCGAGAGGAATGGCTCCTGCCTCGTCGTGTTGGTTCATCCCCACCGGGGTGGTGTTCACGATCAGATCGGCATGGGCGATGGCGGTGGTCAGCGCCGGATCGCTGTCCAAACAGCTGCGCAAGGGAGCGTCGGCCGTGGCCATGCCCTTGAGGAAGCCGTCCAGCCCGGTGGCCCGTCGCCCCACCAGGGTGATTGTGGCCAGGTTGAGGCTCTGGAGCCCGGCGACGACGGCTTTGGCACTGCCGCCATAGCCGATCACAACCGCATGACGTCCCGCCCAGTTGTCGCGGGCCCCCAGTGGTGCCAGAAATCCCTCCACATCGGTGTTGTGGCCATGCCAACCACCGTCGTCCCGAGGAATCAGCGTGTTCACAGCGCCCAGGCGCTGGGCCAGGGGACTGAGATCTCTGCAGAGGGCGGCCACCGTCTGCTTGTGGGGGATGGTCACATTGAGCCCATGGCAGCCGACGGCGTGCAGGCCTTCGAGCACAGCCGCCAGCCGTTCTTCGGAGCAGGGCAGGGCCAAATAGCGCCAGTTGCGTTCCATCGCCTGCAGTGCCGCGTTGTGCATCACCGGTGAAAGCGAGTGCTTCACCGGGTGACCCAGCAGCCCCACCAGCCCTGTCCCACCGTTGATCATCAGGTCGCCGGATCGCTTACCCAGCCTGCCTGTTCGGGAACCCCACCTCGCCTGTCTCGGGGTCTGCTGATGAAGATGTGCTCACTCAGATCACCATTTCAGGAGGTGGGCACTTATGGGCAAGGTTGTCGGCATTGACCTTGGCACCACGAACAGCTGCGTTTCCGTGATGGAGGGTGGCAAGCCCACCGTCATCGCGAACGCCGAGGGCTTCCGCACCACGCCCTCCGTGGTTGCTTACACCAAGAACCAGGATCAGCTGGTCGGTCAGATCGCCAAGCGCCAGGCGGTCATGAACCCGGATAACACCTTTTATTCCGTCAAGCGCTTCATCGGCCGTCGGGTCGATGAGGTGAATGAGGAGTCGAAGGAAGTGAGCTACGGCGTCGAGAAGGCCGGCTCCAACGTCAAGGTGAAGTGCCCGGTTCTCGACAAGCAGTTCGCCCCGGAAGAGGTGTCGGCGCAGGTGCTGCGCAAGTTGGCGGAAGACGCCGGTAAGTACCTCGGCGAGACCGTCACCCAGGCGGTGATCACCGTTCCCGCTTATTTCAACGACTCCCAGCGTCAGGCCACCAAGGACGCCGGCAAGATTGCCGGTCTTGAGGTGCTGCGCATCATCAACGAGCCCACCGCGGCGGCCCTGGCCTACGGCCTCGACAAGAAGAGCAACGAGCGCATCCTGGTGTTCGACCTGGGTGGCGGCACCTTCGACGTGTCCGTCCTGGAAGTTGGCGACGGCGTGTTTGAGGTGCTCTCCACTGCTGGTGACACCCACCTCGGCGGTGACGACTTCGACAAGGTGATCGTTGATCATCTGGCCGAGACCTTCAAATCCAACGAAGGCATCGATCTGCGTCAGGACAAGCAGGCTCTGCAGCGTCTGACTGAGGCCGCTGAGAAGGCCAAGGTTGAGCTGTCCAATGCCACTCAGAGCGAGATCAACTTGCCGTTCATCACGGCAACCCCTGAAGGTCCGAAGCACCTGGATCTCACCTTGACCCGCGCCAAGTTCGAGGAACTGGCCTCCAAGCTGATTGACCGCTGCGCCATGCCCGTGGAGCAGGCGCTCAAGGACGCCAAGCTCTCCTCCGGCGAGTTGGACGAGATCGTGATGGTGGGTGGTTCCACCCGCATTCCGGCTGTGCTGGAGCTGGTGAAGCGCATCACCGGTAAAGACCCCAACCAGACCGTCAACCCCGACGAAGTCGTCGCGGTTGGTGCCGCCATCCAGGGCGGTGTGCTGGCCGGTGAGGTCAAGGACATCCTGCTGCTGGACGTCACTCCGCTGTCCCTGGGTGTCGAAACCCTCGGTGGCGTGATGACCAAGATGATCAGCCGCAACACCACGGTGCCGACCAAGAAGTCGGAGACCTACTCCACGGCTGTGGATGGACAGACCAACGTGGAGATCCACGTGCTCCAGGGTGAGCGCGAGATGGCGTCCGATAACAAATCGCTCGGAACCTTCCGCCTCGATGGCATCCCTGCCGCTCCCCGTGGCGTGCCCCAGATCGAAGTGACCTTCGATATCGATGCCAACGGCATCCTCAGCGTCACCGCCAAGGACAAGGGCAGCGGCAAGGAGCAGTCCATCTCCATCACCGGCGCCTCGACCCTCTCGGATTCCGAGGTCGACAAGATGGTGAAGGATGCGGAAGCCAACGCCAGCGCTGACAAGGAGAAGCGCGAAAAGATCGACCTGAAGAACCAGGCTGAAACCCTCGTCTATCAGGCTGAAAAGCAGATGGGCGAACTGGGCGACAAGGTCGATGCTGACGCCAAGGCCAAGCTGGAGGAGAAGCGCCTCAAGCTCAAGGAAGCCACCGAAAAGGATGACTACGACGCGATGAAGACCCTGCTGGAGGAACTGCAGCAGGAGCTCTACACCGTGGGTGCCTCGGTGTATCAGCAGGAAGGTGCTGCAGCCGGAGCCCCCGGCGCTGATGCCGGTGCGGATGCCGCGGCCGGAGCCGCTGGTTCATCGGCCGCCGATGACGTCATCGACGCTGAGTTCACCGAATCCAAATGATCCGCTGAACGGATTGTTCCGAGGGGCCCGAAAGGGTCCCTTTTTTTTATGCCTTCGCCACGGAGCTGGCGACCCATTCGGCTGTGGCCGGTGTGAGCAGCACACCGTTGCGGTAGTGACCCGTGGCCAGGATTAATCCAGGCTCCAGTTCCTCCAGCAGGGGGGCCGGGCGATCCACGGGCCGTGCCCTCAGGCCGCTCCAGTGTTCAATCGGCTCTGCATCGCGCAACCAGGCCGGGGCGCGGTTGTTGAGGGTGCGCATCAGAGCTAACGGATCCGATGCGGCGGCAGCTCCCGGTTCAACGGTGGCTCCAAGCCAGAGCTGGCCGCAACCATCGGGAATCAGATTGAATCCCTGGTCCACCAGAACGCCAGGCCAGGACGTCCAATCAGCCGTGGCGTTGGTGATTTGCAAGCGGAGGGCCTGGCCGAGCACGGGGGTCATCGGACGGCTGTGACCCAGGGGCTCCAACAGTTCGGCGCTGGCCAGGGCGGTACAGATCACCACCGTGTCGTGGCTGCTGCGGTCTCCTCCAGCGGTGGTCAGAGTCCAGCCCTGGTGCTCGCGCTGCAGTTCGGTGACGGGCTGAGCCAGACAGGTTGCTGTGCTGGCGGCGAGGGCTGCCCGCAACGCGGTCTGGAGCAGCAGCGGATCGAGGCGACCGTCGAGCGGGGATAACAACCCTCCGTGCTCGGCACCCCTCCAGATGTCGGTGATCTCTTGGGGAAGGAGAGCGCGCAGACCCAGGCTCTGGCGCTGTTCCGCCAGCGCTGTCATCCGCGCGAAGGCGTCGGCATCTTCTGCGATCTGGATCAGACCTTGATGCAGGGTCAGCGCGGGCACCCAGGCTTTCAGTGCCTGAATCCACTGCGGCCAAAGGGCCATGCTGCGTTGGCGCAGTCTCCATCCCCGCCCACTGGAGCGGCGGAAGACGTGGCCCAT
>NZ_JBGKDS010000068.1:0-10453 GCF_042954325.1 Parasynechococcus sp. | reverse complement strand
CCGTGGAAACAGAGCTGGCCATCAAAGCTGTTGGCATTGATCTGCGGTGGCACCTTGAGAAAGATCACCCCAGAGAAACTGCCCCCATGGGTGTGGGTGGGGTTGTAGTCCCCGGCCAACTGACAATTGAGCCACAGATCAATCGGTTGAAGCTGATAGCGACCTGGCACCCAGGGGCCACGGCCCTGGGGCGGCTGGCGATCCATCACATGGCGAATCCAGCGGTGGCACGCCGGCAGCAGATGTTCGTCCATCAGAGCCTGAACACCGGGCTGATCCGGCCGCAGCTCCCGTTGCTGGCTGAGTTGTCCCGCCAACTTGCTGGAGGCATCCGGGCTGGCGGTCGGATTGGCGAGAACCTGCTCACTGAGATCAATCAATGTCGTCAGCAACGGAGCAGGAAGCGCTCCTTTGAGAATGGAGCGGGGAAAGAGATCAAGAACGTCCACGCTGTCTGGATCCGCTGCAGCCCATGGTGGCAGCGCCAGAGTGACAAGGTTGTTGGGATTGCACGTGTTGATGCCTCGCCTGCTGTCGCTGTTCGGCCTTGGCTTGGTTCTTGCCCTGGGCGGGACCGCACGGGGCCAAAGCACGGAGCAGCTGTCCGGTCAGAACGGACCCACCGCCGCCCTGCTGAAGAACGGCGCTCTGACGTTGACGACACGACGCACGACGACAACCTTCCCCGATGGCAACCGGATCTGGAAAGTTGAATTGCATGGTCGGGGGGAGTTGTTGGCCAGCTGGACCGCCGCCAGCGGAATCGCCGCACGCCAGCAGGTCGACCGCCGCTGGTCACCGGGGAACGCGGCCCCCCTTCCCGCCGGTCGCTACAACCTGGGCCCACCGGAACCCTGGGGCGATGACCTGTGGTTCACCCTCACTCCCCGCTTCGAAACAACCCGCAGTGCCCTGGGAATTCACCGTTGCTATCCGGGCACGGGGTGCATCTGCCTGCCCAACCGTGATGAGATCAAGGCCCTGGCCGCATGGGTGCGGCAGGCCAGGATTCAGAGCCTGACCGTTCTGAACTGACGTGCTGAGATTCTTCCGGCTCAGTCGCACTGAAGTGCGGTTCGCCTGCACCAGCTTCATGATCCAACTGGCGCTGTTCTGGTTTGCGGAACTGGTGATCTGCGAACTGGACAGCAACCGCAGCATCTGCCACCTGATCGGGCGTGGCTTTCTGCCCTGCCTGATCAGCTTTGCGGTGATGGACATCGTGGTGGTGCCCCACCTGCGTCGTCGGCTGGCGCACCGAAACGATCAACCCTGAGGGATGGTGATCAGCCTCTCGATGGGGGTGGGGTTTGTGCTGGCGGCCTGGGCCGTCATGGGAAATGACGCTGTTCAGACCATTGGCACCTTTCTGTCATCCAACGCGGATCGGACAGCCAAGAGCACCCAAATGCTGTTTCTGTGCAGCATCACCAGCGGGGTGCTTCTGATGGGTTGGTGGCTGAACCACGGTGACCCCGCCTGGGGACGACTCACCGCTGACACCAACGCCTTCCCGCTCCCCCATCCCCTCAGCTGGATCTACCTGATCCCTCCAGCTGCCGTGTTGGTCTTAACCCGATGGGGTGCTCCCGTGAGCACATCATTTCTGGTGCTGTCGTGCTTTCAGCCAGCCAACAGCGGCGCTCTGATCAACAGCTCCACCACGGGATACATCCTTGCCTTCGCGATGGGACTGATGGCCTACGGGGTGGGGGTCCGCCTTCCGGAGCAGTGGCGACCGGGCAACGACGGCAACAACGCCTGGCTCGCCTTGCAGTGGCTGGCCACCGCTTTGCTCTGGAGTCAGTGGCTGATTCAGGACATGGCCAACGTGTTCGTTTACCTGCCGCGACAGCTCACCGCCACGGCCATGGTGACCTGCACGGCTGGATTGTGCCTGGCGATTTGCCTGTTGGTGGCCCGCGGTGGTGGCCCCATGCAAGCTGTCCTGCGTTCCAAGAGCAGCAGCACCGATTTGGTTTCGGCCACCGTGATCGACACGCTGTTCGGGATCTGTTTGCTGGTTCAAAGCTTGATGTCAACGGTTCCCCTCAGCACGACCTGGATGTTTCTTGGTTTGCTGGCTGGCCGTGAGCTGGCGCTCCGCCCTGCCGAGCCGGGCAGCGTGCTCCAGACCATCGGCGCCGATGTCGGCAAGGCACTGGTCGGAGTCATCGTCAGCCTGCTGATCACCCAGATGCTTCAACCGATGCTTTAGCCAACACTTGGCTGAATCGAGCATCCATGGCTATGGCAGAACTGAAGCCAGATCAACATGGGTGTTACCAGACAACGCGCGTTGACGGTTCTGCTCTTGGGCCTGGTGGGACTGGGCAGCGCAGGACGGGCCGCCCCTGATCCGGTCCTAGAGACAGACCAGACCATTCTGGAAGCCCACGAACAACTGGTCGCCGCGGGCTGGCAACCGGCACCGACACAAACACCGTCGGAACGCGAACGGGAATGGGCTGCCGTGGCCCTGAGCAGCCTGTCGTCCTGCTCGGGAAGCGGCGCTGGATTCTGCCGCTTTGATTACCAACGCCAGGAACAACGGCTCTCGGTGGTGACCATCCCCTCGAAGCCCGGTGAAGCATCGATCGGACGGGTCAACCGTTGGTGGTGATCCAGCCAACGTCAGGGGTTCAGTCGATGCTCAAGCCAACGGTCGGCAACACACCAGCGACTGCGTCGATGGGGATGCTGCGTGAGATCCAGAAGCTCCACCTCGGCGACCTGAAGGGATAACACCCAAAAGTGGCTCGGCGGCTCCGCGTGTTCCGGCACCTGGCTTGGAAAGTCGGCATCGAGATCCAGCGCAGCACCCGGCTGCGGCCAGCTCCAGAGCGCCCGACCGCCATCACGCATCGTCCTCCAGCAATGGGTCGTGAACGCCGGATCCTGTTCCGACGTCAGCTGACGGATCACGCCCCGAAGACGGAATTGTTGCTTGGCCTTCGCAAACAACCAACACACCTCAGCAGCCGGTTGATGGCGCAGATCCTCGATCTTGTCGCTGCGGGCATCGCTGAACAGCAGCAAGGCCGCATCGGTGTGCCAGCCGCGAAACACCAGGGTCCGCACCCGGGGGGTTCCATCTGTGGCGATGGTGGCGAGTTGAAGCCAACGGACGGACGGCGAGCGACCGTCCCGTTGCTGCGCAGCCTTGAGGAGTGGCCTCCAGGGAGGGAGTGACATGCCGTAGTCCAACCTCAAAGACCATATAAACGTCCCTGTTCGACAGCCGCCCTGATCACGAGGGCATGGCGAGGCACCAGCGCATCGAGGGTGTCATATCCACCACCAATCACCGTGGCGATGGGGATCGAGCGCCGTAAACAGGCATCGAGGACCAGCCGATCCCGACAGATCAAGCCCTGGTCGGTGAGCGCCAGACGACCAAGCCGGTCGTCTTGATGGGGATCAACCCCGGCATTCAACAGAACAAGATCAGGGCAGAACTGATCGATCAGAGCCGGAATTCGATCACCGATGGCCGTGAGATATCCCTGATCATCCACACCATCTTCAAGGGGAAGGTCAACATCACTGTTCACTTTGCGCAGCGGGAAATTACTTGCGGCATGCACTGACACCGTGAAAATCCTCGGATTGTGAGCACAACAAGCTGCTGTTCCGTCGCCTTGATGAACATCGAGATCGAGAATCATCAGGCGCTCCACCTCACCCCTCGCCAGAAGAACACCGGCGGCGATGGCGCAGTCATTGAAGATGCAAAAACCGCTGCCGAAATCTGGATGAGCATGGTGGGTCCCCCCAGCCAAATGACATGCCAGGCCGTGGCGCAATGCCAACCGCGCCGTCTGAAGCGTGCCTCCCACCGCCAACCAGGTTCGCTGGATGAGAGGCGTTGTCGCTGGTAAGCCAATGCGGCGTTGATCAGCCCGGGATAGCCGATCACGACTGAAATCCTCGTGATAGCGACGGGTATGGACCATCTCCAGGTCACGCCTGGCAATCGACAGGGGAGCGACAACCTGCTCGGCAGTGATCAGACCCTGATCCAGAAGTAAGCGGTGCAACAACCGGAATTTGGCCATCGGAAACCGATGTGTGCTCGGCAGTGGAGCCGAGTACAGCGGGTGATAGACGACGGGGACCGGCACGGGAGGCTCTAACCCGTGAAAGGTAACAACAGATCCATGGATCGCGATGCCAAGCGAAGGTCAGGGCGCCGATCCAAACATCCACAACCCCTGATTATCGACAGCACAGAACACTGCTTGAGCCAAGCATCTCAGGGCCTTACGACAAGGACAAAAGCGATAGATTCCAATCAACCGTTTGAGACACCAACATGAAGCGACTTCTAATTGTCCATAACATTGTCACTGGACAGGACATTGTTCATGAATTCTGCGATAAAGATATCGCCATCGAAATCGTCGAAGGAGATGATGACGGCGCAGGAGAACTGGACATTGAATCCAGACTGTTCTACCGATTGGATTAGCAACATTCAGCCCGACCACAACTCAAGGGCGAGGGAAATGCTCTTCATCCTCAAAGCGGTGATGCGTTGAGATCAGCGTCGTTCCCGGAGCCGGATTTCCGCCAGGAAGCGTGCCCTCGCGGGGTGTGTCAGATCAGAACTGTGGCGGCAGGACAATGCCGCTATGTTGAAGGTGTCCCCATCACCGGCCCTGGGCAAAGGTTTGCCCAGGGTTTTTTATTGCCGATGGAGGCGCCCAGGTCAACGGTCAACCAACTTGGCTTCGTTTGACTTTTGCTCAACCACGAGGGCCAAGAGGCCCACAAAGGACAACAGCAGTGATGCGACCATCACGACACTGCACGCGCTGTCAGCTGGTCTCCGAGAAATTGATTGAGGGCACGTACACCGCTGGCTTGATCAGAACAATCTGTTCTCAACAGAGATTGAGCTTCGCGGAGGTAATGGAAATAGGTTTGACGATCCGTGGCTTGATTCGCCAAATCCATGAGCTGGCGATAGCGACTGGACAGGGTCATACAAGAAAATTCTCCTATGAATGAATTCTCCCCAGACCAGCCACTTCTTGATGTAGCGGATGCAGCAATCAGGCCGCCAGCTCAGGGCTGAACCCCTGCTCGTCGGACCACGCACGCACGGTTGACTGCTCATCCAGCTGTCCCAGTTGATAGAGACTGAAGGCTGCAAGGGTCCAATCCTGCAATTTCAGAGCATCAAGGTGTTTGGCAGCCAGCAGGGTTGCAACGATCTCAAGATCCACTCCATTCATCGCAGACTCAGCATCTGGACCGATCAAATCAGGTCAGAGCAGAGGGACAAGGGAACAAAATCAAAAACAGTCTGAAGAGATCAAGACTCCCCGGAGCGCGACACCCCCTCGAGCTCGATCGTCAGGGTGGGGGCCATCAGTTCGACGGCACCCTGCGGCTTGATCAATTGCAGGCCATACACAAAATCATCCGGCAAGGTGATGCGCACATTGCAGCGTTGCATCACGCCGTCGTCTTGCTGGTCGAGTCCACAACGGCCCAGACGCTTGGTCTGAATCGTGGAACCATCGGCGCGAACAACGGTGAGCGCATCGCCAACCAGATGCGCTCGGCAGGATTCAACCGTTCCATTGATTCTGCACAGTGGCTCCGATCGCACAGGAGAGGCCGTCATCAGCATGGTGCTGATCCCCAAGCAACAGGACGCCAGCCGACTGATGTGAAGAGAAGCCGCCATGGTGAAGAACACAGATGGGATTACAAACCACCCAGAACGGCAGCGAGCAAAGCCTGCTGAGCATGCAGACGATTTTCAGCCTGATCAAAGATTCGGCTGGATGCTCCCTCCATCACCTCAGCGGTGATTTCCTCGCCACGGTGGGCCGGCAGACAGTGCAACACGATTGCGTCGCTGGCGGCATGGGCCATCAGCTCCTGATCCAGACAGAACGCAGCAAAGGCCTGTTCGCGCTCCTGTTGTTCCTGCTCCTGTCCCATCGAAGCCCAGACATCGGTGTAGACGGCCTGAGCACCCCGCACAGCTTCGACGGGGTCAGACATCACCTCAACTGCAGCGCCATGTTGGGCGAGCGAGCGTGCTTGATCAAGAATGCCAGGCAGTGGCTCAAACCCATCGGGGCAACCGATCCTGACGTTGACGCCCAGCAGAGCACCACAGAGCATCAAAGAGTGAGCAACGTTGTTGCCATCTCCGACGTAGGCGAGGGTCTGACCGGCCAGGTCACCGTGCACCTCTCGCATGGTGAGGAAATCAGCCAGGGCCTGACAGGGGTGCTCCAGATCGGTCAGGGCGTTAATGACGGGCACCGTTGACCAGTGGGCGTAATCAACCAGTTCCTGCTGGGCAAAAGTCCTGATGGCCAACGCATCGCAGTAGCGGCTCAACACCCGGGCGGTGTCCTGCAGCGGTTCGCCACGACCCAACTGCGTGACGCTGGGGTTGAGGTCCACGGTCTGACCACCCAAGCGTGTCATCGCCACCGAAAAACTGACCCGCGTGCGGGTCGACGCCTTGGTGAAAATCAGGCCGAGGACCCGATTGCCCAAATCAATCCGACGTTCTCCGGATTTGAGTTGGGATGCCAGCTCGAGCAGAGCAGCGGTTTCCTCAGCTGAGAAATCGGCCGAGGACAGAAAGTCTCGGCCATTCAGGGCGGTTAATGAGGCGGCAACCCCCGCTGCAGCGGTAGCCATCATTCGGTTTCAAAGGACTGTTATCGGGGATAAACGGCCTGCGCGTCAAGCGCTGACACCCTCCGGAAGCACACTTGCCTCGAGCATTTGCTTGAGATCGTCCCCTTCGATCACCTCTTTTTCGAGGATCTTCTGGGCAATCGTCTCGAGCAAAGCCATGTTCTGGCGAAGAATCTGGAGGGCATCATCGTGGGCCTTATCGACCAAACCACGGACCTCCTGGTCGATGGCCTGTGCGGTGGCATCACTCACCGATCGACGCGGGTTGTTGGTGCCGCCCAGGAAGCGACCCCCACCTTGCTTGTCGTAGGCCAATGGTCCGAGGGTTTCACTCATTCCATAGGTCCCCACCATCTGCTCTGCCAAATCCGTGGCCCGCTGCAGATCATTGGCGGCACCGGTTGTGATCTTGCCGAACACAATCTCTTCGGCCGAGCGGCCCCCCAACAATGTGGCGATCTGACCTTGAAGCTCTTCCTTCGAATTGAGGAAGCGTTCTTCGGTCGGTAGCTGCAGGGTGTAACCCAGGGCACTCATGCCACGGGGAACAATCGAGATCTTGGCGACCTTGCTGCCACCGGGCATCAGATGACCAACGATGGCGTGACCCACTTCGTGATAAGCCACCACTTTCTTTTCATCGGGTTGGAGAACGCGGCTCTTCTTCTCCAAGCCAGCCACCACCCGTTCAATCGCTTCTCCGAGGTCCTGTTGTTCAACCCGGGTGCGCATGGCCCGGGCCGCTAACAGAGCAGCCTCATTGATCAGGTTGGCCAGATCAGCTCCGGCAAATCCACTGGTGGCCTGGGCAACGCTATCGAGGTCGACAGCCTCTGCGAGCTTGACCTTCTTGGCGTAGATCTCAAGGATGGTCTTGCGACCGGAGAGATCAGGACGATCAACGAGGACCTGACGGTCGAAGCGACCCGGGCGCAACAGTGCGGCGTCCAGGACCTCGGGTTGGTTGGTGGCCGCCAACACAATCACAGGTTTGTCCTGGGCTGTGAAACCATCCATCTCTGTCAGCAGCTGATTCAGCGTCTGCTCACGCTCATCGTTTCCACCGACCACACCCATCGAGCCGGAACGGCTTTTACCGATCGCATCCAGCTCGTCGATGAAGATGATGCAAGGGGCCTTCTTCTTGGCCTCTTCAAACAGATCGCGTACGCGAGCGGCACCAGCGCCGACGAACAGCTCGACGAATTCCGAGCCGGAGATGATGAAGAAGGGCACACCCGCTTCACCGGCAACCGCTTTGGAAAGCAGAGTTTTACCGGTACCCGGAGGCCCCACGAGCAGCACACCCTTGGGAATTCGCGCCCCGATTTCGGCGTATCGCTCAGGGGTTTTGAGGAAATCAACGATCTCAGTCAGCTCCTGCTTGGCCTCGTCAACACCGGCCACATCAGCGAAGGTCACCCGTGATTCCTCATCGGGGACATAAACCTTGGCCTTGCTCTTGGTGAAACTCAAGGCCCCTTGAGCGCCACCACCCATGGAGCGGCGAGCGAAAAACTGAAGCACCAAGATGAAAATCAGCGGCGGAACCACCCAGCTGAGAATCGTGGTGAAAATGTTGGGCTTCTTCGGCGGAGCTGCTGCGAATTCGACGCCCTTGGTCTCCAGACGCTGCGGGAGATCCATATCGAAGATCGGTGTTGTGGCTAACACCGGGGGAGCACCCTCCTCGGGATCACTCAACTCGTAACGGATCTGGTCCTGGGTGATGAACGCCCGTTTCACAGCGCCGTCATTGACTTGATCAATGAACAACGAATAAGGAACACGGGGCACCTGTTGCATCCCGTTGTTCGGAATGAAGCTGCTGACCAGCAGCAATACCCCGAAACCAATCAGCACCAGGTTGATGATTCCGAACCGACGGTTCGGTTGGTTGTCGTCCTGACGGATCGGCATGGCCCTCGCCTGCAATGCGATCACGCTACGAGGAATGCACAGAAGCGAGCGTGACGGATGGGTGTGAGAACCGAACGCCCGGTAGGGTCCGACCATGTGCGGTCGCTACACCCTCGAGACGCCCCTGGACGTGCTGAGCGCACAGATCCAGCCATGGTTGACCGACGACGACCGTGGCTGGATGGGCCATTACGCACCCCGCCATCTCATCCGTCCGGCCGAGCCGGTGCTGGCATTACGGCGGGAACATGGACGCAGCGGCATGTCCCACATGCTTTGGGGTCTGCTGCCGGGATGGGTCAAGGACCCGTTGAGTGGGCCCAGACCGATTAATGCCCGGGCTGAAACCCTGAACGACAAGGCCTCGTTTCGTGGACCCTGGCGCCACCATCGCTGCCTGCTGCCTGCCAGTGGATTCTTCGAACAAGGGGAATGCATCCAGAAAGAGGATCACACCCTGTTCTGGCTCGGCGGACTCTGGGATCGCTGGATTGGACCCGATGGCAGTGAAGTGGAAACGTGCTGCGTGATCACCACCCGTCCCAACCCCTTGCTGCAGTCGCTGCATGACCGCATGCCCGTGGTGATTCCAACGGGCCTCGAAGAGGCATGGCTGGAACCGGGGGATGGGGCCCATCGCCGGGCCCTCGAGGCGATGCTCGAACCCTGGGATGGCGCCGGGTGGAGCCGCCGCGGCACCAGTCAACTGTCCTTGTGGTGACCAGGGATTCCCTGCACGATGCAGGCAATTGACCTGGAGCACGTGACAGCGAACCGACGACAATCACGTCGGAATGATCAGCACCACAAGCTGCTGCTGCTCTTCACCCTGATCGTCACCATCGGGTTCGCATTCCCAAGGCTGATTTGGGCAACCCATGTTGGCTACACGTTGATCGCCTTCCTCCTCACCCAAGTGATGGTGGGAGGAAGCGACGCCCCGTCCTGGAGCGACAGGACTTATCGCAGCCTCGGGGGCATTGCGATAGCGGCCATGTGGATCTGGTTGCTGACCCCTTTGAACTTGCTCTACAGCGGTGTGCCCATGGCACTGAGCTGGGGTGTGCTGGTGAGTTGGAGCATCATTCGTTTGGTCAAACGCCTGGCCTCGGAACCGGTCGTCAATGAATCGCTGCTGATCGGTGCAACGGCTGGCTATTTGCACATCGGCCTCACCGCCGGATTGGTGATGAGTGCGCTGGAAACAATCCAACCGGGCAGTTTTGAGCCGTTGGTTGTGGAACCCATCGGCGAACAAAGCGTCTTGGCCGCAGCCGACGTGTTTTCGTCGATCAATTACTTCGCTTTTGTCTGCCTCACGACCGTTGGCTTCGGAGATATCAGTCCAATCCTTCCGCTGGCTCGGATGGTGAGCATTGGCACGAGTGTCGCGGGCCCGCTCTACCTCGCGGCTGTCATGGGAGTCCTGATCGGACGCTTTGCTAGCAGCCTGGACCGGGAGTCCAGAGACCGATAAGCACCAGCAAAAATCCAGTCACAGAAATAGTTCTTAAGAACTAAGGTGACGCTTGAATCGACTTGAAATACCGAAAAGATTGTTCTGTCTAGGCTTCCAAGACCAAGAAATGTTTTTTAATTTCCGCCGCGGGCATTTTGGAGTCAGATCAAAGCTTGTGATCCCGATCTCGGAATCATTGTTTCTGCGGAATACAACGTCGCCTTCGAGGGATTTCCTGAGATGGCTTTATCCCCCAATTGGTGGCAACTCTCTAAACAGCAAAAACCCCGCTCATGGCGGGGCTACTTGTTGAAGATAGAAAATAACTGGACATGTGACTAATCAGTCTTCCTCCATGGAATCATGGCTGATACTTTTTTTGGCATAATCATTAAGATC
>NZ_JBGKDS010000067.1:0-6557 GCF_042954325.1 Parasynechococcus sp. | reverse complement strand
ACCCAGTTGTTGGAGGAGCGCTTCAGCGGCGTCAGCGCCGTTCGGGTGCATCTCAGCGCCGATGAAATCGGCGCCTTCTGTTTTGAACCCGTAGAGCTGTCAGGGCATCCGGTAGGGTGATCGTTTGGCGTGGTGCTTTGCGGCGCCTTTGTCAACTCTCGGTCTCTTTCTTCCGTGACCACCCCACCATCCGAGGACACCACCACAGCCAGCACAACGTCCGAGCCGGAGTCCCCTCGATCAGGGAATTTCCTCGCTGCAACGTTTGATGAGCTGAAGCTCGTTGTCTGGCCCAGCCGCCAGCAACTGTTCAGCGAATCCATCGCTGTGATTTTGATGGTGAGTCTGTCGGCAGCAGCCATTGCCGCCGTCAGTCGATTTTTTACTTGGGGTTCCACCCAGATCTTTCGCTGAGATCCGTCGGTTTTCTGCTCTGAAGCTTCGTATCCACCGTGCCTGACGACCTGACCACACCGGATAACGCAGAGGTGCTCGATCTGCCGGCGCCCAACGATGGCGATGAGGGCACGTTGATGTCCGACACCGGTGCCAAGACCGCTGTTGCTCGTTGGTATGCCGTGCAGGTGGCGTCCAGCTGCGAGAAGAAAGTCAAAGCCACCCTGGAACAACGGGCGGTCACGCTTGGCGTCAGCAATCGGATCCTTGAGATCGAGATTCCCCAGACCCCAGCGGTCAAACTGAAGAAAGACGGCACCCGTCAGTCCACGGAAGAAAAGGTCTTCCCCGGCTACGTGTTGGTGCGGATGGTGTTGGACGAGGACACGATGATGGCGGTGCGCAGCACCCCGAACGTGATCAATTTTGTGGGTGCTGAAGATCGCCGTGCCACCGGGAAGGCGCGGGGTCACATCAAGCCCCGGCCCCTGAGTCGTTCCGAAGTGGATCGCATCTTCAAGCGGGCGGCTGAGAAGAAAACCGTGGTCAAGGTCGACCTTGCCGAAGGCGATCAGATCCTTGTGACCGAAGGTCCCTTCAAGGATTTCCAAGGCGAAGTCATCGAGATCTCCGGCGAGCGCAGCAAGCTCAAGGCGTTGCTGTCGATCTTTGGCCGTGAAACCCCGGTTGAACTCGAGTTTTCACAGATCAGCAAACAGAGCTGACCCTCCGGCGGCCGTCTCCCTGCGGAGGACGGCCATTGGGGTGGTTCGCCACTCCGCCGCACCTTGCTTCCGGGCTCGGTGATCCGCAGTTGTCCAAACCCTCCAGCCGATGGCCAAGAAAGTCGTAGCTGTCATCAAGCTGGCCCTTCAGGCCGGCAAAGCCAACCCTGCTCCGCCAGTGGGCCCTGCCCTCGGTCAGCATGGTGTGAACATCATGATGTTCTGCAAGGAGTACAACGCTCGGACGCAGGACAAAGCCGGTTTCGTGATTCCGGTGGAAATTTCGGTCTTCGAAGACCGCAGTTTCACCTTCATCACCAAAACCCCTCCGGCGTCG
Organism: Parasynechococcus sp.; assembly: GCF_042954325.1. Classification (GTDB taxonomy): domain Bacteria; phylum Cyanobacteriota; class Cyanobacteriia; order PCC-6307; family Cyanobiaceae; genus Parasynechococcus. The sequence goes on along the minus strand of NZ_JBGKDS010000067.1, from coordinate 5,099 downwards.
GTGCTGATCACCAAAGCTGCTGGCATTGAGAAAGGTTCTGGCGAGTCCGCGAAAGGAAGCGTTGGTTCGATCAATCAGGCTCAGCTTGAAGAGATCGCCAAGACCAAGCTCCCCGATCTGAACTGCACCAGCATCGAGTCCGCCAAGCGGATCATCGAAGGCACCGCCCGCAACATGGGCGTCGCCATCAGCGACTGAGCGTCGCGTTCGTTTCACCAACCTCTACCGGGGGAGACATCGCTGATGTCGCCTGGACCCCATGCCTGTCATGCCAAAACTGTCCAAACGTCTGGCCAGCCTCGCCAGCAAAATTGAAGATCGGGTCTATGCCCCGCTCGAGGCGATTGCGCTGGTTAAAGACAACGCCAACGCCAAGTTCGACGAGACGATGGAGGCCCATGTGCGCCTCGGCATCGATCCCAAGTACACCGACCAGCAGCTGCGGACCACCGTGGCGCTGCCCAACGGCACCGGTCAAAGCGTCCGCATTGCGGTGATCACCCGCGGTGAGAAGGTCGCTGAAGCCAAGGAAGCCGGTGCTGAGTTGGCCGGTGATGAAGATCTGGTCGAAACCATCGCCAAGGGCGAAATGGAGTTCGATCTGCTGATCGCCACCCCGGACATGATGCCCAAAGTGGCCAAGCTGGGTCGCGTGCTTGGACCCCGTGGCCTGATGCCCAACCCCAAGGCTGGCACTGTCACCACGGACCTCGCCTCTGCGATCAAGGAATTCAAGGCCGGCAAACTCGAATTCCGTGCTGACCGCACCGGCATCGTGCACGTGCGCTTCGGTAAGGCCAGCTTCACTCCGGACGCCCTGCTGGAAAACCTGAAAACGCTTCAGGAAACCATCGATCGCAACAAGCCCAGCGGCGCCAAGGGTCGCTACTGGAAGAGCTTGTATGTCACCTCCACGATGGGGCCATCGGTGGAAGTGGATGTCTCCGCTCTGCAGGACATCGCTCAAGAGGGCTGAAGCCTCTCCTCTATAGTTTCAAATTGGCGAAAGCCAAATCGGGCATGCGCCCGGCCATAGACAGCAGGTTTTGATTGGGCGGATCACGATCCGCCCTTTGATGTAACCCCTGCCGAGGCAAACGCGACACGATTTTTCCCTTGGGATTGGATCAGGACGCGGCCTCGTCTCACTCGCTGAGATTCGATCGGCCGCTTGCCCTGCTTGTTCCTTCAATCCGATCCAATCACCATGGGCCGCACTCTGGAGAACAAGCAACAGATCGTCGGAGAGCTCAAAGAGCTCCTCGCCGAGGCTGAGCTGGCATTGGTTCTTGATTACAAGGGCCTCTCCATCAAGGAAATGTCTGATCTGCGGGGTCGCCTGCAGGCCAGCAACAGCGTGTGCAAGGTGACTAAAAACACCTTGATGCGTCGTGCCATTGATGGCGACAGCTCCTGGGCCAACCTCGATTCCTTGCTGAGCGGCACCAACGCTTTCGTCCTGGTTAAGGGCGATGTCGGTGCCGGTGTTAAGGCTGTTCAGTCTTTCCAGAAGGAGTTCAAAAAGTCTGAGACCAAAGGCGGCCTTTTCGAAGGCAAGCTTCTGTCTCAGGACGAGATCAAAGCCATTGCTGACCTCCCGTCCAAGGAGGAACTCATGGCCCAGATCGCCGGTGCAATCAACGCGGTGGCCACCAAGGTCGCTGTCGGCATCAACGAGGTTCCCTCCGGTATGGCCCGGGCACTCAACCAGCACGCCGAAGGCGGCGAAGGCTGAGTTCGCTCTGCCACCACGATTTTTCACTGATCTGTTGCTGATTTTCAACCATGTCTGCAAAAACCGACGAAATCCTCGAATCGCTGAAGTCCCTTTCCCTGCTTGAAGCTTCCGAGCTGGTCAAGCAGATCGAAGAGGCCTTCGGTGTGTCCGCAGCTGCATCTGCCGGCGTCGTCATGGCGGCTCCTGGCGCTGCTGGTGGCGGTGGTGAGGCCGCTGAAGAGAAGACCGAATTCGACGTGATCCTGGAAGGCTTCGACGCCTCCGCCAAGATCAAGGTCCTCAAGGCTGTCCGCGAAGCCACCGGTCTGGGTCTGGGCGACGCCAAGGCTCTGGTCGAGGCTGCCCCCAAGGCCGTCAAGGAAGGTGCGTCCAAGGACGATGCCGAAGCCCTCAAGAAGTCCATCGAAGAAGCAGGCGGCAAGGTCACCATCAAGTGATCGCCGGTCGGCTTCGGCCGACGTTCTGTTGATTCCGCAGCCGGTCCTTTTGGGGGCCGGCTTTTTTATGCCGTGGGTTGGTCGTGCATTAAAAAAGCCCCGCCGAAGGCGGAGCTCGTTGTAGTGAAACGCTTTCGGGAGTCTGTCCTTGTTTCGACCCCGAAGAGGCGCTATGCACTCCTCACACATCTGGAAACTAAAACAAAACACTCCAGGGGCAAGTGGGGTGCTACCTCTCTGTTGATTGGCACAGTGCCAGTTTCGCCGCTCAGGGTCGGTACGGAATCACCTCGAGGCGAATCGGACCGCCGTTGCCCCCTGGTGTGCCGGGTTGCAGCGGTGCCTTGGGCCGTCCGATGCGCGTGAAGCCGGCGGACCGGCTGGAGGCTCCCGCTTGCGCGAGGAGTTGATTCACCGGCGTTGGATTGGCGAAGTACAGATGGTTCAACGTGCGCCCTTTGTAGACCCGTCGCTCCAATTGCCAGCCGGGATCGAGTTTGATCAGAACAAAGCCGTTGCGGTCACGGGCTGGGATGTCCGCCTGGCCGAGCTGCAACGGAGCGGCCTGGTCCGGGTCCATGGCTTCGAGCCGTAAGGTCCGACCGGTGGCCACCAGTCGCAGGCGGAAGCGCTTGGCCAGATCCTGGCCGCCGCTGCGCAGGGAATACCCGTTGCTGTCGAGATAGCGGCTGCAGATCCTCGAGAAATTGAAGGTGTTCAGGGTGGGGTCGATCAGTCCGTCCGGTCGCGGCGTCCAGCAGCGGGGGCGTTGTTTGATCTGCTCCAGCACCAGCAGCTTCCAGTTGTCGCGGCCGACGGGTCGTCCCAAGATGGCAAAGCGCTCCTGGGACAGTGGTTTGCTGTCAAAGAGGTTGCGGGCCAGCACCGGTTCACTCGGCACCAGGAGGCTCGAGGCCAGTCCCATGCCCAGCGTTGCCAGTGCCCGGAGGTAGGTTCGCGGCATGTGCGGGACGGTGAGAGCCCGTGTTCTACCCAATCGTTGCCGGGGGGATCAATGGCTGAGAGTCGGGGACGTGTCGTGGCTGCTGCCACCGATGGTGCCTGTAGCGGGAATCCAGGCCCCGGGGGTTGGGCTGCACTGCTTCGCTATGAGGACGGCAGTGTCGAAGAGTTCGGTGGTCACGATGGGGCGACCACCAACAACCGGATGGAACTGAAGGCGGCTCTCGAACTGTTGCAGCGCTTGAGCGACCTGCCGCGACATCCCGATCTAACCCTCCGCACAGACAGCAAATATCTGATCGACGGCCTGGGCTCCTGGATGAAGGGCTGGAAGCGCAAGGGCTGGAAAACGGCAGCGGGGAAGCCGGTGTTGAATCAAGATCTCTGGCAGGCCTTGGACCAGGCTCGGCTGACGGATGTGCCGCTGACGTATGTCAAAGGGCATAGCGGTGACCCGGACAACGATCGGGTGGATCAAATCGCTGTGGCCTATTCCCGGGGTCTGCAACCCAGCTTGCGCCAGCCTGGAGATGGACCGGCGGCCGCGGCGGCGTCAACGTCCAAGGTCCAGTCGAAGGCCGAGCCAGCGTCTGCCCCTGAGGAGGCTGCCCCCGCTCCGCTGGTGGGATTGCTCAGCCGTTTGGAGTTGGCGGATCGCCTGGCCACCGGTGGCTACAGCCTGTCGTTGATTGAGCTGGCCCAGTTGGTGGAGCAGCCCCTGCGGCAACTGGAATCGCGCTCGGAACCTTGGCGATGGCGCGATTGGCTGGTGGAGCCCATCGGCACCGATCGCTGGAGGCTGTACCGCTCCGAGGCAGGATCGGAACAGACCTGAGGCACAGCATGGCGTCGACCAACCCGGCTGGACCGCTCAGCAGCGGCGCGTTTTATCAGCGCTGGCTTGGTCCTGTGCTGGCCCGTGATGATGGTCTTGATGCGGAGCAGCTCTCCCGAACGGCGTTGACGGCCCTGGCTCAGGCGAGCCTGCGTCGCCGTTGGCCTGGGGTGTCCACGGTGCTCGAGGGTGTGGCGGCTGACCTGCAGCGCCGTGATCTGCGCCTGGAGCAGGTGTTGTTTGGCTGTCGTTTCGCCAATCCGGTTGGCCTGGCCGCTGGCTTCGATAAAAACGGGGTGGCCGCTGGCATCTGGGATCGGTTTGGTTTCGGCTTTGCTGAGGTGGGAACGGTCACCTGGCATGGTCAGCCCGGCAACCCTCGCCCGCGCTTGTTCCGTCTGGCGGAGGAGCAGGCGGCCCTCAACCGGATGGGGTTCAACAACGATGGAGCCCAGGCGATGCTCGCCACCCTGGAACGCCAACGGCTGGAGGCGCCGGGTCAGCGCCCGGCTGTCCTGGGCATCAATGTGGGCAAGTCCAAGGTCACATCGCTGGAGCAGGCCCCGGACGATTACGCCTCCTCATTGGAACTGTTGGCGCCATTGGCGGACTACGCCGTGATCAATGTCAGTTCGCCGAATACCCCTGGGCTGAGGGATCTGCAGGACACGGTGCAATTGCGCCGTTTGGTGGAACGGCTGCGGCGCCTGCCGGCCTGCCCGCCCTTGCTGGTGAAAATTGCGCCGGATCTGGATGATGAAGCGATCAATGGCATCGCCCGGCTGGCCTTTGAAGAGGGCCTCGCCGGGGTGATTGCTGTGAACACCAGCCTCAATCGCCTCGGCCTGGAGCAACGCCGCTTACCGCAGACCGGGCGCACCCTCGCCGAAGAGGCCGGTGGGCTCAGTGGAGCACCGTTGCGTCACCGTGCTCTGGAGGTGATTCGCCGGTTGCGGGCTGGCGCCGGACCAGCATTGCCCTTGGTGGGAGTGGGCGGCATTGATTCCCCCGAAGCGGCCTGGGAACGGATTGCGGCCGGGGCCTCATTGGTGCAGCTGTACACCGGCTGGATTTTCCAGGGTCCGGACCTTGTGCCGCGCATCCTTGAGGGGTTACAGCAACAACT
>NZ_JBGKDS010000066.1:0-11486 GCF_042954325.1 Parasynechococcus sp. | reverse complement strand
ATGCCCATCCAGTTGCCGGCCACCTGCACGACGGCACGGTTGGCATCGATCCGCACCAACTGGGCCTGCTGAGACAGCAACATCCGGGTGGAGGGCAGTTCCAGGCTGCCGAGGATCTGTTGCCAGAGCTCGGGCAGGTTGACCTCGTTTCCGGGGAGATTCGGCAGTTCTGGCGATGCTGCCGCAGGCTCTTTCGCGGCTTGAGCAGGAGCGGGTGCTTCGGCTGGCGTGGCTGCCGGTTGGCTTGAGGTGGGAGGCTCGGCCGGCGCAGCGGCTGGGGGGGTAACCGTTGCTGGGGCGGATGTTGGCGGTGCCGGTTGGGGTGCTGGAGCTGCTGCAGCAACCGCCGGGCGTTGAGCGGGGGCAGCAGCTGCTCCTGCTACCGCAGCGGTGCTGGGTTCCGCCAGCAGGCCTAGCAGCAGCACTTCCAGCCACAGCCGGGGTTGCACGCTCTGGCGCAATTGCTGCTCACCGCCGCGCAACTGGGCTTGCCACTGCAGAAGCCTGGCGCGGCCGATCTGTTTCGCGAGTGGAGGCAGCTGATCGCGGAACTGGGGCGACACGCTGGTGAGTTCCGGACGGTCCGGTGCAGCGGCCATCAGCACCAAGTCGCGGAGGATGGCCGCCAAACCCTGCAGCACTGACCCTGGATCCCGGCCGCGGTCGAGCAGGGCACGGGTGGCTTCCAGCAGGGGCACTGGGTCGGCGGCGGCCATCGAGCCCACCAGTTCCAGCAACTCCTGTTCCGGCACCGCACCCAAGAGGTCCCAAACCGCGGTGGCCTCGATCGGTGCCGGCAGCAGACTCAGCTGATCCAGCAGGCTTTCGGCATCGCGCAATCCCCCCTGGGAGCGCTGGGCCACCACGTGGATGGCCTCCGGCTTGATCTCGATCGCTTCCTGTTCCGCGATCCAGCTCAGGTGTCCCTCCAGGGCATCGAGGGGGATCCGGCGGAAATCAAAGCGCTGGCAGCGGCTCAGGATCGTGGGCAGCACCCGTTGCGGGTCGGTGGTCGCCAGCACAAACACCACCTGTGGCGGTGGCTCCTCCAGGGTTTTCAACAGGGCGTTGAATGCCGCGGTGGAGAGCATGTGGCACTCATCCACCCCGTACACATTCCAGCGTGCCTGCACCGGCGCGAAGCGGGAGCGCTCGATCAGTTCACGGATGTTGTCGACGCCGGTGTTGGAGGCGGCGTCGATTTCGATCACATCGAGTGCCGTGCCGGCCGCGATCGTGGTGCACAGCTCGCAATGCCCGCAGGGCTGGGGTGTGGGCCCGTCACTGGTCTGGCAGTTGAGTGAGCGCGCCAGAATCCGGGCGCTGGAGGTCTTTCCAGTGCCCCGTGGCCCGCTGAACAGATAGGCCGGCGCAATCCGTTGGCTGGTCAGGGCATGACCCAGGGTGGCTGCAATCGCCTCCTGCCCCACCAGTTGGTCCAGGCGCTGCGGGCGATATTTGTGATGCAGCGGCTGGTAGGCCGAACTCATGCGCCCGTGCTGATGTGGCGAGATTACTCAGCTTCGTCTGCACTTGGCAGGGCCGGTGGCTGATCGAGCAGCGCATCGATCCGTTCTTTGAGGTCGTCGATCGCTGCGAGTTCATCGGCCAGGGTCTGCCCGGAGAGCAGCAGGCGTTGGTCGGCGCCGTCGCCGGCCTGTTGGAGCAGGGTTTCCAGCTTGGTCAGCAGGGTTTGCCGGAGTCGTTCCAATTTGGCGACTCCTTCGCGGGCCATGGCTCGAGCGCTGTCGTCCAGTAAGCCCCGCTGCACCAGGAGTTCCAGGCCCCGCATCAGGGCGGATGGCATCAGTCCGCTCCAATGCCGGGCTCGCTCCAGCACGGATTCCACCTGACTGCTGCGATGGCGCCCGGTCTTGCACCAGATGGCGAAGTGCTCGCAGTTGTTGAACAACAGGTTGTAGTTCTGCTCCCCGATCCGGCCCATGGCCCGCCGCAGGGTGACCCCGGTGGATGAGGCCTGGTCGTGCTCTACGACGCTGATCGGCTGTCCCTGGCTGAAGTCATCTCGGGAACTGCGGAGGATCTCACGTCCTTCCAGATAGTGCGCCACCGTGCCATCCCCAAGGTCAATGCCGTGGTGGTTGAACAGTCCGTGCTGTCGCGGGACCTCGAGGTGGTCAGCGGCCGCCAAGGCTCAGGCGCTTTTTTGTTGGTTGGTGTCCGGGAGGGGCAACACTTTGCCGCCGGTGTGTTCTTCCACCATCGCCCGCGTCACGGTGAAGTCCTTCACCGTGGATTGGGAGGGAAGGTCGTACATCAAGTCGAGCATCAGTTCTTCGACGATTCCCCGCAGCGCCCGAGCGCCGGTTTTGCGGCGATGGGCTTCTTCGGCGATCGCTCCGATGGCGTCGTCGGCGAATTGAAGTTCAACGTTGTCCATGCTCAGCAGCGTGCGGAACTGCTTCACCAGAGCATCACGCGGTTCGGTGAGGATCGATTCCAGGGCGTGCTGGTCGAGGGGCTCCAGCACCGCGCTCACGGGCATCCGGCCGATGAATTCAGGGATCAGGCCGTACTTCACCAGATCATCTGGCTCGAGATGGCGAAGCACTTGTGCGGCTTGTAGATCGCGGTTGTTGCGGCTTCGGCCACGACCATCGGCCGGCATGAATCCGATGGAATTCCGTCCCATCCGTTTCTGCACCACATCGTCGAGGCCGACGAAGGCACCACCGCAGATGAACAGAATCTGACTGGTGTCGATTTGGATGCAGTCCTGATAGGGATGCTTGCGGCCCCCCTGGGGTGGCACGTTGGCGACGGTGCCTTCCAACATTTTCAGCAGGGCCTGTTGAACCCCTTCGCCTGAGACGTCTCTGGTGATCGAGGGGTTTTCGCTTTTGCGCGCAATCTTGTCGATCTCATCGATGTAGATGATGCCCCGTTGGGCCTGATCGACATCCATGTCTGCCTTTTGCAGCAGCCGCAGCAGGATGTTCTCAACGTCTTCGCCGACGTAACCCGCTTCGGTGAGGGTGGTGGCATCCGCCACAGCGAAGGGGACATCCAGCATCTCAGCCAGGGTCTGGGCCAGCAGGGTCTTGCCGCAGCCTGTGGGGCCGATCAGCAGGATGTTGCTTTTGTGCAGACGGGTTGCCGTCTGTTCGGTTTCTCCCTGTCCATCGCCTTGCCACGCCAGGCGTTTGTAGTGGTTGTAGACCGCCACCGACATCACCTTTTTGGCGGCGTCCTGACCCACCACCTGCTCATCGAGGAAGCTTTTGATCTCCTGGGGCTTGGGAATCGAGGCCAGCGTCGGTGCAGGTTTATTGCTTTTGCGAGCGCCGGGCGCTGGCTTACGGCTGGCATCGCTGCTCTGCCGTGGGTTGCCCTGGCTGTCGACCAGCTCTTCATCAAGGATCTCGTTGCAGAGATCGATGCACTCGTCACAGATATAGACGCCAGGGCCGGCGATCAGCTTGCGCACCTGATCCTGAGATTTGCCACAGAAGGAGCACTTCAGATGCGCATCAAATTTGGCCATCGACCGCCGGGCTCTTCAGAAAGGAACACAGGACACGACCAGGTGAGGGTCTCCCTGAACGCTCAGCATCGGGAACAAACGGCTTGCTGTCAGCCGTCCGTAACGATTCCTCCGTCCCTGGAACTGTCCACCACCCGATCGATCAGGCCGTATTCAACCGCTTCTGCCGGGGAAAGGAAGTAGTCGCGGTCGGTGTCTTCTGCGATTTTGTCCAATGGTTGGCCGGTGTGGTCGGCCATCAACCCATTCAGGGTTTCTTTGAGGTACAGAATCTCCTTGGCCTGGATCTCGATGTCCACCGCTTGCCCCTGGGCGCCGCCAAGGGGTTGGTGGATCATGATCCGAGCATTCGGCAAGGCAAGACGCTTGCCTTTGGTGCCGCCGGAGAGCAGAAACGCTCCCATGGATGCCGCCAGTCCGTAGCAGATGGTCACCACGTCAGGGGCCACCTGCTGCATCGTGTCGTAGATGGCCAGACCTGCGGTCACCGAGCCCCCCGGGGAGTTGATGTAGATCTGAATGTCTTTTTCCGGGTCTTCCGCTTCCAGGAAGAGCATCTGAGCCACCAAGGCATCGGCGACGGCATCGTCGACCCCGGTCCCCAGGAAGATGATCCGTTCGCGAAGCAGACGCGAATAAATGTCGAAGGCGCGATCGCCGCGACCGGACTGTTCGACCACCGTGGGCAGAGGACCGGGCGCCGAGATCGGCATCTCGGAGCGCCAGCGGTTCTGAATCGGGTGGTGACTGCGGGCGTCGATCACGCGCTCGGGGCCTTCAAAGTCCCCTCAATCTATGGGCGCTGCTCACCCCTCGTTGTCCGCCTCGGACTTTGCCTTGGTTGCGGCCTTCTTGGCGGCAGGCTTCTTCTTGGTGGCAGTTTTGCCCTCTCCGGCCTCGGCTGCCTTTTCGGTGAGGGTGCTGTTGGACTCGAGCCAGCCCATCAGCTGGTCCTGCATCAGGTCATCCATCACGGCCTGGCGCAGTCGCTCGGGATCGATCTGGGTCTCTCCGGAGAGCTCTTTCTTCACTTCCTTGATCTTGGCGTCGACATCCTTGTCTTCCACCTTGATGTCCTCGGCCGTGGCCAGGGCGGTGAGGGCGAAGCTGCGGCGGAGGCGCTCCTCGGCTTCCGGTCGGGAGTTCTGCATCAGGTTGCGCACCAGATCTGGTGTGAACAGTGACTTCACGTCCATGCCTTGCTGAGCGAACTGCGCGGCGGTCTGCTCGAGCAGGTTGCGGCTTTCCTGCTGGATCAGGGCTTCCGGTAATTCCACCTCGAGTTGTTCCACCAGCGCTGCGATCAGGGCATCACGGCGGTTGCTGGTCTGGCGGCGCTCGGCGTCGTCCTTGAGGCGTTGCTCCAGGTCCTTGCGCAAGTCAGCCAGGGTCTCCTGCTCGCTGGCTTGTTTGGCAAAGGCATCGTCCAGGGCAGGCAGTTCGCGGGTCTTGAGATCCTTGAGGTCGATCACGAAGGCTGCTTTGCGGCCGCGGGCATCCTCCTTGGGGTAATCCTCAGGGAACTGGCAGTCGACGGTTTTGCTCTCGCCCACCGCCATGCCGATCACCCCTTCGATGAAGCCGGGGATCATGCGGCCGTTCTCCAGGTCCACATCCATGGAGTCGGCGCTGCCGCCCTCGATCTCGGAACCGTCATCGCTGTAGGTGCCCTTGAACCCCAGCACGGCGATGTCGCCCTTGGCGGCAGCCCTCCCTTCCACGGGAACAACCGTGGCCAGTTGTTTCCTGGAGTCTTCGATCATGGCGTCGACCTGGCTGGCGTCGTAGCTCACGGCTTCGAATTCAGCCTTGAGGCCCTTGGTGCTTTTCAGCTTCGGGGTGGGGGCCACATCGGTTTCCAGGGTGAAGGTCAAGTCCTCACCGGGCTGGAAGCCGTCCAACAGTTTGTCGAACCCATCGCTCAGTTCCGGCTGGCTGAGGGGCTCAAGATTTTCTTGCTTGATGGTGTCGCGCCACACGCCGTCCACCAGGTTTTCCAACGCTGTGGCCCGGATGCGAAGGCCGCCAAGTTGCTGAACGAGAACGGTGCGTGGCACCTTGCCCTTGCGGAAGCCAGGCAGGTTGATGCTGCGGCTCAGGCTGGTGATCGCCTCCTCGTAGCTCGTCTTGCAACGCTCGCCGGGGACCGTCACCGTCACCGCCAAACGGCTGCTGGGGCGGGATTCTGTGGTCACCTTCAGGGTGGCAGCGCTCATGACGGAGGGAAAGGCACAACGGGGCAGCCCCTCACATTAAGAAACCGGTGGTTTGGGCCCCGGCCGGTAAGCTGCTTTCAGCTTCATCTTCGTTTCGCAGGCCGTCGTTCCGAAACGGTCGCAACGAACGTGATAGCCCAGTGTTTTTGTCCCATCGCTCCCGCTTGTCCACTTCGCTTCCGAATCGTCCTCTCACCGTTGCAGTCCTGGGTGCCAGCGGAGCCGTTGGTCAGGAGTTGCTGCTTCTGCTTCAGGAGCGTCGTTTCCCCGTTGGTGAACTTCGTCTTCTGGCGTCATCCCGTTCTGCGGGGTCGACCCAGCAATGGAATGGCCAAACCCTCACCGTTCAGGAGGTGAGTGCAGAGGCCTTCGCTGGTGTTGACCTAGTGCTGGCCTCCGCCGGTGGTTCGGTATCGCGCCAGTGGCGTGACGCGATCACAGCTGCCGGGGCGGTGATGGTCGATAACTCCAGCGCCTTCCGCATGGAGGAGGGCGTGCCTCTGGTGGTGCCGGAGGTGAATCCCGATGCGGCCTTCAGCCATCGCGGCGTCATCGCCAATCCGAACTGCACCACGATCCTGCTCACGCTGGCTCTGGCGCCCCTGGCGGCCAAGAGGGCCATGCGTCGGGTTGTGGTCAGTACGTATCAGTCGGCCAGTGGAGCGGGTGCTCGGGCGATGGAGGAGCTCAAAACCCTCTCCCAGACTGTGTTGGATGGCGGCACGCCCAAGAGTGAGGTGCTTCCTTATTCCCTTGCCTTCAACCTCTTTCTGCACAACTCCCCCCTCGAACAGAACAGTTATTGCGAGGAGGAAATGAAAATGGTGAATGAAACTCGCAAGATCATGGAACTCCCGGATCTGCGCTTCACAGCCACCTGTGTGCGCGTCCCGGTGCTGCGGGCCCATTCGGAAGCGGTCAATATCGAATTCGAGCAGCCCTTTCCAGTGGAGGAGGCCCGGACCTTGCTGGCAGCGGCTCCAGGTGTCGAATTAATTGAAGATCGAGCTGCCAATCGTTTTCCGATGCCCACTGATGTCACCGGTCGTGATCCGGTCGCCATTGGTCGGATCCGCCAGGACATCAGCGATCCCAATGCCCTCGAGCTCTGGCTCTGCGGCGATCAAATTCGCAAGGGTGCGGCGCTCAATGCTGTGCAGATCGCGGAACTGTTGATTCAGAAGTGATGAGTCTTTCCGCAACCCTCTCTCCAGCACCCTTCGGCCGTGTGGTCACCGCGATGGTGACCCCGTTCGATGCCAGTGGCGCCGTGGACCTCGAGCTCGCTGGACGCTTGGCGCGCCATCTCGTGGAGCAGGGATCCGATGGTCTGCTGGTTTGCGGGACGACCGGAGAATCCCCAACCCTGAGCTGGTCTGAACAGTCGCAGTTGCTCGCGGCTGTGCGCCGCGCCGTTGGCAGCGATGCCAAGGTCATGGCTGGCACCGGCAGCAATTCCACCGCTGAGGCGATTGAGGCCACCCGAGAGGCGGCCGCCGCTGGAGCTGACGGAGCCCTGTTGGTGGTGCCGTATTACAACAAGCCACCGCAGGACGGTCTGGAAGCGCATTTCAGGGCCATCGCCGAAGCCGTGCCTGAGCTTCCATTGATGCTCTACAACATTCCCGGTCGCACCGGCTGCTCCATGGCTCCGGAGACCGTGGCGCGCTTGATGGACTGCCCCAATGTGGTTAGTTTCAAGGCGGCCAGCGGCACCACAGAAGAAGTCACGGCACTGCGGTTGGCCTGCGGTTCGCGTCTGGCGATCTACAGCGGCGACGATGGCCTGACGCTGCCGATGCTGTCGGTCGGTGCTGTGGGTGTGGTCAGTGTTGCCAGCCACGTCGCTGGTCCCCAGATCCGCGCCATGATCGACGCCTACTTGAACGGCGATGGTGCGGCGGCCCTCGCCGGCCACGAAGCCTTGATTCCGCTGTTCAAAGCGCTGTTTGCCACCACCAATCCGATTCCCGTTAAAGCCGCCCTCGAACTCAATGGCTGGCCCGTCGGATCCCCTCGTCCTCCCTTATCCACGCTCCCTGACGCGATGAGAACCACGTTGTCCAACACCCTCGCCGCCCTTCGTCAGACCTAGTCAGGTTCGACTTAAAGGCTCACGCGACCGTTTCCTCTACGTTTTTTCAACTACATGTCCAACAGCTCCAGAACCTCCCGCGCCAAGGAACCCTGCCTGCGGGTGATTCCCCTTGGTGGCCTGCATGAGATCGGCAAGAACACCTGCGTGTTCGAGTACGGCGATGACCTGATGCTTGTGGATGCCGGTCTGGCCTTCCCCAGCGATGGCATGCATGGCGTGAACGTGGTTCTGCCGGACACGAGCTTCCTGCGTGAAAACCAGAAGCGGATCCGGGGCATGATCGTGACCCATGGTCACGAAGACCACATCGGTGGCATTGCCCATCACCTCAAGCACTTCAATATCCCGGTGATCTACGGGCCTCGTCTGGCCCTGTCGATGCTCACCGGAAAGATGGATGAGGCCGGTGTCACCGATCGCACCACCCTCCAGACCGTCGCCCCCCGCGATGTGGTGAAGGTGGGGCAGCACTTCTCGGTGGAGTTCATCCGCAACACCCACTCGATGGCCGACAGCTTTTCGCTGGCCATCACCACGCCGGTGGGCACCGTGATCTTCACCGGTGACTTCAAGTTCGACCACACCCCGGTCGATGGTGAGTACTTCGACATGGCTCGCCTGGCCCATCACGGTGAACAGGGCGTGCTGTGCCTGTTCAGTGACTCCACCAATGCGGAGGTTCCCGGTTTCTGCCCGCCGGAGCGTTCCGTGTTCCCCAACCTGGATCGTCACATCGCCACGGCGGAAGGACGGGTGATCATCACCACCTTCGCCAGTTCGATCCACCGCGTCTCGATGATCCTGGAGCTGGCGCTCAAGAACGGTCGCAAGGTGGGTCTGCTGGGCCGCTCGATGCTCAATGTGATCGCCAAGGCCCGTGAGTTGGGCTACATGCGTGCTCCCGACGATCTCTTCGTTCCGATCAAGCAGATCAATGACGTTCCGGATCGCGAAACGTTGCTGTTGATGACCGGCAGTCAGGGTGAACCGCTCGCTGCCCTGAGCCGCATCTCACGGGGTGAGCATCCCCAGGTGAAGGTCAAGACCACCGACAAAATCATCTTCTCGGCGAGCCCGATTCCAGGCAACACGATCTCTGTGGTCAACACGATTGACCGGTTGATGATGCTGGGCGCCAAGGTTGTTTACGGCAAAGGCGAAGGCATTCACGTCTCTGGTCATGGCTTCCAGGAAGACCAGAAGCTGATGCTGGCTCTCACCAAGCCGAAGTTCTTCGTGCCGGTGCACGGTGAGCACCGCATGCTGGTGTGCCACGCCAAGACCGGTCATTCCATGGGGATTCCGGTCGATAACACCCTGATCATCGACAACGGTGATGTCGTTGAGCTCACCCCGGATTCGATCAGCAAAGGTGATCCGGTGAAAGCAGGGATCGAGCTGCTGGATCAATCCCGCAATGGCATCGTTGATGCCCGGGTGCTCAAGGAGCGTCAGCAGCTGGCCGAGGACGGCATTGTCACCATCCTGGCGGCCATCAGCACCGATGGTCAGATGGTGGCTCCACCACGGGTCAATCTGCGCGGTGTGGTCACGACCGCAGACGCTCGCAAGATGTCCATGTGGACAGAGCGTGAAATCAACTGGGTGCTCGAGAATCGCTGGAAGCAGCTGTGCCGGAACACGGGTGGCAAGGCTCCTGAAGTGGATTGGATGGGTGTGCAGCGTGAGGTTGAGGTGGGTCTCGGCCGGCGCATGCGTCGCGAACTCCAGGTGGAGCCGCTGATTCTGTGCCTGGTGCAGCCCGCCCCCGCAGGGACGCCTGCCTACAAGGGCCGTGCCGATGCTGAGCCGGATGACCGTCCGGCTCCCCGCGGTCGTCGCAATGCCGGCGGTGGTGCCGGTGGTGGTCGCCGCAGCACACCCGCACCGGTTCGCAACACAGCCGCTGCGTCTGCTTCGGCAGCTCCGGCGACCCCTGCAGCTGCGACCCCTGCTCCGGCAGTGGCAACACCCGCTCCAGCTGCTGCGGTGACGGCCGTGGCGGAGAAGAAGGCTGAGCCCGAACCGGAGATGCCTGCTGGCCGCACCCGTCGTCGTCGTTCAGCAGCCGTCTGACTCGCTGGCGCATCAACCCTTCAGCCCATGCTGAGGGGTTGATGCGTCATGGCAGCAGATCCGGCTCATCGTTGGCCATGGGGCCAACGATTTGCAGAAACGCGGCGGCAGAGATGCAGAACATCAGGGGTGTGGCGGCAAACAGGCCGACTCCGATCAACAACATCCCGATCAAGAGAATCACCACCTCAACGAGCAGCAGGCCCAAGGCTTTCCACCACAGCGGTTGGATGCGGGCTTGGCCGTCTTGAACGGCAGTGATGGGACCAAGTTCCATCACTGTTGTGAAAAAGGGCAGGAAGGTTTGGGTCACGCTGAACGCGGTCGCCAGGATCCCGGCCACGAGGAAGATCACGATGGTCAGCAGCGGCAAGACCACGGTCAGGAGCCCTGCGCTGAGTCCTGCAGCCGCGATGATCACGAAGAGGATCACGTTCACCACCAGTGTTCCGAAGAACAGCCGTCCCCAGCTGTTCAGATCGACCCGCATCAGATCCCCCAGGGTGGGGCGGTCCCCCTGCACGGCCATCCAGGAACCACGGACCAAACCTGTGACCATCCATAAATTCGCCAGAAGAGGCCCCACCACGGTGATGGCGCTGACGAGATTCACGACCACGGCGATCAAGGTGAAGCCCACGAAGGGCCAGGGACTTGTTCGGAAGGCCAACCAGCCTGCGGAGATCGCCAGCTGAAGGTTGAGCTGACCGGGTTCGATGTGGGATGCCAACCGTTCGCGTTTGGCGCTGGATGCACCGTTGTCGTTGACCTTGTCCTGGGATGGATCACGGTCGTCCTCCACCTTGAGGTCGTCGATGGAGACGCGAATCCAGTGTTGTTTCAACAGAGCCTTCAGTTCACCCTGGTCTGAGGCTTCCAGTTCGAGTTCAGGCTCCGGCTCTGGTTCGGGGAGAGGTTCAGGTTCTGGCTCGGGCAGAGGTTTGGGCTCAGGCTCCGGCTCTGGTTCAGGTTCTGGTTCTGGTTCTGGTTCCGGGAGAGGTTCAGGTTCGGGCTCTGGCGCTGGTTCGAGTCCGGGCTCCGGCTGAACTGGGATTGCTGCGCTCGCTTCAGCGAGCTCTGTGTTGTCATCCAGCCATGGCATCGCCGAGTTGCGCGATGGTGCTGCGGGGGCAGAACCGCTTGGAGCATCGCCCAGAAGAAACGGATCTTTCAGCAGATCAGGTAGGGCCCCCGCTTGGGTGGCTGCGGGTTGGGCGTCTTCAACCGTCTCCACGGGAGCATCGTCGTTGCGTGCTTCTGGGCGGCTGGCAGCACGGGAGCGCTCGAGGCCCTGCTGTGCCAGTTGCGCCTGGATGTCGGGTGGCTGGCTCTCGAGCACCAACGCGTAGAAGCGGCTGGCTTGTTCCGGTTGCTCAAGGCCGTGAAGGCTGATGTGGCCGAGCAGCAGGGCCACAAAGCTGCGCCATCCGTACCAGGCCGCCGCATTGCCGGAATCCTCTGGTGTGGTCTCCTCCAGTTCCGACAACAGCCCCATCGCGATGGCATGGGCGTCGGAGTAGCGCTCGTTGCCGTAAGCCTGTTCGGCTTGCTGGTAACGCGTCTGGAAGTCCCGGTCCAAAAGAATGGAGCA
>NZ_JBGKDS010000065.1:0-15687 GCF_042954325.1 Parasynechococcus sp. | reverse complement strand
GGAGAAACCCAAGTCTCCTTTGTTGATTCCCTCGAAGGTTTTGAGGCTTTGGCTGCGGGAAAGCTTCCTTCAGAACGCATTATTGGGTTCCCAAGGGTTTATCAGACGTTGCAGGCGCGTCGTGATCGCGATGTTTTGGGTGCAGGCGATACTCCTTCTGGCGTCTCGAGGAATGAAGATGTTCCCGATTTGGGAACAATGAGTACTGGCGCGCTCAATGTGCTCAATCAGAACGCAAATGGCTTTTTTGCGATGGTCGAGGGTGGTGCGGTCGACTGGATGGGCCACGCTAATAATATTGGGCGATATGTCGAAGAGCAGGTTGAATTTAATCGGGCTGTTAATGATGTTGTGCAGTGGGTTGAGAGTAATTCAAGTTGGAATGAAACCCTCTTAATTGTGACCTCTGATCATGATTGTGGCGGTATCTGGGGTAAAAAAACGTATTCCAATGGCCCTGTAAAGATGGGCGTTGGTGCTAGTGCTAAAAATGATGAAATTATTGCAGCTGGTGAGCAAGGCGTTTCCATTGATGAGCTGATTTCGAATCGATTTGATCCCGCTGAGGATGAGTTCAACCGTTTCAGACCAGTGAAGGACCGTGGTAAAGGGAAAATACCTGCACACCAGTTTGCCTCTGGTAATCACACCAATGAACTTGTGCCTCTTTGGGCGATTGGGCCAGGATCTGAACTTTTTTATGAGTTTGCGCTAACAGATCGTCGGGCTGGAAAACTTTGGGGAAGTGATTACGGATGGGATGGCCAGTATGTTGACAACACCAGTGTCTTTCATGTGATGAATGAGGTGATTTAGGTGATGATTGCTTGATAATTTATTTGTCATTATTTCGTGCGAATTCACTGCAGGTTTGCTGAAGCTGCGAGTAGCTCCATCGGATGTAGGACCCGTACGCCTTCTCCAAGATGTCGTCGCAACTGCAGAGTGCAGCCGATGTTGGCGCTGGCCACGACGTTCGCCCCGGTTCGGTTGAGGTCATCGGCCTTGATCCGCCCCAGCTCGGCTGCTTCGACAGGCTGAACCAGGTTGTAGATGCCAGCGCTGCCGCAACAGACCCCAGCTTCCGTCGCTTCCCGAAGTACAAGATCGGGAATCGCAGCAAGAAGCTGTCGCGGCTGCTGCTGAATGCCTTGCCCGTGAATCATGTGACAGGCGTCATGCATGGCGATCACCGAGTTGGGCAGTGATTGGAGCCGGCTTCGAAAGCCGTCGCTGAGCCCCTGGGCGGCGAGAAACTCCTGAACGTCCTGCACCGGAGCGCGGAACTGCGCCCCGTCGTGCACAATCTCGCCGTAGGCCTTCATCGTATGGCCGCAACCTGAGGCGGCCACCAGCACCGCGTCGAGATCCCCGTCGATGGCGTTCATGCTGCGCACCAGGTCGGCCGCCAGCCGGCGCGTCAGTTCGAGTTCTCCCTGGTGATGACTCACGGCCCCGCAGCAGCCTTGGTCGGGTGGAATCACCACCTCGAAGCCATTGGCCTGCAGCACTTTGACGGTGGCCGTGCTGACCGATGGATCGAAACAGCGCTGGACGCAGCCCAGCAGCAGCGCAACACGGCCGCGGCGAGGGCCGGTCGCAGGGTTGATCTGGGGTAGATCGTCGCGGAAGTTGTCAGGGGCAAGGGCGGGCAACAGTTGCTCCATCGCCTCGATGCCCGGCCCGAACAGGCGCGTGAGTCCTGAACGACGGGCCAGTTGTTGCAGGGGCGTCCCGGCATAGGCACGTAGCGGTTGCAGCAGAGCCCTGAGCCGGCGGGGGTAGGGCAGCACCTGCAGCAGCAGCTGACGGAAACTGATCTGCCAGCTGCTGCGCAGCTCGGCCTGATTGAGCTTCGGCCGGGTGGCTTCGATCAGCTGGTCGTAGCGGACGCCGGATGGGCAGGCGGTGACGCAGGCGTAGCAGCCCAGGCAGGTGTCGAAATGACTGGCGGCGGTGGCATCCAGCTCGAGCTCCCCGGCTTCAATCGCCCGCAGGGCATGGATGCGGCCGCGAGGTGAATCCATTTCGCTGGCCAGCACCCGATAGCTCGCACAGGTGGGCAGACAGAACCCGCAATGCACGCAGGGGTCAGCGGCACCGGGCGGAAGACCGGGGAGTTGGGTCGTCATGTCCGCAACGATCAACCTGCATTCTGCCGTTGGCACTGCCTGCGTGTTTGAAATCACCACGGCCCGTCAACCGCGCTGCGTTGGGGCGTGATTTGGCTGGCTGCTGAGCGAGCAAAACTTCAAAAAAATAGTGTCGAGTCGGCGCATTGTCCGTAACTGGACGCTGGCTTTTTGCTTGTTTCTTTTTTGCAAATGGCCAAGACAATCACGATTGGACAAACAACGGCTCTCATCCCCGAGGCGGGATCTCCGGTGAAAGAAATTTGGCAGCAGGACGGAGAAAGCGGCAACATCAACTTCCCCTATTCGCAGTTCAAGACCCTGGCGACAGTGGGCGAGGTTGATGCTGCGTCAGGCCTTGGTCTCACGGGTTATCCCGATGGCAATGCGGCTTGGCTGCTGGACGATGCCAGCGTTCGCGTTGCCTATCAGTCGGAGTCCTACGCCCATATCTATGGCCGTACTCCTGCGCCGGAGACCTATCCCCAGACAATGAAGACCGGGGTCACCTTCTCCGGTTCGAAGATTCACACCATTGATTACGACCGCGCTGGTTTTGCGGACTTCCTTAATAACAATTCTCCAGCCAGTGACATCGTCGAAGGCAGCGGTTTTCTGTTCAACCGCGTCTTCAATCTTTTCGGCGAGGAAGTGACCCCGAAGAACACGGATCCTTCTGACCTGGCTGCGAAGTGGGGCAATCAGACTTTGCCCTCTGGTCACATTGTTGAATTCGAAACGCCGCTCTCTGAGACGGATTTCTACTTCCACTCCTTCTGCGGTTCCTGGTATGAGCCCGCCAACCGCCACGGTGAAGGGCAGGGCTTCGACGATGACATCTGGCTGATGGCCGAGGAATGGGATATCGGTGAAGACGTGTTCGCTCCCGGTGCCGCAGGCTCTGCCGTGGGGAACGAGACCATGGGCTTGGCTGCCATGGCAGTGGATGTCGCGAACGAAACCGCCTATTCCGTACCGGCACTGGGCCAGACCGGTTACGAAAAAATCGCTCCTCTGAACACGGGTGAGAGCGATTACGTGGTGATGGTGACCTCCGGGTACAACCACGGTCTCGAGCCCGCCCCCCTCAAGATCTATGTGGGCCGCAAGGGCTATGACGCTGAGGGCAACAAGATCACCGCCGAGCACAGCGAGCGCGATCAGTTCCTCGGCCGCAACGGCATGCTCTGGGGTCAGCTGTATGGCCAGACCCTTAAGAACAAGCATTTCGCCAAGCTCGGCATCGTCGCCGATGAAGACGGCAACGGGCGTTTCGACGACAAGGTGATGGATACCTATCTCACCGGCCATGCCAAGGCCGGTGATTCGTTCAAGGGCCGCTTTTATCCCACCAGCTTCCAGTGGGGTGGTTGGGATGAACCCACCGCTGTCGGTAACACCGAGATGCGTCTTTGGGAGCGTCCGGAGCAGCAGCCCAAGCGCTACACCTTCTTCAACGGAGACACCAAAGCTGAGCACAACGCCGTGGATCCTTCCGGCAAGGCTCGTTTCTTCCAGAACATGACCGACGAGGGTGCCCTCCTCGGCTTCGATTTGACGAATCTCACCCAGCAGCTGCAGAACAACCCAGACCAGGACGGCAACCTCTTGCCTGACTTCATCAACTACAAGTCCGTGGTCACCATTCCGGCTGTGGATGGTTCTCTCACGCTCGATGTTGGCGCTGAAGGTCTGGCCCACAAGGGAGAGGCCAATCCCGATGGCACCCTCACGCATGCCACCCATGTGGAAGCCGGGGTGAACAAGCTTGTGTCACCGGACGGCCTGTATTGGACGAAAGGCAAAGACGGTGATGTCCTGATTTTGGATGAGGATTCCGGCAACGATTACGGCGAGCGCAAGTACGCCTTGCCCATCACGGCGGACATGCAGTTACGTGACGAGACCACCGGTTATTTCCTTGCTGCAGCTGGTGGTTCTCTCAATCCCCGGGCAGGAAAAGCAGCTGCACTCAAGGGTGCTGCCAGCGAGCCCAATGGTGCTGAGTTTTCCGGAAGTTGGGATGTCACAGGACTCTTCGCCAAAAAAGCTGACGGCAGCTTTTACTCCAAGCAGGAGCTGGCCGGCTCTGGGATGCAAGATGTGGCCGATCTGTTCGATCTCCGCGACCACACCTACATCGGTGTGGTGCAGTATCGCGGTGAGTCCGGTGGTCAGGTCGAGGACATCAACGGCGATGCAGGTGGTCAGCTGTTCATGTTCGAGATGAACGACTTCCTCTGATCGCTCTTGACGGTTCAGTCAGCCCCCTCTGAAGAGGGGGCTTTGTTGTTGCTAACTAGAACCGCTGGATGATCGCTTCCGCGAAGCCGCTGCAGCTCACCGGATCCACCTGGGGTTCCATCAGGCGTGCCAAGTCGTAGGTGACCTGCCTGTCGGCGATGGCGGCACTGAGGCCCTTGGTCACCAGATCAGCAGCCTCTTGCCAGCCGAGGAATTCCAGCATCATCACGCCGCTGAGGATCACCGAGCCTGGGTTGATCCGGTCGAGGCCAGCGTGTTTGGGGGCGGTGCCGTGGGTGGCTTCGAAGATGGCTGCGGTTTCACCGATGTTGGCGCCGGGGGCCATGCCCAGGCCGCCCACCATGGCCGCGGCGGCGTCGGAGATGTAATCGCCGTTGAGGTTGAGGGTGGCCAGGATCGAATACTCCTGAGGCCGGGTTTGGATCTGCTGGAAGATGCTGTCGGCGATGCGGTCGTCGACCAGCACCATCTGCTTCCACTTGCCGCTGCCGTGGCTCGCGCCAATGGCGTCGATCACCGCCTGCACTTCTGCGTCGATGTCGGCCTTTTTCTCGGGGGTGAGGCTGTCGTAGCCGGGCTCGATCATGCGGGCATTGGCCTGGACGCTCAGCGTCGAGTCCTGGTCGAGGTTGCCGAGGATCCAGCTTTCCCGTTCGGTGATGCAGACGTCGCGAAATTCAGTGGTGGCCAGCTCATAGCCCCAGTCACGGAAGGCTCCTTCCGTGAACTTCATGATGTTGCCCTTGTGCACCAGGGTCACGTGGCGTTTGTCGCCCTCCAGCCGCAGGGCGTGCTGGATCGCCTTGCGGATGTGGCGCTGGCTGCCGTGCTTGCTCACCGGCTTGATGCCGATGCCAGATCCTTCGGGGATTTGGCGCTTTCCGAGTTTGCCGTTCGCCGGAATCACCACCTCATTGAGGTGTTTGCGCAGCTCCTGGCCGACGGCATCGTCGGCTTCCCACTCCACACCCATGTAGATGTCTTCGGTGTTCTCCCGATAGACGATCACGTCCAGATCCTGGGGACGCTTGTGGGGGCTGGGGGTCCCTTCGTAATACCGGCAGGGACGGACGCAGGAGTACAGATCAAAGATCTGACGCAGGGCCACATTCAGGGAGCGGATGCCTCCACCGACCGGGGTGGTGAGTGGACCTTTGATTGCAACCCCGTAGGTGCGGATGGCTTCGAGGGTGTCGTCCGGCAGGTACTGATAAGTGCCGTACAGATCGCAGGCTTCATCGCCGGCGTAGACCTTGAACCATTCAATGGTTTTCTTGCCCCCATAGGCCTTGGCCACGGCCGCATCCAGCACCTTCTGGGTGGCCGGCCAGATGTCCACTCCGGTGCCGTCGCCGCGGATGAAGGGAATGATCGGGTTGTCGGCCACGACCGGTTGACCGTTCTCGAAGCGGATCGGGGTGCCCTGTGTGGGTGCGGTGAGCTTCTCGAACTGGGCCATGGCGGTTGGTCGGGCGTCAGCAGGGGGAGCCTATGACTGAGGGGGGAGCCCTACGGTTCAGGCGATAACGGACGGGCTTCGATGGCGAGCGATGCGGTCTGGGTGGTGGCGGCCTGCTTCAACGAGGAAACGGTGATCACCCGCTTCATCGAGCAGGTCATGGCGTTGCCCGAGGTCGATCGTCTGTTGTTGATCGACGATGGCTCTGCTGATGCAACGGTGTCAGTGATCCGCCGCTGGCAGCAAGCCAACCCCTCGGAGGCGGTCACCCTGCTGGAACTGACCCGCAACTTCGGCAAAGAAGCGGCCATGCTCGCGGGCCTGGACCATGCCAATGGCCACTGTTCCGCAGCCGTGTTGATCGATTCCGACCTGCAGCATCCACCCGAGCGGATTCCAGCGATGGTGCAGGCCTGGCGGGATGGTGCCGAGGTGGTGACGGCCGTCCGTGATGACCGCGATGAAGAGTCGCGGATGAAGGTGGCCACGGCGTCCTGGTTCTATCGGGTGTTCAACCGCCTGGTGGATTCGATTCAGCTCCAGGAGGGGGCGGGTGATTTCCGGCTGTTGTCCGCCCCTGTGGTGGAGGCGGTGACGCAGATGCGCGAAGCCACCCGCTTCTCCAAGGGATTGATGCCCTGGACGGGCTACCGCAGTATCGAAATCCCCTACAGCCGGGTGGCACGGTCCGGGGGGCAGACCTCCTGGAGTTCCTACAAGCTCTGGCGCTATGCCCTCGATGGCATCTTTTCCTTCACGGTCAAGCCCCTCAAGGTCTGGGGGGTGATTGGCGTGTTGATCTCGTTGCTGAGCTTTCTCTACGCAGCGTTGATTGTTCTGCGCACGGTGATTTCTGGGGTGGATCTTCCCGGTTACGCCTCATTGATCGTGGCGATTCTGTTTCTCGGTGGCATTCAGCTGATCGGTCTGGGGGTGCTTGGCGAATACATCGGCCGCATCTACATCGACGTCAAACGGCGACCGCACTACTTCATTCGTGCGGTGCATGAGCCCTGAGGGCCTTCCATTCCTCCTGGCGCCATGGCGATGCGAAAAAGTGAGCTGACAGCGCAAATCCCCTCTGCGCCAGTGCTTTGGCACTGCCTTCCCCGGCGGGATGCGCCAGGAGGAGAGCTGGGCCCAGCCCCCGCCGTCGGCCGGTGGAGGCGAGCGCTGCCAGGGACCGTGTCATGGCTGAACCGGCCATGCGACCGGTGAACAGCACCCCGGCAAAGGCCCCGTTGGTGCCGATGCCGTGGGCCAGCAATTTGGGTTCTGCCTGTGCTGACAGCACCTGCAGAACCAGCCATTTCAACAGGCCTCCATGGCACACGGTTGACGCCCAGGCGGTCCAGTGCAGCTCCGTTGGCAGCGGTTCTGCCGTGGTGCGGATCCAGTCGATCTGAAGTTCTTCGGCCAGGTTCAGCACGGTGTCGAGCACCACGGGCACCAAGTGAATGTGTTGATGTCCGTCGAGGCGGATTCGCGTTTCACCGGTGAGCTCCCGGTAGCGCCCGACCTGGCGGCGCAGGCTGTGTTCCAGCTGTGGACGGATCAGCGCTCGCCGTTGCGGCAGCACGGAGGCCAGCAGCAGCTGCCCGAAGCTGGCGGGCAGGTTTGGGCCGGCGGAGCGGTCCGGTCCTTCGGTGAGGCAAAGGTGAAGACAGAGGGAGCGGGGGCGGCCCAGGCCGACCCAGGCTTGGGCTGCCTCCGGCGCCGTTGGGCCGTCCACCAGAAGGCTGGCGCCATCCAGATGGCCAGAGCGGGCCAGTTCGAGGATGGCGGCGTCAACGCCCGCCGCCAGGCCGAGATCATCGGCATGGCGCAATGGGGTCTGTTGGCTCTGCGTTCGTCGTCGGGCTGTGAAGCGTGCGGCCCGGCTCCAGATCAGGGCGTTGAGAACCGTTGGCGTGAACACCAGCACCAGGTCGCGAGCGTTTTGTCCCAGCGCGGCGGGCAGCAGGACGGGGAGCACGCCGCAGACGCTCAGATTCACGGCGTACTGCAGCAGCAACCAACGCCGGGCAAAGCGTTGTCCGCCGGTTTCCTCCCGAAAGGTCAGCAGGGCATGGCCAAGAAAGCCGGCCACCGACGCAGCAAGAAAGGCGATTGGGTTGGCCAGCCATTCGACCAGGATCAGCCCAAGGCCCCGCAGGACGCCGTAATGGATGGCGGCCGCTGCAACGCCGACCATGCCGTAGCGGACCAGTCGGTTCAGCCGTTGAAGGGTGGTCGTTCTCGGCGTGTTCATCGACGGGGTGCTGTGCCCTGACGCTTCAGTAGGGCTTCCACCAGCCTCCAGGCGTTGTGGTCATAGCGCCGCACAAAGTCGGTGAAACTGTCGGCGGCTTCGCCATCGGCGCTGTCGGAGATCACCCGCAGCACCAACCAGGGAATGCCTTCCTGTTCAGCCACTTGCGCCACTGCCGCGCCTTCCATTTCCACCGCCTGAAGGTCGGGGAGATCCCTGCGGAGCTGGTCCAGCACCGTTGCACTGCTGATGAATTGATCACCGGTGCCGATCAATCCCGGGCGTGGGGCGCCGAAGCCGGTCAGGCTGCCGTCCCGATGGGCGTCCTCCAGGGCCTGGCGTGCCCAGCTCAGCCAGCTGGCCTCGGGCTGGAGCCGATCCCTGTTGAGCGGCGGCAGGGTGAAGCGTGGGAACAGGGGGCTGGCGTCCATGTCGTGCTGGATGACGCCGGAGGCGAGCACCACATCCCACTGCTTTAAGGCCGGATCGGCGGCCCCCGCCACCCCGGTGAACAGCAGGAGATCCAGCGGTGCATCTGCCGATGCCGAGGCCAGTAAGCGCGTGGCCGCCCGGGCAGCGCAGACTTTCCCCCAGCCACTCCAGGCGAGGCTGAGCTGGATCGGCTCGGAGCGTTCTGGACCGTGCCAGCGACAGCGGTGCAGGGTGAAATCACCGTGGCTGTGCTGGTCCACAGCCTCCAGATGGGTGAGGTCGGAGCCGATCTCCTCCGGCATCGCGCTGAGCAGGCCGATGTGCAGCGGGCGTGTCATGGTTCCGTGAACCTGGTGCAACCGTAACGGCGTCCCATCGACAACCCCCCAACAATGGGAGGAGTCCATGGGGGTTGGCAGCTTGAACGCTGGAGAGTCCGTCCAAAGCGTGGCGCAGGTTCAGGCCTTGGCCTCCACGGTGACCCTGGTGCGCCGGTACTTCCCTGCGGCGCGTCCCAACCTCAAGCCTTGGCGGGACGATGCCCACACCCGCGAATGGTCTGAACCGGAATCCCTGGATTTGTCCTTTCACTTCCCGGGGTGGAGTCCTCGTTTGGAGTGCCGCAGCCTGTTGATGCAGCTCCGGTTCTGCCCCGATCAGGCCGAATCCCTTCAACTGCTTGGTGTGTTGATGCGCGGCATGACCTACGACGGTGAACGTTGGCGATTGGCCACCGTTGGTGACTGGCAGCCGGTTGGATCCCATCTGCCTCAACCCGAGCAGGCACAACAGCTGAAGCAGATCTGCCGCGACTTGTTCGATCTGTTCCAGGCGTCAGGTTCGGGGGCCGACATCGTCCCGTAACCCTTCGCAACGCTCTGGGCCACCCTTCCGTTGACTGCTTATAGGGTCCCTCTATCGGTCCAATCCCAAGCACTTATGTCCGTCGCACTGGCTGCCCAGATCCGTGAAGGCACCAAGAAGTCGCACACGATGGCCGAGAACACCGGTTTCGTGAGCTGCTTCCTCAAGGGTGTGGTTGATAAAGCCAGCTACCGCAAGCTCGTGGCTGATCTTTATTTCGTCTACGAGGCGATGGAAGAGGAGATCGACAAGCTGGGTGACCATCCGATCGTTGGGCCGATTGGCAAGAAAGAGCTCAACCGTCGCGAATCCCTCGAGCAGGACCTCACCTACTACTTCGGTGCTGGTTGGAAAGAGCAGATTCAGCCATCTCCATCGGCGGCGGCTTACGTCGAACGCATCCACACCGTGGCCAAGGAGTCGCCTGAGCTTCTGGTTGGACACCACTACACCCGTTACCTGGGTGACCTTTCCGGCGGCCAGATTCTCAAGAACATCGCCCAGAAGGCGATGAATATGGATGGTGACGACGGCCTTCGTTTCTATGTTTTCGATGAGATCGACGACGAGAAGGCCTTCAAGACCAACTACCGCGCTGCGATGGATCAGCTGCCGATCGATCAGGCCACGGCCGATCGCATTGTTGAGGAAGCCAACCATGCGTTCCACCTGAACATGAACATGTTCAAGGAATTGGAAGGCAATCTGGTGGCTGCCATCGGCAAGGTGCTGTTCGGTTTCTTGACCCGCCGTCAGCGGGCTGGCAGCACCGAAGCCGCCGCCGCCTGAGTTTTCGCCGGTGCCCACCCAACTGATTCGTTTTCTGGTCCCTGGGACCAGCCGTCGCTTTCGTTGTGGTGGGCTCAGTGTTGAGCTGCAGACCGCCGGCCTGGTCCGTGGTTGCTGTCCAACCGAGATCGTCACCTACCGGGAGCGCAGTGCTGAGCATCCTTTTTTTGAGGATCTCCTGCAGCGAGAGCCCGTCCGTTCCGAGGTGCTTTGGATCGTCAGCTGGGGCTTTGATGTACCGAAGTTGATCCGACGTCTTGCGGGGCATCGTGTGGCGTACCACGCCCACAGCAGTGGGTATGGCTTTTCCTTGCCTCCTGGCCTGCCGGTGTTGGCCGTCAGCCGCAACACACTCGGCTACTGGGGAGATCGCGCCCCGCGCAATCCCCTGTTTTTGGTGCCCAATGCGCTGGAGCCCCAGTGGATTGAGCGCGGTGACCGTCAGGGTGCCGGCTTGCGTCCGATCGATGTTCTGGTTCAGGCGCGCAAAAGCAGTGACTATGTCCTGACCCAGTTGGTCCCTGCTTTGCGTCGCTGCGGTTTGGCCGTGGAGGTCCAGAGCGGCTGGGTGGACGATCTGGTGGATCTCTTCAACCAAGCCAAGGTTGTTCTGTACGACTCGGCTGAGTATTGGAGGGGGCGGGGCGTCAGTGAAGGTTTTGGCCTGCCTCCTCTGGAGGCGATGGCCTGCGGTTGTGTGGTGTTCACCAGCCTGAATCACGCCCTGGCTGACCATTGCGATCCCGGGGTAATGGTGCATCAGATCGGTTGTGGTCACCTGGATTGGGACATCACCAGGATTCAGCAGGCTGTGGCTGATCCGTTGGCCTGGCGTGCCATGCCCTCGCGTCTTGATCAGCTGTTGGACGACAGCGGCGAAGCGGCCTTGCAACGGCGTTGGATCCATGCGCTTCAGGCCTTGGACGGGTTGCAGCGTTCGGACGGCCCTGCGCTGATCTCGGCGCCCACCTGGAGGCTGCGGCTTCGCCAGCGGTTGCGGCGTGTTTCAGGTGTGGTCGAACGGTTGCCCGGCTGGCCTGCCTTGTCAATGCTCAGGAAACCGGACTCCTAAGGTCGGGCCAACGAATCACTCGCTGGTTCTGACCTCGGGAACATGAACCGCCGGTTACCGCGAATGAAGGTGCAGAGCCAGACCTGGAGAGATCTTTCCGCCTTACTCAGCAAACTTCCCCAGCGGCGGAAGCGTCTGATCGCCGTTGTTTTGGTGGCGTCATTCCTCCAGGGGGTGCTGGACATCCTGCTGATTGCCTTTCTGGCGCGTTTTGTAGGTTTGTTCTCTGGGGCCAAGTTGGAAGACCGCCTGCCGGGCGTGTTGGTGTTTGGTGGTGGATTTCTGGATCAGACCGGCTGGTTGCTGGCGCTCTTGATTGGCTCGTTCTGGCTGACATCAGCCGTGCGTTTTTTGGTGGCTCTGATGCAGAGCCTGTTGAGTGCGGAGATCTGGAATGACCTGGTCAACCAGGTGTACCGAAATGTGTTGCAGCAGCGTTATGAGTTTTTCATCCAGAACCGCACCGCCAATCTCTCGGAAAAGTTCAATCGCATTCTGAACAGTGTTTCCACCAAGGTTGTCAGTCCATTGATTGCGATTGCCGGCAATGCCTTGTCGGTGTCTTCGCTGTTGATCGGTGTGGTGTTTGTGCTCGGTTGGCGGGCCATGATGATCTTTGTCTTGATGCTGTTCGCCTATGCGTTGGCTTCGATTCTGATCACGCCATATTTGCGTCTGGCGACGAAGCAACGTGTGCGTTATGGGCGTCGCATTAATCTTTTGTTGATGGAGTCATTGCGTTCCATTCGTGATGTTCATCTGTATTCCGCTGATCGATATTTTGTTTCGCGTTTTTCCAGTGATGGGGTAATCGCAAAGCGCTACGACAGGCTGACGCGTCTGCTTCCCGATGTGCCCCGGTTTTTGATTGAGCCCGCGGGGATATCGATTCTGTTTTTGATCGGCTTGGCCCCTGCTGTGCTGAGTGGGAGTCCTGAAGATGTCCGCAATGCGATACCCGATCTCTTCGCCATTTTGTTCACGCTTCTGAAAATCTCTGCTCCATTGCAAAACACCTTCCGCAGCCTGAATCGATTGCGTGGTGGCTTGCCTGAAATTAAAGATGCTTTGGATCTGCTAGAGCTCAAGCCGGAGCGGCTGACGCTGGCTTCTGAGGGGGTGTCAACGCCGGAGGGCCTGATGCCAAGGCGGCTGATTCAGCTCAGTGATGTGAGCTTTGCCTACCAGCGAACCGAGCAAAATGTTGTTGATTCGGTGAATATTTCGATCCCTGTTGGCTCCCGGGTGGCACTCGTGGGCAGGACGGGGAGCGGTAAAACCACGATTGCCCATCTCCTGTTGGGTTTGCTTCAGCCCACCTCGGGGCAGTTGGTGCTGGATGGCATTCCAGTCAGTGATCTCGACATGCCTGCCTGGCAAGCCAATTGTGCACTTGTTCCCCAGGACATTCGCCTTCTGGATGGAAGCATCCGCGACAACGTGGCCTTCGGTGCTGAACAGGATGACGTCGACGACAGCGATGTTTGGGCAGCTCTTGAGACCGCACAGTTTGATGACGTTGTCGCACAGATGCCCTATGGGCTTTACACCATGATCGGTGAGAACGGCATCAAACTATCGGGGGGTCAGCGTCAACGCCTTTCCTTGGCCCGCGCGTTTTATCGCGGCGCGCGAATCCTTGTTCTGGACGAGGCGACGAGTGCCCTCGATAACAAAACCGAATACGACTTGATGCAGGCCCTTGATCTCGTGGGCCGCCGTTGCACCACGATTGTGATCGCACACCGATTGACCACGGTGAAGAAGTGCGATCGCATCCTGGAAATTCGTGACGGCCGGGTTGTGGCCGCCGGTGATTTTGATCAGCTCTGCGCCATGTCTCCCTCGTTCCGGGAGATGAATCTGCTGGGCGAAGGCCGCTGAGGTCGACCATGGCCGACGTCATCATTCTGTCCACGGCTGACTGGGATCATCCGCTTTGGACCAACAAGCAGCACACAGCGCTTGCGTTGGCCCAGGAAGGCCATCGTGTTCTTTATGTGGAATCCATTGGCCTGCGTGCTCCGCGGGTCGGTGGCCGTGATGCACGTCGGATCTTGCGTCGGCTGCGCCGCATGGTTCGGCTGCCCCGTCAGGTCGCTCCCCGTGTGTGGGTTTGGTCGCCACCGGTCTGGCCAGGAGGACAGTCCGGCTGGTCGTTAGCGCTGAATCGACGCCTGTTGCGCAGCGGTCTCGAGTGGATGGCCTGGTGGCTCGACTTCAAACACTGGATTCTCTGGACCTACAACCCGCTGACAGCCCTCTACCTCGAACTGAGTCGCGATCAGGTCGCTGTCTATCACTGCGTTGATCGCATTCAGGATCAACCCGGCATGCCCTCGGAACGGATTGATGCCTGGGAGCAGGAGCTGTGCGCTGCCGTTCAGGTGGTGTTCACCACCTCACCCGATCTTCAGGCCAGCCACCGTCGCTGGAACCATCACACCTATTTCCACGGCAACGTCGCTGATTTTCAGCACTTCAACCGGGCCCTGAGCCAGCCGCCACTGCCCTGTCCGGCGTCGTTGGAGGCGTATCCGCGTCCGCGGTTGCTGTTCACCGGGGCGATTGACGCTTACAAACTGGATCTGGCGTTGTTGCAGACGCTGGCCATGTCGCACCCCGAATGGTCGTTCGTGCTGGTTGGCCCGGTGGGTGAAGCGGACCCCAGCACGGATGTGGCTGCGTTGCAGGCCTGCTCCAACGTTCATCTGCTCGGATCCCAGCCCTACCGAGATCTTCCGGCCTGGGCGGCCCATGCCGATCTGGCCCTGCTGCCCCTCCAGCACAACGGCTATACGCGCCACATGTTCCCGATGAAGTTCTTCGAGTACCTGGCGGCGGGGCTGCCGGTGGTGGGAACGGCGATCCCGGCCCTGAAAAGCCATGGCGACGTGGCCTGGTTGTGTGACCCCAATGCGGAAGACTTTGCTGCGGCGATCGACCAGGCCCTCCAGGGCCACGGACCGGCGTTGGCGCAGCGCCTGGCGCGGGCCCAGGAGCACACCTACGCCAGTCGAACCCGTTCGATGCTGGCGCTGCTGCGGCGTGTCGGGGTCTTGGCTGAAGCCGAACAGGGCAATCCCCAGCGGGCACGTCGGCATCGAACCTGGTTGGATCGTGCCTTGGCCTGGTTGGTCTCACCGCCGGTGAGGCTGGTGGGATGGCTGGTCGATCGTCTGGTGGATCTCGGCTGCAGAACCGCCATCACCTCGCTGCTGGCTCAGGCGCAGACCCGCGGTTGGCTCCCTGCTGATCTTCAGACTCGCCTGGTGTTTCTGCTGGTCCAGGACGGTGCCTACCCCCAGGCGCTTGCGGTGCTGGAGCAGCTTTGGCAGGTGCACGGACGGGTTGACGGCATCAAGCGTCTGTTGTTCCGGCGGGGCTCCCGGCCGCAGGACCGGCGTCAAGCCTTGGAGATGTTTGACGTGTTCGCGGGCAGCACGATCCTTCCCGACCATTTCACCGGCTATTGCCGAATTGTGTTTGCCCACCGCAGTGCCGACCTTGGGGATGTGCTGCTGATGCGCCGTGCTCAGCGGGGGGTGGAGGCCTTGGCCGATCGGTTGGAGGCCGATCCGGACACGCTGATTTGCCTGCGGGATAACCGTCGGAATCGCCTCAAAATGTTGGTGTCCTGCTACGCCACCCTGCTGCGGTTGCAGTTGGCCCTTGGCGATGCGGTCGCCCTGCGGGACGTGGGTCGAGCGGGCCTTCGATTGATGCAGCGGTTGGATCCTGCGGCCATCGATGCCAATACGTCGTATCGGCTGACGCGTAACAGCTTGCGGGTGCTGAGTCTTGCGGCCCTCGAGGCCGTGGATCGCAGGGATCCCACGTTGCTCGCTGAGGTCTCCGAGGCGATGGCGGCTCAGCACCGGCACATCCATCAAGCTTGTTTTGATGATCAGGCGGCCCAGGAGGATCACCGTCGCTTTGCCAGCCTGATGCTTGAGGCGGTGCGGTCCATCGCAGCCAGTCTCCAGTCGGGATGGGATCCCTCCGCTTGCGAAGCTTTGGAGAGGTTGCTGGTGCTGGTGATCAAGAGTGAGCGCGATTGGGACGATCAGCAGCGCCGGCCCCGGGCCGTGGCGCGTGCCCAGCAATTGTTCGAACCGTTCTGGTCCAGGCCCCCTGAAGGCCCACCATGGTCGTGAAGGGGGGGGGCAGCCGACGCAAGGTGGCGCTGTACATCGACAGCCTCAAGCTGGGTGGGGCCGAGCGGGTCACGCTGCGGCTCGCGACTTGGTTGCAGGAGGCCGGGTGGGACCCTCTGCTGCTTACGCGCAAGCCCATCAGCTGGGATTTCTATCCGATTCCACAGGGTGTGATTCGCCGGGTGGAACCCGCTGACCTTGCTTGGATGCGGTGGCTTGGACCCTTGGCGCTGCCCTGGCGGTTGCGACGGCTGCGGCGTTGGATG
>NZ_JBGKDS010000064.1:0-13181 GCF_042954325.1 Parasynechococcus sp. | reverse complement strand
CTTCCAGTTGATTGGAGATCTTGAACAGCTCTTGGATCAGCTGGCGCAATTTTCTGTTGTTCATCGGCTTGCTTTGGATAAATGGCTTAATTCCGATGCCGTTGCGGGTACGCCTCAGTCCACTCCTGCTCTGCCATCCCTTCAGGAACCAGGGCTTGGTAAGCGCTGCTGTTGAGGATCTCGTTCACCGCTTCCCCCAGGCGCTCCACCGAGCGACTGTCGGGGAGGCGATCCACCAGCTCCTGGTGCATGCGCAGCAGATACCAGGTACTGCCATTGAGCCCGGCATTGAACTTGCGCCACATGCCTAGATCGCGGCGGGAATCCAGCACCATGTCGCCAGCGTTATGGGCCTTGTCGGCTGCCGTCACCAGCAGTGACGTCAGCGGTTTGCCAGCCAGGGAGTCGAGATAGCGGGTCTTGCGCAGCAGCCATGGTTCCTTCTCACCCGGCTTGGCCTCGGGAGAGGTGTCGGTGCAGTCGCGCACGATGTCGGCCACCGCACCACCGAAGCGTTCTGCGATCGAACCATGGCTTTGGCCGGCGTCTTCGATGGCGTCGTGCAGCAGAGCAGCGATCGCCTGGTCTTCATTGCCGCCGTCTTCCCACACCAGCGCGCTGACGCTGATCAGGTGGGAGATGTAGGGGATTGGTTTGCCTTTGCGTCGTTGATTGCGGTGCAAGGCATCGGCCCATTGCAGGGCTTCGCCGTAGCGGGGGGTGAGGGTCATCTCAAGGCAGCTGCAGCAGTGTTTTCAACATCGTGATCAGTTCTTTTTTGCTGAAGCTCTCCAAGGGTGGGGGAGGTGCCTGGATCCCCTCCTGCTCGAGCGTTGTGCACAGCTCCGCTTTCTTCAGCTTGGAGACTCCTTTGATGCCGTTGGCTTTGCAGATCTGCCGTAGCGATTGAACGGTTTGGCGTTGAAAACTGCCTGGACCCAACAGGGCGAGCTGTTGTTTTGAGCTGGCCAATGCTGATGGTCCATGGCCCTCAGGGGAAACGGCCACCTGCAGTTCCTGGTTGATGGCGCGCAAGGAACGGGCATCGGATTGCGCCAGGTGATGCAGGTTGTTACGCAGCGCGTCAGCGAGTTGTCCCATCGGTCCCCTCAAGCTTCATTTGGACGCTGTTCTGTTTCTCAACGATGGCCGTGAGTTGCTGCTTGGTCTGTGTCCAGCGGCGAATAAAGGACGTGACAGCTTTGATTAAACGGCCGATAAAGGCACCACCGCTATAGCTGCGCCGTCCCAGTTGATAGGCGCCAAATTCATTCACCAATTCATCGCCGGCATCTTCCAATTGCCCCACCACAGTGGTGACGATCTCGAGCATTTCGTAGGCCTCTTGGCGAACCGAAGCTTCTCGTTCTGCAATGGCACGGATCTTTTGTTCCAGCACCTGCATGGCCTCACGATTTTGGCTCGCTTTGCTGCGATAGACACCGCGGCTGATCATCACTGATTTGTAGCTGGACCTCAGTTCGCTGTAGATCCTGTCCAAATCTGTTCGCTCTAAGTCGACAGGATCAATCGGAAAGTGTCCCGTGGAGAGGAGTTCAGTCATTGCTGCGTATCAATGGCTTCACCCTCGCTGCCATGCCGATTTCACACCTCCCTCAGATCAGCGATTTTTGCTCTGAGATGGATCACTCAGATGGTGGATCCCATCGTTTTTGCATCCATCAACGCTGCTCACCACGTTGCGCGTATTTCACGACCTCGATCGCACCGGCACCACCGTCATTCCCACGGGCGCTAAGGCGATCAAGGCCAACTTGATGTGCTGGACCCCGAAGGGAATGCCAACGATGCTCACAAAGCAGGCGAGGGCGGAGCTGAGGTGACCGATCGCCAGCCACCAGCCCGCCACCAGAAACCACAGCACGTTGCCGATCAGCCCCGCCGGCCCAGTGCCCAGATCGCCCCGGCCGCTGAGATCCCGACGATTCACGGCTTCCTGCCCGAACGGCCACAGTGCGAACTTGCCGATCACAAAACAGGAGCGGGCCCAGGGCAGTCCGATCACCGTGATGGCGCAGAGAAGGCCCGCCAACCACCAGCCCAGGGCCATCACGAAGCCCCCGAGCACAACCCAGAGGATGTTGAGGAGTGCACTGATCATTCCTGCATCATCCCCCTGGTTGGGTGGATCGGACAGCTTTAGTTTGCGGTCGCTTCAAGAGTCCGCCCCAATGCCCCTCCGCGCCTTGCCCCTGGTGGCGGCCACCGTTGCCTTCACTTGGTTTGGCACCGCTGCGAGGGCCGTTGAGGCGTCGCCGGTTCTCAACCGCTGGTCGGATGTGGCCCCCACGGACTGGGCGTATCAGGCTTTGAGCAACCTGGTGGAGCAGACCGATTGCCTGGCCGGCGCCAGCGGCGCTGTTTTTGCTGGGCGCCGCGCCATCTCCCGCGATGAAGCGGCTGCTCTGTTGAAGGCCTGCCTGGAACGCGTCACGGTCCAGACCGATGCGCTGACGCGCCTGCTGCAGCACTTTGAGCCGGAGCTGGCGGAGTTGAAAGGCCGCAGCGATGGGCTCGACGCCCGTGTGGCTGAACTGGAGGCCACCCAGTTCTCCACCACCACCACCTTGAGTGGTCTGCTGACAACGGTGTTGGGTGCCAATCGCTTCATGGGCTCCGCCGCTGGCCTGCGCTCATCCAGCAACCGCGACGCTGGCGGCACGGCATTGGCTGGTGATCTGCAGCTGACGCTCGAGACCAGCTTCACCGGCAAGGACCAGCTCACCACGGTGTTGCGCGCCGGCAACTTCGATGGGGACGACAACGCCTTTGCCAGCGGTGGTCCCTCGGGACTGGCTGTTCTGGAGACGGCCTTCCAGGAAGGGGACACGCCGTATCAGGTGGTCGTCGACAAGTTGTTTTATGCCTTGCCCCTCGGCGATTCGCTCACCTTCACGGCCGGTCCGGTGGTGGGCCAGGAGGACATGCTTGCCGTTTGGCCCAGTGCTGGCCCAAGCGAGCCGATCCTTGATCTGCTCACCCTCCATGGGGCCCCTGCGGCCTACAACAAAACCAAAGGAGCCGGTGCTGGTCTGCAGTGGTCGGCCAGCAACGGATTCCGGGCGGCCCTCAGTTATGTGGCCGCCAATGGAGCCAGCAGTGACAGTGGCTCTGGAGGGATCGGCAGTGCCAACGCCGGCAGTGCGGCAACGCTGCAGATCGGTTGGGTGCAGGAGCGTTGGCGCCTCGCGGCCGTCTACTCCAAGCTTCAGAACGGGCAGGGGTTGATCGCCTTTGCCACACCCTTCACCCAGGACCAGCTCTCGACGCGTGGGGTCACCCATGCCGCCGGCCTGTCGGGGTCCTGGCAGCCGGAGCAGAGCGGCTGGATTCCGTCCATCTCCGCTGGATGGGGCATCAACAGCAGTGACACCAACCGCGCCGGGGCTGTGGCCACCAGCCAGTCCTGGAGTGTCTCCCTCGGTTGGAGCGATGTGCTGCTGGCTGGCAATGCGGCTGGCATGGCCGTCGGCCAACCGGTGTTCGCCACCGAGCAACGGGGTTCCGCCACCCCCGCCGATGGGCAGTTCATCTGGGAGTGGTGGTATCGGGCGCAGCTCACCGACAGCATGAGCCTCACGCCGGCTGTCTTTGTTCTGTCCCGCCCGATGGGTCAGCAGACGCCGTCCGGCACCAGCTTCAGTCAACTGGGCGGTCTGATCAAAACCACATTGGAGTTCTGAGTGCGATGCGTTGGATTGCTCTTCCGCTTTGTCTTGGCTTGGCATCGCTCCCCCATCAACCGGCAATTGCGGCGCCGAATTTCTTTCGTCGCCCACCCACGCAGCTCACCATTCACAACCCTTCTGCAGTGGAGGGTCAGCGCAATCGCACGACCCTCAGTGTCCATGTGCCGGCCGATGCCGGAGCCGCTCTCGAACAGATCCAGCTCACGCAGCTGAGCAATCTCGATCACTGGAACTGGGGACGTCGTGCCCCTGACGTCTATCGGGGAACGTATGCATTGCGTGGACGTCAACAGAACAGTGAGATCACCGCGTCAATGGTCAGTGACCGTGGTGATGTTCAGATCCGTTTGCTTCCCCCTGCCTTACCCGGGGAGACGGTGAATCTTGTCTTTCGTGGTTTCAATCCAGAGCAAGGGATCTACCAATGGAGCTCCGTCTTGGTTCCACAGGGTGACGCAGCCATCTCCAGTGTTGGCCCAACGCTGCGGCTTCATGTTTATGGTGCTGATCCGTTTTTTTAAGCTGTTGATGCACCCTCTGCCGCTGGGAGACTGCGATGTCCACTCAGCCTGATGCCGACAGCAACCTCAAGCGCGCCCTTGAGCAGTTGGAGCACAACGAAGCGGCGGTGGCGGAGGCAATCAATGAAGCCCGTGCCGAACGCTCCCGCAGTGCGCCCCCGATCACCGGACCAGCCCTGCTGGAGCGCATTGATCAACTGGCCGACCAACGGACATTGGACAGCCAGGATGCGGCTCTGCTCTGCGATTGGCCCGATGCGGCCTCGATTGGTCAGGCCTGGTTTGAACTCAAATATCCAGGCCAGTCGGTTCCCAGCCCGATGCTGGTGCTCGATGCCTACCTGGTGGACGCCCCTCCTTTCCTCAGCAAGGCCCAGCGTGATCAGGTCGGTGATTGGTATCGCAGCAAAGTCTCCGCCAAGCCCGAGTACACCCATGCCGTGACCGGAGCGGCGAAGTCGTTTGTTCTGATCGGCGATCTCAATGCCAGTGCCGCAGGCACCCGATGGCAAACGATCATTCCGGATCTGCTGGCTGAGGGACACAACCTCGGGTTCAACATCACCAAGGAACAGGCCACCGCAGCGGCAGCTCGATGGATTGTTGCTGTCGCCGACACCTTTGCTCCTCCCTCGCTCCACTGAGCCGACCGACTCCATGGCCCTGCAGCTGCACTCCGCCGACTATCTCCATGACGACGGCATCACCTATTGCATTCGGCGTGAGTCGTTGAATCAGGACTTCACCATTTACGAACGCCGTGATGGCACCTGGGTGGACTCCGGCTTGGACCAGGCGGTGAAGGATGTGAACTTCGCTGAGTTCAAACGGTTGGGGCTGTTGATCAAAACGATCATGGATGCCGATCGCTGGGTGGCTTAGCCGGACATTTAGTGTCGACCGAACCACTACCACCGTTCGATCGGTCGTTCGATCTCGATGAGCAAGTCTCTGGTTCCGTCCCAAGCGCTTGATTTCCTCGGCCGCGTCTTGATGGCAGCGGTGTTTGTCAATGCACTGCCCGGCAAGCTCAGCGATTTCGCTGGCACCACGGCCTATATCGCCCAACGCGGTGTGCCCGAGCCCCTGGCTGGATTTCTGCTGGCCTGTGCGATCGCTGTGCTGATCCTGGGTTCAATTCTGTTTGTGTTTGGCTCCAACACCCGCCTTGGTGCGTCGTTGTTGTTGCTGTTCCTGGTGCCCACCACCTTGATCTTTCACACGTTCCCGGTGGATGCCGCTTTCGTGATGAACCTGGCCTTAATCGGGGGCTTGATCCTGTCTCTGAGCCGTTCCACCGCCGCTGCGGTGCCCACCTTCCGGGGTTTGCGCAGCAAGGCCGGCATCTGGCGTGCCTGACGACAGTGCATTAAAAAAGCCCCGCCTTGGCGGGGCTTTGTCATGTGGCCTTCAAAGCTCAGTCGTCGAAGACTTTGCACATCGGTGAACCCGGGTGGGTGTCGCAGATTTTGTCGAGCAGCTTGTCGCGATGGCGGCTCTCAGGATTGTTGATCGCAGCATCATGCTCCGGATCAAATTCGTCGGATGAATGCTTTTCGTTGGTGCTGAAAGGCACTTGGAACGATTCGTACTTGTCGTCGGTCTTTGCCGACGAGTCGAACTCGTCGTATTGCTGAGTGTTTTCACTCATTTTATGGCTCCAGGGTGAAACGCCTAAGCAATCAGAAGTTAGTCCCGCAAAAAGGTTTGTGGGGCGTTACTACAATTTTTTCCGGCTTATTTCAGCACCTCGGAACAAAGGCTTGAAGGCGCCCCTCCAGACCTCGGAAGGGCTGGAGTCAAGCGCGATTCAGATCGTCTTTGCTGCGCACCCGTTTGACGGCCAGTCCAGCTTCCGTCGCAGAGACCGCCGCTAAGACCAACAAACCAACCAATCCAATCAACTGGTTCTGAGGTTCAACGGCCGCGTCGGCATCCTGGGCCAGAACGGCCCCGATCACAAACCAGCCGGTAGCCAGTGCAGAGGTGATCCAGTAGGCCTTCCATCGGCGCTGGTAGAGGTAGCCGGCGCCGAGGCCTGGCACCACGTTGAGCAGTGCTCCGACCCAGCCGGCTGAAGCGGCCAGGACCTGGTCTCGGCTGGGAGCCGACCCTGGTGTTGGTGTGGTTGCCACCGGTCAGGACTCCGCGTCGTTGTCGCCGCCCATCAGTTGGGAGACGTTGGGCATCGGATCGGGCTTGCCATCGGCAATGGCGCGGGCCCGTTGATAAAACCAGCTTTCGGTGGTTCCAGCCGCCTCCATGTCAGTGGCGATCTTGGCCCAGTTGTTGATTTCGGCTTGATCCACTCAATTGCCCCCGTTGCAATAGCGCACAGCTTCGCCAGTGCTCAAGCCCGTGGCTGTGACTTCAGAGACACAGCTGTTGAAAGCCTTGCTTTCTTGCTTGACCGCACAGAGACCGAGGGCAATGGCTGCCAGGGACAGAGCGGAGACGACGGTGGCAGAAATCTGGATGACGCCATAGGCGAGCATCGCTTTCTTTTTGCCGCCGCAAGTTTGCGGGTTGCCGGTTTCGTCCGCCATGGTGTGGAACACAGTGGAGCCACCCTATGGATGGACGCTGGACGGCGATGGGCGGCCGGCAACCGGATATCCGAACGCCCAATGGCCATGGCTCAACTTCGCTGTTGAGGCCCCCCGTCGGCATGCCTGCTGTCCGGTTTATGTGGTTTGAAGCAAGACAAAGCTTGCGATTCAACTCCGATAGAATGGCTTGGTCACCATTGAATTCATGGGTTACAAGATTGCAATCGGGACCAGGTCAAACGACTTCCGCGATGTCGATCTCTGTGACGACCTGGATGCAGCGATGGAGTCGCTTAATCGGTTGATTAACCAGCGAAATTATGTCGAACCTGATTCCGTAGTGTCTTTGTTTGATACCGAATCAGGAAAGAAAATGGCACAATATGCTTTGCAGGATTTCAATTACTCAGTGGCTGAGTCCGATTGATTCATGGTTGCAGGAGGGATTGGCAAATCCCCCTGGCCTCAGCAACGATCTCATTGGTCGGGTAGTTGCACAACAATGCACTGTTGTTGAAGGTCCGTGGTGTGAAGGGGCCCAGGCCATCGTCGGGCACCCTGCTGCAGGAGCGTTTGTTGGTGAGCAGCCGATGGGGCGTGTCGGTTGGTTGTTGTCCGTTCTCCATCCATTCTCTGCAGCGATAGGCCTTGTACTCGCTGTCCGTCATCGATTGACAGCCAGCCAAGCCAGGCCCGACCACGATGCAGAGGACGAGGGGCCATTGTCGTGCAGGCATACGGATCAATGAACCAGATCCAAACTACCCGCTGTGTTGGCTTGAATCAGGTTGCTGACTCAACGTTGATGTCCCATCGACTTGAGTATTTCTTTGGCGTCCTGTTCCGACATCACAGACACCAATTGCGTCACCCGACGATGAATGGTGGGCCTGGGTGCGGTCCGTGTGGGTAGATGGCTCCACGCTGCCTCCCAGCGGTGAATCAGCAAGTTGCGGTAAAAGTGCGTGGCGACGTTGTTGTTCAAGCTTGCGGTGCGAGGGTCTTGTTCCAGCCTGATTCGTGTTTGTTGCCTCCACCTCCCCTGATTGAGGGATTACTGATCGCACCATCACCTCCGAGATTGGTTCCATCCAGCACACAAACTCAATGGCATGAGCTCCACCACCGCGTTGGTGCCTGTCTCCCTCAGTTGAGTGACCCTGCTCAGCCCCACTTGATTCCGTCCAGCCAGTTCGAGCAAGCCACGATCCTGTCGCTAGAACTTCGAGAAGGGCCGCACGGGTATGGAGCTTCCGATCGAGAGCGGGTTTCATGGAGCCCTCAAGCAAGTGGAGCGCTTGCTGGCTCAACGGCGCGTTGTCGCCGTCATGGGCGATCGCCTCACCTTGTGTTCCTTCGTGTTGGCGGAGCCGGTTCGTCCGTCCCTGATCGGTGCCGCAACCACGGAAGACGAAGGATTTGCCCTGGTGCAGAACAACCGGCCGGATCTGCTGATCTGCAGCGAGGATCTGGAGACGGGCTACGGCCTCAATCTGCTCAAACGGGTGCGCAGTGCTGTGCCCAATTGCCAGATGTTGATCGTCCTGGTCCGAGAAACACAGGAGGTGGTGCAGGAAGCCTTGGCGGCCTGTGCCGATGGTGTGATCTTTAAATCAAGCCTTGGCTCCGGCCATGGAGATTTAATTTCTGCACTGCAAACCATCGCCGAAGGGGCTGTCTATTACCCAGAGCAAATTCGTGGTTTAGCGGCAGCCTCGGCTCCGAATCCAGATTTACCGGCGTTAATTGAAGAGCTCACGCCACGGGAGCTCGAGGTCGTGGCTGCGGTGTCCCGTGGTCTGAAAAACAATGCAATTGCTGATCAACTTGGGGTATCTCTGGAAACCGTCAAGACCCATGTCGGCAATTCCATGGCCAAACTCGCAGCGCGAGATCGCACCCAGATGGCCGTGACGGCCCTGCTCTACGGCTTAATTAATCCTTTGGATTAAAACCTTGCGGCTGACTGTTGGTTCAGAACAGCTGCCAACTGCTCGTGAGCCATTGGGGTGCCACACTCCACCAAATCGCGCAGGCCACAAAGATGGCCGCAAGGCCGATCAAGGAGGTGATCAGCTGTTCTTCTTGAGAAGGATTGTCCTGACGTACCTTCGCCATAGATTCCATCGCCTGTTGTTTCTTCTATAACGCTGCAGTCAGAGTGAATCAACGCGTTGATGTACTCATCTGAGCCGTGCCGTGGTGGCACTTGATCAGCTGTCTGCTAAGCGGACGATTAGGTAAGAACGCTGACGACAAAGGGTTCCTGCTGTTACACACTGAGGACAGGGATAAGCGTTGAGCAGGGTTTGGACTCCCTGCTTTTTTTTGTCCCTGCACCGAACAGGTTGTGGCGTCACGGCCTTTGCCCTTGACCATCGCGTTCAAGACGCCTCAATGGGGTGGCTTTTGTGGGCGTCAATGTCTGAATCGTTGTTGGATCGCTTGGTTGAGGAGGCGGTCGCCCATCGGCGTCAACTCAGTTGTCGACAACGCTATGAAGGTGCTGTTGATCGCCTCCCCGATGCCCGTCGGAACATCCGCTATGGCGAGGATCGCAACGCGGCTTGAGCCAGACTGGCTCTGACAGCAGCGATCGCCTGGATGGCCAAAAAGACCAAATGTTGGATCTGGTTTCGCAATGGCTTAAACCAGTCCGGCTCCTGGGCGGCGGGGTGGATGGGCTCTCCATCCGATCTGGGTGGCGTGCGCATCGAGCATTTTGAGTACGTTCCCTGCCGTGTCCCTGAGTGGCGGGTTCGTTGGGAGGAACCGGTTGATCTGGACACACCACCAGAGATTCCAGTGGATG
Source organism: Parasynechococcus sp. (assembly GCF_042954325.1). Taxonomy (GTDB): domain Bacteria; phylum Cyanobacteriota; class Cyanobacteriia; order PCC-6307; family Cyanobiaceae; genus Parasynechococcus. Next base: position 3,589 of record NZ_JBGKDS010000064.1, on the reverse strand, counting down.
CCCAGTGGAAGTTGTTTCCAACCGATTGAGCATCGTTGGATCCTTGAAACAGGGATTAACGACGTCTCATCTAGCGCTCGCCTGTTGAGTCGTTAACTTGTGCGTTCCCCATCACCCAGCCTGGCCATGTGGTCAGGTTTTTTTTTGCGCAGAAGCAAACCCCCCGCTCCCCAAGATGGCAGGGAGGCGAGGGGTCTGATGCTGAACCGGAGTCAGTTCAGTCTTGGCAGGCCAATCCTCTCGGTTGAAGGGATTGGCCTAGCTCGCTCGTTTTTGCATCGCAACCAATGAAATCAGTGTTGACTCAAGGAAAAAACCTCAAGCAATGGAACTGAAGAAAGTGGTTCGAAGCGACTGGCTGGTGGCACCTGGGGCCATGACGTCCAGAGGTGAAGCTGTTGGAGTCCGGGGCACCTGACGGCTGTGCAACAAGGGCCTAACGGTGCATTGGATGTCGATTGGCGTGGCGCTCAAGAAATGCCGACCAAAGGACCAGCCTCACGGATGGGTGGAAACTGTTGGAGCAGGGGCCAGAAAAGTCAGACTGCTTCCGCTTCAGGCTGTGGTGGAGAGTCAGCCGTCATGGGCTCCTCCGATCTCGATGGACCTACTTTCTTCCCCTGAGGCCGACTTGCCTATCCGTTTTCATGCTCATTGCCCCATGGGCTGAAACCGATGAGATTGGAACCGGCGTGACGAGCCCACGGCCCAGGCTCAGATCAGCAGCAATGAGGCGAGTGCCAGCACAGCGATCAGCGCCACGGTTGTCAGCACAGCCACCACAAACGGTCGAACGTCCACCCGCTGTGTCGACCTGGGCCGACAACTTCGGCAGGTTCGGCCCTTGGGGAAGGAACGCACCACAGCACCCGCTCGGAGATGCTCGAACTGTATGGACGACAACCCCTTGGTGCTCAAACGAAATGGCAGGGGGGCCGAACGTTAAAACATCGACATGGCCTTGATTTTGCTCATTTTTTTCTGATCGAGACCACTGAGGTCGTCGTAACTAATCAGTTTTTGCTTGATCATGTCGGCCAGGGTGAACAGGATGTTGTTCACATCAAAATCGCTGCGCCCCTCGTATTGATACCGCTCAGTACTGAGGAAATCATGGAATTGCCAGATCGAATCGGGCGTGTCCAATATTTTGCTTTGTTCTTGCAGCGACGCAATCAAGACTGCGATTGAGCGCTCCTTTCCGGTTTCAAATGCATGACGGGCAACAGCCTGTTCTTCGGTTGTCCAGTCGGAAGTCGACATAAGGCTGTGGGAGTCAGGGGATGGGAGATCAAGCCTGAGAACAGTTCAGGCTGGTGATGATGCGTCGACGGTGGGCAGCGCGAAGCTCAGGAAGCTGAAACCAGGGCGCTGATGGGTTGTCGTGATGTTCGCGATGATAGCCAAAGTGATAGCAACTCGCGAAAGATAAGAATGGAGCCAGGCCCAAACTTCTCGGTTTCTCACCAATGGATGAATTGGTGTTTCGATGTGGAAGATATGTTCCAAACAAAAACAATTGCCACGAACTCAGCAAGAGTGGGACAACACAAAACAGAATGATTGTTTCAACTGGATGTGATGTTGTTTGTGAGGCAATGGCAAATAAAAGCGTCCAACCAAGGCCTAGGGACATCAGCTGGCGGATTCCAACGTAATTGGTTAAAAACCTGAAATACCACCAACCGATGAAGGTTCGACCGGACTGACAGAAATCAGGGTCATGTTCCGTCGCTGGAGATTGATGATGGCGATGATGGTTGGCCTTGCAGACAGCAAACGACAACCCGGCATAGACCAACAGCGTCCAGCGACCGATGCGCTGATTCAACCGAGGGTTGCCCACCGAAAGACTGCCGTGCATTGCATCATGAGCAACGATGAACAGTCCGGTGTGCAGAAACCCGCGGAGGATGACCAAGGCAATGGTCAGCAGCGGATGGGTTGATTCCAGCGGAAGCCACAGGGACACCAGCAGAGACAGCAACCACGCCAAACCGATCACGGTGGCGAGTTGCAGTCCCCGCTGCTGGTCTGCGATCAACTCACTTGCCACCCAACTTGAGCAACTCGGCCGGTGAGGCGAGCAAGTCGATGGCAACGAAGTAGATCTTGTCGTTCTCGTCGAGAAGGAAACGCCAGGCCACATTCATGCCGACCTCGCGACCGAACCATGGGGTCTGCACCTTGCCGGTGACCTTGATCTGGTTGAAACCACCTTCTGCAGGTTCACCGAAGCCGCCCTGGGGCATCAACTTCAGGTTCTGACAATCGCGTTTGAAGAACTTGAGAATGGCATCGCGGCCAACAATCGGCCGCTGGAATGGAGGTTGGAGAGCACCATCATCGAGAAACAGATCGATCAGTGCATCAAAATCATTCGCATTCAGAAGCTGCATGTAGCTCAGAATGGTTTGATTCAGAACACCTGGGATCAAAATGGCTTCACGCTGATCGGCCGGTGTGGGGGCAACAATCGGTTCAGTAACAATGTTGTCGTCATCAATGTTGGGATCGAAACCCATGTCGACGACAAAGTTGCGCAGCAGCGTGATTTGCTGGCCTTGCTCAACCTTCTTGACCGCCTCGAGAACAGAGGAGGCGTTGGCGGAGAGCTTGTATCCCTGAGGGATCGGAGCGACTTTGCCCTGGCGCATGAATTCGCCGAGCTCGTACCAGAAGCAGAGTTTGACGTTGACGGACCAGTAGGCGTAACGGCTTGAAATCGGAGAATTGATTTTGGAGGCCAGATCGCACATGACCTTGGTTTGCTCGTCGAAGCTCATGGCAACGATCTCGTCGAGCGTTGGCTTGGCCAGAGCCATCCGAGCAGCACCGGGGGCGGCGACTGTGATGGTTTGCCCCATTTCGAGGTAAGCAAACCAGATCAAGGCCAGCTGGTCCTCGGCGCTGAGCAGCTTGAAACGTGCCGTAATCGCAGGGACGGCGTCAGCTGTCTTGGTTTCCGGGAAAATCTGGCGCGCCTTGTCGACCGTATACATCCGCGGAAACCTCAGTGGGATGCCTCACCGTAACACTTTGTATCGTATCTTGACGCTTTCCGTACTAAAGGTTGACAGGCCGAGGAGAGTGCTGTATTAAATTCAGTCCTGTCTGAGTTTTGAGCGCTCATTCTGTGGTGGCCGCCGTTCGACGAGGCTGACGACGTCACCGACACTGGTGTCGATCACCCGATAGGTGTGAAAGGTGACCATCGATTTGGTCCGAGCATTCATGTAAGCCTTGAAGGCGGTACGAAAACACATTTCCTTGACCCAGCCTTTGTTCTGGTCTTGGCGCTCAATGCAGAACATGCTCAACAGATCTGATATCCATTGATAACTGTCGTTGGCGACGAATTCGATAATTTTTAGATCACCATCGGGATCATTGTCTGTTTTCAGAACAAGGAGAAGGCCGCCCCTCCCCGGTGGAAGAGACGGCCTATCTCGCTCGTTTGTGCATGGTTCAACCCGAATTCAGAGGGTCTGAAAAGAAGGGCCGAAGCATCTGGCTGAAGGCACCTGGGGCCATGACGTCCAGGGGTGTGGCTGATGAAGCTCCTTAGGGCACCTGTCTGTTGGTGACA
>NZ_JBGKDS010000063.1:0-4722 GCF_042954325.1 Parasynechococcus sp. | reverse complement strand
ACCAAGGTCTACGGCGTGGATGTGGGCTACGGCCAGACGGCCTGGAGTCTGCGCACCGATAAGCGGGTGGTGCTGCTGGAACGGACGAACCTGCGCCACCTGCAACCCGAGGGGATCTATGGCGAGGCTGACCCTTGGCCGACTCTGGCGGTGACCGATGTCTCGTTTATTTCACTGCGGCTGATTCTTCCGGCGTTGCGCCGCTTGCTCCGTGGGCCTGAAGCTGAAGCCCTGGTGTTGGTGAAACCGCAGTTCGAAGTGGGCAAAGACCGTGTCGGGAAAGGGGGCGTGGTGCGGGATCCAGTGGCCCACCAGGACGCCATCGAAACAGTGATGGCTGCGGCGACTGAGCTCGGTTGGATCTCACGCGGCTTGGTGGGGTCCCCGATTACGGGTCCGGCGGGAAATCACGAATATGTGCTGTGGCTGGGGCACGGCCCTGCGATGGACCCCGCAACCATCAACACCTGTGTGGCCAGCACACTGGCGCAGCCATAAAAAAATCCGGCGCGAAGGCCGGACTGATGATTTGAATTTGGATTTGAACTCAGTTGCCAACGTTGACCTGGCGGCCACCGGTGCAGAGTTCAACTTTGATGATGCGTCCACCCTGCTTCTGGATGCGCTGTTGTTCAGCGAACCAGCTGTCGTAGGGCACCCACTTGGTGAAGAAGGTGTTTTGGAGTTCGCGCTGCGTCCGAACCTTTTCGGGGCTGGGGATGCAGGCGGTGACTTTGAACAACCGCATGGGTCTCAGTTGCCGAGACCGGAGCAGATGTAGTCGAAGTACACGCCCATTTCCTTGCCAGCGTCAGGACCCACCAGACCGGCGGTCACTTCCTTCATGGCTTGGATGGCTTGAACGGTGGCGCCAATGGGCACGCCCAGTGAGTTGTAGGTCTCCTTGAGGCCGTTCAGAACACGCTCATCGAGGATGGAGGTGTCGCCCGCCAGCATGGCGTAGGTGGAATAGCGCAGGTAGTAATCCAGGTCGCGGATGCAGGCTGCATAGCGACGGGTGGTGTACATGTTGCCGCCCGGACGGGTGATGTCCGAATACAGCAGAGCCTTGGCCACGGCGTCGCGAATGATGGCGGACGCGTTGGCGCTGATGGTGGCAGCAGCGCGGACACGCAGTTCGCCAGAGGCGAAGTAGGACTCAAGGCTGCTCATCGAAGCCGTGTCCAGGTACAGGCCCTGAACGTCGGACTTATTGATGACGTTGGTGATGGCGTCTTGCATGGATCCGTGAGGAGGCGTGAAGGGGAATCAGCGGGGGGTTCAGGCGAGAGCGCCCACCACGTAGTCGAAGTAGGTGCCGGCTTCTTCGGCATCAGCGCCGGTGAGCAGGCCCATGGCGACAGTCTTCATCTCACGCACAGCCTCCGCCATGGCCTCGAGGGGGGTGCCCAGGGAGCGGTAGAGCTCCTTGGCGCCGATCACGCCGATCTCTTCGATCGGGGTGACATCTCCAGCAACGATGCCGTAGGTCACCAGGCGCAGGTAGTAATCCATGTCGCGCAGACATGTTGCGGTCATTTCCTCGCCGTAGGCATTGCCGCCGGGGGAGATGACGTCGGGACGCTTTTGGAACAGCTGACCGCCGGCCTGCTTGACGATGCGCTCGCGGCTCTCGCACAGAACTTGGGCCACGCGCAGACGGCGTTGGCCCCCTGTCACGAAAGCCTTGATCTGGTCGAGTTCGCCAGGGCTGAGGTAGCGGGCTTCGGCGTCCGCGTTGATGATCGAGTTGGAGACGATGCTCATGCAGTTCTGCCTCGAAACAAGCGGCCGCCCGTAGGAGACCGGTATCCGGTGAATAGGGTTGAGATCCCGAAGGATCGTCTCTCAGAGTAAGGGCTGAGAGAGGGGTTTGAGCCGTGCTGTCCCCAGGACGTTCACAACGATCAACAAGGAACGTTGTCTGAACTGGATCGTCAAGGCTCGATGCAAACAGCTGAGCTGTCAGCCCACGTATTGTCGGCGACAATCCTCATCTCCCTGCGGCTCGGGTAACAGTTCTTCATTGGGCGCCTTGTTGTGCGGAACCCACTGCGCCGCAGTGACCTTTGCTTTTTTGGATGTTGTTGAGACACGAAAAAAAGCCCTGACGAGACAACCTTTCGCCAGGGCTTTGATGTGCATTATTGGCTGCAAATGCCGCGCCAATAATGGTGAGGACAGGGCTTAGATCGCCGCGTCGGTCGGAGGGTTCAGCGCTGCGTTGCCCCTGTAGAGGGAGGCGGTGCGCTGGATGGTCGCTTGGCTGCGTCCGTTTTGGCTGTCCATGCCATTGATCCGAGGCACTTGGTCGCCACAGATCGCCAGCAGTTCGTTGACGGCTGCGGCTTGGCCAGCTTCCGCCCGCAAGCTGAGGAATCGGCTGGTTTCAGCAGGGGTTGTGGCACGACCCAGCAGGGCCAGGCCGGCGGCGGAGGCGGCCCTCAGCGGAGCCATGGTGGCGATGCGGTTTTGGAAGGCCTCGCCCATGGCGACCTCGGCGACGAATCCAGCCAGGTCGATCTCCTGATTGCGCAGCATGGATTCCGCCTTCAGCAGCCGTTCGTTTTCCAGAGGAACACGGTTGAGCAACTGGCGATAGGTGGCATCCAGCACCATGCGCAGTTCCGATTCGCTGCAGGGCTGTTTCAGTTCAAGCGGCTGCGGCAGGCCACCGCGGCGGGAGAACCCTGTGGTGTCCTCGGTGCGCAGCGCATTGGCCATGCGTGCATCCGGAGCCTCGGGGATCGAACGGCTCGGTGTTGGTGCTGTTGTCCAGCTGGGAGCCCGGAAGCTTCGGGCGGCCGGACCATCGGGACGGGCCGTCCGCGAGGAGCGCAGGTTGGTGGGATCCGCCGGTGGGCCCATCCGATTGCCCATGCCCTGAGACCGCACCAGGGAGGCCCAGCGGGGATCGGGTTCGTTGTCGCTGATGTTGGCGCTCCAGTCACCGCGGACCATCGGGGATGCCCCCGACAGGTTGCGCTGGGTGACATCGCCACTGGTGCGAATCGAATCTGCCGTGCGTGGATCGGGGCGTTGGCCGAGGGTGAGATCGGTGACTGCGCTCAGGTCAATCGGCTGGCGCCAACCCGGGGCACGACGGCTGTTGAGGTCGCCTGGGGTGATGAACCGTTCAAACGGAACCGTGTCATCTCCGAAGCATTCGCGATATTCCTTGCCATCGATCAGGGCATCGATCAGGCCGTAGAAGCCCTTGCGAGCTGCCGTGTCGAACAGGGCGTCAATTTCCCAGCGACCGAAGGTGGGTCGGCCGAGCAGGCGGCGATGCATCACCTCGATCGCCTTGGTGACATAGAGGCCATTCCAATAACGGCGGCGGAAGGCATCCGAGCGCGCCACGCTGCGGACGAAATCACGCAAGCAGGTGTCACCGTTCTCGAGACGGGCCTCGTCAGAACCGAGCCGTTCTCCGGCATAACCGGCATTGCCGAGCACTTGCACGTAAACCGCGTTGATCACCGCTTGGGTGCTCGATTCGGTGTTGCGGATGCTGGGCTGACCACCCCGGCGCGGTCGTGCGGCGCCGCCGGTGGCGATTTGCTGCAGTCGCATCACCCGAGGGCCGACCTTGCGGGGCCGACTGCCTCGGAATTGAGCGCTGTCCATCTGGCCAGGGGAGGCCAGACCGTTGCTCACCAGCAGGCGGCGGCTGTCGTAGCCATAGGGGGCTGGACGCGTGGCCACAGACGCCGTGCCACTTGGGAAGATCGCGCCGTATTGATTGCCAACCGGGTCGTTCCCACCGCCATAGACATGCTGATCGGCAAAGGGCTGCCGGTAGGAGGCGTAGAGGGTGACGTATTGCGGAGCACCATCGAAGGGGGCGCTGAAGTTGAACAGCTTGCGGTTGGACCCCCAGCCGGCGCTTTCCTGAGCTTCTTCGCCGAGATCACGCAGGTAGGGAACGGTCTCTTCGCCAAAGGTCTGCGCGTACTCGCCTGAGTTGACCAGGACATCCACCAATCCAGCTAAGCCCTGGTTGCTGAGGATCGAGAACGACTTGCGGAATTCCTCGAGGGAGCTGACCCCCCGGCCGAGGAAGTGGCGGTAAGCGAGTTCCACGACTCGGCTGTTGACGAAACGATCGTGGAATTGCTGGCGGTATTCCTTGCTTCGGCCCAGGGCGCGGATGAACTCCCGCATGGAAATCTGACCCTGAATGGCCTGACTCGCGGCCACGGAACAGGGGGTCTGGGAATAGCCCTTGGCGATGTCACGCTCGAAGACCTGGCGGTAGGCCGCGCGAATGATCTCCGCTTTTTCAGCTCCGGAGAGGCCCGGTCGCATCTCAAAGCGCTGGCTGCTTTCAGCGGCGAGCGCGTAGATGGCGGGAAGCTGAAGGCCCTGCTGAACACTGCTGCCCTGACGTTGCTTTGTGCTCGGAGTGGCGACGGCCAGCTCCTGGAGCAAAACGTTGAAGCAGTCGATCGTCATCTGGCGCGCATCGGGCTGATCTCTCAGCAGCTGAGCGCAGGCGGCACGCATTTCCTGCAGGGCCACGTTGGTGGCGGCCAGGGAGCAATTGGTCTCCAGGACATCGCGCAGTCCACGGGTGTTGACCGACAGGATGCTGGGGTCACCAGCCACCAGGGCGTAGCCCACATAACGGAGGAACCAGCCCATATCGCGCACGGATTTGCGCATGAAAGCCGGGCCGTATTTGGCCACGCTGATCGGGTTAAAACCGGTGGGGAGCAC
>NZ_JBGKDS010000062.1:0-11351 GCF_042954325.1 Parasynechococcus sp. | reverse complement strand
CACCCTGGTGCTGGAGGACGACCCGCCGCTGCCCTGGCCACTGCCGGTGGAACAACTGCAAACCACCGATCAGCCCCTGCAGCAGCAGGCCATTGGCAGTGGCACCGCCCTGGTGCAGTGGATCAACGGCCAGTGGCATGGTGCCGCCGACCCACGCCGGGAAGGCACAGCCTTGAGCCTGCCGTAACCCACACGCCCGACGACCCGAAGCGGACTACAACAGGAAGTCGGCAAACAGCCATCCTGTGATCCTCCGCGCTGCACTGGTCATCAGCTGGGCCCTCCTGATCGGGGCCGGCCCTCGTGGTTCAGCGGTGAACGCAGCCGAGGCCTGGACGTCTTGCCTGTACAACAACAACCCCATCCCCTGCCGGCGCAGCTTTCTCTGCAGCGACGCACCCTGTGATCGCTTCACAGTGGAGTGGAACGACGGCATCCACGACACCTACACACGGGTGAGGGACGGAGCCGCACGCAACGTTGGCTTCTACTCCGATCCGCGGGGAGGGGAATGGATGCTGCGGGGGTTTGCCGGCAGCTTCGGGCTTGTCAATCAAGCCAACGGCAACACCATCATTGTTGGCATGTCGCTGGAGCAATGCCGCAACAGTTCAGCCCTGGGTGACCTCTGCAGCCCCAGGACAACTTGCCCGGAGGGCGTGATCGATCAGCTCAATGGCTTGTACCGCTGGCGGGTGCAGCAGATGCAACAGCACAACGACCGGAGCCAAGCCCTCACTAGCCAGCGCCAGCGCTTCACCCCATCCTTGTTTGGGCTGCTGCTGAAGGCGATGGCACTCACATCCGCGGATGATGGTCGCTTCATCGATTTCGACATCTTCAGCAACACCCAGGTGGAAACATTTGGCGCTGACGTGATCAGCTGCAAGCAGAATGATGGCTCGACCATCGATGCTGAAGTGAAGGTCCACGTCGGCCTCACCGGCAGATCCAGCGGGAACGCACGGCGCCTGTTGTATGAGATGCATCAAAACAACACCGACAGCTGGCGGATCAACGAGATCACCTACCTCGATCATTCTGATTTCGCGCTGAGGGCCTTCCTGGAGGAGCTGCTACAACCGCCTCCTCAAGCGGACTGACGATCCATCGATGGCCCCCAGCTGGATCCGAAACCAATTCCTGCCCCCATGTCTGCTGCTGGCCCTGGGGTTGAGCCTGATGGTGTGGCAGAACAGCGGCACACAGAACCTCAACAGTGCACTCAGTCCGCCCCGAGAGGATGTTGACACTGTGATCAAGAGCGGTCTCGCCAAACTGCAGAACGGTGACAACGCCGGTGCCGTTCATGATCTGACAACCGCTATTTCAATCGAACCATCCGCTAAGGCATATTATCACCGCTCCAATGCAAGACAGGAATTAAACGACTACAAGGGTGCCATTGAAGATTTAACTGTCGTCATCAACACCATCCAAGATCGAACTGGACCCTATTACAACCGTGGTCTCGCCAAATCAAGGCTTAAAGACTTCAACGGAGCGATCGAGGATTACACCAGCGCCATTGCCGTCAACCCCCGATTTGATCGAGGGTTGGTCTCACGCGGCAACGCCCATTTAAAGCTCGATCAATTTGAGCAGGCTGTCGGTGATTACGACCATGCGATCCAGATCAATCCAAGCAATCGTGGGGCCTATATCGGCAGAGGCATCGCCAAAGAGCGCCAGGGCAATTTCAGTGAAGCCTGCTCGGATTACAGGGCAGCGGCAGAACTTGGCTCTCAGAAAGCCGCTGGTTGGGTCAAGAATCAATGCTGACCCCAAGGAAAAGCATTCCAAGGGCACGCCAACGGAAGCTCAACATTGAAGGTTTTGTCGGGAGATGGAAAGCGAAACATTGATGCTTCCTGCTTCCCCCTGACGGGGTCTTGTATAGCGTTAAGCTTGCTGAAAAGAGACGCCCTCTGCAAGCATTAGGCTTCCCGACAAACCCAATCCAACTGAACGAGATTTCCGCAACAAGTGGAAAGAGCTCAAGGCATCATCAATGCGCTGAACTGATTTTCAGGATCAAATGTTCTTGAAATTTGAAGAGTTCCACGGGCCTGGACTTGGTGTCAATGGAGTCGAGTGGTGGAGCCGTCGCCCCGTGAGCACACCATCGCCTGAACGTCTGATCACCACACCCCTCAAGTGAGACCGATGCTGAGCTGCGACTCCCCCAACTGGGTGTCCCATCGAGCAAAAGCACTGGATTGGGCTTCTGCAGTGCATCAAATCACCGACCGTGACAGTTGTCAGGCCACAGCCAAACACCTTGCGGAGCGAATTAGGGCATTCGCCTGAACGTCTTCGCTCAGGAATGATGGTTGGCAAGAATGGCTGCTCACACGCCAAATCATGCATAGCATTGATAAGTTAATGATGACGTTTATGGCTAGATGAACAAGACGAGGCTGATAGCCATTTCGATCGCACTGGCACAACTCTGGATGGCGTCTGGAAATCCAGCATTGGCATCGAATGCTGAGAATGACAAACCGCTAGTCGTTGGAACTGTTGACAATGCCCTGCCCTGCGTGACCCATAAAAAAACCCCGCTCATGGCGGGGTGTGTCAGAGGATTCTCCAATCATTTTCGATAAGTAGGGAAGTACATCGGGTCAGGAATGACAGCCTTGAAGGGCACCAGACCACCTGACTTGGAAAGCTCTTTAAGGTTGTAGAGAGGGGTTTTCCAGTGGGTTTCTGTTCCTGCACCGCTAACGGAGCGCAGTTGATCGAGTGTGAGTTCGGTGTTGGTCATGGTTCTGTGTGTGAATGAGGTGAGGAGGTGTTTCCCTCCGATGCACACACGATGTCTCGAATCACCGGACAGCTCGATGCGCTGGATCAGTACGAGCTGTGAGATTGATCACAGATCGACAACAGGCAACCGTCAAAGACCGGAGGCCTTGAGAGCCTGAAGACCGAGCCAGAGATGGGTCCGAAAGGAGCCAAGTGCCATCACCTGCTGGTTGTTTTTACCGGCCGATGCTTGGTCTGAGGACTGTTCGACCTCCTTCAGCAGGGTTTCAACGCGTTGACTCCAGTCCAACGCGACCTGTTCATTCAAGACGTCTGAATCCGATACAGGGGAACCACTTGGAGCATCGGAAAGAAGTGTGGCGAGCTGTCTGAAGCTCACGGAATCAGGAATGTTCTGCATGCCATCAACCGTAAAAGCACAGCCCTGAAACACCAAGTTCGGCCAACCGGACCCCGGGTTCGGGCAACCGAATCAATCCGAGCCAAACCCTTTGCTGTTGCGAACAACGGTCGTCTTTGCTGGCGGCCTAGCTGGAGAGGATGGAGCCGAATCATCCTTGAATATCAGACCTTCAATCCAAGTGGTCAGCGCATAAACAACAACCAAGGCGGGCAAAATCACCAACCATTCATTCTCAAATTCATAGGGGATCTTCCTCACACCAAAGATCGTGAGATAGCCGGTTCCAAGCGTGAGGATGAAGCGGCGAATCGAGCCAGATGTCAAATGAAATCAGAGAGGTTGTTCAGGCTAGGGGCGCAGCAACTGGACGTCTCCTCAGCAGTCGTACTCAAGCTCCGACGTCTGCTGGCGCTTGAAGGCATCCGATTCCTTCATCTGTGATTCGTCGTACGAAAAAATACTCTGTTTCACCGACGCCATCCCAGAACGGCGATCGCGAAGGGCCTCGATGCGCTTGGCAAGCAGTTCAAAAGACCACTTGGCAGCGGAAAGGATTTGGCTCATGAGAGCTCCTTTTCATCTTTCCAAGTGCTAGCGGGATGAATACCTTGAGACAAGGGCAACAATGCTGATCAAGCTGCCTCAATCGCCAGGTCATCCAGCCCGTTTCGGCCCTTCAGCGATGCGATGAGCCGCCAACAAACGTCGATTAGCGCATCAACCAGGGCCAGCGCAATCCCACCGCCTCGAGTGGATCCATCACCACTTTGTTGAGAGCACGACCCAGCAGAACGTGGGGCTCATCGGCGCGAATCGGACGCACAGGATGGGGACGGCCTGCAGTGACACCGCCGCCGCGCACCTGACCACGTTGCAACAACGCATTCGCGGCCTCGAGACCGCAGACATAGGCCCGTTCCTGGCAAAGGCCCTTGGCACCAAACTCACGCTCGCCCATCCGCACCCAGTCGCCGGCACAGACCAGTCCGGGCAACGCTGTTTCCAGCGGTGGCCGTTGCTGGAAACTTCCTGGGGAAAACAGCGACACCGACCCTGGATAGCGCCGCACCTCCTGGTCCACCACCAGCGCCTGCCGGAACGCCGGTTGCGCCATCGGCAACAGCTCCTGCATCAGACAATCGACAATCGCCTGATCGCTGAGTTGCGCGATCGCCGTGGCGTTATAGAAGTCGCTTGCCACCACGGACCCCTGCACCGGAGCACCGCCCCAGAGCTCCGCGTGATGCTCCGCCTGCAGCTGATCGAGCATGAAGAACGTGGCCCCGGATCCCCGCAACGCCTGGAACCGGGAGAACACATTGGCGGGGTCGGCAACCGGCACCGTGCGGTCGAGCCAGAGCCGAACCGAGACCACGTCAATGGCACCCAACGTGCCGGCCCGCACCAACTCCGGCACCAAGGCAGCACAATCCGGCGAACGATGCATCAGAGCTCCCATCCCCTTGGCACCCACCGCCAGCACAACGGCATCCATTGCCTTGATCTCAGCGCTGCGGCCCGTGGCCACCGAGCGGGTCTCCACCGATGCCACCCGTGTGCCATCAGCGGAGAGGTTCAGGCGTGAGGCCAACGTTCCCCCCAGCACCTCGAGCTGATGGCGATCCCGCAGCCGCTGGCTCAACGGCGCCAGCAGCTGCTCAGCGATGCTCTGGCTCTTGATCCAGCGCACATCAAAGGAATCCTGATGGGCGAGGGCGTAGTAGTAGAGCAACTCCATCGTCACGGCGGCGGAGAGTTCTTCCGGTGGCTTGAACAGTCCCACCAGCAGGATCGGCCGCAGGAACTCATCGATCATCCGATCGCTGATCCGCAGCTGCTTGAACAGCGTCAGGGCATCGATGCCGTCGTACTGCTGATACACCGCATCGTTGCGATGCAGGTCAAGCATGGCGACCAGGAGCCCGGCGATGCTCAGGCGGTCGGCAACCGGCAGTCGCTTGAAGTTGTTGATCGTCGCGAAGGCCTGACCCAGGGGGCTGGGCCACTGCAGACCATCACCGAACACAGGTGCCGTGGCTTCGAGCCCCTCCGGAGACCAGAAGGCACTGGTGGTGAACTCGGTGAACACGTTGCTGAGCCCAAGTTCAGCTGTCAGCGCGTTGATGTTGGGGTAGTCCCTCCAGAAGCCTCGGGTTCCGGCTTCGAACGGCTTGCCGCTGGCGGTTTTGAGTGGCGTACAACCGGTGGGATCGTCCATCCCATCGAGCAGGGTGACGCGAACCCCCGCCTCACACAGCGCTTTGGCCGCGCCCCAGCCGGCCCAGCCAGCACCGATCACCACCACATGGGATGGCCGTGCCTGGTCGGACGTCGGGCTGTCTGGCATCAGCGCAAATCGGCACAGGGACTGCGTGAATCATGCCCGCAGAGCCATTCATTCGGAGAGCACCTGCTGTGGCGCAAGATCCGTGTTCATGCCGATTGTTTTTCACCGGCGGCGGATCTATTCCTGTGTTGATTGATACAAGAGGGTCCGATGACGGATGCCACTCCACCGGAGCAGCGTCGCCGCTCAATCTGAGAGGAGGGTCTTTCTTTGGCGTTTAGCGCGAGCGTCCCTCTGCCATCGCAGAACACGGAGACACCATGCTGATCAACAAGCAACAGAAGAGCGTCCAAGCCACCGAGCCGCTGCTGAACACCGTCAGCGCCTCAATGGAATGCCAGGCACGCAACGATCGTCAGACCTATTTCTCCATCACCCGAGAGTTGGTGAGAGCCCAGTTTCAACTGGCTGACCATGAACTGAGTCAACGCCTGTGGCAGGACGTCGCAGACCGCGATCTCGACGTGGGCCGGATCATTCATCTGATGTATGAATGCTGGTTTCATAGCGACACCGAAGCCATGACCGAAGCCGACGAAGGGTTTCTCGCGCTCAGCGTGTCGTAGGCCTCGAACGGCAATCACCCCTGTGCCTTGATGCCAACGACACGGGGGAGTTTGATCGGTTGAACGCTGTGTGCGACGGATATGAACGTTTGGAGCAGCCTGGCCTTGATCGCTCTCAGCGCAGCTTCGGCCCATCAGTCAGCCGATGCCGCCGAGACGCGCCATGTTGAACAGCAGCGCAACAGCGATGGGTCGAGGCTGCAACTCACCACGACGGTCGACCTGGTCCGCCAACAACGACACTTCAGCGTCGAGCTTCAGATCCCAGGACAAAGCACAACCAGCACGGTGCTGCGCCACGCGCAGACGTTGATAGACGCTCCAAACGGTGGCGCAACACTGAGCGATATCGATGCGGATGGTGTGTTCGAACTGGTGGTGAGGAGCTTCTGCGGAGCCGGGCCGAACTGCTCCTACACCATTTTCAAAATCAATCCCACCAACACAACCGCCACACGCTGGTTCGAGGGTGGTTATGCCCAAATCAAACCGATCGGCCCTTATCTGGTGACGAGCAACCGCTCCAGTTGCTGCTCGTGGAGCCATCGGGTCCTCAAAACACCCAAGACCGGCAGAGCCATGGACGCCAACGACACCATCGCCACCATTGAGGTGAAGGCACCAACGGGCAGCGGCGGTTCGGCTCAATGCAAGATCCAAGCCACCGTTCAGGACGAATGGAACGCAGTGGTCGAACAAACACCCAAACTTCTGAGCTTGTGTGAGACCTACGGGACGTCCGTTGTGATCACATCGCCGCTGTCCAGTCGTTAATCGACCAGAAATTCACTGCGCAATGCACGGGCATCTTGAATGCGTTGAACCGAAGCCAGATGACGCAGCCGCAGCTGCAACCACGCACGCAATCGCGTTGACGCAACGGACTTGCTGAGCAGCCCGTCACTCGGTTCGGGCTCACCGAAGGGAATCGTCATCGCAAGCGATGGGGTCATCAACGCTAGGCAAACCGCCCGCGAGCCGGAGGCGCAGCAAGCGCGAAGGCCGACCACAGGTCAAACTTGAAACTCTGGGTACCCGGGCCATGACCGACCTCACCAGAATCAAACGCGCCGTTCACCGCGATCGGACCAGCCAGCTGATCGCCATCGCCAGCGCTGTTTTGGGCTCCACCGTCAATGCCCTGGACGGGATCAACCTGGACCCTGCGCTGATCAACACCCTGCGCCGTGCCCCTCAGCAGCTGGTCGGCCACGCCATCAATGCAGCGGCCTCAGCAACGGTGATTGCGGCTGTCGATCAGGTGTTGGTTCACCGCGATGCCTTGATCAATGGCAGCCCAAGTGAGCGTCAATTCATCCTGCTGACCATCCTCAAAACCAGTGGGGTGGTCGGGGCCGGGGCCATTCCCTTGACCCTCACCCTCACCTTGGCGTTAACCCTGATGCCAGGACTCTCTGTGGTGTTGGGCCCCCTTGGCCTGCTCGGCTCCAGCGGTGCCGGCTTGCGCCTGCTGAGCTCAGCCTTCAACCATCCCAGCCGGCAGGAGCTCGAGGCGATGGAGAAGGTCCTGGGGCACCTGCAGGGACTGATCGTTGACCTGCAAAGGGACCACAACGGTCAAGCCACAATCACAGTTCCAGCCAGGGTGGTGGGTTAAACAGCCCGCTGATCAAACCTCAAAACAAGCACAACAAATCAACGGAGATAAGACCCTTTAAACATCATCAAAGGGCGACAACGTGACAACAAAATGATGACTACTTCTGCTGTTGCTGTTGTTGGATGTGACGCTTCTTCTGCTCTAGCTGCTGCAACCGGTCCAGATTTTGTTGGTGTTCACCGGGGGACCAATGTTGGGGAAAGGAAACTCGGCTACGCAGTTCAGCAATTTCGTTGTTAAGCGTTCTCGTTGGGTCCTCGGACCATGGGGTTGTTTCAGTCTGACGGATGAAAGGTCCCTTGACAGGCCCGCAACATGAAGAGACATCAACCTCATCCAATTGATGGAACGGTTTCGCACTGTCAGCTTTGAACCAGGTGGTCAAACCGTGGTCGAAATCCATCAGCTGAGTGCACCGGATCAGCCTGACACCAAGAGTCTTCGCATCGATGCAACGCAGCGGCGACGTCGCCGGCGTCAGACCCGTGGCCAACAACGGACCTGGGATGCCGCCTGAGCCAAGGCAAAACCAGCGTCAACGCCGATAGGGCAGGCCGCGATAGACGCGCTCCACGTGCCGGGTGATCTCATCAACCCGTTCGACGTAATGCTTCCGTTCATATTGAAGCACCATGTCTTTGGTCAGACGACGTTGCGGGGCATAGGAAATACCGCGATAGGTGCAAACAGACATCGAAGAGATCAGAAACACCATCAAAAAATGATGGAAGAATTTTGATTGGCAAGCTGCTGTGTATCGCTGGGTCTCGAACTTTGGATTGTTTTTCGTCCTGATGGATCAGGCCGAACCGGACGCAAGTCCAAACGCGATGACGGCCCTTGACCCGACAGCTAATCCGAGCCCACCAACCGGCACAGCCTTCAGTTGCCTTCAGCAACGCCGATGATGGGGTCAGCGTCCGGGCGCCCTGTGCCGAGCACCACCACGTTTCACGAGTTCACGCAACGGGTGAATTACTCGCTGCTGGAGGCTCTGCGTCCGGATCCTGAAGCCACAAGCGACGGTGAAGATCACCGCCCACGACCGGTGAGCTCCGGGCACTGGGTGCCCGTTACACCCACACCGATTCCCGATCCGACCTACGTCACCCACAGCACAACGTTCTTTGCTGAACTCGGCCTGGACGATGGCCTGGCGCATGACGCCGACTTTCGCAGGCTGTTCTCAGGCGACATCAGCATCGCCACCCATCCGATGCGGCCATGGGGCTGGGCCACCGGTTATGCGCTGTCGATCTATGGCACCGAATACACCCAACAATGTCCCTTCGGGACGGGCGATGGCTACGGCGACGGTCGTGCCATGTCGATCGTTGAAGGACTCTTCAATGGCAAACGCTGGGAGATGCAGCTCAAGGGCGGTGGGCCAACGCCCTATTGCCGAGGGGCCGATGGCCGAGCCGTGTTGCGCTCCAGCGTGCGCGAATTCCTCGCGCAGGAGTTCATGCACGCCCTGGGCGTCCCGACATCGCGATCGCTGACGCTTTATGTGTCGCAGACCGAACGGGTGCGACGGCCCTGGTATTCCGAAGACTCCCGCTCCTATGAACCGGATGTGATGGTCGATAACCCCGCGGCAATCAGCACCCGGGTGGCACCATCCTTCCTGCGGGTTGGCCAGATCGAGTTATTTGCCCGGCGTTTGCGTGCCAAGGCACACCCGCAGGCGCGCCATGAGCTTGAGCTGATCGTCCGCCATCTGATTGATCGCAATTACCGCAACGAGATCGACGCTGATCTGCCCTTCAACCGGCAGGTGGTTGAGCTGGCTCGACTCTTCCGTGGACGGCTCACCCGCTTGGTGGCCCATTGGATGCGGGTGGGTTACTGCCAGGGGAACTTCAACAGCGACAACTGTTCCGCCGCTGGGTTCACGCTCGACTACGGACCCTTCGGATTCTGCGAACTGTTCGACCCACGGTTCCAACCCTGGACCGGTGGTGGGCAACATTTCTGTTTCTTCAACCAAGCGAACGCAGCCGATGCCAATTACCGAATGTTCTGGAGCGCACTGCGAGAACTGGTCAGCAGCGACAACGAGGCCACAACACAACTCGATCAACTCCGCGAAGACTTTGCGACGGTGATGCAGCAGGAACTGCAGGCGATGTGGGCCGGAAAACTTGGCCTGAAACAGCAGGACGACAGCCTTGTGCAGGAGCTGCTCCAATTGATGGCAGCATCTCGGGCCGACTACACCAAAACCTTCCGACAGCTGAGCGACCTGCCGACAGATGTTGATGCCTTGAGGCCAGCCTTTTACCTCCCCATCAATGACGACCTGGACCACCAGTGGACGTCATGGTTGCAGCGCTGGCGGGAACAGCTGAACAAGGAAGACGACCTGATGTCCGCAGCATCAGCAATGAAGCGGATGAACCCAGCCATCACCTGGCGAGAGTGGTTGGTGGCACCGGCCTATGAACGAGCAGCGGAGGGAGATCACGAACTGGTGCAGGAGCTGCAGGCGGTCTTCAGCACGCCCTACGAGAAACCGGTGGACGATCTCGCCTCTCGCTACGACCAGCTCAAACCACGCGACTGCTTCAACGCCGGGGGAATTTCGCACTACAGCTGTTCCTCTTAACCGTCGAAGACGGTGATGCCGTGCCAAACGATGAGATTCGCGACCAAACCGGAAACGACTCGTGCCAAAGCAGCACCTTGGCAACCGAATCGACCCGATCAGCCACCAACGCTGGGTAGGTTGCAACGGGTGACAAGGATGAGCTGTGTTGTTGAACTCGACGCAATCAATCAGTGCAATCAACAAACAGATGATCCACGGTGCATGGATGTTGTCCTCCTACAGCGTCGAGGTGAAATCCAACGGTAGAACCTTCGCTCCGATGGGGACTCAACCGAGCGGCTATGTGATCTTTACGCCAGAGGGACGCCTATCGTTCACACTCGCGGCAGATGGACGCAAGGCCGCTGAAACCAATGATGATCGGGCCAAGCTGCTCAACAGCATGATTGCCTACACCGGCACCTATCAGCTCGAAGCCGACCAATGGATCACCCAGGTGGATGTTGCCTGGGACCCGGCATGGGTGGGAACACAGCAAGTCCGGTATTTCAAGATCAATGGAGATCAGCTCACGGTGACAACTCCGTGGCGTGTGATGCCCAACTGGCCTGAGGAGGGATTGACCCGAAGCATCGTGCGCTTCCAACGATGCATGTCCGAGAACATCTGAGATCAGTCAGAGGAGAGAAAAGAACCCTGCCAGCCCCTAAGCGGAACCACAGTCCGGAGATCGAAACAAAGGGACACTTACGTAACACTTGCAACCGTCTTGTCAAGGGGGAGAAGGCGGAAAAGCTAGGGTTGTTGGTACAGATCGGACGTAAATTGGACAGCATCCAGCGATCGGCACGCACGGCGTGGCAAAAAATGCTTCAGCTGTTCAGCCGCCAGCAGCTGATCGCCGACATCCCGGCCCCATGGGACGACCCCCTGATGTGAAACGCAGGGAGTGCCCCGTCGAGCCTTAGTCATCGAGCGGCTCATCCAGGAAGCCAATCACCTCCCGATCCCTGTTGGAGACCAGCCGAGCCAGATAAGCAATATCGGGGCCGGACTTCTTTCGGACTGACTTGGGCAAGCCAGGCGGAGAA
>NZ_JBGKDS010000061.1:0-18183 GCF_042954325.1 Parasynechococcus sp. | reverse complement strand
ACCAGTGCTGATGTTCTTGAGATTGGTGGTGATAATACCGATACAACATTTAGTGGCACCATTGAAGGTGCTGGCGGGCTGGGCAAAGTCGGGACTGGTGCACTCGAGCTTGCGAATAGTGGTAATACCTTTGGAACGGGTCGTGCAGGTGTCGGTCCCGTCCTTCTGATTTCCGGTGGAGCTGTCGATGTCGCTGATCAGAGTGCTTTAGGTGCTGCTGTTGGTGATGGCTCAATTCGATTACAAGATGGCGGAGCATTGATTTTTAATGCCGACACCACGCTGGATAGCAATCGCGGGATTGAAGTGCTTGCTGGCAATGGAGTGGTGCGGGTTGATGCTGGATTTTCAGTGGATGTGCCGTCCACGTTGAGTGGTGCGTCTGTTTTTGAAAAGCAGGGGCAAGGAACCCTGATTCTCTCGGGTTCCAATTCGTTTACGGGTGATCTCTCTGTCGTCGAAGGCACGTTGCGGGTCACCCGTGCTCTGGCCAATTCGGTTGATGTCACCACCTCTGATGCCAACACTTCTGGAACGTTTGAATTTTCTGTGGCTGAGCCGGTGTCATTTGGCGGCGTGATTTCTGGAACGGGCGGCTTGGTTAAATCCGGTGCCGATGCATTGACCTTGTCTGGGACTCACACGTATACCGGTGCAACAGATGTCAATGCTGGTGAGCTGCTGATTGATGGCAGTGCTGGTCAACTCAGTGCTTCGACTCCATTGACTGTTGCTAATGGAGCCACCCTCAGAGTTCAGACCAATGGGGTTGTCACGATTGGCTCTCTGTCTGGCAGTGGTTCTGTAGAGGTCACATCAAAAGATGATGTTCTCAAAGTCGGTGGTAGCAATACGAATACAACGTTTGATGGCTCGATTGGAGGTCTTGGTGGTTTGGAAAAGATTGGCTCTGGTTCTCTTGGTTTATCAGGTGTGAACTCGTTTGGGGCCGGCCGTGGTTCAGGACTTCCTGTCATTGTGGTTGGTGGTGGCTCTCTGGTGGTGTCCTCCGATGATGCGCTTGGGGCAGCAGTAGGCGATGACTCGATTCGACTTCAGGACGGTGCCATCTTGAGGTTCAACGGATCAACAACATTGAATACGGAACGTGGTATTTCAGTGGGAACAGCAGGAGGGAAAATAGAAGTCGATCCTGGGTTTGTTGTTGTTGTTCCATCCGATCTCAGCGGAACAACGAGTTTTGAGAAGTTGGGGAATGGAACCCTCCAGTTAACAGCGAATAATTCGAATTTCACGGCTGAAACAACAGTGTCTGGAGGCACGCTCACAGTCGATGGTGCTAATCCGGCTACCGCGACTTGTGTGAATCAGGCCAGCTCCAATCTCTGTACACCAACACCGGTCACGCCACCGCCAACCCCGACCCCGGTTCCGACTCCGACCCCGACTCCCACCCCGGTTCCGACCCCAACCCCAGTTCCAACCCCGACCCCAGTTCCGACTCCGACCCCAGTTCCGACTCCGACGCCGGTTCCGACCCCAACCCCGGTTCCAACCCCGACGCCGGTTCCAACACCGACTCCGACTCCCGAGCCAACGCCGGAACCGGAGCCTGAAGACCCTGCTCCCAATATCTTTGGCGGGGAAGTTGATTCCTCGACAGCTGTTGTTGTCGTTCAGGTTCAGCAGCAGAGCGCGAGTCCCCCTGCGAATTCAGGGCTCGATTCAGCGGGCAGTTCGGAGACAGATCAGCCCACGGCTCAGGGCCAATCGCAGAGCACTCCGATGACCTTGGTCGGTGATGGTCTGCCTGTGGAGTTGGCGATTGAGACGTCCTTCGAGGTCACTGGTGTGTCACAGGGCAATGCAGAGACCGCATCGGCCGGAGCCGGCTCCCCAGAACAGAGCTCCGATCCGTCGGCTCAAACCCCTGTTGGTGATCCAGACAACGGAGAGACGGTTGCAGCAGATTCAGAGCCCACGGCGGCAGATGCAGCACCGTCGACACCGTCGCAAGGCGTCCAACCCCGTTCTCCAGCAGTGTCGGTGACCCGTCTCAATCAACAGCAGGCCACCCGCAATCTTGAGCTTGCCGATACGGCCTCCACCCAGCGCACTGTGAGTGGCTTGAACTTGCCGGCATCCTCCAACCGATCCACACCAAGCCCGCAACAGATTTCTGGGTTCTTGCAGCAGTTACGCCAACGGGTGGCTAATCCTTAAGGCTTCGATTCATCCCCTCGCATTCTTGTTCTCCAAATTGTCCTGATGGTCATGCTGTCAACCCTTCAATCGGCTGCCTTGCGTTGGCTTCCCTTTAGGGAGAAAAAGCGATCGCAGGTGATCGCCTGCGCGTCTGTCGCTCTATGCAGTTGTTTGGGTGTTGTTGCCCATGCTCAGCAGCACAAGGCGTTTGATGCCAGTCGTTATAACCCTGCTGTTTTGCATGTTCGCTTCACTCCAGCAGAGGGTCGAACGACATCGGATCAATCCGATGCTTTCCTCGATCTAACGTTGATTGCCTCGTCCGGCGCAGTTGAAGGATTCCGGGCTGAGTTGTCGACCACCGATTTCCGTCAACAACTCTCAGGGTTGTATCGACAGTTGTCTCGGCTTGAGTCGCTTCAGGTTGATGATCCCTCCTCGCCATCTCGTCAGTTGCATGAGTTGATGTTTGGTGAGCTGTCGTCTGTTTTGCAACGTGAGCAAATATCGACTTTATTGATCGCAGCGGATCGGGGTCTCCAAGCCGTTCCTTTTGCTGCCCTCAGTGATGGCACCAGCTTCTTTGGAGAGCGTTACGCCTTTGCGATCACGCCCTCGTTGGCCTTGATGGATTTCGAGTCCAGTGAGTCAACGCAGGATCGAATGTTGGCGCTTGGTGCTTCGCGTTTTAAAGGCCTGGCGGCATTGCCCTTGGTGCCCCAAGAAATTCAGCGCATCGGCGATCCCAGCAAGAAAGATGAGTTTTTAAATCAGGAGTTCACCGTCGAGGCCCTCTTGGACAAGGGTGCAGATGCCCGTTACAACCAACTTCATGTGGCGACCCATGCTGAATTCAAGCCGGGGGGGCCGGCGCTGTCTCAATTGCATTCAGGCGTCGGCCCAGTGTCGATGAAGCAGCTGGCTCAATTGCGCCAAAAGCGACAGGGTGTTCCCTTGGACCTTGTTGTGTTCAGTGCCTGCCGCACTGCCTTGGGGGATGCCGAGGCGGAACTTGGTTTTAGCGGTCTGGCCCTCCAGGCCGGTGCCCGAAGTGCCGTCGGGACACTTTGGTATGTCGATGACGTCGCAACATCGGCATATTTCGTGCTGATGTATCGCTATCTCGATCAAGGAGTGCCGAAAGCCGATGCGATGCAGCTCACACGGCAGGCATTTATTCGGGGTGATGTGCGCTTGGTGGGTGATCAATTGTTGGGGCCTGAGGGTCTGCCTTTGCTGACTGATCTCACCCCGGCGCAACAGCGCCGTGTCAACAATGGCCTCTCTAACCCCTTTTATTGGGCGGGGATCTCCTTGATGGGTGCGCCCTGGTGATGCCTTGAAGGCCTCAGCTGCTTGATGGATGTCTCCACGACGGCCCAATGTGCGTTGTTGTTGTCCGATCGAGAGGCAAGATTGGGCCCAAGGTTTGACATGGATTGTTGGACTGATCTGTTTCGCCTCAGGCGTGCCTTTGTTGTCTCGCTGTGATGCGGCCAGTGATGTCAGTTCTTGGCTGTCGGTTGGCGTGACATCGGGGGCTGAAATTGGGTCATGACAACGCTGTGATCGTTGTTTTCTTTTCAAAGCGATCCCAGCGGAAGGCCTTCAGCAACAGCTCGTCCTCCTGGGTCATGGCTGTTGTTGTCATCGCCAGCGACAGCCACTCGGCCGTGATTGCTGCCAACAGCACCCCATTGCGGTGGTGTCCAGTGGCGAGCCAGAGTCCTTCGATCGGTCCTTTCCCCAGGAGTGGCCCTTCGTCGGGCGTGCAAGGCCGGAACCCCCACCAACGTTCCATCGGTGGCCATTGGCTGGCATCCGGCAGCAGTGAAGCGATGCCCTGCTGCAGTTGTTGTTGACCATTGGGGGTCAGCCCTTCTCTGAATTCTGCTTCCGGTTCCGTGGTGGCCCCGACCACGACCAGCCCATCCTCCCGAGGCACCATGTAGGTGCCCGGTCCAAAGATCACCCGCTTGAGGTAGTCCCTTGGGCCTTGCAGCGACAGCATCTGACCTTTGACCGGAAAGACCGGAAGCTCCGGAATCAGTTGCTGGCTCCAGGCTCCACTGCAGAGAACGGCCTGATTGCAGTGGATCTGGCGTTGCTCTCCCTCGGCGGTTTGCAACACAACACCGTTCAGCTGTCCGGCTGGGCAGCGCAGCAGGTGTCGGACTTCAGATCCTTCGAGGAAATCAACCCCAAGCGAGACACAGGCACGCTCGAGGGCCCGCATCAGCCTGCGGCGGTTGTCAATTTGTCCGTCCTGCTCAAACAGCAGTCCCGCTGTCCAGCTTGCTCCCAGGCCAGGGAGCTCCCGGATCAGTTGGCTCGCATCCAGGCGTTGTCCCAGCTCGGCAGTGGGGTAAGCATCCCGTTCTGAACGGCTGCGAAAGGGCACAACAATGCCGCTGGTCCTGAGGCCGCAGCTCAGGCCACTGTCTGCTTCGATCTGGCCAACCCAGCGCGGGATGGAACTGAGACTGCGGCGGCCGAGCTCGAGCAAGGGCCCGCTGAGCCCTTCGGCGTGGGGGGCGAGCATCCCTGCTGCGACAAAACCAGCGGCTTCGCTGCGGCGTCGGCTGATCACTTGCACAGCACAGCCGTGTCGTGCGAGTTGATGGGCGATCGACAGGCCCATCAGCCCTCCTCCAAGCACCAGCAGTGGTGGATGGCCTGACTCGGTCATGGCAAGAGATCGGCCCCCAGGGTCAACGTGTGCGTGCGTCGATGGCTCAGCGCTGTGAGCACTCTCGCCATGGTGTCAGTCCCTCTGGTGATCAAGCCATGTTCTGGGCTGGACTGGATCCTTTTACTGTGCATCGCTCAGGAGTTGGGAATAGGCACCGCTGCTATTGCGCATCAGTTCTGCATGGTTTCCTTGCTCAATGACCCGCCCTTGATCCATCACTAAAATTTGATCGGCATCACGAATGGTGCTCAATCGGTGGGCCACGATGATTTGCGTGCAGCCTCGGCGGGTGAGGTTGTGAATGACGCGTTGCTCGGTGTCAGCGTCCAGCGCTGACGTTGCTTCATCCATAACCAGAATGCTGGGATTGCTAGCCAGGGCACGAGCCAGTTCCAGGCGTTGTCGCTGGCCTCCTGAAAGGTTTTTGCCGCCTTCACTCAACTTCGTATCAAACCCATCGGGGAGCGCACGAACGACATCGATGATTTCGGCATCGCGGCAGGCTTGCACAAGATCCTCCTCTTGGATGGTTGGATTCCAGAGCCTGAGGTTGTCGCGAACGCTGCAGCCAAAGAGTTGGATGTCCTGCTGCACCATCGCCAGTGAGCTCACGCACATGTTCCGTGGGATCTGCAGCAACGTGCGGCCATCCATGAGGATTTCTCCAGAGCTGGGCTGATGCAAACCGGCGATGAGTTTGGCCAAGGTGCTCTTGCCACTCCCGCTGCCCCCCACCAGTGCAATGCGCATGCCAGGGCTGATCGAAAGATTCAAACCCTCAATCAACGGTGGCTTGATGGCAACAAAGCCAAAGCTGAGATTGCGAATTTCGATCTCCCCGCTGAGGCGGATTGATGGCTCCTCGCTCTCCCTTTTGGCGGTGCTCAGTAATGGGTCCCGCGGTTGCTCGAGGACATCCTCGAGGCGCAGCACTCCGGCCTCAAATTGTGGAAGCTGCTGGACAAAACCAATGACGGCTTCAATCTGTCCTTTGAGGCTGAATGCAATCGTTTGAGCGGCCAAGAGCATGCCGAGGGTCAGTTCTCCACGAATCACCAGAACAAATCCGATGACGAGGACCAGGAGTTCGTTGACCGTCGTCAGCGCACTTGGGACCAGGCGCAGTTGTGCATTGCGCAGCTGAAGGCTCTGCATCGTATTGAGCAGTCGGCTCTGGTAACCGGCAAAGCGGCGGAAGACATCGGTTTCGATGGCGGCGGCTTTGATGGTTTCGATGTCGCGCATCGCTTCGACAACCACCGCGCTGCTTTTGGCCTGATCCTTCGCGATTGTGATGCTGGCGTCTTTCTGGCGGCGTCGGTTGAGTTGCACCACCAAGGCATTAATGGCGGTGGTTCCAAGAACTAAAAGCCCAAGGGTTGGGCTGTAAAGCATCGTCAGAATCAAATAGAAAATCAGCAGAACCAAACCCGTTGCCATCGGGATCAGTCGGCCGCCGATGAATTCTCCGATCTGCGCATTGATCGCCATCCGTCCGGCGATATCTGAAGCATGTCGCTGGCTATAAAACCGCTCGGGGAGGGCCAGAATTTGATGCTCATAGCCCACTGCAAACCGTCGTGTCAGCCGTTTTTCCAGTCGACGGGTGCCAACCAACTGGAGGTGACGCAGTGCAGCCTGTACGCCAATGGTGAGTGCCATGGCCAGAAGCATTGGCTTGAGCCATTGGTTCATGCCATTGCCGATGACTTCGTCCAAATAAATTTGGGCAAAAATCGGCATCACCAGCTGCGGAAGGATCAGCAGCAGGCCTGCAATCGTGATGAACAGTGCTCCGAAGGGTTCGGATCGCAATCGTTTCAGAACAATTGGCCAGGGCGATGGGGCTTGGCCACCACGCTGGAATGCTTCATTCGGTTCGAACGTCAGCGCAATTCCGGTGTAGCTGCGATCAAAGTCCTCGCGTGACACCGTCCGTGGTCCGAGGGCTGGGTCATTCAGAGCAATCTGGTCGCCCTTGAATCCCTCAAACACCAGGAAATGATTGAACTCCCAGAACACGATCACGGGAGGCTTCACCTCTTCGAGTGCGGTGAGTCCTTTTTTGAATCCTTTGGCTGTGAGCCCCAGGCTGCGGGCGGCCAGCAACAGGTTGGCGGCATCACTGCCGTCGCGAGACACGCCGCACAGTTCCCTGAGCTGCGCTAGCGGCACATAGCGTCCGTAGTGCTGAAGGATGATGCTCAACGAGGCGGCGCCGCATTCGGTCGCCTCCATCTGCAGCACTGTCGGTGTGCGCACCGTCATCAGTAGATGCCCGTTAAATCCCGCAGGATCGGGATGACATAACTGACCGGTCGCCGTTCTTCCACCAGCACGCGCACCGAGGTGGGTGTGCCCACGGTGAGTTGCAAGTCCGGTCCAGAACCTCCTCCCCAGTCGTAGCCGCTGACCGTCCGTGGATCTCTCTGAAGACTGGTTCTGACTTCAATCAGAGGTCCGAGGTTTTGCGCGATGACGGCATCGACGAGCGAGTTACGGCCCAGTCGTTTGCGCAAGGCGTCCTCCCGAACCGGCAGGGGCAAGACAGCGGTCACTGTGCCTTCGATCCCTCCGTGCCGTTGCGGCTTGGTGCTGGCCGGGGAGATCCGAACCCTTTGCCCGACGGAGAGGCGTTTGCCGTCCTTGGCGGGGAAAAAGGCCAAGCTTTCCAGTTCTGTGGTCGAGGTCGCGGCATCCAGCGTCAAGAGAATGTCACCGCGTTGGACGACATCACCGACGTGGGCGCTGGAGTCGACGATGCAGCCGGTGGCTGGGGCGGTGACCGTGGCGGTGCGTTCCATCGTTGCCTTCAACGTGCGGATCCGCGTCGTCTGCTGGGTGATCTGTTGTTCCCGTTGGCTGTTGCGCGATGCGATCGAATCTTCGACATCGCGGAGTTGTTGTTGCCGTCGCTCCAGTTCATCGAGGGGAATCGCGCCGACGGCGGCCAGATCGTCGACGCGCTCGATTGAACGTCTGAGTTGCGCGATCCGAGCCGCGCCCAGACGATCCTGCTCGGCATCCTGTTGCCGCAGCTGATCGAGTTGGATTCTGGCTTGCTCTTCTTCCAATTGCTCACGAACCGGTTCAATCCTTGCGAGAACGTGGCCAGCCTCAACGCAATCACCAACGTCGACCGCCAGCTCCTGCAGCCGCCCCGCCGATTCACTTTGGATCGCTTTGACAGTGTCCTGACGAACGAGGACTCCCCGTCCGCTGATGCGGACGGGGAGTCGACCCAACACGGACCAAACCGTGATCGATAGGCAGAAGCCCCCAAGGGACAACAACAGCAGCCATTGCCCTGGCCTCAGCAGGCGGAGTGGCTGATCGAGTTGTTCGGGATTGGAGAGTGCGTCGAGGGCACTTTTGCGAAAGAGGCTCATGTGATCTGTCGCTCCATCATTTTGAAGAACAGATCGTGGTGTTGCATCAGGGTTTCGTAGGTGCCTTCTTCCTGAACCTGTCCTCGCTGGATCACCACAATTCGATCGGCGCCACGGATGGTGCTGAGCCGATGCGCGATCACGATGCGGGTGATGGCGAGTGACGCGAGACTTCGCGTGACGATGGCCTGGGTGCGGTTGTCCAGCGCACTGGTCGCTTCGTCAAAAATCAGGATGCGTGGTTTGCGAACGAGCGCGCGCGCGATTGCCACCCGTTGACGCTGGCCGCCAGACAAGGTCCCGCCCCCGTCGGTCACCATCGTTTGTAAACCCATTGGCATGGCATGGATGTCGTCCGCGAGGCCAGCGAGTTCAACGGCATGCCATGCCTCCTCTTCGCTGATGATGCGACCGCCGGCAATCGCTTCCATGAGCGATCCGCTGAACAAGGCATTGCTCTGCAGCACCGTTCCGATCTGACGGCGCACGCTGTCGAGTCGGAGGCCTTGGAGCGGTTGTCCGTCAAAGCGGATCTCACCGTTCGCAGGGCTGTCAAAGCCCAGCATCAGTCGCACCAGCGTGGATTTCCCGGAGCCAGACGGGCCGACGATGGCGAGTTGCTCGCCGGCTTCGACGTTGAAACTCACCTCATCCAGCACCAGCGGTTGCTCTGGGCAATAGCGGTAGCTGACCCGATCCAGGTTGATCTGACCCGTTAAGGCTGAAGCCGCGATGAGTTGAGGCTTGCTTTCTGGATGGGTTTTGAGAATGGGTTCAGCGCGTTCGTAGATCACCGGCATGTCGAGTGAGCCGATCAACAGACCCGCAAAGCCCGCCGCTGTGCCGATGAAGGTGCCGAATGCCGAGAAGAAACCAAGCAGTTCGCCGACATTGGGAGCATCAACGGCCGGTGAGCTCGCGGCTTCCGCGATCAGTCGCGTGACCATGACGTAGATCAGCAACGTTCCCAAATTGGGAATCACCGACCTCAGCAGTGATGCGGTGGCCTCTTTGATGTCGAGGGCGTTCTCAAGACTCACCACTGTTTGAAATTGCTCGCCCCACCAGCGGGCGGCGCTGGTTTCCGCCCCTGCCAGTCGGAGTTTCGACACGGCATTGAGCAACTCGAGGTTGCGGCTTTGGGCCTGCGCTTGGGCGACCTCTTGATGGCGCTGGAGAGGTCTGGACTGAAGTCCGAGGATCGCCGTGGGGATCAGCAGCAAACCGGCGATCACCAGTGCCAGGGCCGTCAGTTTCACGCTGATCCGCAGCATGAAGAGGATGTAGAGGCTGGTGAGCACGCTCTGGAGCAGCCCTCCCTCCAGAAGCTGCTGGATTTCACGGCGCAGCTCGTCAAGGGCGCTGAACCGCAGCTGCAGGTCGCCGACGTTGCGCTGTCGAAAGAATTCAGCAGGCAGCCGCAGCAGACGATGCATGGCGGCAAGTTGAGAGCGCGCTGCTCCCCGCTGCTGCGTCAGAAGCAGTGCGCGGCTTTGCACCCATTCAAGGCAGACACGCAACAGTCCAGCGGCCACTAAGACGACGCTGATTTGCAGTAAGAGCCCTAGATCCCGATCCGGCAAAGCCTGGTTGGTCATCACCGTGTTGAACGTCGGGGTCAGAAGTCCCAGCAAGGTGCTCAGCAGCATCACCCCGACACCGATGCGGAAGCCGCCGCTGAGGAGGCCCAAACAGGTTCCGGTGAGGGTCCCTGTGACACCCATCCCGAAGATCCAGCGGCTGGCACCGACATCCCTGCCAATGGCCAGAAAAAATCCGAGACAGACCCCTAAGAGCAGGCCACTGATGACATACGAGGTGGTCTGGCGGGGCTTGCCATAGGCAAAGCGCAGCAGTCCAAGGGCACTGAGATCTTGCTCCTGCAGAGCCGGACTGATGCTCAGCATCCGGGGGGAGAGTTGCTCCAGCGCGGCGCTGGCTTGAGCCAATGGAACAGGCTCCGCCATGCGAGCTGGGATCCAGAGTTGATAGCCCTGTCCTGTGGACTGGAGCACCACCACATCTCTGCGGCCGGACTCTTCAAAACCGATCAGATCACCGCAGTCCTGATTGAGGTCTTGGTCATCAATCAGGACCTCTCGGGCAAAGAGATCGGTGCGTTCCAGCAGGTCCTGCAGCCGCAGTCGCGGATCGAGATTGTCGCTGGCGTGGGGAAGCGGGACAACGGTGCTGTTGGGGCACAGCAGCAGCAAGCCCCGCAGCAAGGGGTCATCCGTGGAGTGTTGGCTGGCAAGGGATGCGTCCTTGCCGTCCTGTTCCATGGCTTGGAACAGCAGGTCTTCACTGCGTTGATTCAGCGGGTTATGGCTGTCGTTCAGGGCATCAAAGTGCGCGCTGGCGCGCTGGTGCAGGTCCAGCAAAAGCTGCAACAGGGTTGACGCTGCGGGTGGTTCGTCGCACGGGGGCAGGCCCTGCTCCGCGCGGATTTGATCGGCGAGCCAGCGTCGCCCGTCCCGATCGTCACCGGGCTCTGCTGGCTGCAGTTCCATGCCGGCAATGGGCTGCAGCTCAAGTCGCACATCGTCGCGAGGAGAGGAGGGAAGGCCCGGATAGACGAGCCCTTCTTGAAGTCGGAACAGGCCAAAGGATTGCCGTCCCTGGGCGATCAGCAGAGCATCACCACCCACCAGTCGAAATGGGTGGATTGGCCAGTCGTGACGATGAGTCGGATCGGCGGTCATCGCCTCTCGACCCCCTGGGTCTGAAAGTGGCGGCAAAGCCAGTCGAAATGCCGGGCACCTCGGCTGACGGCCTCGAGTTGCTGCAGATCGAGGCTGTCGTCGTCTGTGGCGTCCTGCGCCCGTTCACGGCGTTGACTGAGTTGGCCGAGTTGATGCTGTTGGAGTTGGTCCCGGCTGCGTTGCGACAGCATGCAGGCCATCGCGCGATGGAAGCGACAGTCGAGTGCCGGATCGACGGCCAGTTCGTTGCGTAGTCGGTCCTGTTCGATGACGAGGAGATCGATTCCTTCCGGTGCCAGAACATCGGCGGAGGCGCCCTTTTGATCCTCCAGCAGCAGGCTCATTTCACCGATCAGCTCGCCTCGGCGTGCTTTCCCGACGGAACGGGAGCGCCCCTCGCGTTCCACGCGGATCTCCCCTTCGCCGCTCAGCACCAAATAGAGGCTGTTGACGGGTTGACCTTGGCGTAGCAGCCATTCTCCGGCTCTGATCTGTTCAAGTCGTCCATAACTGGCAAGGCGATGGACATCGCGCTGCTGCAAGTTTGCAAACAGCGTGAGGACTTTGCGCAATGGTTCTGCTGACGGTTGCGTCGCCCCCGTGAGGTCGTTGTTCTGTTG
Organism: Parasynechococcus sp.; assembly: GCF_042954325.1. Taxonomy (GTDB): domain Bacteria; phylum Cyanobacteriota; class Cyanobacteriia; order PCC-6307; family Cyanobiaceae; genus Parasynechococcus. The sequence goes on along the minus strand of NZ_JBGKDS010000061.1, from coordinate 6,614 downwards.
CTGGATCTGCAGCGCCAATTTCTGGGCCAGCAAGCGCGGGAGTTGAGCTGCCAACGTTGGGTTGACCCGTTCAAGCTGCTCAATCGCGGCAAATGGCACCTCCAGAACCCGGCTGGGCGCTTGGGTCACGATGTTGGCCACGGCTGGACGTTGTTCCAGCCAGCTCATTTCTCCGATCAAGGCACCGGCCTTGAGGTTGTTCAGAGTGACTTGACGTTGGTTGGCATCGGTTGTGTTGACGACGCAGCAGCCATCCAGCAGAAACAGCAATGCCTCGGCGTTGTCGCCTTCTTGAATGAGTTGCTGACCGGCTGCTGCTGTGGTCTCGGTTCCGACGTCTGTTAACCAGGCGATCAGTTCGGCGTCTCCACGGGAACGGAAATCAAATGGATTCACCGTCTGGAGCTGGAGCGCCCACTTGTTATGGGTCTGGTTCAGCGGTTTGTCCACCGCTCGAAGCGGAATGCTGCACCGCCCCAATTCCGAGGTGTGCTGTTGTTCCGCCCCGTTCCATAGGATCCGCTCATCTGGTTTGCACCCGGCACACATGGCTGACGCAGCAACTCAACCGGCATGGGAAGCCGTGATTGGCTTGGAGACCCATGTCCAGCTGGGGACCGACAGCAAGATTTTCACGGCTGCATCCACCTCGTTTGGGGATGACCCCAACACCCACATCGATCCGGTGGTCTGCGGGTTGCCGGGCACGTTGCCGGTGCTCAACCAAAAGGTGCTCGAGTATGCGGTGAAGGCCGCGATGGCGCTGAATCTGAACATTGCTGAGCACAGCAAGTTCGACCGCAAGCAATATTTCTATCCAGACCTGCCGAAGAATTACCAGATCTCCCAGTTCGACCAGCCCATTGCCGAAGAGGGTTGGATCGAGGTGGAAGTCGCGGAGAAGGGGAAGGACACCTACCTCAAAACCATCGGCATCGAGCGTCTGCATATGGAGGAGGACGCCGGCAAGTTGGTGCATGCGGGCAGTGATCGCCTGGCGGGATCCACCCATTCCCTGGTCGACTACAACCGTGCCGGTGTGGCCCTGGCCGAGATCGTCAGCAAACCGGACCTGCGCACCGGCCGCGAAGCGGCGGAATATGCGTCGGAGATCCGTCGGATCATGCGTTATCTGGGTGTGTCCGACGGCAACATGCAGGAGGGATCCCTGCGTTGTGACGTCAACATCTCCGTCCGTCGCGGGCCGGATGCGCCCTTCGGGACGAAGGTGGAGATCAAGAACATGAATTCGTTCTCAGCCATTCAGAAGGCCTGTGAGTACGAGATCAAGCGTCAGGTGAAGGCGATTGAAGCTGGCGAAACGATCGTGCAGGAAACCCGCCTCTGGGACGAGGGCAAGCAGCTCACCAAGAGCATGCGCAGCAAGGAGGGGGCCAGCGACTATCGCTATTTCCCGGATCCGGACCTGGGCCCGATCGAAGTAAGCGCCGACCAGCGGGAAGGTTGGCGTGCGGAATTGCCGGAATTGCCGGCGGCCAAGCGTCATCGCTATGCCGAGGACCTTGGCTTGTCCCAGTACGACGCCCGAGTGTTGACCGATGAGCGTCCGATGGCCGACTACTACGAGGCCGTGGTGGGTGCCGGTGCCGATGCCAAGTTGTCTGCGAACTGGATCACCGGCGATATCGCTGCGTATGTCAACAGCAACCGACTCAGCTATGCCGAGCTGCCCTTCCGTCCGGAGCAACTGGCGGAAATGGTGCAGCTGATCGATGGCGGCAAAATCAGCGGCAAGATTGCCAAGGAGATCCTGCCCGAACTGCTGGAGAAAGGCGGATCACCCAAAGCCATCGTTGATGAGCGTGGGTTGGGAATGATCAGTGACCCTGCGGCGATCACCGCCATCGTTGAGGAGCTCTTGGCGGCGCATCCAGAGGAGGTGGAAGCCTTCCGCGGCGGTAAAAACAAACTCCAGGGTTTCTTTGTCGGTCAACTGATGAAGAAGACCGGTGGCAAAGCGGATCCCAAGCTGGCCAACCAGATCCTCAGCCAGAAGCTCAAGGGTTGAGCTGGGCTGCCCGTTGAGCTGTTGCGCTTTCGATCGCGGGGCTGGTTCTGCACGGAACCTCCCCTAATTTGCGGCTCAGTTGAGGTGTTGGTTCGCCTGCGATGGTGCTGCTTCCCCGGTTTGCGCCGACTCCCTTTCGGTTGCTGAAGACGCCCAAGCCCCTGCAGGACCGCTTGGAGCAGGACTACCGGGCGATGACGTTTGAGCCGGTGGAACAGGAGGTGCAGCACGATCAGGCCTATCAGGCCGATGTGATTGCAGGGATTTCGTCGGTGCGATCGCGGACCCCCGATCTGCGCTACGCGCCGATGTCCGAGGCCTTCAAGCAGTTGGCCTATGAGCAGTTGACTCCGCTGATGGAGCAGTGGGTCGGTCAACCTCTGGAGCGCAGTTGGGGGTATGGCGTGCGGAGTTATGGAGCTGGCTCCTGGTTGCATATGCACCGCGACCGGGTGGATACCCATGTGGTGAGCTGCATTGTTCATGTGGCTGATCAGTCCAATCAGCCCTGGCCCCTGGATTTCATTGATCATGAGGCTGTGCACCATCGGGTGCTGTTTAAGCCGGGCACGATGCTCTTTTATGAAAGCCTTTGTCCCCACGGGCGAGCATCTGAATTTGATGGTGACTTTTACCGCAATATGTATTTTCACTGGCGCCCGAAGGATTGGGACCCAGCTCCATATCAACAACTGGCTAGCAAGTTTTCCAGCGTAGAAGATGCACTTCAAAGCAATCAGTCCCTTCGATTGATGGCATCAATTCCGGAAACATGGCGTGATTGGTTGATCTTGAATCGTGACCGTGGTTGTGATCGCGAGGGGATGTTGGAACGGGCCCTGGCCCATGGGTTTGAACGTCAGGCCCTTGAGGCGGTGTTGGATGCGGGGGTGACGACCGCATCGGTGGCCTCAGCGGCCATGCAGCCCCCGGCTGCCAGCAGCGTCGGTGCCGCTGGCTCGGACCAGCCGTCGATGTTGCAGTGGTTCGAGGCGCCCCTCACCGAGCCGGCGCATCGTCCCCGCGCTTGGAGGTTGGATACCCCCTTGGCGCAGATCTATGAAATCCCCAACCTGCTGAGCCGTGAGGAATGCCAACAGGTGATCGCTGCGATCGACCAAGGTCTTCAGCCGTCCACCGTCACGCGTGGGTCCAGTGATTACCGCACCAGTCGCACCTGTCACCTGCGTCGCCGACATGCCGAGTTGGCGGAGATGCTCGACCGCCGTTTTGCGGCGCTCCTTGGTGTGGAGCCGGAGTTGTCCGAACCGATCCAGGGCCAGCGCTACGACCCAGGGCAGTATTTCAAGCAACACACCGATTGGTTCGCCCCCGGCACCGATGAGTTTCTGACCCACACATCACCCGGTGGTCAGCGCACCTGGACGTTGATGGTGTATCTCAACGCCGTGGAGTTGGGCGGCGAAACCTGTTTCAAGCGCTTGGGCCGTTGTTTCACCCCCGTTCCAGGGATGGCGTTGGCCTGGAACAACCTTCAGGCCGATGGCACACCGAATCCCTTCACCCTGCATGAGGCGAATCCGGTGGAGCAGGGCAGCAAATGGGTGATCACCAAGTGGTTCCGTGCGGAGACAGGACGGAACGGCTGACCAAGCGCTCTCCATCCTTTGGCAGGATTTGCTGGATGTCGTCAGAGTCGTGTTATTTCCGGACCACGCTGAGGTCGGATCCGTATCAAAGTGCTTTTGAGGAGAAATCAAGCTGACTGGATTCGGTTTCGACGCTGCTTTCCAGTCAGCTCCTCACCCCATTGAAGCGGCGGCACAAGCCGTGATGGCAGCGACTCAGCGCATCGCGTTGTGCCGTACCCCTAGGCCCCCCGTCAGTTAGGGCGGGGTGTCTGCTGTTAGGAGAGCTTGAGCGTCGACACTCGACCAACCCCAACTTGGCCTTGTGCCGCGGCGGCAACCAACCCCATCAGCTCGTCGTCGGACAAACTCTGGCTGCCATGCACCTTGAGGGTCGACCAGTCGAACCTGGTCTTCTCTGGTGCTGTTTGTTTGGCGTTCTGCAGGAGTGCCCTCGCGACAGTCCTCGTGTCTTCAGCTTCGTTCTCGCTGAGGAACACCACCTGAGCGAGTGTCGGGGTTTCCTTGTCGCCGTACGCGAGCGTGACCAAGTAGGCGAAAAACGTGTCGCTCAAAGGCTCGCGGCTTGGAGTTTTGAGCGTAGGAGGTGGGTCAAAGCGTTAACGCCTGATTCCTCTGATGCGGGTTGCATCGGGCCGTGGTTTGGTCCTGTTGATCCAGGGTTGGACGTCGAGCCAAGCGTCGAAGTATTGGTTAAAGGCCTCGGGTTGCAGATCTGGCAGCACAACAGCGAGTGCGTCAAACAGTTCCTCTCCCTCGTAGCCATCTTCCAGCAGGGCGGTCACTAACTGCTGGTCTGTTCGAAAGCTGAACTTGCCTGCGTTATCCACGTTACTTTTTGCCGAGTAGCTCGACCCAGGTCACGGTTTCTTTTTGGGTCTTTTTTGCTTTTTGAGGATCTAGTTCTTGCTTGGTGTTTGTTTTCACGGTTGCTCCGTGACGCTGCTAAATAACTACTACAAATCTTCCCGGCGAAGTTTAAGACGAGGTAGCTGGCAGGTTTGGGTCTCACCCTTGCTTGTTTAAGTTTTGGTTAGGACGCCAGGGATGTTTGTGCATGTCTCTTGTGGTGCTGTTGCTAGTTGGGTCCATTTGTGCCACTGGGGGGAGTGGTGGATGTCGTTTCTGGGGCGAAATGGGTGAGATTTTTATGGGTTATTTGAATGGTGGTGATTGGTCTTTGGGACGGTTGTTGATGGCGATTGATAGTTGTTGTTTCAGCGACTGTTCCGTTCCGCGGTTGTTGATTAAGACATCGGCCAGCGGGCGTTTGCGGTTGAGGGGCCATTGGGCGGCGATGCGTGCCTGGGCGTCCTCTCGCGTCAGGGCATTGCGCCGCATCAGTCGCTCGAGTTGTTGCTCTTCATCGCAATCCACCAGCCAGATCTCGCTGCAGAGATCGGTGAGTCCCGCTTCGAACAGCAGGGGAATCATCAGCACGATGGTGGGCGCATCGGCGTGCTCGCCCAAGCCCCGTTCAAAACGGAGGCGCACCTGGGGATGGATCAGGTCGTTCAGCCACTGTCGTTCTCCAGCGTCAGCAAAAACGATCTGGCCCAAGGCAGCGCGGTCAATGCTGTCGTCCCCACGGCAAACAGAGGGGTGGCGTTGCAACACGGCTTGGGTGCTGGTGGTGCCGGGTTCCAGCACCGCGCGGGCGAATTGATCCGCATCCAGCACCGGCCAGCCGCTCGCCTCCAACAGCCTGCCGACACTGCTCTTGCCGCTGGCGATCCCTCCGGTTAGGCCGATGCGGCGTTGCATGGTGCCGGGAGAGGATGCCATCAGTTTCCAATGTTGATCGTGGCAGCGACGGCCGGGTCCCCTTGGCGTTCGATCAGCGGTGGTGTCACGGCTGCTGTTGGCTTCCAGGCGGCCGGTGTGACGGCTGGGCTGAAAGCGTCGGGGCGTCCTGATCTGGCGCTGTTGTTGGCCCCCCCGGGTGCGGTCTGTGCTGGAGGGTTTACGCGGTCGCTGGTGCGAGCTGCTTGCGTGGATCTCTGCGCTGATCGCCTTCAGGCCACGGGTGGAGCGGCCCGGGCCGTCCTGATCAATTCCGGTCAGGCGAATGCCTGCACCGGCGCGCTGGGACTCAGCGACAGCGAAACGGCGACGGCGGCTGTTGCCGAGGCCCTGGGGCTGTCTTCTGAGGCCGTGCTGATCTGCTCCACGGGTGTCATCGGTGTTCCGATCCCGATGCCCACGCTGTTGGCCGGTGTGTCTCCCCTGACGGCAGGTCTGTCTTCTGAAGGTGGTCCGCAGGCAGCGGAAGCCATCCTCACCACCGACCTCGTGGCCAAGGAGATCGCCTTGGAGGCGGAGTTTGACGGCCGCACCGTGCGCATCGGTGGGATGGCCAAGGGCTCGGGAATGATTCATCCCGACATGGCCACCATGCTCGGCTTCATCAGCTGCGACGCCGGGGTCGATGTTGCGGTGTGGCGTTCGATGGTGCGACGGGCGGTGCAGCGCTCGTTCAATGCCATCACCGTCGACGGCGACACCAGCACCAACGACACGGTGCTGGCTTTTGCCGCCGGGGAGCCTTTGGCGGCCGACCATCACGCTGCTTTGGACGCCGGGCTGACGGCGGTCATGCAGCACCTGGCTCGGGCGATCGCGCGTGACGGCGAAGGAGCGACCTGCCTGCTGGAAGTCAGTGTGTCCGGGGCACCGGATGAAGCGGGAGCCCTGACGCTGGCTCGGACGGTCTGCGGCTCTTCATTGGTGAAGACGGCGGTCCATGGCCGTGATCCCAATTGGGGACGCATCGTGGCGGCCGCGGGTCGTGCCGGCGTCCCCTTTGATCCGCAGCGCGTGGATCTCTGGGTGGAATCCCATCAGCTGATGGCGGCGGGGCAACCGCTGGACTTCGATCGTGCGGCCGCCAGCGCCGATCTCAAGGCCCGTGCGGCCGGCGCCTATCTGCAGGACGATTGCGTGCGGATTCGCTTGTCGGTGGGTGATGGCCCTGG
>NZ_JBGKDS010000060.1:0-14306 GCF_042954325.1 Parasynechococcus sp. | reverse complement strand
GGTAGGCCGCGCGGATGATCTCTGCTTTTTCTGCTCCGGAGAGGCCCGGTCGCATTTCAAAACGCTGACTGCCTTCAGCGGCCAGGGCATAGATGGCGGGAAGCTGGAGGCCTTGTTGAACGCTGCTGCCCTGACGTTGCTTCGTGCTGGGGGTGGCGACCGCCAGTTCCTTGAGGAGAACGTTGAAGCAGTCGATCGTCATCTGACGTGCGTCTGGCCGATCGTTCAACAGCTGAGCGCAGGCGGCACGCATTTCCTGCAGGGCCACGTTGGTGGCGGCCAGGGAGCAGTTGGTCTCCAGGACATCGCGGAGTCCACGGGTGTTCACCGACAGGATGCTGGGGTCACCAGCCACCAGGGCGTAGCCCACATAACGGAGGAACCAGCCCATATCGCGCACGGATTTGCGCATGAAAGCCGGGCCGTATTTGGCCACGCTGATCGGGTTAAAACCGGTGGGGAGCACCACCCGGACATCGGCATCGCCGCCGGCGCCTTCAAAGAGACGTGTGAAGACGTTGCCGCGTTTGGTGCTGTCGCTGGCACCGGTGAAGGTCCGAACCGAGGCTTCAAACGCAGCCTGGTCAGCCGCCAGAGGCGTTCCATCGGCATTACGCCCCACCTCTCCGGTGGTCAGCGGTGCTTCCAGGAAGGACAGCGGGGTGCCACCAACAAAGATGCGGTTGGCGGCGCGGGCGACGATCGATTCGGCGTTGGCCGCGATCACACGGGAGGCTTCGATGCGTTCCTGACCGCTGCGGAAGAACGTCACCAGGGAATCGAGCTCCCCCCCATCGGGGAAGCGGTCCTGCTGTTCTGCCTGACGGACGCTCGAAAGCGGCAGGGTGTCGTACAGCTGGGGGGAAACCCGCGGGCTGCCGCTGCTGGCGGTCACGGTCATGTACGGAAGCAAGCCGGATCGAGCCACGTTACGGGTGTCTGGCGATCGCTCAGGAGCCCCATGAACAAATGTTTGCAGGGGAGTCATCTGTCGGCAGCAAGACGGCCTGATGCATGAAATGCTCGCGGTCCGCACTTCCCTGATTTCCATGGTCGATGTCCGCCCCAGCGATGCCGCGACACCTGTGGTGAGCGCCTTTTACGACCGCTTCCCCTTTCCCGGCGATCCGCTGCAGGACGGACCACCGCCGGGATACAACTGGCGCTGGTGCCATCGCAGTGTTCTGGCGGCCGTCCATGGTTGTTGTCCGGCCGGTGCCGAGCAGCCTCGGATCCTTGACGCAGGCTGCGGCACCGGTGTCAGCACCGATTACCTCTGCCATCTCAACCCTGGTGCCGATGTGGTGGCGGTGGACATCAGCGATGGAGCCCTCTCGGTGGCCCGAGAGCGTCTGCAGCGCTCGGGTGCTGCAGACCAGGTGAGATCGCTGCGTCAGGAACGTCGCAGCTTGCTGGATCTCGGCGAGGAACAACCTTTCGACTACATCAATTCCGTTGGGGTGCTGCACCATCTCGATCAACCGGAGGCCGGGCTGCACTCATTGGCTGGAGCGCTGGCCCCCCAAGGTTTGCTGCATCTATTTCTATATGCCGATGCAGGTCGCTGGGAAATCCATCGGACGCAGCGCGCGTTGACATTGCTCGAGGTCGGCACCGAGGCCGATGGCTTGCGGCTGGGCCGGCAGTTGTTCGAAACCCTTCCTGAGAGCAACCGGCTCCGTCGACATCACGAGCAGCGCTGGGCAGTGGATTGTGCGCCGGATGCCAACTTCGCTGACATGTATCTGCATCCGCAGGAAACCAGCTACAACCTTGAGCGGTTGCTCGCGTTTGCCGCATCGGCGGGGTTGCAGTTCGCTGGCTTCTCCAATCCGGAGGTCTGGGATCCGGCTCGTTTGCTGACGGGCGAGTTGTTGGAGCGTGCTCAGGCACTGCCCCCTCAACAACAGTGGGCTTTGGTGGAGCAGCTGGATCCAGACATCAGCCACTTCGAGTTCTTCCTGTCCAAGGCACCGTTGGAGCGGCGGGTCTGGAGTGATGCGCAGCTCGAGGCGGCAACGGGGATCCGTCAGCCCTGTCTTTGGGGTGAACCCGATCCGATTCTCGGTCGGAACATGGAGCCGCTTCAGCTCACAGCCGACGCCAAAGCCCTGTTGACGGCAGTGGTGGACACACCGATGGTTCCACTGGGTCAACTGGCACCGGCGGCCTTGATTCGGGAGCTGGTCGATCGCCAGCTGATCCTGTTGCAGGGGTAGCAGCCAAGAACGCGTGATAGATTCCGCGCGCTATTTCAGGCGCCGTTTGGAGGATTTCTACAGACTTCAACGTCGCCTGCTGTTGGCCACCGTGTTGGTGTCCCTCGTCACGGTTCCGATCGTGGCGTTCACCATCAATCTTTCGGTGGCCGGCAGTGTGCTCGTGGGTGCGTGCGCCGGACTTTTGTACGTGCGTTTACTCGCCCGCAGCGTGGCCAGGCTCAGTGACCAGTCCCGTGGACTGGGGCGCTTTCAACTCGTGGTCCCGACCTTGCTTGTGGTCGGAGCTGCCAAGTTGCCCCAGCTCGATCTGCTGCCTGCCTTCCTGGGATTTCTTCTTTACAAGCCCGCCCTGATTCTTCAGCACGTCTTTGACAGCTGAAGCTGAGCACTCCTCCCTGCACCCATGGCTTTATTGCCCTTCTCACTTCCGTTCGCAGAACTGGAAGTGGGCCACCACCTGTACTGGCAGATCGGTGATCTGTACCTCCACGGCCAGGTCTTCCTGAGCTCATGGATCCTGATCGGCATTCTGCTTGCGCTGGTGCTGGTCGGTACCCGTGGCATGAAGCGCGATCCCGTGGGCCTGCAGAACCTGCTTGAGTTCCTTTGGGACTTCATCCGCGATCTCGCCCGTGATCAAATCGGCGAGAAGTATTACCGCGACTGGCTGCCGTTCATCGGCACTCTGTTCCTGTTCATCTTCGTGAGCAACTGGGGCGGAGCTCTGATCCCTTGGAAGATCATTGAATTGCCTGAGGGTGAGCTCGGCGCGCCTACCGCCGATATCAACACCACTGTGGCGATGGCCCTGCTGGTGTCCTTGGCGTATTTCTATGCCGGTCTCAGCCGCAAAGGACTTCGCTTCTTTGAGCTGTACGTGGAGCCGACTCCGATCATGCTCCCGTTCAAGATCATCGAGGAATTCACGAAGCCTCTGTCGCTCTCTTTCCGTTTGTTCGGAAACATCCTTGCGGATGAATTGGCCGTCGGAGTTCTGGTTTACCTGGTTCCTCTGATTGTGCCCCTGCCGGTGATGCTGCTTGGCCTGTTCACCAGTGCCATTCAGGCCCTGATCTTCGCCACGTTGGCGGCCTTCTACATCGGTGAAGGTCTCCACGAGGCGCACTGATCGCGTCGATTTTTGATCGCTGGATTCCGGCGATCTGCTAAACACATCCGCGCGCAGGTCCGTACTCCGGTCGGGCCCGCTCCTTCGGGAGTGTCCCTGCGCGGGGGGAACCGATCCCCAGCCCATTCGTTCAGAGCGCTGCACAGCGCCTCCCCTTACCCCACCCAACATGGATTCCATTACCTCCGCTGCTTCCGTTGTGGCCGCTGGTCTGGCTGTCGGTCTCGCCGCCATCGGCCCTGGTATCGGTCAGGGCACCGCTTCCGGCGGCGCTGTTGAAGGCATTGCCCGCCAGCCCGAAGCTGAAGGCAAGATCCGCGGCACCCTGCTGCTCTCCCTGGCATTCATGGAATCGCTGACCATCTACGGCCTGGTGGTGGCTCTGGTGCTCCTGTTCGCCAACCCCTTCGCCGGCTGATCAGCTCGATGGGTTGAGGCCTAGGGGATCAAAGGTTCCCTGGGCCGATCAGCCATCCACTGACCACAACGTTTCGATTCCTTCCCAGCGCACCCTTCCATGACCTGGCTTCTGCTCGCTGAAGCAGGTGTTCCGGAGGGAGGTCTTTTCGACCTCGACGCCACTTTGCCGCTGATGGCGGTTCAGGTGGTTCTCCTGACCTTCCTGCTCAATGTCCTCTTCTTCCGTCCGGTCGGCAAGGTCGTGGAAGATCGAGAGGGTTACATCTCAACCAGCCGTGCTGATGCAAAGCAGAAGCTTGCACAGGTTGAACGGCTCGAAGCCGACCTTGCTGAACAGCTGAAGGGAGCTCGACAGGCTGCTCAAGCCGCCATTGTCGATGCTGAACAAGAGGTCGATCGTTTGTATCGCGAAGCCTTGGCCCAGGCGGAAGCCGAAGCCAATCGCACCAAGGAAGAGAGCCGTCGCGGAATCGAAAGCGAGCGACAGTCCGCCCGATCCCAGCTTCAGGGACAGGTGGATCAGCTCAGCAACCAGATCATTGACCGACTGCTGGCTGCCTGATCATGACCTATTTCCCATTGCTGGCATCCGAGGGTTTTGCACTCAACTTCAACCCTCTGCAAACCAATCTGATCAACCTGGCCATCGTGATCGGTGTGCTGGTTTGGTTCCTTCGCGGTTTCCTTGGCGGAATCCTTGAGCGTCGCCGTTCGGTGATTCTCCAAGACCTTCAAGACGCTGAAAATCGTCTGAAAAAGGCAACGGCTGATCTGGCCACAGCTCAGTCCGACCTTGCTGCAGCGCAGCAGAAGGCCGACAAGATCCGCACCGATGGCCAGGCCCGTGCTGCTGCGATCCGTACGGATGGCGAACAGCGCACCATTACTGCCATGGCTGCTGTGAAGCAGGGTGCTGTCGCTGATGCGGATGCAGAAGCGTCCCGCATCCAGGATGCTCTCCGCCGCGAGGCCGCTCTTGCTGCCATCGACAAGGTTTTGAGCGATCTTCCCGGCCGTCTTGACGATCAGACCCAATCCAGCCTGATCGATTCCACCATCGCCAATTTGGAGAACGCCTGATGCCTCTCCTCAATACGCTTGCTACCCCCTACGCCGAAGCTCTGCTTCAGGTCACTGAAGCGCGTAACGAGTCCTCCACCGTTGCCGAGCAGTGCAAGCAACTGCTCCAGGTTTGGGATAGTTCCGATGAGTTCCGTGGAGCCATGATCTCCCCGGTTCTTGAGCCCGATGCCAAGAAGCGCGCGCTGCAGTCCCTTCTGGGTGAGCAGGTCACGCCGTCTTTGATGAATCTGCTCAAGGTTTTGGCTGACCGCCAGCGTCTTCAGGCTTTTGATGCCGTGATGCAACGCTTCTTGGAGCTCTACCGCGAGCAACAGGGCATCACCCTGGCCCATGTGCGTTCCGCTCAGGCTCTGTCCGAGGCCCAGCAGGCGGCCCTCTCCAAAAAGGTGCAGGCCATGGCCGGCACCGACAAGGTCGACATCGACCTCAGCGTTGATGCTTCGCTGATCGGCGGTTTCGTTGTCAGTCTCGGCTCACAGGTGATCGACGCCAGCCTGGCTGGTCAGGTCCGTCGTCTCGGACTGGCTCTCGCCAAGGCGAGCTGACTCCTCCCTAATTCCTCCACCGCTCAACCTTCCACTTTTCCCCGCTGGGATCACACGCCATGGTTTCCATCCGTCCCGACGAGATCAGCGCCATCCTCAAACAGCAGATTGAGGATTACGACAAGTCCGTCTCGGTCAGCAATGTCGGCACCGTCCTGCAGGTGGGCGACGGCATCGCCCGCGTTTATGGCCTGCAGCAGGCCATGGCCGGTGAACTTCTTGAATTCGAAGATGGCACCGAAGGCATCGCCCTGAACCTCGAAGACGACAACGTCGGCGCGGTGCTGATGGGTGAAGGTCTTGGTATTCAGGAAGGCAGCACCGTCAAAGCCACCGGCAAAATTGCTGCTGTCCCCGTCGGTCAGGCCATGCTCGGCCGCGTGGTCAACTCCCTGGGTCGTCCGATCGACGGCAAGGGTGATATCGCCACCACCGAAACGCGTCTGATCGAGTCGATGGCGCCTGGAATCATCCAGCGCAAGTCGGTGCACGAGCCCATGCAAACGGGCATCACCGCCATCGACGCGATGATCCCCGTCGGTCGCGGTCAGCGCGAGCTGATCATTGGTGACCGTCAGACCGGTAAGACCGCGATCGCGATCGACACGATCCTGAACCAAGCGGATCAGGACATGATCTGCGTCTACGTGGCGGTGGGCCAGAAGGCGGCCTCCGTTGCCAACGTGGTGGAAGTGCTCCGCGAGCGCGGTGCCCTTGATTACTCCGTGATCGTTGCTGCCAACGCATCCGAGCCCGCTGCTCTGCAGTACCTGGCTCCTTACACCGGTGCGTCGATCGCCGAGTACTTCATGTACCAGGGCAAAGCCACCCTGGTCATCTATGACGACCTGTCCAAGCAGGCTGCGGCTTACCGCCAGATGTCCCTGCTGCTCCGTCGTCCGCCCGGTCGTGAGGCTTACCCCGGCGACGTGTTCTATTGCCACAGCCGTCTGCTTGAGCGTGCCGCCAAGCTGTCCGATGCCATGGGCAAAGGCTCAATGACCGCTCTGCCGATCATTGAGACCCAGGCCGGTGACGTGTCGGCTTACATCCCGACCAACGTGATTTCGATCACCGATGGTCAGATCTTCCTCAGCTCCGACCTGTTCAACTCCGGTCTGCGCCCCGCCATCAACGTCGGCATCTCCGTGAGCCGTGTGGGTGGTGCCGCTCAGACCAAGGCCATCAAGAAGATCGCCGGTACCCTCAAGCTCGAACTGGCTCAGTTCGACGAGCTGGCAGCGTTCTCCCAGTTCGCTTCTGATCTGGATGCGGCAACCCAGCAGCAGCTGGAGCGCGGCAAGCGCCTGCGTGAGCTGCTCAAGCAGTCCCAGTTCAGCCCATTGATCCTGGCTGAGCAGGTCGCCATCGTGTACGCCGGCGTCAAGGGTCTGATTGACGCCGTTCCCGTTGATCAGGTTGTGAACTTCTCCCGCGAACTGCGTGAGTACCTGAAGTCCAACAAGCCTCAGTTCATCTCCGAAATTCAGGAGAAGAAGGTGCTGAGCCCCGAAGCTGAAGCCATCCTCAAGGAGGCCATCAGCGAGGTTGTGTCCACCATGGTCGCTTCGGCGAACTGAGGGAGCAGCCGATATGGCAAATCTCAAAGAGATTCGAGACCGAATTAAATCGGTCAAGAACACCCGCAAGATCACCGAGGCCATGCGCCTCGTGGCTGCGGCCAAGGTTCGTCGCGCTCAGGAGCAGGTGCTCCGCAGTCGTCCGTTCGCGGATCGTCTCGCACGGGTTCTGGAAAATCTCCAGTCCCGCATGCGCTTCGAAGATGCTTCCGCTCCCCTGATGGAGCAGCGCAATGTTGAAACCATCACCCTCGTTGCCGTCACAGGTGACCGTGGTCTCTGTGGTGGATACAACGCCAACATCATTAAGCGCACCGAGCAGCGTTTTGCCGAACTCAAGGGCAAGGGCTACGACGTGAAGCTGGTGCTGATCGGTTCCAAGGCCATCAGTTATTTCACCAACCGCAGTTACCCCATCCAGGCCACCTTCACGGGTCTGGAGCAGGTTCCGACGGCGGATGAAGCCAACACCATCGCTTCTGATGTTCTCGCTGAGTTCATCGCTGAAGGCACTGATCGTGTCGAGTTGGTGTTCACCAAGTTCATCAACCTGGTGAGCTGCAAGCCTGTTCTGCAGACGCTGCTGCCCCTCGATCCCCAGGACATCGCCGATCCCGATGATGAGATTTTCCGTCTCACCACCAAGGACGGCCGTCTGACGGTTGAGCCCGGTGCTGGCCCCGCCAACACCGAGCCCAAGATTCCTTCAGACATCGTTTTTGAACAGAGCCCTGAGCAATTGCTGAACGCTTTGCTTCCTCTGTATTTGCAGAACCAGCTGCTGCGCTCCCTCCAGGAATCTGCAGCATCCGAGCTGGCCAGCCGGATGACGGCCATGAACAACGCCAGTGACAACGCCAAGGAACTCGCCAAGACGTTGACTCTGGATTACAACAAGGCCCGTCAGGCCGCGATTACGCAGGAGATTCTTGAGGTTGTCGGTGGCTCAGCCGCCGCTGGCGCTTGATTGTGTCTCTGTGATCTTGAAGCCGGTCCTGCGGGACCGGCTTTTTTTGTGCCGTGTTTACGGTTGAGCGAAGGGCTTTGCGGGTGTCGGCGTGTTTCAGCTTCATCAGCTCTTTCCCACCGTGGTGGCAACCACTCAACTTCCCCTCGACCCCTTGCAGCAGGCGTCCTGCATGCAGGCCCTGTTAGAGCTTCGCGGTGAGGCCGAGGGCAACCCCAGCGAGGGGTGTGCCTGGACGGGTGACCTCCATGGGGTCTGGCAGTTGCATCGACAGGAGCCCTTCACGGCCTTGGCTCAACAGGTGGCGGATCGGGCATGGAGCTATCTCGATTCGATTGGGTTTGCCCGCAGCCAAGTGGCCCTGCATCTGCAGCGTTGTTGGCCCGTGATCAGCGATTGGGATCAAGCGGTTGGACGGCACCATCACCCCAATGCCCATCTCAGCGCTGTGCTTTATCTCACGGGCAGCGGCTCCGGTGAGGAGGGCGTGTTGCGTCTGCATGCCTCCCATCAACCCAATGAGTTGGTGGCGGGTTTGGCGGTGGGTTACGGCGGTCCAATCTCTGAAGGCCACCCGTTGAACCAGTCCCACTGGGATCTGGCCCCACGACCGGGTTTGCTCGTGCTGTTTCCTTCGAGCCTTCAGCACAGCGTCTTGCCGAATGACGACCCAGATGCGCTGCGCTGCTCCATCAGTTTTGATTTCGTGCTCACAGCTCCGGAGCAGGGTGGCTCTCCGGAGTACCTGGCGCCCCACCCCCGCCATTGGAGCGCGCTGGAGGAGCCCATTGCCTGAGAGAATGCGGCCTCTTTCCTGTTGAGCCCGGCATGTCCGACGTGGCTACCTACACAGTCCGCGCCGAGATCGAAGGCGAAATCCACAGCTTCCCCTGCCGTGCCGACCAGACGGTGCTGAATGCTGCTGAGGCCGCTGGCGTCACCCTTCCCAGCTCCTGCTGCTCCGGGGTCTGTACCACCTGTGCTGCGCTGATCACCGAGGGCAGCGTTGAGCAGCCCGATGCCATGGGCGTGAAAGGCGAGCTGCAGGAGCAGGGCTACAGCCTGTTGTGTGTGGCGTTCCCGCGCGCTGATCTCACCCTCAAGGCGGGTCAAGAGGATGCGCTCTACGAAGCCCAGTTCGGTCAGTACCAGAAGTGAGGCTCGCCAGCCTGCAACGCCAATTGCTCTGGCCCGCTGATGTGCCGCTGGTTGAGTTGCGCAGCTGGATTCGTCAGCAGCTGGCGATCGAGGGCGATGTGCTGCGTTGGGCCGTCACCGCGGTGAGCGCCACCTCCGATGGTGATCGAACCATTCAAGTGGAGGCGGTGATCAGCGCATGAGCTCGGCACCGATGCCAACGCTGATGCTGGTGCCCACGGGCATCGGTTGTGACATCGGAGGGTATGCCGGTGATGCCTTGCCGTCGGCACGTCTTTTGGCTGCGGCCAGCGGCTGCCTGATCACCCACCCCAATGTGATGAATGGGGCCTCGCTCTATTGGAGCGATTCCCGGGTGCACTATGTCGAGGGTTACGGCATCGATCGGTTTGCCGTGGGGGAGTGGGCCCTGCGACCGGTGAGGCGGCAGCGCATTGGGCTGTTGTTGGATGCCGGGATCGAGCCCGAGCTGGCCCAGCGCCAGATTCAGGTGGCTGAGGGCTGTCGCGCCAGCTTGGGCTTGGACATCGGGCCCGTGATTGCAACGGACACGCCGCTTGAGGTGACGCTCGAGTGCGGTGCCAGTGGCGCCAGTTGGGGGCGGTTGGGGTGCCCCGATGCCTTGCTCCGGGCTGGCGAACGACTGAAACAGGCGGGGGCGACAGCGATCGCTGTGGTGGCACGTTTCCCGGAGGATCCCGACAGTGAGGAGTTGGCGGCCTATCGCCAAGGCAGTGGCGTGGATGCTCTGGCCGGTGCTGAAGCGGTGATCAGCCACTTGCTGGTGAAGCACCTGCAGATCCCCTGTGCCCATGCGCCAGCTTTGGACCCATTGCCCCTGGATCCTCAACTTGATCCGAGGGCGGCGGGGGAAGAGCTCGGCTACACCTTCCTGGCCTGCGTGCTGGTGGGGTTGAGCCGGGCCCCAGCTCTGGTGACCGATGGGCCTCACACGACCGGAGATCTCAGCATCGAACAGTTGGGGGCCGTCGTGGTTCCCGATGGAGCCTTGGGGGGGGAAGCGGTGTTGGCTTGTCTGGAACGGAATCTTCCGCTGATCACGGTGGAGAACCCATCGGTGTTGTCGGTCACGGCCGAAGGGCTGGGGCTTGGCGGGACTGTGCTGCAAGCGCGCAGCTATACCGAAGCGGCCGGTTTTGTTTTGGCGTTGCGGGAAGGCTTGAGTCCGGTTGCGTTGAGACGCCCACTGCCGCTGTTGCAACGGTTGGATTGATGCCTGGCGGTTTTGGCGGAGCACTGGACCAGAGCCCTTGCCCCTGCGGCGGCGGTGCCTACAGCCGCTGTTGCGGCCCGCTGCACCGCGGTGAGCAGAGGGCGATGTCCGCGGAACAGTTGATGCGTTCCAGGTATTCCGCCTTTGCGCGTGGGGAGATCGACTATCTCATGGCCACCCATCCCGAGCCGGAGCTTTCAGCGCAGCAGCGGCGCCGTGCCCTGGAGCGGAGCTGTCGCCAGACCCGTTGGCTCGGCTTGACCGTGCTCGCTGTCAGTGACGGCGGTCCGAATGATCTCGAGGGAACGGTGCAGTTTGAGGCCCGCTACCGCGGTGGGGTGCTGAAGGAAACATCGCTGTTTCAGCGTCGTGGTGGCGCGGCCGATGGCCCCTGGCTTTACGTGGGTGCGCTCAAGCTGGAGGGCTAACGCAGGCAGGCCATCGGATGGCGTGGCGGCAGGCCCAGGGCTTTGGCGACACCGGGGTGGCAGACCGATCCCCGCACGGTGTTGAGTCCTGACAACAGTTCCGGTCGCTCGGTGACAGCCTCTTCGAGGCCGCGACCTCCAATGCCCACGATGTAAGGCAGGGTCACACTGACCAGCGCTTCGGTGGATGTGAACGGAACGGCGCCCGGCATGTTGCCCACGGCGTAATGCTGAACGCCGTGGATGCTCACGGTGGGATCGGTGTGGGTGGTTTCCCTGCTGGTGGCGATACATCCCCCCTGATCAATCGCCACATCCACAATCACCGACCCGGGCCGCATCTGTTGCACCATCGCCTCATCCACCAAGGTTGGGGCCCGGCCGCCGGGTGTGAGCACGGCACCGATCACGAGATCCGCTGTGGGGATCAGTCGTTCCAGCAGGCCATGGCTGCTCACCACACTCATTAAGCGGCCGCGTCGGTCGGCCTCGAGCGTGCGCAGTTTCTGGGGGGAACGGTCGAGCAACAGCACTTCTGCATCCATGGCGGCTGCGATCCGCGCCGCATTCCAGCCGACCATGCCGGCCCCAAGCACCACGACCCGCGCGGGCTGGACGCCGGTGCATCCCCCCATGAGGATCCCGCGGCCACCGTGGGGGCGCTCCAACAGGTGGGCACCGACCTGGGCCGCGATCCGTCCGGCGATTTCACTCATCGGTGCCAGCAGGGGCAGGCTTCCGTTTTCGAGTTGAACGGTTTCGTAGGCGATCGCAGTGGTTCCTGCCTCAAGCAGGGCCTCACCCACTTGCGGATAGGCCGCCAGGTGTAGGTAGGTGAACAGCACCATGTCGTCCCGCAGGAAGTGGAACTCGTCCTTCTGGGGTTCCTTGACTTTGACCACGAGATGGGCGGCCCAGGCCTCTTCGCGGCTGACCACAGCCGCTCCGGCGGCGGCAAAGGCGTCATCACTGATGCCAGCACCGCTGCCGGCACCGCTTTCAACGCGGACCTCAAGCCCACGGCTGATCAGTTCTCGCGCGGCATCGGGCGTCAACGCCACCCGTTGTTCGTCCGCCTTGATTTCCCGTGGGATGCCGACACTTGCCATCGGAGCACTCAGCACTGAGGCAGCCATGGCCAACAGTCCTCAAGCAGGGGGATGGTTCCAATGTGGCCACGATGGCGATGATTGGCCAGATCCTGTTGCAGGCTGCTGTTTAGCTCGAGGCAATCGGGAGTCGCCAACCACTGCCGAAGGCCTGCGGACTCACCTTGAGCAGCGGAGCCGCCTGTCGACGTTTGAATTCGGCACGTTTCAGCAAGCCGGCGATGCGCTGCACCAGCACCGGGTCGGCGCCATCGGCGATCAGGGTGGATTCACTGACGCGATCTTCGATCATGCGTCGCAACAGGCCATCCAGCAGTGGGTAATCGGGCAGGGAGTCGCTGTCCTTTTGATCTGGGCGGAGTTCGGCACTCGGCGGTTTGAGTCGAATCTCTTCCCCGATCAGATCGCCTTGGTGAGGGAGATCAAAGCTGGCTCGGCAGGCTGAAGCCTGTGCACTGTCAATCCAGTCACAGAGGGCGAACACACTGGTTTTGTAGAGGTCGCCGATGACGGCCAAGCCTCCGTTCATGTCGCCGTACAACGTGCAGTAGCCCACGGCCAATTCCGATTTGTTGCCGGTGGTCAACAGCAGTTGCCCCTGCTGGTTGGCCACGGCCATCAGCAGGGTGCCGCGGATGCGGGACTGCAGGTTTTCAGCGGTGACGCCACTGGGTGCTCCGCCCAGGGCGGGTTCGAGGGCTGGATCAAAGGCCTCCATCACCCCCTGGATTGGCAGGGTGCTGGTGGTTAGGCCCAAGCGGGTTGCCAGCGCTTCCGCGTCATCGATCGACCCCTGGGAACTCCAGGGTGATGGCATCAGCAGCGCGGAGATGTTCTCGGCACCGAGGGCCGCGGCGGCGATCACCGCCACCAGGGCTGAGTCGATTCCGCCGCTCAAACCCAGCAAGGCCCGCTGGAATCCACATTTGCGGGTGTAATCGCGAACGCCGAGCACCAGCACGCGGAACAGCAGCTCGAGGGGGTCGCTGTTGTCGGCCGGGCTGAGCTGGCTGGCCGAGGTGCTCGCTGAGCCGTCGTTCAACCTGTCGCTCAACGTCCAGGTTTGGAGGTCTTCGCCGCAGGACTGCAGTTGCAACTGTTTGCTGCCCCGGGCGTCCACCACAAAGCTGGCTCCATCGAAGACCAGTTCATCGTTTCCGCCGACTTGGTTGAGATAAACCACCGGGCAGCCCAGACGCTGGGCGGCCTGTGCGGCCAGGGCATCGCGCAGGGCTGGTTTGTCGGCACTGAATGGAGAGGCCGCCAGGTTGATCATCAGATCCGGCTGTTCGGCGATCAGGGCCGCCACCGGATCGGGCCCAGCCAGGCGTCCCCCTTGCAGGCTTGGATCAACCCAGAGGTCTTCGCAGATGGTCAGGCCAATGCGCACTCCGTTGGGAAGGCTCAGCAGGCAGGGCTCGTCTCCGGGGCGGAAGTAGCGGCGTTCATCAAAAACGTCGTAGCTGGGCAGCAGCTGTTTGCGGGCCACAGGCCGCCATCCCGTTGCCTCCACCAGCACGACGGCGTTGTAAAGGGCTGGTCGAAAACCATCACCCGTGGGCTCCACCGCTCCGATCAGGATGGAGAGGTGGAGCTGTTCGCGGGCCAGGGCTTGGCAGAGCCCATCGAGGATGGCTCCTTGTTGCTCCACCCTCTCCTGTTGCAGCAGCAGATCCCGTGGCGGGTAGCCCCAGAGCGAGAGCTCAGGGGTGATCAATAGATCGGCGTGATTCCGGTTGGCCTGACGGGCGGCTTCGAGGATGGATTGGCCGTTGCCAGCCAGGTCTCCCACCAGGGTGTTGAGCTGTGCGAGAGCAAGGCGCATCAGCAGACCGAGCCAGAGAGTCCGTAGAGATTGTGCTTCAACAACAGCGGCCAAACGCTGGTGGGGATGTCCTCCGCCAAAGGGGCCTGGCGGATGGTGGAGCTGGCACTGGCCGGAATGCTCAGGTCCAATGGCATCACATGCCCTCCCAAGGCGGTGAGTGTCTCGATGCTGGCCGCCTCCAGTGGCCAGCCCTCCCTGGGGGCGATGGCCAAGGTGCAGCGCTGCAGGATTTGATCGGCCTGTTTCCAGCGCGGGATTTGTCCGGCCAGGTCACTGCCGACGACAAAGATCAGACGGTGGTCCGGCCAGCGGGCGGCGGCCCTCTCCAGGGTGGTCACGGCCCAGGGACTACTCAGACCTTGTTCGAGGCTGAGCTCCGGACGCTGGATCTCATCCACCAGTGCTTGGAGCAGTTGGGTTCGGATGTTGAGAGGAGCGGCATGCTGCTTGAGCGGGTTGTCGCTGGCCCAGGTGGCCACACGCGGGAAGTTTGCACACAGGCTTTGCAGCAGCACCTGGTGCCCCTGGCTGGGTGGATCAGCGCTGGTTCCCAGCAAGGCCACTGCGGGAGCGTTGTGCTTCATGGCAGGAACGGCTGCAGGT
>NZ_JBGKDS010000059.1:0-28532 GCF_042954325.1 Parasynechococcus sp. | reverse complement strand
ATCCGGTTGTCGCTCCACCAATGCGCACACCGGCAACAAATAAGCTTCGTGAAAAACTTACTTATTGCAGCGCATTCGCTTCAACGCAACAAATAAAATTTTGACGGGACCTCACACCTTTATCGCACTTTCATTCAGTCGCTCACCTCAACCTTTCGGTCTCAGCTCACTAACCGAACGCGATAAAAGCGTCAGTTCCTAAACTTTTCAGTTGTCCAGGTTCTGCCTCCGCGCTCCCTTGCAGAAGCGGTTCAGCGGCGCGGCCTCGTCGACCGCTTAGAAAACTTACATCACCGCGGGATCGCTCCCTTCAGCTCAGTAAGTCAGCACAGACACCAAACAAGCTCGCGCTCTCTGGCGGTGTGCCCCGCACAGCCCCTTCCGGGAACCGCGCAGACCAAAGAACATAGCACCACTCACCCCCCTTCGCGCAACCCCGACGAGGTCAATCCTGGGTGAGACGCCGTTCAGGTGCTCCGGCCAAGCGATCACGGAGGGTGCGCAGAATCGCAGGAATCCTTGCGGCCCAAGGACTTTGCCCGAGCACAGCCAGCAGATCTGCCTCACTGACGGAATGATCGAGGCCATCGGCATTCGCACCTGGGAACCAGTGCCCTCCATTGCCCAGCAATCGATAACGCGCCTGGGCAAAACTGCTCAGATCCCAGGCCTCGAGAAGGTTGTGAAGCCATAGCAACACTGGAAGATTGATCTGGCCCGGTGTGTCTTGCCAAGACGGCAAGCCCACATGCCAGCTGTCCGACCAAGGCGCTCCCAAGGCCTCGCGAGCGGCAGCCCGTAAACGTGCATCGATGGGATCCATAAGGGCACGGGCCTCTGGCAGCCGTTCAAGGGCCTCAAGATGCAGATCAAGATCAGACGGGCGGGCGGCACCAACGCTGATGGTGTGCACCCTCGGGTCGCTTAGGCAGAACAGGTCGTTAAAGACGATCGGATGCAATGGAGCACAGAGCTCCAACAAACGGTCCGACGGACTGTGGAGATGGCCCCCTTTGTCGGTCGGGCTGATGATGAACACACCCATGTCCTGCCTGCGGGCCTGTTCCAGGGCTGGATCGTTGTCCTGACGGATGTAATACCAATGCAAGTTGACGTAATCGAACGCCCCGGACGCACAACTTTCAGCGATCAGATCGGTGGGGCCATGGGTCGAGAAACCGACATGACCCACGCGCCCCTCTCGCTGCCAACGACGGACCACCTCCATGCAGCCCCCTGGTCGAAGCGTTTGATCCAAATGCTCAGGACGATTGATCCCGTGAATCGCCAAAAGATCCAGTCGATCTGACCCCAGACGCGTGCAGCTCAATTCCAGTTCGTCTTCAAAGACCGCCGGATCCTCCCGGGGCGGCACCTTGCTTTGCAGGATGCGCTGCGCGTCCGGTTGATTCGGCATCGCCCATCCAAGTTGACGCTCTGAACTGCCGTAATGCCTGGCGGTCTCAACGTGGTGGAAGCCCAGCCCCACCGCACGCGCCAGGGTGGCATTGAGATTGTCCTGCGAGTCCTGGGTGATCTCGTCAGCAGGCACATCGCTCCAACTCTGTTGAAAACGCATGCCACCGAGCGACAGCACCGGCATCGCCAGTTCCGTCCGACCGAAACGGCGCGTTGGAAGGGTGTTCATTCCGCCGCGGGCGTTGAGCGTCGCAACCGCGCTGGTGACGGCATCCCCAGAGGTTGCAAATCCTGGCGATCGAGTTCGGCCCGCAGATCATTGAGCCGCTCGAACGGAACCCAATGGATGCAATCCACAGGGCAGGTCTCAATCGCTTCCTGAATCCGCTCGGTGCTGTCACCGTCTTGGCGGATGGCCCTGGATCGTCCCAGGCGCTGTTCAATCACAAAGGTATTGGTCGCCACATGGGCGCAGTAGCGACAACCGATGCAGACGGCCTCATCCACCCAGACGGCCTGCTCGCGCAATTCACCCCCGAGACAAGGTTCACAGCCAGACGGAACAACCGCCGGCTGCGAAGGTGCGAGAAATGCCTGTGAAGGATCGGTCAGAGCTCAGGCGTCCCAGCGCGTGACGACCAGTTCAATCGAACCATCCTGTTGAACGGATTGTTCAGCCAGCTCAAAACCCTCGTTCTGGGTTGCGGCCAGAACACTGTTCAAGGCGTAACGCTGGGTCAGCTTTGAGAGAAAACGCTCGATGGGAATGGCCTGCTTCCAGAGATCGAGATCGGTCACCAACTCATAGGCGCCCGTCTCTGCATTCATCCGAAACCCAAAATCTCCACCGTTCTGCATCGGAACCGCCAGTTCAGCGGCGACGGTCTGGCCGCGATAGCCCCGAACCGTCCGCTCTCCTTCTTCCGGAGCAAAACCCATGTCCTGAAGTGCCAAAAGCAGCGGTTCACGCTGGCGCAACTCGGTTTTGACAGTGCTGAAGTGCGACATCAGGTCAGTTGTGCAGGAAGGGTCTGGGATTGAGGTTCATTGGAAAGGAAGGCTTCAGCCGTCGCCTCCCGCCGCTCGACGGATCCAAGGGCAGCTTCCAGTCGTTCGGTCAGCTGCTGACACCCATCACCGGCAACCCCTTCGACCCGCTCTTCAACCCGACCGTCCGGTCGAATCGTGAAGCGAACAGTCCGTTGGGGCATGCGCTCAAAGTGGGATGTGAAGGTGCGCAATCTAAGAGAATCGCTGGAATCCTGTCGCCAGCGTTGTTACATGCTCACCGCACAATCGACTCAGCTGATGAAGCCGTCGTCCAACAGGGTCTGAAGCCGATTGAGGATGACTGGGTCCTCCAGTTGTTCCAGGGCTGTGCGCGCTTCATCGCGAACGGAAGGCTCTCCGTCATGGAGCAATGCCTCCACCAAAGCCTCAACAACCTCCTGGCGACGGGGCTCCACCAACTGGTCCACCAAGCGTCCCAAGGCCCAGATGCAGTTGCTGCGAACCGCCGGCTCACTATCGATCCGCAGACTCAACAGCAATTGACCGGCCGCAGGATCCGCCTTGGCAGGGGAACGACTGGCGGCCTCCGCCAATGAGCCCGGGCAC
The DNA here is from genome assembly GCF_042954325.1 of Parasynechococcus sp. Taxonomy (GTDB): domain Bacteria; phylum Cyanobacteriota; class Cyanobacteriia; order PCC-6307; family Cyanobiaceae; genus Parasynechococcus. The sequence goes on along the minus strand of NZ_JBGKDS010000059.1, from coordinate 25,496 downwards.
CACAGACGGACCGCCGCCACATCGACCTGAAGGGCTTTGATCAGGGGGTTGAGGATCGGTGCATCGGGGAAATTCCCCAAACTCCAGGCCGTGGCTTTGCGCACATAGGCATTGCTATCGCCTTGAAGGAGTTGCAAGAGCGGCTCAACCGCAGGCGGAGACGGATTGCGGCCCAGCGCATACACCGCACTCATCCGCTCCACCGGACAGCTGCGCTGAAGCAACGGCAGCAACAAAGGAACAGCCCTTGGGTCGCGGTACTCGCAAAACACACGCAAGCCCTGGAGCCGCTGTTCATGGCCCTGGCTTAGGAGCGACAGCCCCTCATCACAGATGCGTGCTGCCTCAAGGGAATCATCTGGAGCATCATCCAGATCGATCGAATCCAACGGATCACCGGATTCCTCAGCGGCAAGCTCCTGGGCCAGCAGATCTGGATCGATGGAGAGATTCGCGAGGCCCTGATTCCGCTGTGGTCCTAAGGCATCAGTCATGGTGCGGATCGTAATCGGAGCTGAGGCGGGCTTCAGCTGATCGGAGCGGGGGCCAACATGTCCCCCGGCAACCAAATCCTGGCGCTCACCGCGACAAGCGCAAGCACGAACAGCACGACGATCAGAGCGGGCAGCACGGTGGAGCGGAAGAAAGCCAACGGATCAGAGTGCAGTGGCGCCATTCTGCTCGGATCGACGGCCAAGACGTCGAAGCTGCGCCACGCAAACCACAGCGATCCCAAGACCGGACCAGGCCGTGACCTGCTGATGGAGCAGAAAACCACCGATCCCAAGCAACGCGCTGAACAACAGCACGGACGCAAACACAAAACGGCTGAAGAGCGTGGGCAGGGTCTCCATCGGCGTGACTCCGAACTTCGAACGCCAGCGCGACCAGCCGGGACCAGGGGGGCGTACCCGTCGCACGAACGCTTCAAGCACCGCCTCCGATTCCGGTGGCGTGGCCAGCATCACCCCGATCCAGACCAGAGCACTCACACCGGTAATCACCGCCAAGCGAATGCCGTAGTCCTCAATCCTCACCAGAGGAATCACCGAGGTGAACAGACCAACGGTGAAACCACACAACATGGCCGCCAGTTCAGCCGCTGCATTGACACGCCACCAAAACCAACGCAGCACCAACACGACCCCTGGCCCGGAACCGATCGCGATCACCAGACGAAACACCGCACCGATGCTGTCGCTGATCAGAGCGGTGATAACGCCGAGCACAAGCAGCAGGACCGTGGTGCTTTGTCCCACCAGGAGCAATTCCTTGGATCCAGCCTTCGGTCTCAGAAAACGCTGATACAGATCATGGGTGAGATAGCTGGCTCCCCAGTTGACCGACGTGCTGACCGTGCTCATGAACGCAGCCACCAGGGAGACAACCACAAGGCCGAGGGCCACGGGAGGCAACAACTGCACAGCCAGGGCGGGATAGCTCAACTCCCAGTCGCTCTGATCCGGCAACAGCACCAGAGCCGCCAAGGCGACAACCACCCACAACCAGCTGCGGATCAGGTAGTTGACCACCAGAAACACCCAACCCGCCAGCCGAGCCTGCTGCTCATCGCGCGTGGCCAACATGCGCTGAATGAATTCACCACCGCCATCGCTACGACGAAAACTCCACCACTGCAACGCGACATAGGCCGTGAACATCGGCACGGTGATCCCGGCTCCATCCAGCCAGTGCCAAGCGCCATCGCTGACCGTCCAGGGGACCAATGACAGCAACTCGGGGCGATCGAGCCCCTGCAGCTGGTCGAGTAACGCCCCCATCCCGCCACTGGCATGGATGGCAGCGGCCGCCACCGCAAGAGCACCCAACAACGCCAGCACCAGCTGGATCAGATCGGTGACGACCACAGCCCAAAGTCCACCGGCGACGGTGTAAGTCACCACCAGCAGGGCCACGATGATCATCAGCCAGACCGTGTCGGTTAAACCAAGGGCCAACGGCTGCCCGGACACAATCTTCAGGGCTTCGACCACTTTCCTGAGAGCGAGAAAGGCGTAGCCAATGCCAATGCAATTGATGGGCAGAGCCAGCAGGAACGCCTTGATCCCTCGCAACCAAGCCGCAGCTGGCCCCCCATAACGCAATTCCGTGAAGGCAGCATCGGTGAGTACACCGCTCCGCCGCCACAACGGAGCAAAGACAACGGCCATCGCGACATGGGCGAGCCCGAACCCCCACCATTCCCAATTCCCCGCCAGACCGCGCGTCCCGACGAGACCAGCGACGTACAGCGGGGTGTCGATGGAAAAGGTCGTGGCCGCCATCGAGGCTCCAGCCAACCAACCGGAGAGGCTGCGACCCGCGACGAAGTAATCATCCTCACCGCGATTCCGCCGGGCGAGCCACAAGCCAAGAATCAGGGTGAATATCAGATATCCGACCAACAGGATCCAGTCGACGGAGGCCATAGGTCGATTGCATTGGTTGCAGTTAAACCGACGCCGATCCGATCAGTGGGTCTGGCGTTGACGTCGTAACTGACCGCAGGCCGCGTTCTGGTCCAGACCACGACTGGCACGAAGACTGACGGCAACGCCTCGCCGTTCCAGCACGCGACGAAAGGCCTCAATCCGTTGTGGCGTGGGGCGTTTGAACTCCTCTTCTTCGATCGGGTTGTAGGCGATCAGATTGACGTGACTCTGGAACCCGCCAACCCGATCGGCCAGTTCCGCGGCATGCTCCGGAAAATCGTTGAGCTCACCCAACAGGATGTACTCAAAACTGACCCGGCGTCCGGTGACGGCGAGGTAGTGGCGGCAGTCGTCGAGCAGCGCCTCGTAGGGGTACGTGTGCGCCGTCGGAATCAGCTCTTCCCGGAGCTGCTGATTCGGCGCATGAAGACTCACAGCCAGGGTGAATTGTGCGCGTCCGAATTGATCGAGAGCCAACTCCGCAAGCTGGGGCAGCGTTTTCGGTACCCCCACTGTGCTGACGGTGATCCTGCGCTGGCCGATGCCGAGATCTTCATTCAGGCAACGGATGGCGCTGAGCACCGCTTCGCTGTTGAGCAAAGGCTCACCCATGCCCATGAAGACGACGTGTGAGGGGCGCCGGTCCATCACGTCACGGACGCTGAGGACCTGATCGACGATTTCGTGGGTCTGCAAAGACCGCTGCAGACCACCTTTTCCAGTCGCACAAAAGCGGCAGGCCATCGGGCAGCCGACCTGACTGGAGACACAGACGGTCAGACGCTGGTCCGTCGGAATACCAACCGTCTCGATGGTCTCACCATCGTCGGTGGCCAGTAACAGCTTGGTGGTCGCATCAGCGGCGATGCTGCGGTGAACCTCGCGAAGACGCCCCACCTCCATGCCTTGATTCAGCAGTTCAGTGCGCCAGGCCTTCGGCAGCACTGTGATGTCAGAGAGGGACCGCGCACCTTTGGCATACAGCCAATCGTGCAGCTGCCGTCCGCGGAACGGTTTCTGGCCCTGTTCGACGGCCCAGTCCTGAAGCTCGGCCGCGCTGCGACCGAGCAAAACATTGCTCACCAGATCAACAGGCCGTGGCCCAACTTGAACTCAACAGCCAGCAGGGCGATGAAGCCAAGCATGGCCATCCGGCCATTGAGTTTTTCGGTGTGACCATGAAATCCATAGCGCGGCAAACGGCGCTGGGGGATTTCGGTGGGCTCGAGCATGAGCTGATCAGCAATGGGACAGGTGTGATCCGGGATCACTCGTCAGAGAGCAGGCCTTCTTCCTGAAGGCCTTCAACGGCTTCAGCATCGACCACCTGCTCTTCCTTCAGTTCATTGTCGACGTCAGGACGCGTAAACGCGGCGAAGGTGCTCGCATTCGGGTCGATGTTGTGCCTGGTGCGTGTGGCTTCCAGATCCGCATCGCTGGGGTCATCCAGCACAGAGGTGGCACTGGCCGCCGAGGGCATCTCGACGGTGTAGTCAGGGCGCAGATTCTGCATCCGGCGATAGCCGGCGGGATCTTCCGACAGGATGTCGGGATGGGGGCCGGCCTCCTTCTGCAGTTCCTCTTCAAAACCGCTGAAGCCGGTGCCAGCAGGAATCAAACGACCGATAATCACGTTCTCTTTGAGACCGCGGAGCCAATCGCTCTTGCCCTCAATCGCCGCTTCCGTCAGCACGCGGGTGGTCTCCTGGAAGGAGGCCGCGGAGATGAAGCTATCCGTGTTGAGTGAGGCCTTGGTGATGCCCAGCAGCACCGGCGTGAACTCAGCGGGAGCCCCACCGGTGATCGCCATCGCCTGGTTGGTGTCTTCCACCTGACGCAGTTCGATCAGCTCACCCGGCAACAGGGTGGTGTCGCCTGCATCTTCAATCCGAACCTTGCTGGTCATCTGACGGACAATCACTTCGATGTGCTTGTCGTCGATCGAAACGCCCTGGGATTTGTAGACGTTCTGAACCTCGGTGACCAAACGGTGTTGCAGGTTGGCAATCGCCTCCTGTGCGGCATCCATCAGAGGCTTACGGCTGCGCAGGTCCTCGAAGAAACACTCCAGCAGTTCGTGGGGATTGATCGGACCATCGGTGAGAAGCTCACCGGCCTTGACCTGTTGGCCATCACTGACCATCACGTTGCGGCCGAGCAGGATTGGATATTCGCCAATGGCGTCATCGGCCTCGATGACATTGACGGCCAAGGAGTCATCGTCCTCACCCTGCTTGATCTCAACCGTTCCAGGCTTCTTGCAGAGAATCGCGGATTCCCGAGGACGACGGGCCTCGAGCAGTTCCTCAATACGCGGCAGACCCTGAACAATGTCACCGGTCTTCTGACGTTCAAAGACGAGGAGCGCCAGACCATCACCACGCTGCACCAGATCCCCATCGCGGACGTGAAGCACCGAGTCGGGAGACACCATGTAGGGGCGGCCGAGACGCAGGGTCACGGTGTTGCCGTTGACGGTTTCCACTTCACCGCAGCAATCGGAGGGCTCGCCCTCGGCTAAGAGCTCGCCATCAACGATGCGCTGACCGACAGACACCAAAGGTGTTCCAGACGTGTTGCGGGTGATGGTGTCTTCAGGCCGTTCCACGATCAGACGTCGGACCGGCTCGGCCTCCGTGGCCTCGGGAAGTTGAGCGACACCCTCCTGTTTGCAGAGGATCTGGGTGGTCGCGACCACATCGCCGGCCTTCACCGAAATGCCGTCTTCCACCTGCAGTTCCGTGTGGGTGGAGCCATGGCTGGAGTCGGACATGGTGTCGCGACGGACCAGGATCGACTCAAGGATCACCAGGCGAAGGCGCGACAGAGTCTTGGCCCGCTTGTCCGGTGCCTTCTCCACATCCACGGTCATCTGAGGCGTGGTGTCGAAGGTTTCGAGAAGCAGCTGGGTCTTGAGCAGCTCGACTCCTTCAACGGACTTGATCAGTTCGTTGTCCTTGAAGGCCAGACGCTGGGTTGCCTTGATTCCCAGGTGAGGACCATTGGCCTGCTTGATGTGAGCCAGCTCAGGCAACTGCGCCTCGTTCGGAATCGTGTATTCCTCAACCGGACGAAGCAGAAGACCCTTGCCTTCAGGTGTCTCGACGGTCTGAACAAACTTCATCTCGTCGATCGTGATGCCCTTGGCGATGTCCTCACCGGGATTCACCATCTGGCCATCACCCTCGAAGCGCTCGAGCGCCTTGGTGTCAGTGCCGAGGTGGAAGTCACCACTGCGAACGATGATTTCGCGCAAGATGTCGTTCTTCTGCGTGACCGTGACGATGCCAGCGGTCTGACTGAAGATGTCTTTGACAACTTCGGTGCCTGCCTCGATCCACTGACCGTCGGTGATCATCAGCAAGGAGATGTCCTTGTTGATCTCGTGGGTTTCCTGGGGGATCCAGAGCAGGGTGCCGCCCTTGTTGACCTCGTAACCGTTCTTGGCCGAACGGGCTTTCTTGATCGCCAGACCAGGGGCAAATTTGACCAGGCCACCGGTGTTGGTGCGGAAGCGATCATCGGCCAGTTCCGCGATGACTTCCCCTGAGCCGATTTTGCTACCGGGAATGGTGTTCAGGCGGTAGCGGGTGCCGTCCTTGGACTCCAGATTCCAGATCTCACCGGAATGGGTGGATTCCTCAAGCAATTTGAAGTCCTTCAGCGTCATCGACGTGGTGACGATCTGAACTTCGCGGGAATCACCGATGGAGTCGCGCAGGCGCACTTCCCCGCCGTATTCACTGCGCTGGCTGGCTTCCGCGAGGACCTGGCCTTCGGTGACGGTGGTCTGACCTTCCACCACGGGCTGGGCATTGGGCGGCAGGTTGTACACATCACCGGCCAGCACCCACATCCGCCCGAGACGCTGGGCCTTCAAGGTGATGTTGCCCTGGCGGTCAGTGACTTCCCTGGGTTGAATCTTCTCTTCGTAGCGCACCTGACCCGCCAGATCGCAGATCACATCTTTGGTGGCCTTTTCAACGCTCTTCTTCACCGCACCAGCGGCAATCTGAACGAAAGGAACGTCAGCCTCGATTTCCTGTTTGTCGCTCACAAACAGAAGTGAACCGTTGGTGACCTCAATCTTCTGAGGCTTGCCTTTCCCCGAGGGATGAACCGTCAGGGTGAAGTCGACTTCAGCCTGTTGGGCTTCCACACCATGGGGGGTGCGGTAGGGGCGAATCCGCGACTTGCTGCCGAATTCAACCGTGCCGGCAATCTTGGAGCGGACCATGCCCGTTTCTGCCGTGGACACACCACCGGTGTGGAAGGTCCGCATGGTCAGCTGAGTGCCGGGCTCACCGATGGACTGAGCCGCGATGATGCCAACGGCCTCACCCAGATCAACCAGCTCGTTGTGGGCCAGGGCCCAGCCGTAGCACTTGCGGCAAACGGAACGATTCGCTTCACAGGTCAGCGGCGAACGCACGCTGACCGCTTTCACACCGGCTTTTTCAAAGCGGTTGGAGAGCGGTGGATCAATTTCAGTGTCGCGCTCAGCCAAGATCTCGCCGTCGGCGGTCACGACCTGATCGGCGGTCAGGCGACCGACCAGGCGGCTACCAAACCGACCGTCTTCCGCATTGACCACGATGTGGCGCGTGGTGCCGCAGTCGTCTTCGCGGACGATCACATCCTGGGCAACGTCGACGAGACGACGGGTGAGGTAACCCGAGTCAGCCGTCCGCAGAGCGGTATCCACCAGACCCTTACGGGCGCCGTAGGAGGAGATCACGTATTCCGTGACGGTCAGACCTTCGCGGAAATTGGTCCGGATCGGAAGGTCGATGATCTCCCCTTGCGGGTTGGCCATCAGGCCACGCATGCCCACCAGCTGACGCACCTGGGACATGTTTCCCCTGGCGCCGGAGTTGGCCATCATCCACACCGAATTCAACGGTGCGTTCTCGTCAAAGTTCTTCTTGACGGCATCCACCAATCGTTCGTTGGTTTCGGTCCAGGTGTCGATCACCTTGGTGTGCCGTTCCACCTCGGTGATTTCACCCAGGCGATACCGCTCTTCCGTCGCTGTGATCTGCTCCTCAGCCTGACCCAGCAGATCCTTCTTGGCCTCAGGGACCTTGAGGTCATCAACGGAAATCGAGACAGCGGCCTGGGTGGCGTATTTGAAACCCAGATCCTTGAGGTTGTCAGCCATCGACGACGTGACAGCTGTGCCGTGGTTCTTGTACGACCAGGCAACCAGCTGCTTCAGCGCTCTTTTATCAACGATGTGATTGCGAAACGGCGGTGGCGTCTTCGACAACGGACGTGAGGCTGTTTCAGGGGCCGGAGCGGCTTTGGCCTTCTTGGAGGACTTACGAGATTTGGAGGAGGTCATGGCTGCGCGCAGATCAGAGGAAATAAGGACGGACGTTCAGACGTGATTCAGGCGGCGGCCACCGCATCGATGATGGTGTGGTTCATCACCACACGGCCCACGGTTGTGAGGATGTAGCGGCTGATCAGTGCGCCTTCCTCGTCAAAGCGGTCGCGGCGGTACGTCCACTGCTCCACACGGGTGCCATCGCTCAGGGTTTCAGCCTTCGCGGGCTCCTGCAGTTCGTCGTTGTCTTCAACTTCACCGTTGAATCGGACCCAGACCCAGTCATGCAAACCAATCCGGTTGTCATCAAAGGCCTGGATCACATCCTCGAGCCCGGCGTAGGTTTTGCTGCGGTCGCCAAAGTCAGGCTGAACAGCATCCGGCTGCAGAGCCGTGAGGTAGTAGGAACCAAGCACCATGTCCTGGGACGGGGTGATGATGGGCTCACCGGTTGCAGGCGACAGGATGTTGTTGCTCGCCAGCATCAGCATGCGGGCTTCGGTCTGAGCCTCGATCGCCAGAGGCACGTGAACAGCCATCTGGTCACCGTCGAAGTCAGCGTTGAACGCCGGACAGACCAGGGGGTGGAGTTGGATCGCGCGGCCATCAACCAGCTTCGGCTCAAACGCCTGGATGCCGAGACGGTGAAGCGTTGGTGCCCGGTTCAGCATGATCGGGTGACCATCGATCACCTCCTGCAGCACCTGCATCACCTCATCATCGGCCCGCTGGATGAGTTTCTTGGCCGCCTTGATGTTGTTGACGATGTTCTGACGAATCAGACGATGGATCACGAACGGCTGAAACAGCTCGATCGCCATTTCCTTGGGCAGACCGCACTGGTGCATTTTCAGCTTGGGGCCGACCACGATCACGGAACGACCGGAATAGTCGACACGCTTACCGAGCAGGTTCTGACGGAAGCGGCCCTGCTTGCCTTCAATGATGTCGCTGAGTGACTTCAGCGGGCGGTTGTTGGCACCCACGACCGTGCGGCCGCGACGTCCGTTGTCGATCAGTGCATCGACTGCTTCCTGCAACATCCGCTTTTCATTGCGGACGATGATTTCCGGCGCCAGGATTTCCTGAAGACGCGCCAGTCGGTTGTTGCGGTTGATGACCCGGCGATAGAGATCGTTGAGGTCAGAGGTGGCAAAACGACCACCATCGAGCTGCACCATTGGGCGCAGGTCGGGGGGAATCACCGGGATCACATCCAGCACCATCCACTCCGGACGGGCTTCGGTGGCGATGAAGTTGTCGATCACGCGCAGGCGCTTGATCAACTTGGCGCGTTTCTGACCCTTGCTGCCGTTGATCTCCTCACGGAGCTGCTCCGCAACCTCCTTCAAGGTGAGGTCTTCCAGCAGCTGCTTCAGAGCCTCGGCACCGATGCCCACCACGGGCTCATTTTCGATCTCCGAATCTTCGGCGTAGATCTCATCTTCGATCTCCAGCCACTCGTCTTCGGTCAGCAGCTGCTTGTACTTGAGGTCCTTGTGATCGCCGGGATCCAGGACGACATAGCAGTTGAAGTAAACGATCTGCTCGACATCGCGCAGCGGCATGTCCAGCAGGATGGCCACGTAGCTGGGGATTCCTTTGAGATACCAAACGTGGGAGACCGGGGCTGCCAGCTTGATGAAGCCCATCCGGTGACGACGCACGCGGCTTTCGGTGACCTCCACACCACAACGTTCGCAGACGATGCCGCGGTGACGCACACGCTTGTACTTGCCGCAGTGGCACTCCCAGTCCTTGGAGGGGCCAAAGATCTTCTCGCAGAAGAGCCCGTCCATCTCGGGCTTCAGGGTTCGGTAGTTGATGGTCTCCGGCTTGGTGACCTCACCGACCACCTGGCCGTTGGGAAGGGTGCGTTGACCCCACTCCATCACCCGATCGGGTGACGCGAGGGTGATCTTGACGTAATCGAAGTGGTTCTCGGTGCGGAGGTTGCTGTTGGTCATTGACGGTTATGGAAGGAGGAGCGGGTTGTCAGTTCGTTCGTTGGTCCGTCAGTCCTCGTCGTAATCCGCAACGCCGAGGGATTCATACGTGGGCCGGCTCGGGGTGCTGCGTCGTGGATTGACGTCTTGCATCAGGTCCACTTCCTTGCCCTCATCGGTGTAAACCGCGATATCCAGACCCAGGGACTGCAGTTCGCGCATCAGCACCTTGAAGGATTCCGGCGTGCCTGGACGTGGGATCGGCTTGCCCTTGACGATGGCGTTGAGCGCCTCGTTGCGCCCTTGCATGTCGTCGGACTTGACCGTGAGCAATTCCTGCAGGGTGTAGGCCGCGCCGTAGGCCTCGAGTGCCCACACTTCCATCTCACCCAAACGCTGACCGCCTTGCTGAGCCTTACCGCCCAGGGGCTGCTGCGTGACCAGGGAGTAAGGACCCGTGGAGCGGGCGTGGATCTTGTCATCCACCAGGTGGACCAGTTTGAGGAAGTGGGAGTAACCCACGGCCACCGGCTGGTCAAACGCTTCACCGGTGCGACCGTCCTTGAGCTGAAGCTTGCCGGGGTCGTCGGGGTTGTACACCCAGCTCATGCCGGGCTGCTTGGCCGCTTCCTTGAGGAAAGTTTCCACGGTCTGCTGCGACTTTTCGGCACCGTGCATTTCATCGAACGGCACCACCTTGACGCGGCAGTTGAGGTTGGAGGCAGCCCAACCCATCAACAACTCGAACACCTGACCCACGTTCATCCGGCTCGGCACACCCAGGGGGTTGAGCACGATGTCCACGGGGGTTCCGTCGGGCAGGTAAGGCATGTCTTCCCGCGGAAGAATGCGGCTGATGATTCCCTTGTTGCCGTGGCGGCCGGCCATCTTGTCGCCGACCTGAATCTTGCGACGCTGGGCCACGTAGACGCGCACCACCATGTTGGCGCCAGGCGGAAGCTCATCACCCTGTTCACGGGTGTAGATCCGCACGTCGACCACACGACCACGCTCGGTGCCGGGGACCCGCAGGGAGTTGTCACGCACATCGCGGGCTTTCTCGCCAAAGATGGCGCGCAGCAACTTCTCTTCAGGGGGCTGGTCGGACTCACCCTTGGGGGTGACCTTGCCCACAAGAATGTCGCCGCTTTCCACGAAGGCACCGACGCGGATGATGCCCATTTCGTCGAGGTTGCCGAGGCTTTCCTCCGCGACGTTGGGGATCTCTCGGGTGATCTCCTCCGGTCCGAGCTTGGTCTGACGGGCTTCGATCTCGTACTTCTCGATGTGGACCGAGGTGTACAGATCGTCCGTCACCAGCCGCTCGCTGACCAGCAGAGCATCCTCGTAGTTGTAACCCTCCCAGGGCATGTAAGCGATCAGAACGTTCTGACCAAGGGCAATCTCACCTCCTTCGCAGGCTGATCCATCGGCAAGAACCTGACCAACAATCACCTGATCCCCACAACGCACGATCGGGCGCTGGTTCAGGCAGGTGTCCTGGTTTGAGCGTTGGTACTTCTGCAGGAAATGCGTGTGCTCATGACCGTCCTCGTCCTGAACAACGATGGCGGTGGCATCCACAAACGTGACCGTGCCATTGACCCGTGAGATCGGGACCATGCCGGAGTCGCGAGCCACCTGGGTCTCCAGACCGGTGCCAACAAGGGCACGCTCGGGGCGGAGCAATGGCACAGCCTGACGCTGCATGTTCGAGCCCATCAGGGCGCGGTTGGCGTCGTCGTGCTCCAGGAAAGGAATCAACGAGGTGGCCACGGAGATCACCTGCACCGGAGACAGGGCGACGTAATCGACCTGCTCGGGGGGAACCTTCTCGAAATCCTGGCGGTAGCGCACAGGGATCAGATCGGAACTGATCCGACCATCGGATCCGGTCGCCACATCACCGGGAGCGACACGGCACTCGTCCTCACGGTCAGCGGAGAGATAGATCGGATCGCCCTCTTTGAGAACGATGCCGTCTTCCACCTTCCAGAACGGCGTCTCGATGAAGCCGTACTCATTAACGCGGGCGTGGGTGGCCAGGGAGTTGATCAGACCAGCATTCGGGCCTTCCGGCGTCTCGATTGGGCAGAGACGGCCGTAGTGGGAGGGGTGAATGTCTCGGACCGCAAAACCGGCGCGCTCACGGGTCAGACCGCCAGGTCCAAGGGCAGAGATCCGGCGCTTGTGGGTCAGCTCCGCCAGAGGATTGGTCTGGTCCATGAACTGACTGAGCTGGCTGGAGCCGAAGAACTCCTTAATCGCAGCCACGAGCGGCTTGGGGTTCACCAACTGAGCCGGCGTCAGCGAATCGGTCTCGCCAACCGTCATCCGCTCTTTGATGATCCGCTCCAGACGGTTCAGACCAACGCGAACCTGGTTCTGAAGAAGTTCGCCCACGGACCGCACACGACGGTTGCCGAGGTGGTCGATGTCATCGAGGCTGGCGCCACCAACATCAAGCTCAAGGTTGATCAGGTAATCGAGCGTGGAGAGCACGTCCTCGTGGGTGAGGGTGCGCACCGTGTCGGGAATGGTGAGACGCAGCTTCTTGTTGATCTTGTAGCGACCCACCCGACCGAGGTCGTAGCGCTTGGGATCAAAGAAGCGGGTTTGCAGCAGCTGTTGACCACCACTCACCGAAGGCGGCTCGCCCGGACGCAACTTTTTATAGAGCTCAAGCAGAGCCTGGTCTTCAGAACTGATGCCCTCATCATTGGCGGCATCAATTGACTTTTTATAAAATTCGGGATGGCGGAGTTTGTCGACAACATCGTTGTCTGACAACCCCATCGCCCGCATCAAAACGTGGGCATTGATTTTCCGAGTTTTATCAACACGGACGTGTAGGAGACTGTTTTTATCAGTTTCAAACTTCAGCCAAGCGCCTCGGTTGGGGATAACGCTGGCGTTGTAGGTACGACGACCGTTCTTATCTTGCTCATCTTTGAAGTAAACCCCAGGGCTGCGAACGATCTGATTGACAATGACTCGCTCGGCGCCATTGATGATGAACGTTCCACGTTCAGTCATCAGTGGGAGTTCACCAATAAAGACCTCCTGCTCCTTGATCTCACCCGTTTCCTTATTGACCAGGCGGCAGGTGACATACATCTGCGACGCGAAAGTCGCATCACGACGCTTCGCCTCTTCCACATCGTGGCGAGGACGCTTCAACCGGTACTCGCTGCCGATGAAGTGCAGCTCAAGCTTGCCCGTGTAATCGGTGATCGGGGAAAAGCTTTCCAGCTCCTCGATCAGGCCTTTATCCAGAAACCACTTGAAGCTTGCCCGCTGAACCTCCACAAGATCGGGAAGATAAGTGGCGGTCTTGGCGACCTGAATCGCGCTGCTGCTCATGCGGGGACCGGCAGAGAGGACGAAAGGAACAAAGAGGCCTGTGAATGGAAGACGGCAGACAGACAGACAGTCGAGATCCAAGCCAGCAAAAGCGGCGGCCGCCGCCCCTCAACGAGGAGCAGCAGCACCGCACGCGGGCTCAAAAATCTCGGGCCAGATCAGCTGACGTCGACAATTGCACCTGAAGGGAATGGATGCTTCGGGCCCCAACCAACTGAAAAAGCAATTGGATGGGCAGGCCAATACAACATCTTACATCTTGGCTGGACGTCTGCCCACATTCGTGCTTGAGCTCAGGGAAGACGGAACAAACGCCTGGCATTGGCGGTACTGCTGAGGGCCACAGCCTCGAGGTCCATGCCCCGGAGCTCAGCGACGCGGGCCGCAACAGAGGCGACAAAGGCTGGTTCATTGCGTTTACCGCGCCGTGGCACAGGCGCCAAGAACGGGCAATCGGTCTCGACCAGAAAGCGATCCTCGGGCACAAGGCGAGCGCAATCGTGGGTTGCGCTTGCTTTTGGGAAGGTCACCGTTCCGCTGAAGCTGATGTAGAAGCCGAGCTCCAGAAACGCTGACATCTCCTCCGGCGTCCCGCCCCAGCAATGCATCACCCCAGAGGGACAACGACCATCGGCATGACGCGCCTGCAATTCGTCCAACATCGGAGCCGCAGCATCGCGGCAGTGGACAATGATCGGCAAGCCGAGTTCAACCGCCAGATCCAACTGCGGTCGCAGAACCGCTAGCTGATCAGCCAAGTTTTTGTCGCGGAAAAGGTCCAGGCCGAGCTCACCGATCGCCACAACACGGTCGTCGTCCAAGGCAGCACGCCGGAGAACCGACACGGTGTCGTCATTCCAGTGCTCGGTGTCGAGCGGATGCACGCCAACGGAATACCGCATTTCAGGGAAGCGGTCAGCCAACGCACGGATGGCGGGAATCTCCGAGGGTTCCACACAGGCATGCAACAAAGCCTGAACACCCGCCTCACGCCATCGGGAGGCCACCTCATCCAGGTCCTCATCGAAGTTCCTGAAGACGATGTGGCAGTGGCTATCGATCAGAGTCGGCAGTGTGGTCAACGGGTCCGAAACGCGCCTTCGGACCCATTCTGCCGGTTCCAGGTTCAGCTGGAGGGCTCGAGCACTTTGCGCACTGCCGCACTCAGACGGGCCTTCTGGTTGGCACCGTTGTTGCGATGAAGAACGCCGACTTTGACCGCTTTGTCGATCCGGCTGAATGCGGCGCTGATGGATTCCTGGACACTCGCCTTGGCATCGTCGCCGGGCTTTGCCGTGTAGGCGTCACAAGCGTTGAAGCAGCGCTTCATCAGCGTGCGCAGCGACGACTTGTAGGTGCGATTGCGCAGACGGTTGCGCTCGGCAATCTCAACACGCTTCTTCGACGACTTGTTATTGGCCACTTAGGCGAAAACAACACGAACAATCCAAGACAATACTCCTTGACCTCAAGCCTTGAGGGAGGGCCTTAGCTTGAGGGTTGAACTCCCCTTGCAGCTCCTTGCCCGAGAGCCGATCAGCGGAATCAATCCAGCCAGCGGCCTTCCCGATCCGATGCATTCGGGACCATCGCCAAGCTGAGGAGCAGCTCGATCATCTAGCGAGCCGCACGGTCAACGAGCAACAGCGCGAGGCCCGCCAACGGGTTGACGCCATCCTCGATGACGTGCGCCAGAGAGGTGATGCCGCCGTCTGCGACTACACCCAGCGTTTCGATGGGTTCTTGCCAGATCCGATCGCCATCAAGGAGGACGCCCTCGAACGCGCTTGGACTGAGCTTTCGAAAGACCTGCGCGACGCGCTCGAACTCGCCCACCGCCGGATTCACGACTTCCACCAACGTCAGCGCCCCAGCGACCTGGAGATGAAGGGTGTCCATGGCGAACGGCTCGGCAGGCGCTGGAGACCCGTCAAACGCGCAGGTCTGTATGTCCCCGGAGGACGTGCGGCGTATCCCAGCACCGTGCTGATGAATGCGGTGCCCGCACGGGTCGCGGGGGTGGATGAAATCGTGATCGCCTCCCCCGCCGGTGCTGACGGTGCGGTCAATCCAGTGGTGCTCGCCGCAGCCCATCTGGCCGGAATCCATACCGTGCTGCGCATCGGCGGAGCCCAGGCCATCGCCGCGATGGCTTACGGCACAGCCAGCGTGCCGAAAGTCGATGTCATCAGTGGCCCAGGGAACATTTACGTCACCCTGGCCAAACAAGCCGTCTACGGAGAGGTGGGAATCGATTCGCTCGCCGGACCGAGCGAAGTGCTGGTGATTGCCGATCAGAGCGCCAACCCCGGCCATGTGGCGGCCGATCTGCTCGCGCAGGCGGAACACGATCCATTGGCGGCGGCGGTCCTTCTCACCACAAGTGCGGAGCTGGCCGAGCGAGTTGGTGTCGAACTGGCACAACAACTCGAGGGGCATCCCAGGCGCCAAATTTGCGAGGCATCCCTCTCGAATTGGGGGCTCGTGGTCCTCTGCAATGACCTCGAACAATGCGCCACATTGAGTGACCGATTCGCCCCAGAGCATCTCGAGCTCCTGGTGGACCGACCTGAGGCACTGGCGGATCGCATTCAAAATGCCGGTGCGATCTTCATTGGTGGCTGGACCCCGGAAGCGGTCGGCGACTACCTCGCGGGGCCGAATCACACCCTGCCGACCTGTGGCTCAGCCCGTTTCAGTGGAGCCTTGAGTGTGGAGACCTTCATGCGCCACACCTCAATGATCAGCTTCAACAAAGCGGCCCTGGATGCCACGGGGTCAGCTGTGCGTGAACTGGCCAGAAGCGAAGGACTCCACAGCCATGCGGAGTCCGTCCGTCTACGCCTCAGCTGACGCGCTCGAGGCTGCGCGCACCCGCTACACCATCTTTAATCTCACCGACGAGGACCTCATCGGTGAGATTCACGAACAGACCATTCTCCAAAACGCCGGGAATGTTGTTGATGGTGCGCTCCAGAGCAGCGGGATCCTGAATCCCCCCGTTCATCTTGACGTCGAGCACAAGATTGCCCTGGTCCGTCACCACCGGGCCGGCCTTGCGTTGGGCCATGCGCAGTTCCGCAACACCACCCAGCTCAGCCAGCTGTGCCTGCACCTGACGCCAAGCACCGGGAAGAACTTCCACTGGGAGGAGAAAACCCAGGTTGAGTCGATCGACCAGTTTGGTCGAATCGACGACCACAACAAATCGCTCAGCGCGGGCCGCCACAAGCTTTTCCTGCACATGGCAAGCACCGCCTCCCTTGATCAGCTGGAAGCCAGGGTCCACTTCATCGGCGCCATCAATCGCCAGATCAATGCGCTCAACTGCATTCAAACTGAGCAGAGGAATGTTCAGCTGAGAGGCCAGAACTTCGCCCTGGAAGGAGGTGGTCACACCCACGATGTCCTTCAGAGCACCTGAGGCGAGCTTGGCGCCCAGGGCTTCGATCATGAGGGCTGCCGTGGAACCAGAGCCCAGGCCGAGAACCATCCCGTCTTTGATCTGCTCGACCGCGGCATCCGCCACGGCCTGCTTCATCTGGGTCTGGAGATCCACTGGGGACGAATTGAAGATGGGCGCGACCGTAGCAAGACTTTCAGCCCACCCCAGGCAGAGCCGCTGGACGAACCGAAAGCTCCCGCTCATCGCCTTGACGCAGCACCTTCAACTTGAGTGCATCGCCAAGGGCGGACGCCTCGACCTGAGCGAGCAGGGCTTGAGGATCTTTGACCGGTTGCTCCCCGGCTTCGATCACGAGATCCCCGCGGCGCAGACCAGCCGCTTCGGCAGGGCTGCCCTCAAGAACACTCTGAACCAGGGCACCGCTGCGCTCAGGCAGCTGCAGCAAGGCATTGGGATCACGATTGTGCTCGCGGGCGATCTTCGCGGTGAGAGGAACCAGCTGTAAGCCGATGTAGGGATGCACCACTTCGCCGTCCGCCAGGAGTTGATCGGCCACACCACGGGCCAGATTGATCGGGATGGCAAAGCCAAGGCCGGCGCCTGGACCAGAACGGACCAAGGTGTTGATTCCGATCACATCACCATCTCCATTCACGAGCGGACCGCCTGAATTGCCGGGATTGATCGCTGCGTCGGTCTGGATGAGATCCAGCCGCTTATCGGAAAAACCAAGACTGTTGATGTTGCGGTGCAGGCTGCTGACGATGCCGAGGGTCACCGTGCGTTCGAGGCCGAAGGGTGTCCCTAGCGCAATCGCCCAGTCACCGACCTCCAGTGCCTCTGAATCTCCGAGGGGAGCTGGGGGGGGAAGGCTCCTCCCCTTGAGGCGGACCAAGGCCAGATCCGTGACGGGGTCGACACCGACGACGGTTCCATCGCATTGATCACCATCCGCCAAGGTGACCGTGACCGTTTCCACCCGTTCGACGACGTGGGCATTGGTGAGCACCAATCCCTTGGCATCCATCACGATTCCGGAACCTTGGCCGCGCTCCCGCTCTGGCCCCATCGGCGGATCACCGAGCAAGTCACGAAGCAAGGGATCGATCAGCGTGGGATCGAACGGCTGACGCTCAACGGTTCGCTCCGTATCGATCCGCACGACCGCTGGAGCCACCCGACGCACCGCCTGGGCCACAAAACTGTGCTCCAGAGCATCAGCAGAAGGCCCGACACCGATCAGCACGACCAGTGCCAGCACCAGATTCAAGACGTGACGCAGAGCTGACATCAGCACCTTGATCCATTCGTTGCTCTCTTTTTATCGGATCCAACCCCATGGGTGAGGTTGGTCCGGATCGAGCGGAATCCGGTCGTGAAGCTTCAAGCTCACGGTCAGGACCCTCAAATCCAGCTAAGAGAGCATCAAACGCTGTTTTCGCATGCGTGCATCCCTGGCTCCAGTGGCAGCCGCCTTTGCCCTGGCAGCCCCCCTCGCCTTGGTCCCTGCTGCTTCGGCACAAAGCACGACTCTCAAGGCAGTCATCTTCGAAGAAGTCAAACCGCTTTACCAAAAGTCGGGTGGAAGCTTCGAAGGGTTCGGCGTTGATGTACTCGAGCAGATTCGAATCCAAGCCCGCCGCCGCAAGGTGGACTATCGGGTTGCATCGTCGGTCAAAGACGGCATCAATGCCGTGATCACCGGCAAAGCCGATATCGCTTGCGGGGTTGCCTTCACCTGGGGTCGAGCCACCCAACTCAGCTACAGCATTCCATTCGCCATCGGCGGCACACGCTTGCTCACCGCCAGCAACACCACCGTGGATGGGACACCGGATTCACTGAAAGGCCAAACAGTGGGCGTGGTGCGTGACACCGCATCAGCCAACGTTCTGAAAAGCGTGGCTCCGGGTGCGAGTTTCAAGCGCTTCAACACCCCCGCCGAGGCCTTAGCCGCCTACAACAACGGCGACGTTTCGATTCTGGGTGGAGGAACACTGTGGCTCGCAGCGAATAGCCGTCCGGAAACCAGTGCTCTGCTGCCCTTCCGTCCCTATGGACGGTCTGGGGTCGGCTGCATCGTGAACCAGAACAACGGCAAATTGCTGTCTGCCACCAATGTGGCCATCGGCCAAATGATGCAGGCCTACATGGATGGTGATGCAGGCACGCGGGAGATGGTCAACCGCTGGCTCGGTCCTGGCAGCACGGTCGGCTTGAGCCAGGAGGCCATCAAATCTCTGTATGGCCTGATGTTGAGCGTCACCGCAGAGATCTCCACAACGATCGACCCAGGCAGCTAGCACCCTGGCCCACGAACCTCTGATCCAATTCTTTTCACTTCCTTGGATATGAAACGTTCCCTGATCGCTTTTCAAGCACTGCTCGCCTCCAGCGCCGTGCTCTGCCAAAGCGCTGAAGCAACCTCGGCCTACACGGCTCCGGAGCAACTGAACAACAGCATTGAGTCGCGCATTAAAGCGGTTCAAGACACCGAATGGAGCTCGCTGCTCAAAGCCGAAGAGGGCGATGAATTAATCGCCAAAGGCAAATGGGGCAATGGGGGCGGACACAAATTCAGCAACAGCCGTGGTTCAGGTAAATGGAAGAACGGCAAAGGCGGTAACAAATGGAGCAACAGCCGTAATACCTGGGGCAACGGCGGCTATCACGGCGGCTGGCGCAATGGTGGTGGCGGTTGGCGCAATGGTGGCGGCGGCTTCGTGAACTGGTGATCACAACCCCACAATCCAGGCCCGACCTCAACAGGTACGGGCCCATTGGCCTGGTGGTCGTCCAGTCGACCTCCCTCTGCAACCTCGATTGTTCCTACTGCTATCTGCCTGACAGGCAGAAAAAGCGGGTGTTTGACCTGGATCTGCTGCCGCTTTTGATGCAGCGGATCCTGGAGAGCCCTTTTGCCGGACCAGAATTCTCACTGGTCTGGCATGCAGGCGAACCGCTCACCCTGCCCACGCGCTGGTACGACGAAGCGACATCGATCCTTCGGCGCAGCCTGGCTGAACACGGTGCTGAGGGAATCGACTTCACCCAGCATGTTCAAACCAACGCCACGCTCATTAACGACGCGTGGTGTGACTGCTTCCAACGCAACCGCATCGTTGTAGGGATCAGCGTGGATGGCCCAGAAGACATCCACGATTCACATCGGCGATTCCGTAACGGACAGGGCTCGCATGCTCTTTCCATGAAGGGAATCGAAGCCCTTCACCGGAACGATGTGCCCTTCCATTGCATCTCAGTGCTGACAGCCGATGCCATGGAGCAGCCGGAACGGATGTACCGCTTCTTCCGCGACAACGGAATCAACGATGTTGGCTTCAACGTTGAAGAACAGGAAGGCATCCACACCAGCTCCTCCATGCAGGGCAAGGAAATGGAGGCCAAATACCGCGATTTTCTCCGGGCCTTCTGGCGGCTCAGCGAACAAGACGGCTACCCGGTGGTGCTTCGCGAGTTCCAACAGGTGATCAGCCTGATCCAAGGCAATGAGCGGATGGCCCAAAACGAACTCAACCGTCCGTTCTCCATCCTCAGCGTGGATTCAGCGGGCAACTTCTCCACCTTCGACCCGGAACTGCTGTCGGTGGCAAGCGACCGTTATGGAAGCTTCAACCTTGGGAACCTCCGCGATCTGTCTTTGCTGGAATCCACGGAAACCGATCAATTCCGCCGTCTTCTGGCTGACATGACCACAGGTGTGGAAACGTGTCACAACAGCTGCGAATACTTCGGACTCTGCGGCGGTGGCAACGGCAGCAACAAGTTCTGGGAACACGGCACGCTGGCCTCAAGCGAGACCAACGCATGCCGCTTTGGCACGCAGATCCCTGTTCAGGTTCTCCTCGAGCGCTTCGAGGAAGGTCCGCCTCAGCCCAACACGCTCACCCACGCCCATTTGGCCTCATGAGATCCCTGGCTGTTTTGAATGTCATCAGCGGTCTTGCTGTGCTGACACTGGTTCCAACAGGAGCACAGGCGGCCTGCACGTTCCTGATGCCTGTGGGTGGGAACGGCAACGGACCTGCTCCTCACATCGTGAAGAAACAGGTTGAACGCCCCAAAGGACTCATCGGTAGTGCGGTGGGACGCACCAACTGGAACACCGATTTCGTCGTCGATCGTCCTTATCGTCAGTTCAAACTCTTTTTCACCGCCGACTCCACCGACGCACAGCCAGGGTCCTACCCGGTCGAAGCGTTTCTGAAGTTCACCGATGGGAGCAGCCTCAAGGTGGTGGACCAGGCGATGGCGCCCCCGACCGGGACGGGTGCACAGTTCGGCCCCTTCTCCCCACCGAGTGGCCAATCCGTGGCGCAGGTCAACTTCAAAGTTGGGGCGAATAAAAATGCTGGTGCGACGGGCTTCAGCTATCGAATTTCTGTTCAGGGCTGCAACTAATCCAACAGCTCGTGCGAACAAAACCCTCTAGTTTCGTTCGGACTTTTGGCCCTCAACAGTGACCGCATCCAGCACGCCATCCGAGGTCCAGCGCTGTCCGCTCTGCCAGGTCGAGATCGAATCGTGCCCAGGGCGGCCCGACACGGTCATGTTCAGCCAGGGCACCCCGGGAACTCGCAGCAAGCTCTGGAGCCGGGTCTGCCAGTTCCTCAAGACCACAGAACAGACCACAGCCTGCATCAACCAAGACGCTGATCGGCGTGGTCCACAGCAGCTCGGTGATGCATTCCCCGACGCACCGACGATCGACCTGGGAGCCTCGTAGGGCGGTCCTCTACATTGAAAAGGTGTCCGACGGGCATCTCCTTCGGGAGACAGGTCACAACTGAACGCCGGTCGGGCCGATGCCTGACCTGACCTCGTCTTGCCGCATCCACTCCTCCCCGACATTGAGAGCCTCAGTGCAGATGTTGCCGTTGCCAACGGCTTCAGCATCTGCGGACTTCAGTTGCTCACCCATCTGAATCCGATCACACTGGAAATTCAGATCCGCCACAGCAGCGGAGCTGATGTGAGCTTGGACGACTGTGCTCGGTTCAGTTCCGTTCTCGGCGATGCGCTGGAAACCAGCGACATCCTGCCTGAGGCGTATGTTCTGGAGATCAGTAGTCCCGGGATCGGGGAGGTTCTCAGCAGCGATCGCGACTTCCAAACATTCCGTGGTTTTCCCATTGAGGTTGAGTACCGCGACGCCAAGGACGTTGAGACTCGATTGGAGGGCTTGTTACTGGAACGCGATGAGGCTGAGCTCCAAGTCAACATCCGCGGACGGATCAAACGCCTACCCCGCGATCGGGTGATTCAAGTGCGACTCACCTCCCCAAGCAGCTGAACAACTGCCCCTTTCTGTCTTTTCAACTCCGATAACACCATCCGATGGCTCTTGTTCTTCTTCCCGGTCTCAGCAACCTGATCGATGACATCAGTGAAGAAAAAAAGCTGCCGCCTCAGGTTGTTGAAGCAGCCCTAAGAGAGGCGCTGCTCAAGGGCTACGAGAGGTACCGAAAGACGCTGTATCTGGGAATCAACGACGATCCCTTCGATGAGGACTATTTCAGCAATTTTGATGTTGGCCTCGACCTCGAAGAAGAGGGTTATCGGGTTCTGGCCAGCAAAATCATCGTCGACGAAGTCGAGAGCGAAGATCACCAAATCGCCTTGGCCGAGGTGATGCAGGTCGCCGATGACGCCCAAGCCGGCGACACGGTGGTTCTGGACGTGACTCCAGAGAAAGAGGATTTTGGCCGCATGGCAGCGGCCACAACCAAACAGGTGTTGGCGCAGAAATTGCGCGATCAGCAACGCCGGATGATCCAGGAAGAATTCGCTGATCTGGAAGATCCGGTCCTCACCGCCCGGGTGATCCGCTTCGAGCGACAGTCCGTGATCATGGCCGTCAGTTCTGGCCTCGGTCGACCGGAAGTCGAGGCGGAGCTTCCCCGCCGAGACCAGCTTCCGAACGACAACTACCGGGCGAATGCCACCTTCAAGGTCTTCCTCAAGGAAGTCAGCGAAGTGCCGCGTCGCGGACCCCAGTTGTTCGTGAGCCGCTCGAATGCCGGACTGGTGGTCTATCTGTTCGAGAACGAAGTCCCCGAAATTCAGGAAGGATCCGTGCGGATCGTGGCCGTGGCCCGTGAAGCCAATCCACCCTCCCGCTCTGTCGGCCCACGGACGAAAGTCGCCGTCGACAGCATCGAACGGGAAGTGGACCCGGTGGGTGCCTGCATTGGTGCCCGCGGTTCGCGCATTCAACAGGTAGTGAATGAACTCCGCGGTGAAAAAATCGATGTAATCCGCTGGTCCCAGGACCCCGGCCAGTACATCGCCAACTCTTTGAGCCCTGCGCGGGTTGAGATGGTCCGTCTGGTGGATCCGGCTGGGCAGCACGCCCATGTGCTGGTTCCACCCGATCAGCTGAGTTTGGCCATCGGCCGTGAAGGGCAAAATGTCCGTCTGGCAGCGCGTCTCACCGGCTGGAAGATCGACATCAAGAACTCCACTGAGTACGACCAGGCCGCTGAGGATGCCGTCGTCTCTGAGCTGATCAGCCAGCGGGAACAGGATGAGGCCCAGCAGCGAGAAGCCGAGGAACGGCTTGCAGTGGAACAAGCTGCCCGCGCCGAAGAAGATGCCCGCCTGCGGGAGCTGTATCCGTTACCCGAAGACGAAGAGGACTACTACGTCGAGGGCGAGGCTGATCAGCAGGTGGATGACGCAACAACTGATGAGCAGTTCGTGGCCGAGGACGGTCCAGCGGAGCTGACGGAAGAGCCCACTGAGGAGCCAACCGAGGACGCAACGGAGGAACCGACCGAAGAACTGGCCCCCGAGACAACGGACGCTGAAGTCTCCGAGGACAGCCCGGTCTCCGAGGACGGCGAGGTGGCCCGGTGACGCCAAAGCCCATCCTTCGACGCTGCGTGGTCTGTCGCCAGCTGCTGGATCGCCGCCAGTTCTGGCGGGTGATCCGAGATCACAAGGATGGGATCCTTCTCGACTCAGGCATGGGGCGATCCGCCTACCTGTGTCCGACGGAGGACTGTTTTGAGGAGGCGCGCAAACGTAAACGCCTGCAGAAAGCCCTGCGTTGTCAGGTGCCCGATGCGGTGTTGGAGGCGCTGAAACAGCGACTCAGTTCCACCAAGGCTGAATCCGCTGAGGCAAACTAAACATTGGCGCCACTGTTGTGGTGCCTCCGAGGCACACCGTGCCCGGCCCGACCGGAGATCCCCACTGAATGACCAGCAGCGGCAAAGTCAGAATTTACGAGCTGTCCAAGGACCTCGGCCTTGAGAACAAGGACGTCCTGGACGCTGCGGAGAAGCTTTCCATTGCAGCGAAAAGCCACAGCAGCTCCATCAGTGATGACGAGGCTGGTCGCATTCGTTCAATGCTTGGCAAGGGAGGTGGCGCCGTCAGTGCCGCCCCCGCCAAACCTGCCGCAGGCAAAGCCATCCTGTCGGTGAAGAAGGCGGACGCCCCGGCGGCCCCCCAAAAACCGGCACCGGCGAAACCGGCCGCGGTCACGCCTGCCAAGCCGGCGGCGCCAGCCAAACCCGCAGCGCCAAGCAAACCGGTCGCGAAGCCCCAGGTGGTGGCGAAGCCACAGAGTCCTCCGGCTCGCCCCGCGGCTCCCGCGGCAGCATCGGCTCCGGTCAAACCCGCTGCTCCCGCCAAACCCGCCGCCCCCGCCAAACCCGCTGCCGCCAGCAAGCCGGCCATCGTCAGCAAGCCCAGCAGCCCACGGCCGCAGGCGACGACGCCTACCCCCAAACCCGTTTCCGCCAAGCCGGCCGTCAAACCTGCCGCCAAACCCGAGGTGGTGAGTAAACCTCAGGCCTCGAAGCCGGTCTCTCCGCCGCCACGGCCCAGCGCTCCGAGCGCCGCGGCCAAGCCGGCCCCGTCCCGGCCGACACCCCGACCGTCTGCACCAACCCCGCGACCTGCGGCGGGTGGTCAACCCGGCCGGCCGCAGATCGTGTCGCGACCATCGGGCCAGACTCCGACACCCCGCCCGGGCGCACCGCGTCCCGGAGCGCCGGTCAAAGCTGGAAGCCCCACACGACCCACACCCCGGCCGGAGCTGGTTGGCAAGCCACAACCGCGACGCCCAGCCGGAACCGGCAGCGCACCCACGGGGCAAAAACCAGGCATGCCGAGCCGACCGGGAGCTCCCACCCGTCCCGGAGCAGCCGGCTCCCCCCGTCCTGGTGCACCCACCCGGGCCGGTCGCCCCGGTGCACCAACGCGACCGGGCGGTGCTCCAGCCGGCCGCAGTGGCAACACCCTTGAGTTAGTCGGCAAGCCGATCCGTCGTGACGGCAGCAGCACCGGGGGCCAACGCCCAGGACGTCCCGGCGCGCCCAGCAGGCCCGGCATGCCCAGTGGCATGCGCAAACCGGTGGCGCCCGGTGAGCTCATGCAGCTGCAGAAGCCGGTCGGCCGGCCGATGGCCGCACCGCCGCGTCGTCCCGAAGCACCCACCAAACCAGGCGATGGCCCCCAGGCCACACCCCCCGTGGCACGGCCAACGGCTCCCTCGGCTCCACGCCGACCCGGATTCCGTCCGGGTGCTGGTCCTGGTGGTTACCGCCGGCCTGGACGTCCCGACTGGGACGACAGCGCCAAGCTTGAAGCTCTGCGTAGCCGCTCACCGCAGAAGCAACGCCAGAAAGTCCACATCATTGGCGAAAACGACGACGCTCTTGCGGCACAGACCGGCGGGTATGCCGGCGAGCAGCAAGCGCTCGTCCTGTCAGCCAGCCTGGCCAGGCCCGCCAAGCCGAAAGCACAACAACGCACGGCACCAAAACCGGTGGCCGCCGTGCGCAAGCGCCGGAAGGAGACCGCCCGTCAACGCCAGCGGCGCCGCGCCATGGAATTGCGGGCAGCACGCGAAGCCAAACGCAGAGCTGAAGAGAAGGAGAGCGAGGAAGTGGCCAGACGTCTCCAGGAACAGTTCGACACCGAGGTAAAGGAGGATCGCGAAGCCGGCGTCGAGTCGACCGATACTGGACTGAAGGGAATGCTCTGGA
>NZ_JBGKDS010000058.1:0-3554 GCF_042954325.1 Parasynechococcus sp. | reverse complement strand
CGGCGATTTCATTCGGTTGCGTTACGGGCGTCTGGCGTGGTGGGTGTTCATGGTGATCACCGCTATTTACACCCTGGGATTTCTGATGACCCAGGCGATGGGTGCCGGACTGCTGCTGCAGGCCCTTTCAGGCTTCAATTACCACGTGGGGATGGTGGTGGTTATTGGTGTCGCCACGCTTTACACCCTGTTCGGCGGGATGCGGGCCGTGATCGGCACCGATTTCATCCAGTCGCTCTTGATCATGGTGCTGCTGGCGGTGGTGGCGGTGCTCGCCTTCCGGCAATTCCCGATGCCCGAGGTGCATGCCTCGTTGCTCGCCCGGCATCCCGATCGGCTCGATTTGCTGCTACCGGCGGGATTGTTGATCGCGTGGAATTCCGCCCTCTTTTCAATGGGCGAGGTGTTTCACAACAACATCTGGTGGTCTCGGGTTTTCGCAAGCCGTCGCTCGGTGGTGATGACCTCATTTGTTTTGGGGGGGGTCGCCTGGATGAGCGTGCCGATGGTGACGGGCTCCATCGGCCTGGTGGCCTTGGCGCGTGAGTTGCCTCTCGAGCAGGTGAACATGGTGTTCCCAGTGATGGCAGCTGATCTGCTCGGAGCCGGCGGCGCTGCTCTGGTGTTCGTGGTGGTGTTTGCCTCGCTCACCTCCACCCTGGATTCGCTGCTGGCATCCACCGCTGATCTTCTGGCGGAGGATGTGTACTTCCGCCTGTTGCGGCCCCAGGCCAGTGACCTGCAGCTGAAGCAGGCGGCGCGGCTGATGGTGGTGGGGTTGGCGGTCGTTACCCTGGCGCTGTCCTGGCCGCGGCTGGATTCTTTGGCGTCGGTGTTGTTCTTCACCGGGGCCCTGGTGGCTTCCACGGTCTGGCCTGTGGCGTGCGGCCTGTACTGGCGCACGGCCAATCGCACGGCTGCCATTGCGGCCATGCTCGCCGGCAGCGTTGTTGGTCTGCTCGCCTATGTGCTGATAGCGCCTTACTGCGCCGCTGTGTTTTCGGCGGCCGTGTCAGCGCTCGTGATGTTGATCGGCAGTCGCACGTGGCCGGAACGGTTTGACTTCACCTTGTTGCAGGAGGAGGGATGATTCAAAGTCTTCCTTTGATGGCCAGCGTTGTTGGACTCTCCGGCTTTCAGTTTCTGCTGGTGGCCAGTCAGCTTGCCTTGGTGCTGTCTGTGTTCATGCTGCTACTGATTTGGTGGGTTGAGTGGCGGAACGGTCGTGTGTGGTGACGGCTGCAAGTGTTAGTAACCAGCTGAACATTTTTTCGGGATCTTTGCTTAAGAAGCTGCTTCTTCGTGGACGAAGGGGTGTTGTTGTTGTTACCGGTAAAAGATGTAGTTCCTGGCTTTAGCACTCGGTTTGGCAAGCAGAGTGTTGATCCGATCCCGCTATGGCACAGGCCAATTCAGCAGTTGTGGACGCCACGTCGGTACAGATTCGGTTTCAGCCGATGGGTCCCGATGTCTATGGGCAGAACCAACCCCAGGAGCTGCTGGCTGCGATTGCCGAGGACGGAGAGCCGTTGCTGGATCTGGTGAATCAGCATGTGGTGTCGATCCAACCGTTTCGCCCCGAGGCCTTGTTGCAGGTGTTTCGGCTGGCGGCGAAGTTCGAGAGCAATCCAGATCGGTATTGCCGACACAACACGCCCCTGACCGGCAAGATTCTGATCAACGCGTTTTATGAGCCGAGCACCCGCACCCGCCTGTCTTTTGACAGTGCTTGGCATCGTCTTGGTGGCAGCTCGATCAACATCACCGACAGGGCAACCACGGGGATTGCCAAGGGCGAGTCTCTGGAAGATGTCGCCCACATGTTCAACAACTACGGCGATTGCGTGGTGCTAAGGGACAGCGATCCCGGTGCTGTTTATGCGATGACGTCAACCCTGCGGATTCCCATCATCAATGCCGGCAACGGCATTGATGAACATCCGACGCAGGCGATGGCGGATCTGTACACGATCTTCAAGTGGCGGCCCAAGCTCGCTGAAGTTGAGGTGGCTGCTGCTGATCGGATTCGCATCGGAATCGTCGGGATTCCATCGCGGATGCGAACGGTTCGCTCACTGCTGAGGATCCTGGCCAAATTTCCGCAGACCGTCGATGAGGTGGTGGTGATCCATGCTCCCGGGTTGGAGTCGGATCTGCAGCTGTTTGACCCAGGGCAGTTGGAGGAGCTCGAAGCTGGCGGCATGAAGGTGCGCTGCAGCACCGATCTTCAGGCTGAAGTGCCCGATTTGGATGTCATTTACATCAACGCCATCGCCTGGGTTGGCGATACCTATGAAGTGCACGGTGGCGGATTTCGCCTCACCCGCGACATGCCGTTCAAGCCTGAAGCGATCGTGCTCCACCCCTTGGCACGGGGAGCGGAACTGAGCACCTGCCTGGATGACACACCCCACAACTGGTACTTCAGCCAGGCCAGGGGAGCTGTCTTCCTGCGGATGGCACTGCTCACCTGCATGGTGAACCGGGCCGAACGCGTCATGGATGTCGTCTGAGCGAGCGTTATGTGCGGAATCGGAGGTGTTTTCAATGCAGACCGTCGTCAGACGGTGGACCGCCAGCTGCTGGTCAACATGGCGGCGATCCAGGCCCATCGTGGGCCCGATGGCTTTGGTGTGGAGGTGGTTGATCAGGCTGGTGTTGGCTTCTGCCATGCCCGCCTCTCGATCATCGATCTGAACGAGTCAAGGGGGCGTCAGCCCTTTCTTACCGATGACGGTGAGGTGCTGATGGCGCATAACGGTGAGTTCTACGACTTTCAGCGCATCAGAGCGGACCTCACCGCCCAGGGGGTGCGCTTCAACAGCAAGAGCGATTCCGAGATTTTGCTCCGGCTTTATCAACGCCAGGGGTTGGAGGCGACTCTGCCCTTGTTGCGCGGGGAATTTGCCTTCGCATTGTTTGATCGCTCGGAGGACTGCCTTTACCTGGTGCGGGATCGCTTCGGCATCAAACCGCAGTACTGGGTGATGACGCCTGAGGGCCTGGTGTTTGGTTCCGAGTTGAAGGTGCTGTTCGCGCATCCGGCGGTGGAGCGGCGCTTTACCTCAGAAGGTCTGTTCCATCAGCTGATGCAGACCATGGTTCCTGGAACCACTGCGTTTGCTGGGGTGCACCAGGTGAAGCCCGGCCATGTGCTGAAAGTGCAACGTGCGAACGGGCGGCTGGAGGTGTCGGAGTCGACCTACTGGGATGTCGACTTTCCGCGTCAGGATCAGCGCGATCGCCGCCTCACGGAGGCCGACCACATCGCTGCAGTTCGTGCGGCTTTGCTGGAGGCTGTCGAGCTGCGCATGGTGGCCGACGTGCCTGTGGGCTGTTATCTCTCCGGTGGCATCGACAGTTGTTCGATTCTCGGTTTGGCGTCAGCCGTCAGCCAGGCACCGGTGAAGGCGTTCACGATCGGATTCGATGACGCCCGTTACGACGAGTCGCCGATTGCTCAGGAGATGGCTGAGGCCACGGGGGCTGAGCAGGATCTGATGCGTCTGTCGGGCCAAGAGCTTTATGGCCATATGGAGCGCACCATCTGGCAT
>NZ_JBGKDS010000057.1:0-15369 GCF_042954325.1 Parasynechococcus sp. | reverse complement strand
TTGGAGCTGGGCTGGGTTGATACCTTCAAGACGGATGACAACCCGGGGCTCTGGACCAACTGGGTGTTAGGCCATGGACTGCACACCAAGCTCCGCTACACCTTCTGATCAGCCAGCCTGAGCTGATCAGCTTTCGACGCGCCAGGGTTGATCAGAGGGCGTCCAATCGTTCAGCTCATCGGGGCTGGAAAGCCTGGCCCGGGTGCCCTGCGACCAAATCTGTCGAGCGCTGTTCAGCCGGCAGACCTTGCTGGAATACCACCATGACGACTTGATATGGCGCTCATTGGGTCGCCTACAGATCGATGGACGCCTACAGAACGTGGACGTACTTGAACTGAACGGCGTACGACGCGCTGCCGGCTTCAGAACACACACCGCACCGGCAGACGATCCGGCCAAGAGCTGAGATCCAGAGGCGCAAGGTTGAAGTCCTGAATCAACCGCGCTTTGGCAACAGAGCCGTCACATCGGTTGGCAAGTGCCTGCAGTCGTTCCTGAAGGCTCAGATCCACCGGCGTGGGCTCAGCCAACAGCAAAGTGATGGCCGGTGGAGCATCAAAGCCCCCATCCCAGTTCAGGGGATCCACACCAGGCGGTGGCTCGATGCACTGGTAGCTGGATTCCCAGACGACTCCATCGGCCAACGGGGCACGAAACAGCGTGACGCCGACCGGCGAAGGATCGTGACGCATGCGTTGAACGTGATTCTTGGCACCGGCAACAGTGCCTGCTGAGACCAGACTTCTCAGATCCATGAGCAACGGCTTGGGAGCCTGAGTCGGACCCTGCAAGGTCCCCAGCAAGCGTTCTCCATCCGGAGCAAAAACGCTGTTCTGCGGCACGAGGTGAACCAGCAAGCGTGCGGTGCACTCACCACGCGTTCCCCCTCCCACTCGGCGCCCTGGAAAACTGGAACGAGGCTGTGAACTCGCGGCTGCAGGAAGCACGACGCCAAGCATCAGGACGCCTAGCAAACGCTTCAGCAGACCGGAACAGCCCATGACGCCAATACGCAAAGGAAACCCTTCTCGAAGGATCGTTGTTCGTCCACGGCAACCGGCTGCTCCTGTAACCAAAGACTTACAAAATCAATCAAGTCAGACAAGCAGAGCTAACCGAAGAAGACGTGCTGCCGCTGACCATGCGCAACAGGTTGACAACCCTTTCACTGGCCGTTGCCTTGGGATCTGGCTTGCTGCTGAGTGGCGGCCCTAGCCACGGTCAAACCTCTCCCGAGCTGACCAAGAAAGTGCTGCAGATGGAGCGGGATCGCGAAAAGGAATTTGAGGATTACTTCGGCGAAGACCTTGCATCAGTCAGCAAAACCGCTGATGAAACCGCCGCCGACCTGGAACGCCTCAGTGCCGAGACCGGTACCCGCTCAGCTCTGCTGTACGTAATTCCGCGGAAAACCCATCTGCACCTGGTGCTGATCCCCCCTAGCGGGACACCAATCGTGAAGGACTTCTACGACGTCACCGACCCGAAGCTGTTCGCCGTCTCCGGACAGTTTCACAAGGGCATCCTGCGGATGGATGCGGCCCAGAGCCAAACCAGCGGCCAACAGCTTTACGACTGGATCATCAAGCCCTATGAGCAGGAGCTGGCCGCTGCTGAGATCGATCTGCTGCTGTTCTGCCTGGGCGATGGGGTCAAGGATCTGGCCTTACCGGCCCTATCGAACAAAGGCACCTATCTGATCGAGACGTATGCCATGGCGCGGATCCCGGCATTCAATCTGATTGAGACGGAGTACAAGCCGTTTAAAAGCGGCCAACTGCTGGCCATGGGAGCCAGTCAATTTCAGGATCGATCGATCCCAGCCTTGCCAGGCACAAAGAAAGAAATCGCCGGCCTCAGCAAAAGCCTCAGCGCCACAGGCCGAGGCGACTGGAAGGTGACACGTCTGGAGAACCAGGCCTTCACGCAGAAACGCATCAACCAAAACCTGTCAAAACAACCCTTCTCGGCGCTGCACCTGAGCACCCACGCGCAATTCCAACCCGGCAAAGTCGAATCGTCTTATATCCAACTTTGGGATCAAAAACTGACACTCAATGCCCTCAATGCGATCGACTGGGACCAATCCAAAGCGGATTTGATCGTTCTTAGTGCCTGTCAAACCGCTTTAGGTGACACTGACGCCGCCAACGGCTTTGCAGGGCTCGCCCTCAAGGCCGGCATCCCATCCGCCATCGGCACGCTGTGGTCGATCAACGATCAATCGACCACAGATTTGATGAAGGCTTTCTACAGCGAACTGCCGGAAAGTCGCACCAAAGCTCAGGCCCTTCAATCAGCGCAAGTGGCGGCAATCCACGGTTCTGGCAGCTCAATCGCCATGAAAGCTCCCTACTACTGGGCAGGCTTCAGCCTGATCAGCACACCGTGGTGAGCGGATCAGGCTGAAGCGGTCGGTCCGCTCAGGACTCGACGCGCCAGGTTTGATCAGAGGGAGTCCAATCGTTCAGCTCATCGGGGCTGAACCAGAGGCCGATCTCAAAAGCAGCCGTCTCCGGAGCATCGGAGCCGTGGATCACGTTGCGACCGATATTCACAGCCAGATCACCGCGGATGGTGCCGGGCTCAGCCTCGAGGGGCTTGGTGGCACCGATCAGCTTGCGCGCACTCGCGATCACGCCATCGCCTTCCCACACCATGGCGACCACCGGGCCGGAGGTGATGAAGTCCACCAAACCAGCGAAAAACGGACGCTCTTTGTGCACGCCGTAGTGCTGCTCCGCCAAGGCGCGACTTGGTGTGATCTGCTTCAGGCCGACCAGCTTGAAGCCCTTGCGCTCGAAACGACCCAAGATCTCGCCCACGAGTCCGCGCTGGACACCGTCGGGCTTGATCGCAACGAAAGAGCGTTCGGCCATGGAAAAAGCTTCAGAGTCTGGACATCGTCTGCGGCGAACCCACCGCTTGGCAAGCACAGCCGCAGAGGCAGTCCCTAAATTTCAGTCATTCAGTGGGTTGAGGGTTCATGGTTCTGGCCGAAACCGATCGGTCCTGGTCCGTGTCCCGCAGTGCCGAGCTGTACGGGCTCGAACGATGGGGTGAGCCGTATTTCTCCATCAACAGCCGCGGCCATGTGGTGGTGCAACCCCGCGGCGATCGGGGTGGATCCCTCGATCTTGTGGACCTTGTCCAAGGCCTCGCTGCACGGGACCTGCACCCGCCCCTGCTGATCCGCTTCGACGACATCCTCGAAGACCGTCTGGAGCGGCTCCACGCGGCCTTCGAGCGAGCCATTTCCCTGTACGACTACGACGGTCGCTATCAGGGCGTCTTTCCGATCAAGTGCAACCAGCAACGTCATGTGGTGGAGCACCTGGTGGACAGCGGTCAACGCTGGAGCTTCGGGCTGGAAGCCGGCAGCAAAGCTGAACTGTTGATCGCCCTGGCCCTGATCAAGGATCAGCAGGCCCTTTTGATCTGCAACGGCTACAAAGACCGCCGCTACATCGAGACGGCCATCCTGGCGCGACGTCTTGGCCACCAACCGGTGGTGGTGATCGAGCAGGCCGATGAAATCCAACGCATCATCGAGGCCAGCAAGGAGTTAGGGGCCTCTCCCTTTATCGGTATTCGCGCCAAGCTCTCCAGCCGCAGCACCGGCCGCTGGGGCAGTTCCGTCGGAAGCCGCGCCAAATTCGGCCTGGATCTGACCGAAATGCTCCAGACCGTTCAAGCCCTGGACCAAGCCGGACTGCTGCAGGACCTCCGACTCCTGCACTTCCACATCGGCAGCCAGATCAACGACATCGCTGTGCTGAAGGACGCCCTCCAGGAGGCTGGGCAGATCTACGTGGAGCTCACACGCCTCGGAGCCCCGATGGGCTTCCTCGACGTTGGCGGCGGGCTTGGCATCGACTACGACGGCAGCCGTACCGCGAGCTCGGCATCGACCAACTACTCGCTGCAGAACTACGCCAATGACGTGGTCGCCACCATCCGCGAATGCTGCGTTCCCTTAGGGGTGCCGGTGCCCACCCTGGTGAGTGAGAGCGGACGCGCCCTGGCCAGCCACTTCTCCGTGCTGGTATTCAACGTGCTGGGCTGCAGTCGGCCGCCTGATGGGGAACCCTCCTCAGAGGCGGATGAGCCGCTTCCTGTCGCGAACCTGCGTGAAACCCTTCAGAGAATCCGTCAGCTGGATTCGACGGAACCCTCCTTGCTGCAGGAGGCCTGGAATGACGCGATCAAATTCCGAGACGATGCCCTGGCGGCCTTCCGTCTGGGTTACATCCGTCTGAACCAACGGGCGATGGCGGAGCAGCTCAGCTGGAGTTGTGCCAAAGAAATCAGTACGCGGCTGCCCACCGACGAACCGATCCATGAAGACCTGCGGGGCTTACAACGCGCCCTGGCCTGGACCTACTACGCCAATCTGTCGGTGTTCCGGTCCGCACCGGACACCTGGGCCATCGATCAGCTCTTCCCAGTGATGCCGATCCATCGCCTCAATGAATGCCCCAGCGAACTGGGGCAGTTCGCCGACCTCACCTGCGATTCAGACGGCAAGCTGTCGCGCTTCATCGACCGGGGGAGCGAGAAGTCACTGTTGGAACTGCATCCACTGCATGACGGTGAGCCCTACTGGATCGGCATGTTCCTTGGCGGTGCCTATCAAGAAGTGATGGGCAATTTGCACAACCTGTTCGGCAGCACCAATGCCGTTCACGTGCGCCTCAATCCCCGAGGAAGTGGATACCTGCTCGATCACGTGCTCAAAGGCGACACCAATGCCGATGTGCTCGAGGAAATGCAGCATGATCCCGAGCTCATCCTGGAGCGGCTGCGGCAGTCCTCCGAGACAGCGATTCAACAGGGGAGCTTGCAGATTGAGGAGGCTCGTCTGCTGATGAGTCATCTCAAGACCAGCCTCGGCCAAACCACTTATCTCGAGGGATGAAGACCCAGCTACGCGAGTTTTTAACCCAGTCAGTCGGGCCTTACCTCGCCGCCGCTGCTGTGCTGGTTTTACTCCGCAGCATGGGTCTCGCCCAGACCATCGATCTGGTCCTGTACGACCTGATCACCAACCAACGGCCGCAGGGCTCTGGAAGGGACACCCCGATCACCCTTGTCGGGATCGAAGAGAGCGACATTCAGCGCTTCGGCTGGCCGATCGACGATGGTCTGTTCTGCAAGGCGATCGACACACTTGAGGCCCAAGGGGTCCAGGCGATTGGTTTTGACCTCTACCGCGACAAAGGGGTCGGACCGAATCAAGAGTGTCTCCGCGACCGCTTCCGCAACCAACCGACGTTGGTGTCCATCTTCAATGTGGCCGCCGGGATCCCTGCGGTGCCTGGAACGCCGATTGAGCGCCAGTCTTACAACGACATGAGCCTCGATGCCGACGGTGTGATGCGACGTGATCTGGTGCATGTCACCGGTCAGGACGAAGCCACGGTTTCATTCCCGATGCGGGTGCTGGAAGTCGCCACCGGGGATCGTTCCATCCGAACAGCGATTGATGCAGGAACCCATCGCGATGCCTGGCTCACGGCCAATGGTGGTGGCTACCACAACGCAATCGATGCAGGGCTGGGCTTCCAACGTCTGCTCCAGTTCCGTGAACCGGGGAGTTACCCGATGGTCTCCCTCGCTGCGTTGCTCGAGGGCAACGTGCAAGACCACTTGATCCAGGACCGGATCGTCTTAATCGGCAGCACGGCCCCCTCCCTGCGTGACCTGTTTGAGGTCCCCCATACCCGCTTCCATCGCGGCGACAGCCTCTTTCGTGTGGCTGGCTTGGAGATCCACGCCAACCGTCTGGCGACCTTGATCGATCACCACAACGGCGAGATCAACCAAGGCTGGATCATGCCTGGATGGGGCAATCTGATCCTGGTGTTGAGCTTGGCCGGCATCGGACTGGTCCTGGGGGAAAAGGTTCCAAGCCAACGCCTGAGCGTCCTGATCGTTGTGAGCCTCGCCGGCGGAGTCGCCGCTGGATTGAGCCTTCTGCTCTGGAATCACGTCTGGATCGGAATGGCGATGCCACTCACCGGGCTGCTGAGCATGGGCGGTGCGGCATGGTTACGGCGCGGGGCCGTCAGCCAACAGCATTCCCACCAGATCCGACGGCTGCTCGGTCAGACCACCTCACCGGCTGTCGCTCAGCAGCTCTGGGAACAGCGGGATGAACTGCTCAGCAACGGTCGTTTTCAAGGCCAACAGCTGCCGATCACCGTTCTGTTCACCGACACGGCTTCGTTCACCTCTGTTTCCGAAGGCCTCAGCCCCCGGGAATTAATGGACTGGCTGAACCGCGGCATGGAAATCTGCATCCCGGCTGTTACCCAACGCGGTGGGATGGTGAACAAGTTCACCGGCGACGGCATGCTTGCGGTGTTCGGCGTGCCCCTGGCGGGCGACCCCTCTGCGGAAGCGGAAGCAGCCATCGAAGCCGCTCAGGAGATCAAGGTGGGCCTGGAGGCCCTCAATGCCCAACTTCGGGCAGAGGCTGCACCCACCATGCGCGTGCGGATGGGCATCCATTCGGGAGAGGCCCTGGTGGGATCGATGGGCAGTGCGGAACGGATCGAATACGCCGTGATCGGCGATGCCGTGAACTGTGCGTCAAGGCTCGAAAGCCTCGAGAAAAACCGTCATCACGGCGTCCTACGGGTGCTGATCTCGAGCACAACGCTGAAGCTGCTTCGACCCGACTTCATCAAGGGGCTCCAGCTCGAAGACTGGGGATCCGTTCAGGTCAAGGGGCGTGAACAGACCCTGGATGTGAGCGAACTCAAGATGGACAACGCACAGGCAACTGCTGAGGCCACTCCTCGGTGACCAGATCAGCCAAGCCAAACTGCGCGAGTGTTTCCTTCGCGGGAACTGTCGCGCCACAACGCAGGCGGAGGGAGCTCAGCACGCTCTGGACCAACTGATCACTGGCCTCAGCCTCCGGCAGCAGCAAGCTCAAGGCTGGTGGTGAGGATGACTGCACAAACGACAGCGGATCAGCGCCACCCGAAGCATCGGCGGAACTGCAGTCAAAACTGGATTCCCAGACCGTTGACGTCGCGACCGCGGCACCACTGATCAGGGTGAGTCCAGCTGATGCCGCCTGCAGGGTTTGACGGGTCGGGACACCACCAGCCTCAGGCTCAAAACGCATCGTGAGGCTGACCGGATTCACCGTCGGCCCCTGCACCAGAGCCAATGTCCCATCAGCACCAGGTGCAAAGACACTGCTCTCAGGAACCAGGTGCACCAGGGTCCGCGCATTGCATTCGCCTCGGGTGCCCCCGCCCACTCGGCGGCCGGGGAAGGTGCTGCGGGGATTGGTCTGGGCCTCGAGGGACGCACCATGCCCGAGAACCAGAGCGGCGGAGGCCGTCACAGCACACGCCGCTTTGAAGGACAAACCCTGCATGGTCGGAACAGACGCCGCTCTCAATCCAGCCTGGCAAAAACACCAGGACCTGTCCAAATCAATCCATCAAAAACAAACGACTGAACGTGCGTTGGATGCGCTCCACCAAGTCCACCTGGAACGCTTTTGTTTCATCCGCTGTGAACTGACGATGGGCCGCTTCCCGCGCAGCCATCACCTCCGCAAACGCAGCCATTGCCGCGTCATTACTGCGAAACAGTTCATGAATCCGATGCTGACTAATTTCCTGAAGCACCACGTGGCCAACCGCCTGAATCGAGGCACTGCGTGGAGCATCCGTCAATGCCGCAACCTCACCAAAGACTTCTCCTTCCGTGAGTTGTGCGATCTCAATCAACTCATTGTGCTCCGAGTTAGATCCCGACCGAACCAAAACGGAACACACACCCTCGAGCAAGACATACATCGAACCACCGACATCCCCTTGAACAACGATCGGCTCCGTATGCCCAAAGGACAACACCGGATCCAAAGCGACAATCGTCCTGATTTCAGCATCGGACAATGCGGACATCAAAGGCACGGAGCGCAGCACCCGAAAACTCTCCTCCTGCATGATGTTTTGCCGATCCGATTGCACGCGACTCGATGAGCGATGGGTTCGCAAGTCGACCACCGGGAATGGAATGGAATAGCCGGCACGCTCAACGGCATACCAAACACTGGAGAAGATCTCCGTTTTCATCCGTCCTCGAGAGGCAAAATCACGAACAAAAAACCGCAACACATAGGTGATGGAGGAGTCTGCAAAGGATGAGATGTAGATCTGACTCGACGACGGATCCACAACCCCGCGATGTCCATCCAGGACAGCATGCATCAACGCAATGGCCTCACCAGGCGGCATGTCATAGGGCAGGCCCACTTCAATGTCCAGGCGATAACGCGTTGCCGTTGGCCTGGAAAAGTTGATAATTTTTCCGCTATCAATCAAT
The DNA here is from genome assembly GCF_042954325.1 of Parasynechococcus sp. Lineage (GTDB taxonomy): Bacteria > Cyanobacteriota > Cyanobacteriia > PCC-6307 > Cyanobiaceae > Parasynechococcus. Next base: position 7,014 of record NZ_JBGKDS010000057.1, on the reverse strand, counting down.
GAATTCGGAAGAACTACCAAGCGATCATTGAGATCATCATAGAGATATGTGCTGTTCCAAGACACATTGTCAACGCGTCCAATATTGCCATCAATCTCGACCCAATCTCCAACCCTGAACTGTCGTTCAACCTGAACCGTCAACGCCGATGAGATGTTGCTGACTTGGGAGGCAGAACCAGGGCCCACCACAAAAGCCAAACCACCCAGCACCGCCGCCGAGCCCAAGGTGGTGAGCAAGCCCTGAGTTTTCATCTGCGCGGCCACCACCAGCAGGGCCGCCATCACCAACGCAAGATCCTTGAGGATGCGCGGAGGCGAGACACCCCGGCGACTCAGCCGTTCCAGCACGATCCAAATGAGATCCAGCAGGATCTCCACCAACGCCACGTAAAACGCAGCGATCTCCACCAGGCGGACCCAGTTGAACAGATCACCCTGCAGGCCAAAACCAAGCAGAATCCGGCTCAACACGGCCGCTGTCAGCGACACCCGGAAGAAAACCATTCCAGGAATCCAGCGGCTGTAGCGCCAGCTCTGAAGCACCCGAACCCGACCCAGCACAAAGGTCAGGACCCAAAGCAGGGTCAACAGGACCACAGATCCGACAAGGGAGGGCAACGCAGGCATCTCAGGCCAAAGCGATGACCAGCGACGCCCAGATCAGCTTGCACCCCCAGTGCAGACCCTGATCAATCAGCAACGAATAGTGCAAACGGCATTTGCCGTAATCGATCAAGGCGTGGGTGACCCATTCCGCAAGACCGAGCAGGGGCACGCCCGTGATCACCGCAACCAGAAAACCATGGGTGGCGGCATGGGCAGACAGCCACCAGCGCCAATTGAGAATGACGTCCTTACCGGGGCACTTCTCCACCGCCATTCGATCGGTTTGGAGCGAGAAATCCGCCACGAAATGCCCCATCAGCAGCAACAGGATCAACTGGAGAGGTTGATCCGCAGGGACAGCTGCAGCGAGCATCCAGCCTCAGGATTACTGAAATCCATCGTGGCCGATCCAGGCAGGAATTCAACAGGCCCTTGGCCTGGCTCCTCGCTTTGACCTATCCACGTGGAAGCAGTCCCCGCTTGATCAACGGCTCGAGATCAACCAACTGCAGACCACCGGCCTGGGTGTCGGTCACCGTGCCGCGGGCGCGCAGTTTGCTCAACGTCCGCGAGGCGGTCTCCCGAGCCAGACCGGCGATCAAAGCGATCTCCTTTTGCGGCAAAGCAGGGATCTCCGCCGTTGCATCGCCATCTGGAGCACTCTTGCGCGCCAGATACGCCAAAGAATCGAGCAGACGCGCTGTGGCGTCAGCACTCTGCAAAGCAAAACGCTGGTTCAGGTCACGGAGCCGGGATGCTTCCAACCGAGCCAACGCCAAGGCGAAGGCGGACTGCTCCTGCAACAACGCCGTGAAAGGCGCCGCCCGCAACTTGACCAGCTCCAAGGAGCTGAGAGCCACGACATCGGCAGAGCGGGCGGCCCCATCGAGTGCCGCCATCTCACCAAAAACGTCTCCAGCACCGAGCACAGACATCACCACCTCATCACCGTCGGCGGTGTAGGTGCGCACCTTGGCCAAACCGGAGAGGAGCAGGAAAACCGATTCACCCCAGTCCTGCTCCATCACGAACACTTGATCGGGAGCATGGCTGCTTTGGAGATGGCGGTTCAGCAGCTGCTCACAGTTCTCCTCACTTAGGCCGGAAAAGAGCGTGAGGCTCTGCAGCTGCTCTGATGTAAAAGCGGCCATACCTGCGCCGATGGACGTCCCTACCAAAGCTGGAGCTGAGCGGAACCGCAACACTCCCGACCGACATCCAGCCGAACCCCATTCGCCGTAGCCGAACAGCAGCGGGCAGAGCAGGATGAGATCACGCCGCAGGGCCGTTGATGTGGGGGATCGAAACGCAGCGCACCATGGTGCGAGAGCGGATGAAGCTGCTACTGGCGGCCCATGACAGCGACATCGTGACCGAAACCTTCACCGCCGAAGCCGGCGAACTGTTGCTGCGCCAAGGAGAGCCCGCCAAACGCGTCCTTCTGCTCACCGCAGGCAGCGTGGCGATCCAGATCCGACAAAACGACGAGACACCCCACACCCTGGCCGTTGTGGAAGCAGAAGAACTCCTGGGGGAGATGGGACTGTTCGGCAATGGCCTGCACTCCGCCGATGTCAGGGTGCTCGGTGGGCCTGCAACGTTGGTCGCCGTCGCCGGCGATCATCTCCTTCAAGCCATGCTGTTTGACACCGATTTGTCGATCGAACTGCTGCGGCTGAGCAGTCAGCGCTGCCTCCAGGGGAACGAGTTGGTGGGCCACCTACTCGATGGAATCCAAGCCGCAGCGAGCGGAGATCACAGCCTTCTCGCACAGAGCTGTTCAGCCCTTCGCCAGCATCGCCATTCGATCGCCGAGGCCGCCGATCAACTGGAAGCCCTACAACAATCACCGCCAATATCGCCTTGAAAGCGCACTCAGCGCAGGCCGCAATTGTATTTCCAACAACGTCCTCAAGGCTTAAACACAGGGACAAAACAAAGTCGTCGAAGGTCACTGAACCTCCGGCCAATCGCGTCAAACCGCCTCAAGCGCTGAGTTGAGTTCAGTTCGAGCCTGCTCCAGCGCTCCATCCAGGGCCGCACCATCGCGGCCTCCGGCCTGCGCCAGGTTCGGACGCCCGCCACCACCGCCGCCGCACAGCTTGGCGATGCCACCGATGAACTTACCGGCCTGAAGCTTGGCGGCGATGACCTCCTTGCCAAAGGCTGCCACCAGGATCACCTTGCCCTGATCGGCAGGGTCCGGCAGGCCACCCAGCACCACCGCCGCCGCATCCCCCAGCTGTTCAGCAAGGCTCTGCGCCGCTCCCTGCAGACCAGCCCCATCCACCGCATCGAGACGTTCCACCAGCAGCTGATAGTCACCGCAGGCCACAGCCTTGGCCGCCAAGGCGGCTGACTTGGCGACCGCCAGCTCCGCCTGGGCCGCCGCCAAAGCCTTGCCTGTGGCCTTGAGCTCGTCCTGCAAAGCCATCACCCGGTCGACGATTTCACCGGGCTGGGCCTTGAAACGATCCCCCAGCTGCTTCACCACGGCATCACGCTCATTGAGATAAGGCAGCACCGCAGCGCCGGCCACCGCCTCAATGCGGCGGATCCCAGCGGCAACACCGCTTTCAGCGACGACCTTGAACAATCCGATCTCGGCGGTGTTGGCCACATGGGTACCACCGCACAGTTCCATCGACACCCCGGGCACGTCGACGACACGCACCACATCGGCGTATTTCTCGCCAAACATCGCCACAGCCCCAGCCGCCTTGGCCTGATCGATCGCCATCTCTTGCACCTCGAGGCGATGGGCCGCACTGATCCAGCCATTAATCAACGTTTCGATCTGGGCCAGCTGATCGGCACTCACGGCCTTGGGGCAATGGAAGTCGAAGCGAAGGCGATCGAAATCCACCAGGGAACCGGCCTGACCGATGCCCGGATCCACCACCTGCTTGAGCGCAGCCTGGAGGAGGTGGGTGGCGGTGTGATTCGCCTGAGCCCGACGCCGGCACGCGCGATCCACCTGGGCCGTGACCCCATCCCCTACGGCCAGCTGACCCCGTTCCACCCGACCGGCATGGACGAACACGTCACGGGTTCGGCTGACCGACTCGATCGCGACAATCACATCCTTGCCGGTGAACACCCCGCGGTCGCCGACCTGGCCGCCGCCCTCTCCATAAAACGGCGTGGCATCCAGCACGATCTGCACCGCATCCCCGGCTGAGGCCACGGTCGCTGGTTCGCCATTCACCACCAAGGCCTGCACCGTGCTGGTTTGGTCGAGGGCGTCATAACCATTGAAGGTGGTGGCGCTTTGCTCGGAGGCCACCTGATCGATGGCGTCCTGCAGGGTGAGGTCAATGCTCACCGCCGCGGCCTTCGCCCGCTGACGCTGCTCCTCCATCGCCGCCTCAAAGCCGGCGAGATCCACCGTGAGTCCCTGCTCTTCAGCGATCTCCTGGGTCAGCTCCAGCGGGAAGCCATAGGTGTCGTACAGCTCAAAGGCCTGGGCACCGGAAATCTGGCTGGGCTTGCTGGCCAACACCTCCGCCAGCAGCTTCTCGCCGCGCTCAAGGGTTTCCAGAAAACGGGCTTCCTCACGCTGGAGTTCGTCCAGGATCACCTCCTGACGTTCCACCACACTGGGGTGGGCGCCCTTCAGCAGGGCAATCGCCGCCTCACCCATCGTGACCAGGAACGGCTTGGTGATGCCGAGCAAGCGTCCATGGCGCACCACGCGGCGCAGCAGACGCCGCAGGATGTAGCCACGGCCGAGATTGCTGGCGGTTACTCCATCGCAGATCAATTGGGTGACCGCCCGGCTGTGGTCTCCGATCACCTTGAGCGACGTCTTGCCCTTGTCGTCGAGGTGGTGGTAGTCGACCCCCGCCAGATCCGCTGCTGCCTTGATCAGCGGGAAGATCAGATCGGTTTCGTAGTTATTGGGAACCTTCTGGAGGATCTGGGCCATCCGCTCCAGCCCCATCCCCGTATCGATGTTGCGGTTCGCCAGCGGCGTGAGGGTGCCCTCAGCGTCGCGGTTGTACTGCATAAACACGAGGTTGTAGAACTCGATGAAACGGTCGTCGTCCTCGAGATCGATGCCGTCATCCCCCAGCTCTGGCTTGAAGTCGTAATAGATCTCGGAACAGGGGCCGCAGGGACCGGTGGGGCCGGAGGCCCAGAAGTTGTCCGCTTCATCCATGCGGATGATCCGCTTGGGGTTCACCCCCACCACCTCGCGCCAGATCTGCTCCGCTTCGTCGTCCTCGCGGAAGACGCTCACCACAAGATTCTTCGGGTCGATGCCGTAGACCTGCGTACTCAGCTCCCAGGCCCACTCGATCGCCTGCTGCTTGAAATAATCCCCAAAGGAAAAATTGCCGAGCATCTCGAAGAACGTGTGATGCCGGGCCGTGCGGCCCACGTTCTCGATGTCGTTGGTGCGAATGCACTTCTGGGAGCTGGTGGCCCGTGGCGCCGGCCGCTCCTGCTGACCGAGGAACACCGGCTTGAACGGCAACATGCCGGCAATCGTGAGCAACACCGTCGGGTCCTCGGGGATCAACGAGGCACTGGCCATGCGCTTGTGCCCACGCTCGGCGTAAAAGTTCAGGAAAGCCTCGCGGATCTCCTCACCGCTGCGGGGAGCGGACGCTGCAGAAGACGACGATGCGGCGGCGGCCATGGAACAAGACGGGGATCCTGCCGTCATGATCGCCCGAGAGCCTCCGCCATCCGTGGCTGAACAGCCGAACACGTCCGAGTCACGGGCCCAGCTGCGTCTGCAGTCGATTGCCTGGGCTGTGCTGGCCGGCCTGATGGCTGGACTGATCGGCCTGATCTGGGGACTGGAGCCCGCCGTGCGGTCCGGCGGCTGTGGCTTGTTCTATGGCCTGCTGGCCTTTCACCTGCAACGGGTCGATCCGAATGACAGCCACCTGCAGGCGGGCCTGGTCGGTGCCGTGTGTGGCATCCGCAGCCTGGGAATGGCCGTACCCCTTGACAACTGGCACGCCGATGGCCTGACATCAATATGTATGCAGTTCTTTCAGGCTTGGCTGCCGCTGATCGGTAGCGCTCTCCTGCTCCAAGGACTGGATCGTTTCTGTTCTGCGTCGCGGCCATGAGCCTGCTGCACGCCACCTGGCTTCCAGCCATCCGTTCTTCCTCCAGCTCAGGTCAGCCCGCTTTGCTGATCTGGGCGGATACCTGGCGTGTGGCCCAACCCGAAGGGCCGGGAATGACCCCCGCCCTGCATCCCTTCACGCTGGCCAGCGACGACCTCAAGGCTTGGCTGAACGAACGAGATCTGCTGCCCAGCTCCAGCATTGATGCCACCGCGTGCCTGACCCTGCCGAGCCGGACGGTCAAGCCCCGCAAAAGCCGCAGCAAAACCAGCGCGCCGTCCAGCGGCGACGAGCCCGGCTGGACCGGGCTGCCCATGCAGGCCGGGGAACCGATTCCCAAGCAAACCGAATGGTGGCCCTGGCAGGTGCAGGGGCTGGCCGTGGATCCCACCGCCGCCACCGATTGGCTGTCCCGACTGCCCCTCTCCGGAAGCCATCCCGATCTGGCCGATGAATTGCGCTGGTGGAGTCACCTGCAGCGCTGGGCCCTCAGCCTGGTGGCCCGCGGGCGCTGGATTCCGCAAGTGGAACTGAGCAAAGGCGAGGGTTACCCCCACCGGGCCCGTTGGGTGCCGCTGCTCAATCGGGAAGAGGACCGCCGCCGACTTGAGGACCTCGCCAACTGCCTGCCTCTGGTCGCCACCTGTGCCCTGCCCTGGCGCGAACCGATGGGGCGACGCAGCAACCGCACCACGCGGCTGCGGCCCGAAGCCATGCGTGCCGCCAACCCAGTGGCCTGCTGCCGACCGCGCAGCGGCCGCCTGCGGGTGGCGACGTTGCTGGAGGACCTGGTGGATGCCCAGCTGCGCAAGGATTTCCAGCCGAACCCAGACGGCCTCGATCCACTGCTGACGCGCTGGCAAGAGGCGCTGGGATCGGACACCGGCGTGATCGAGATCGGGGAAGAGGAGGCCGAACGCCTGGCCGCAGCAAGCCACCACTGGCGAGAAGGGATCGCCAGGGACTTCGCCGCAGCCCGCACCTGCCTGGAACTGTTCACCCCACCGGAAGGCGAAGACCTCTGGGACCTGCGCTTTGCCCTGCAAGCGGAAGCCGACCCCAGCCTGAAGCTGCCGGCCGCCGCCGCCTGGGCCTCGGGCGCCAGCCAGCTGCAACTCGGTGAAATCACGGTGGAGCAACCCGGTGAGGTGCTGCTGGAGGGGCTTGGCCGCGCCCTAGCGGTGTTCCCGGCGATTGAACGGGGCCTGGAAAGTGCCACGCCCGAAGCGATGCAACTCACCCCAGCCGAAGCCTTCGTGCTGGTGAGGACCGCCGCCCATCAACTGCGGGATGCCGGCGTTGGTGTTGAACTGCCACCG
>NZ_JBGKDS010000056.1:0-7897 GCF_042954325.1 Parasynechococcus sp. | reverse complement strand
TTCCATGAGGATGTCGCGGCTTTCTTTCTCGATCTCGCGACCAGCGTTGCGTGCCTTGACGCAGGCCTCGAGGGCCACACGGTTGGCAGCAGCACCAGCTGCGGAGCCCCAGGGGTGACCGTGGGTACCACCACCGAACTGCAGCACGGAGTCGTCACCGAAGATGGCGACCAGTGCGGGCATGTGCCACACGTGGATACCGCCGGAAGCAACGGCGAACACACCAGGCATGGACCCCCAGTCCTGATCGAAGAAGTTGCCGCGGCTGCGATCTTCAGGAACGAAGGATTCGCGGAGCTGGTCGATATAGCCGAGGGTGGTCTGACGATCACCTTCCAGCTTTCCGACCACGGTGCCGGTGTGGAGTTGGTCACCACCTGACAAACGCAGACACTTGGCGAGAACGCGGAAGTGAATGCCGTGCTTGGGATGGCGGTCAATCACAGCGTGCATGGCACGGTGAATGTGCAGCAGCATGCCGTTCGCACGACACCACTTCGACAAACCGGTGTTGGCGGTGAAGCCACCGGTGATGAAGTCATGCATGATGATTGGCATGTTGAGTTCTTTGGCGAACTCAGCGCGCTCATACATCTCTTCGGGAGTGTTCGCGGTCACGTTGAGGTAGTGACCCTTGCGCTCACCGGTCTCCTGCTCAGCCAGCTTGATGGCTTCCGCAACGAATTCGAAGCGGTTCTGCCAACGCTGGAAGGGCTGGGAGTTGATGTTCTCGTCGTCCTTGGTGAAGTCCAGACCGCCACGCAGGCACTCATAGACAACACGGCCATAGTTCTTGCCGCTCAAACCAAGTTTTGGCTTGATGGTGCAACCCAGAAGAGGGCGGCCGTACTTGTTCATGCGGTCGCGCTCAACGGCGATGCCGTTTGGCGGGCCGTAGCAGCTCTTGATGAAAGCGATCGGGAAGCGGATATCTTCCAGACGCAGGTGGCGCAAAGCTTTGAAGCCGAAGACGTTACCGACCAAGGAGGTCAGAACGTTGGTGATGGAACCCTCTTCGAACAGGTCGAGGGGGTAAGCGATGAAGGCATAGAAAGCCTCCTTGTCACCAGGAACGTCTTCGATGCGGTAGCAACGTCCTTTGTAGAAGTCGAGGTCGGTGAGGAGCTCGGACCACACAGTGGACCAGGTACCAGTTGAAGATTCAGCAGCAACAGCAGCTGCCACTTCTTCTTTGGGGACACCTTCTTGGCCGGTGCACTTGAAGCAGGCCAGCAGGTCGGTGTCTAGGGGAACGTAATCAGGAGTCCAGTAAGTGTCCCTGTACTCCTTGACCCCAGCGTCGTACTTCTTGCTCATGGGAAATCTCCGTTAATCGGTGAAGAGGGGGGTGAGACGTGATGGCCTCATTCGAGGCTCAGTGGGTCTCAGTCCTTTTGACCAAGGAAATTGCCGTTGCCCAATGCAGGCTCCACTTCGCGGTGGGGGCGAGCAATGATGTGAGCAGCCACCAGGCCGTCACCAACACGCTCACAAGCGTCTGCGCCAGCACGCACTGCAGCGTTCACAGCACCGGTTTCGCCGCGGACCAGAACGGTCACGTAACCACCGCCGACGAACTCACGACCGATCAGGCGCACTTCGGCAGCCTTGGTCATGGCATCAGCAGCCTCAATCGCGGGAACCAGGCCGCGTGTCTCGATCATGCCGAGAGCGATGCCCATGGTTTCGTTAGCCATTGCCTACCGGGGAAAGGGGTGGAATGTTCGTCGGGGACATTGGTCTGTCACCACCCATGCCGTCAAGCGTTTTGGGGCTTTCTCGCGATCACTGTCCATAGTGAACCTGATAAGCAGACCTGATCACCCTGTCTGTGTCTGTTCTGGACTGCTGTTGGCGTTCATGTGATCACACCACCACATAGCGTTGCGCGGACGTCACGCGCTGAATATTTTCCGCCCACGGAGTGGTCCCACGGCCTTGCCGCCGAGGGGTGGAATGTTCAACCCATGCCACTTCGTGACACTTGAAGTTCAGACCTTTACCGAATAAGCCAATCCGCAGCACACAATGGTGGTCGCTTGCGACCGCGATTTGAGGCCTCGTCTAACCATCGCCAGTGGCAACCCCATCAAGGTGGCCGAGATTGAGGCGATGCTTGCCCCCCTCAACATGGATGTGCAGCTGCAACCGTCCGACCTGGACGTTGAGGAGACAGGGTCGACCTATCTCGAGAACGCAACGTTGAAGGCTGTGGCCGCTGCAGGCCGCACCAACGGATGGGCCTTGGCCGATGATTCCGGCCTCGAGGTCGACAGCCTTCATGGGGCCCCAGGGCTGTATTCAGCCCGTTATGCCGAAGGCAACGACGCCAAAATCAAACGCCTGCTCAACGCGCTGGGTGGCACGCCGTATCGAAGTGCCTGTTTTCGCAGCACGATGGTTCTCAGCGCGCCCGACGGCACCTGCGTGGCGTCATCCGAAGGTGTTAGCTGGGGGGAGATCCTTCATGCCCCTGCCTACGCAGGCGGAGGATTCGAGTCATTGCTGTGGATCCGCGAAGCCGGATGCAGCTATGGCGCCATGAATCCAGCGCAATTGTCCCGCCTGGGCAGCCGTGGCAAAGCCGCGCGAGCTCTGGCCCCAGACCTCCGCACTCACCTCAGGCTCCTCTAGTTCGGTGCAGAGCCATCGGCCGCGCATCGACGGCTTCCCATCAGCGGAAGGCTGAGCGGCGGTTCACCGATTCGATGGCACGCATCGCTGCTGCGGCAGCTTCCTCAACATCCCCCTCACGTCCCGCCAGGGTGAGACGACCGAAGGCACCAACGGCCTTGACGTCCACCAGCGTGATGTTGGAAGACTTTTCGGCCTCATTGGCCGCAATCAGGACATATCCGGCCGGTTCTGTTTCAAGGATGAACATGCTCATGCCGGCTTCGATCATCGAACCGCGGCGGTTCTGACGGTTGATCAAAACAGCATGGTCGGGGGTGATCGCACGGATCACTTCCGTCCAGCTGACGTCCGCTGGGCTGCGTTGCTCAATGGAACTGCCAATCGCTTCCAGCACAACATCGCCGGAGTGCAGAACGGTGCTCTGATCCCGGTGGTACAGAGCCATCGAACCGAACGCCCGCTCAACCACCATCTGTCCGAGGCGGACATTGCTGGCCTTGAGGGCAATGTCAGTGACACGGTGAACCGCCATGCCCGGTGACACTTCCATCCAGAGGCAGGCATCCCCAGGGATCGGAAGAAAGCCCTGACTGACCGATCCCATGTAAGCCGCTAACTGGGGCTGCAGCGAATCAATAAAGACGTACGTCCGCAGCTCAATCGACTGCACATGACTGTTCTGCCGAAGCAGCCTTGGTGACTCGCTATCGGTGGTCACAACACAGCTGGCACCCCCAGCCTGGGGGTGCACCTCAGTGCCGGTAACGAGAGCGCTGCCTCCGTGCCGCCGCTCCCGTTCCTCGAAGCTGGCGAATCGGGTCATGGCGGGGAGTGTACTGGACATCGATCGATCCAGAGCCGTTCGGCCGAAAAGGATCTGCGCTTGCGTCCGCAGTCAGAGCCGATACCGTCCGCTCATTCACACCTGGAGACCATGGCCCTTCCTGAAGTGAACCCTGAGCAGGCCCTGGGCATGGTCAGTTTCGGACTGATGCAACGCCTGGCCAAGGAGGGGCATGTCGAACTCCCTTGGCTGGATGCACCGGTCAATGCAGAGACGGAACAGCTGCGTCAGCTGCGTCAGCGCCTGGAACTCACCCAGCTGGCGATTGACACCGGAGCACCACTCACAACCGCCGATGTGAGCCTTCTGCTCGGCGCCAAGCCGGGGACCGAGCGGGTCGAACGCGGAGGCCTGGTGGCCCGACGGGTCAGCCGCAACGTCTGGCGCTTGAGCAAAGTGGACGACAGCGATCGCTACGACGGTTTCCGCCGTCGGCTCTGATCCCAAAGAGTTTCCGCAGTCACCTGGCGCGAATCGGATCATCCGGCCAGCTTGATGGTGAGACGTTCGGAGGACCTGATGTCGGGACCAACCCTTCTTAAGGAATCCGGACCGCGGGAGGTGTTCTGTGGTCTCACCTCAATCGTCTGGCTGCATCGGCGCATGCCCGATGCCTTTTTTCTGGTGGTGGGCTCGCGCACCTGCGCCCACCTCATTCAGAGCGCCGCGGGAGTGATGATCTTCGCCGAGCCTCGGTTTGGCACAGCGATTCTCAGCGAACGCGATCTTGCGGGCCTCGCCGATGCCCATGACGAACTGGACCGGGTCTGCAAAGAGCTACTGCAGCGGCGCCCTGAGATCCGCACCTTGTTCTTGGTGGGGTCCTGTCCAAGCGAAGTCATCAAGCTGGACTTGGCCCGGGCCGCCGAGCGGCTGAATGACGACTTGCACGGCCGAGTGCGGGTGGTGAATTACTCCGGAAGCGGGATCGAAACAACATTCACCCAAGGAGAAGACGGAGCCTTGTCGGCTCTGGTGCCCCTGCTCCCCAGCAGCGATGAACGACAACTGTTGCTGGTGGGGACCCTCGCCGACGCCGTCGAAGACAGGCTGATCCACCTGTTCGGTCGGCTTGGCATCGACACGGTGCGCAGCCTCCCCCCCAGGAGCTCAACGGACCTCCCCCCCGTGGGCCCCGGCACCACCGTTCTGCTCACACAGCCTTTCCTCAGCGACACCGCCCGTCGACTCAGAGACCGTGGAGCCAATGTCTTGGTGGCTCCATTCCCCTTGGGTGCCGAAGGCAGTCGACGCTGGATGGAGACCGGAGCATCAGCCTTCGATGTTCCGATCGAACGGGTGAACGAGGTGCTCGATCCACTGGTCGAACGCGCTCGCATGGCCCTCAAGCCCCACCGAGAGATCTTGGAAGGGAAGCGGATTTTCCTTCTACCGGAATCCCAGCTGGAGCTCCCCCTGGCCCGGTTCCTCCAACGGGAATGCGGAATGGAGCTTGTGGAGGTTGGAACCCCATATCTCAACCGCGAGCAAATGAGCCATGAGCTGGCCTTGCTGCCGGACAGCACCCCCGTGATGGAAGGCCAGCACGTGGAGCAGCAATTGGATCGTGTGCGGGAGAGCCAACCCGATCTGGTGGTGTGCGGCATGGGGCTTGCCAATCCTCTCGAGGCAGAGGGCATTGCCACCAAGTGGTCGATCGAACTGGTTTTCAGCCCCATCCACGGCATCGATCAAGCCGGGGACTTGGCCGAACTGTTCTCACGACCGCTGCGCCGACGGCAACGCATTCATTCGGGGCTGCACCCGATCAATCCAGACCAACCCGTGCACGTCTGACCTGATGCAACTCACCCTCTGGACCTACGAAGGCCCCCCCCACGTGGGTGCCATGCGAATCGCAGCCTCAATGAAGGGCGTGCACTACGTCCTGCATGCTCCGCAGGGCGACACCTATGCCGATCTGTTGTTCACGATGATCGAACGGCGTAGCGAGCGCCCGCCAGTCACTTACACCACGTTTCAGGCCCGTGATCTGGGGGGAGACACCGCAGAACTGGTGAAGCGGCATGTCCGCGAAGCCGCTGAACGTTTTCAACCGGACGCGCTCTTGGTGGGTGAGAGCTGTACGGCGGAATTGATTCAGGACCAACCAGGCGCGCTCGCCCAAGGCATGGGACTGTCGATGCCGGTGGTGAACCTTGAACTCCCCGCCTACAGCAAAAAAGAGAACTGGGGCGCCTCGGAGACGTTCTACCAATTGGTCAGGAATCTGCTGAAACCGCAGCTGCCCGAACGTCCTGAACATTCAGCCACAACATGGCAAGGGGAGGGGCGACGCCCCCGGGTCAACCTGATCGGCCCGTCACTGCTGGGGTTTCGCTGTCGTGATGACGTCCTGGAGGTTCAAAAACTGCTGACGATGCACGGCATTGATGTCGCCGTGGTGGCCCCCCTTGGAGCAGGTGTTGACGACATCCTGCGCCTACCAACGTCAGATCTGAACGTCTGTTTGTACCCGGAAGTCGGTGAATCCACCTGCAGCTGGCTGGAACGCAATTTCGGAATGCCCTTCACCCGAACCGTTCCGATTGGAGTGGGGGCAACGCACGACTTCCTGGTCGAGGTGCACGGCCTACTCGGACTGGAGCCCCCCTCCCCGGATGAGGGCTACCGGCGCTCACGGCTTCCCTGGTATTCCGAGTCGGTCGACTCCACCTATCTGACCGGGAAACGCGTGTTCATCTTCGGAGATGGCACCCACGCCCTCGCCGCCGCCCGGATCTGCAAAGAAGAACTGGGCTTTGAGGTGGTTGGTCTTGGCACCTACAGCCGCGAAATGGCCCGGCCGGTGCGCGCCGCCGCCAAGGCTCTTGGCTTGGAGGCTTTGATCAGTGATGACTACTTGGCGGTGGAAGCGGCGATGGCCGAAGCCGCTCCGGAGCTGGTGCTCGGAACACAAATGGAACGCCACAGCGCCAAGCGACTCGGTCTCCCCTGTGCTGTGATCAGCACCCCCATGCACGTGCAGGACGTTCCAGCGCGAACCAGTCCTCACATGGGTTGGGAGGGCGCCAACGTGATTTTTGACGATTGGGTCCACCCACTGATGATGGGATTGGAAGAACATCTCATTGGAATGTTCCGCCACGACTTTGAATTCGTCGATGGCCATCAAAGCCACCTCGGCCATGCGGGCGGTTCCGGAGCGGCTTCCGAAGCGCCGGAGCGCGACAGTGCAGACCGGGCCGGACATGCTCTGACGTGGACAGCCGATGGGGAAGCCGAACTGAAAAAAATTCCTTTCTTTGTTCGCGGGAAGGTACGCCGCAATGCTGAGGCCTATGCCCGGGAAGTGGGCTGCAAAGAAATCAACAGCGAAACGCTCTACGACGCAAAAGCGCACTACAAGGCCTAAGCACCCTGCCTCGGGATGGTGTTCAAGGGGCCCCAAAAGACACAGGGAAATTTCTCAACCTCATAAAGAATCGGGTGCGATTTTTTGCCAACAATGTGATCGCCAATGATCACCAGATCGGCAAGCACGCCCCGACCCCTTGAACCAGGGCAACAGTGTCATGCATGGGACATCAGAGCCCAGAAAACCTGAGTACTAACACTCATTTATTTTCGCCTTGGCCAACAAATTGTGGCAACTGTCACAACATGCCCACCCGGATCTTTCATTTCTTAGTGAATCCCAGCCAAGGCAGATCTGCTGCTGTTGAATGAGATCAAACCTCTTGCATAAGGTCGCTGCATGACCACGACCCTGACGCGGCCAACCGACGGCGAAGGAAGTGTGCAGGTCCACCAGGACCCCTCCTTGAACATCCAGGAAGAAACCCTGGTGATTGCGGTTTATGGCAAAGGCGGGATCGGCAAATCCACCACCTCCTCGAACCTGTCCGCAGCCTTTTCCAAGCTGGGGAAACGGGTGCTACAGATCGGCTGCGACCCCAAGCACGACAGCACCTTCACGCTGACGCACAAGATGGTGCCCACGGTGATCGACATCCTCGAGGAAGTCGATTTTCACAGCGAAGAGCTCAGGCCTGAAGATTTTGTCTTCACCGGCTTCAACGGTGTGCAGTGCGTGGAAAGCGGCGGACCGCCTGCAGGGACCGGTTGCGGGGGCTATGTCACAGGTCAGACCGTCAAATTGCTGAAGGAGCACCACCTCCTTGAAGACACCGATGTCGTCATCTTTGATGTGCTGGGCGATGTGGTGTGTGGAGGTTTTGCTGCACCGCTGCAACATGCCAACTACTGCCTGATCGTGACCGCCAACGACTTCGATTCCATCTTCGCGATGAACCGGATCGTGCAAGCCATTCAAGCCAAAGCCAAGAACTACAAGGTTCGCCTCGGCGGCGTCGTTGCCAACCGATCGGCGGACACCGATCAGATCGACAAGTTCAACGCACGCACCGGCCTGCGCACCATGGCCCACTTCAA
>NZ_JBGKDS010000055.1:0-2763 GCF_042954325.1 Parasynechococcus sp. | reverse complement strand
TCTCGTTTTTGCCGCGGTAACGCAGGCGGAAGGCCTGGCTCACCTTGTTGTCACCCAGTTGGTCGCCCTCAAAGCGGTCCACCAGCTCCACCTGCTCCAACAGGGGCTTGCCCGCTTTTCGGATGGCTTGGATCAAATCCGCCGCTGCACTGGAACGGTCAACCACGACGGCAAGATCCCGCTCACTGAAGGGCACCGTTGGATAAGGCTTGAAGGACGGAGTCCAACGGTTGCTACGGGTTGCGGCATCCAATAGACGCGTTAGATCCAGTTCAAAGAGATATGTGGCTTCGGGGAGATCCAGCTCCTCAGCCAGAGCAGGGTGCAGCTGACCGAAACAGCCCAGTGGGCGTCCCTCAAGCACCAAGGTGGCTGCCCGGCCGGGATGCAGTCGTGGATCGTCAGACAGGCGACGGTCGGACAGCTCCAGTTGCAGGGTTTCCATCACCCTGGTCAGAACACCACGGGCCTGGAAGTAGTCAGGTGCCTGCGTCTTACCACTGGTTTTCCAGATGGAGAGGCGCCGATCTCCGCAAATCACGCCACCGAGTACAGCGGTCTGGCTGACTGCTTCAGGGGATCCGCTGTAGGTGTTGCCGATTTCAAAGAGGGAACAGCCCCGCTGGGATGCTTTGAGGTTGCGCACGCAGATCTGCAGATGTTCCTCCCAGAGGTTGGTTCGCAGATGACTTGTGTCCGCCAGCAAAGGGTTGCTGATGGCGATGCGCTGTTCCTGCTCTGAAGCCGGAACGAGCGACAGGGTGGTCACCTCCTGCAGACCCGTTGCACAGAACAGCTGCCGCAACCGACGTTCAGCCTGCTGGCGCGGGGTGAGTGCCCCGGGTTCAAGGGGATCAGGGAGATGTGCTCCGAAACGGTCGAAGCCGACCAGGCGGGCCACTTCTTCAATCAGATCGACTTCACGGTGTAGGTCTTGCCGTCTTGACGGGGGCGCAATGACCTGCCAGCCCTCGTCATGGGGTGTGAGCTGGCAGCCCAGGGCAGACAAACAGGTCTCAATGCTGTGGTCATCAAGATCTTCTGCGCCGTTCGGCCCGTCGAGAGGCCCAAGCAGTTGATGCAGTGCTATCCGACGCAACATCACTGACGTGGGTACGGCGGGACCGTCCCCCCCCACCCAGCGGCCGGTCTCGGTGCAGGCGAACTCCTGGTTCAACAACGCTGAGGCCCGAGCCGAACAGGCCAGGGTCATCTCCACTGGCAGGCCCTTTTCGAAACGGCTGCTTGCATCCGTGCGCAACCCCAGGGCACGGGCAGACTGGCGAACCCGTGGTGGAGCAAAGAGGGCTGATTCCAGCCAGATGTTGCGTGTTTGCGCGTTGACCCCACTTTCCAGACTCCCCATCACCCCGGCGACGGCCACAGGCCGGTCATGGCAAGTGACGACCTGAACACGGCTGTCGAGGCTTCTTTCCTGATCATCCAGGCCGATAAAGGTTTCACCCTCCCGAGCGGCGCGAACACCAAAACTGTTGGCATCCACCGGTTGACCGGTTAGTTGTTCCAGCGCATCGGCATCAAAGGCGTGGAGGGGCTGCCCCTGCTCCAGCATCACCAGATTGGTGACGTCGACCACGGCATTCACGCTGTTCACACCGCCACGCTCGAGCCGTTGCTGCAGCCAGTTGGGTGAAGGCTTGGAACCATCCACGCCCTCGATCCTGGTGACGGAGTAGAAGCAGCCGTCCAGTTCTGCGTTCAATGGGGTGGTGCTGGGATCTAGATCAAGTTCCGGCAGGCTCAGCTCTCCACCGGTCAGGGCCGCCACCTCTCGTGCAATCCCGACCATGGACAGGCCGTCGGGGCGATTGGCGGTGATCGCCAGTTCCAGAACGGTGTCGTCGAGTCCCAGTAGGGGCGCCACAGGGGACCCGCTTGGTGGCAGCGATTCCTGAAGCTCATCCAGGATGGCGATGCCGTCGGATTGCTCTGTTAGGCCCAGCTCAGTCAGGGAGCAGATCATTCCGTTGCTGGCGACACCCCGCAATTCGCCGGCTTTGATCGTCAAGCCAACGGCGGGGAGGGTGGCTCCGACCATCGCCACCGGAACATGGATGCCGGCACGAACGTTGCTCGCACCACACACGATCTGAATTGGCTCCTGAGCTCCGACATCCACGCTGCAGACGCTGAGCTTGTCTGCATTGGGGTGTTTGTCCCGCTCCAGCACGTGTCCGACCACCACGCCCTTGGCCCGGGCGCTGAGGTCATCGACGTCGTCCACCTCAAAGCCAGCCATGGAGAGACGCTCTGACAGATCGTCCACGGATTCATTCACCTGGACCAGCTGCTTCAGCCAGGAGATGGATACCCGCATCGGATCAAAGCCAGACAGCGCGCGATCTTAGGAACTCCCCCTGGGAGAGCTGTTCATGGCCTGTCGGGTCAGGGGGTAAGCTCGATGTTTGTCAATTCGCTTCGCACCTGCGGCGCAACGTCCTTTATGGCCAAGAACAAGGGCGTCCGGATCGTTATCACTCTCGAGTGCACCGAATGCCGGTCCAATCCCGCCAAGCGTTCACCCGGCGTGTCTCGCTACACGACGGAAAAGAACCGCCGGAACACCACCGAACGGCTGGAGATCAAAAAGTTCTGTCCCCACTGCAACAAGTCCACGCTCCACAAGGAGATCAAGTGACCTTGCAGGTCCGTCTTTCCTCCATCCGTTCCTGAGTCATGTCCAGCTCCTTCTTCAAGAAGCGTCTTTCGCCGATCAAGCCCGGTGATCCCATCGATTACAAG
>NZ_JBGKDS010000054.1:0-28716 GCF_042954325.1 Parasynechococcus sp. | reverse complement strand
TCAGCAATGGTCATTCGCTAATAAGTCCAACCGCATCTTTTGCTTTGGAAATGATGTCACCTTTAAGGGGAACAAAGCCCAATTCAGATGCCTTGCCTTGTGATTCATCACTCAACATGTGATTAAATGCCTTGCGAATGGCCTCTGTTTTGTCTCCATTTCCAGTCTTGTAGGCCAAGATCCAGGTGAGTGTTGCGATTGGATACGCTCCTTTCGCTTCTGGATTTGGGTTTGTTCCTGCAAGATTTTCATCAAGCTCAATCCCATTTAATGCGATTGCCCCTGATTCTTCGGTGGGAAGAACAAACTCTCCGGACTTGTTCTGCAGGCTTGCCGCCTTGACATTCCCCTTGATAAAGGACTGGTTCACATAGCCAATGGATCCTTCCTTATTTTCAATCACACCTGCTACGCCTGAGTTCCCTTTGGCACCAACGCCAGCGGGCCATTTGACTGATTTACCCGTGCCCAATGTCCATGCCGGTGAGAAGGCTTGCATTGAGTTTGTGAAGGCCTTTGTGGTGCCGGAGCCATCAGAGCGGTGAACCCATGTCAACGGACCCGCGTCACAGCCCAGTTCCTTCCAATCTTTCACCGTTCCCAGGGCGACTCCAACAGCCTGATCTTGGGTTAATTGGAGATCACAACCTGGTTTATTGTAGCCAAAGGCGATGGTGCCACCAACCATTGGGATCTGAACCACACCCCGCTTGACTTTGGCCATATCCTCGACCTTCATCGGGTCATCAGAAGCACCGAAATCAACGGTCTCATCGATAAAGGATTTGCGACCAGTCCCCGAACCAACGGAGGCATAGTTCACTTGGCTTCCACCATCCTTGGCCAAGGATGAGAACCAGTTCTGATAGATCTTGGAGGGGAAGGTGGCTCCAGCACCATTCAACCGTGGCATCGTTGCTTGCTGACTGGAGCACGCGACAAGGGCCAGCAAGGTCGGTACGACGAGGATCGACTTGCTGAGGCTCTGCTTTAACACCTGTTCAGATCGAGTTGAACCTTTCTTAGCTTGAATCCTTGGAACCCTTTTGTCGTTAACCTCGACCTAAGACAGGTTAAGAAAGCAATAAGTTCACGGCGATTCGTCCCTGTTGAAGCGTGTGGCGACGTCGTAACGCACCAACCAGCGATTCACGCGTGTCCGTTGTTCTGGAGGGACTTCCTCAAGCAGTTGTGACAGTTCCAGCGCGGCTACCCGATGCAGCGCACGTACATCCACATGCCATAGGGCCTCAGCTTCGCGGATCAGCCGTGCCCAGGTCCGAACCTGTTGCCAGGTGCGCAACCGTGACCGCGGAGCGCCGTGTTGACGGTGAATGAATGCAGTCATGACTTCACAGTGATTCGACACACCGGAATCAGTGCAAAACAACGCAGTCACTTCGGAAAGCTGAAGCAAAAGCGCACACGTCGCTTGTTTTCAGCCGTGTTCAGGGCTCGTCCTCAACGGCTGTGACTTCAAAAGGCAGCTCCGCAGCCTCTCGGGGACTCAACCGTCTGGACCAACAACCGGGGAGTGGATCGTTCCAGCGGAAACCGGCATCCTTCGCGAGCGAACGATTGTCGTAAGACACCTTGGCTCGCATCAGAACGCGTGGTTCCATGCCGTGCTTCAGCAGCTGCTCTAAGTCGTCACAGCGCGCCAGAACATCGGCCAGATAAATGCAATCCGTCAAAGCGCGGTGGGCAGCCCAGACTGGTATTCCATAGGCCAGAGCCAGATCCCGCACAGATGGACGGGGCTTGAGCTGCCGATGGGATGGCCAGCGGATGTCGTCCATGGTGCACAGCCACGGCTTGGTGATCGGTGGCAGGAGACCATGTCCGAACCACTGCCGATCGAAGGCGGCGTTATGGGCAACCACCACATCGGATGCCTCCACCAACTGGATGAAGAACGCAAGCCCTGCTTGCCAAGGTTGGGGCAGACGGCTAATCCGGGCTGGTATTCGATTGATTGCCTCTGCGCCATTGGTCTCCACAGGCAGCAGGAACGACTGCTGAATCAGGACAGACCGTGATGGAACATCAAAAAGGATGCAGCCAACTTCAACGCAGTGATCCTGTTCTGGATCCAGACCTGTTGTCTCAGTGTCCAGGATCAACACGGTCTCAGCTTTTGGCCCATCGCCAAGGGAGATGACCCCTTTGCTTTTTGGTTCTGCTGACGAGCTTGGCGTGGTTGCCTGCGGGGCCACTGGCGTTGGCTCTGGCCTTGGCTCTGGCGTTGGTGGAGAACTTGTCTCGGCTGTTGGCAACACGTTCAGAAGATCGAGCTGCGTCGGTGCAGGGCGCGGCTGTGTCGAGTCCTCCAATCCAGCAACGTTCGTTTCCAGACCATTCTCCAACCCGATGCCGGGGTTGCGTTCTTAACGTCGTCGCATTGTTCAGACTTGGTTATGGCGGTCTCCATCGGTGATGCCCTTCCTTCCTTCAGCCTTGAGGATCAGGACGGCATCATGCGAAGCAGCATGGGGCGGGACAAACGCCCCCTGGTGTTGTTTTTCTATCCCAAGGACGACACCCCCGGATGCACGGCAGAAGCCTGCGGTTTTCGGGACAGCTTCGCGCGTTTCCAGGAGCTGGGAGCCGAGGTTTGGGGAGTGTCCGGTGACGACAACGTCAGCCATCGTCGTTTTGCGGAGCGCTACAACCTGCCCTTCCCTCTGCTCAGTGACCGCGGCAATGCATTGCGTCAGTTGATGGGGGTTCCCAAAACGCTCGGGCTGATCCCCGGTCGAGTGACGTACATCGCTGATGCTGACGGCGTTGTTCGTCACATTTTCAGCAATCTGCTGGATGGACCAGCGCATGTCGCCGAGGCCGAGCAGGTGCTGAGCCGTTTCACTGCAGCATGAAGAGCTGGCAACAGCGGGGCTCAATTTGGCAATTGTGTCCACAACAACCCGCCGCTCTGATCGAGTTCATCGGCGGGAGTTATCTGGCAGCGACACCGCAGGTGAGTTACAGACGGCTGCTTGAGCAGTTTTCACAGCTCAATCTGGCTGTCCATGCCTGGAGCTACGTTCCAGGCTTTGATCACCAAGCGCAGGCGCGTCAAGCCTGGTCAGACTTTCGAACGGCCAGGATCGCTCTCAATGAACGGATTGGAACCGCCCCGGTCACCTTTCGCATCGGTCACAGCCTCGGCTGCAAATTGCATCTGCTGGCCCCAGATGGTGGCAGGCGCAGCCAAGCATTTGTTGCGCTGAGTTTCAACAATTTCAATGCCGAGCGCTCCATTCCCCTTCTGAGTGAGATCGCACCAAGGCTTGGAGTGGTCACCGAATTCAGCCCCTCCCCCGCTGAGACCCTTCGGCTGATTCAACAGCACTACATACAGCCCAGGAATTTGGTGGTTCGATTCGGGGATGATGCCTTGGATCAAAGTCAAGAGCTCTTTCAGGCACTGGCGAGCCGCGCTCATGATTCCAGTGAATTGACCCAACTGCCCGGTGATCACCTCACACCAGCCAGTGCGGGGATGCGCCAAGGTCTCTTCGGTGATTGGGCCGATGATCCAGCAAAAAGCCGCCGTTATCGGCGGCTCGCAGAATTGATTGTTCGTTGGTGTTGAAGAGTCGAATGAAACTCGATCCTTTGACCCGAAAGGCAGGGTTGTCCCCTGCCTTTGGCCTCTCGAATCAGGCTATTTATTGACCGATTTTGTTCACGGCTGCTCTCGATTTGGCAAGGATATTTCCCTTTAAAGGGACAAATCCCAGGGAGGGAGCTTTGGCCTGTGCCGCATCACTCAACATGTAGTTGAGGGTCTCTTTCACGGACTGAGTCTTGGATCCATTGCCGGTTTGATAAGCCAGCACCCAAGTCAGAGTTGCAATGGGGTAGGCACCCTTGGCCGTTGGATTGGGGTTTTTACCGGCCAAATCCTGATCAAGGCTGATGCCGTTCAGGGCGCGAGCACCAGTCTTTACCGATGGTTTCAGGAACTCACCAGATTTGTTCTGCAGGGCGGCGGCTACAACATTGCCCTTGATATACGACTGATTGACATAACCGATAGCGCCGACACGGTTCTGAATCACACCAGCAACACCGGAGTTGCCCTTGGCGCCGACGCCGGCAGGCCATTTGACCGATTTGCCTGTACCCAGCGACCAGGTGCTGGAGAAGGCCTGCATGGAGTTGGTGAAGGCCTTGGTGGTTCCAGAACCGTCAGAACGGTGCACCCAGGTGATTGCTCCAGCCTTGCAACCGAGCTCCTTCCAGTTGGTGATCTTACCCATCGCCACCCGAACAGCTTGCTCCTGGGTGAGTTTGAGATCGCAGCCAGGCATGTTGTAGCCAAACGCGATCGTTCCACCGACCATTGGGATTTGGACAACGCCGCGTTTAACCTTCGCCATATCCTTTTTCTTCATCGGATCATCGGATGCTCCGAAATCCACAGTTTGGTCAATGAAGGATTTCCGGCCAGAGCCTGAGCCAACGGCAGCGTAATTCACGCGTGCTCCTCCAGATTTTGCAAAATCTGAGAACCAGCGTTGATATATTTTTGCGGGGAAGGATGCTCCAGCCCCATTTAAACGTGGGCTTGCTGAGGCCGCCAAACTTGTCCCCAACACACAAACAGAGGAGACAAGAAGAGCTTTTTGGAACATGTTCATGACGGCGTGCAGGATAGGAGTTGAGTGTCCTGACCTTGCCATTCATAATCAACAGGACGGCAATTTGTCGTTATGCATAAATTAATCCAGGTTAAGATCTAAACAAGATCGCCTTAACTTTGCAACCGTATTGGTTTGAGCGGGGCAATATCATTCCTATATGTAATTTGGATCACAGACAACCATCTGACGCGAAGTTAATCACTTGATCTCAACAAGGGAATCAAGATTGAAGGTGTCACCCACGCAAGCGATCCAGTACGGAACGATCTTCAAGCGTGCTGGTGTCGCCACTCACTTCTTCCCCGGCTGCCAGAGCTCTCAAAATCCGCCGCATAATCTTGCCGCTACGGGTTTTCGGCAAGGCATCACTGCATCGGATCTCATCGGGCCGGGCAATCGGTCCGATTTCCTGTCCCACATGGGAGCGCAGCTCCGCCACCAGCGCATCAGTGCTGTCACGGCCTGCTTCAAGGGTGACAAAAGCCACGATGCCTTCACCCTTGAGGTCATCTGGACGTCCCACCACAGCAGCTTCTGCAACGGCGGGATGACTGACCAGCGCTGACTCAATTTCCATCGTTCCCAAACGGTGACCCGAGACGTTGATCACGTCATCGACTCGGCCCATGACCCAGAAGTAGCCGTCTTTGTCCCGCCGAGCTCCGTCCCCGGCGAAATAGAGATACGAGCCATCAGCCGGCCGGATGTGTTCCCAATAGCTCTCTCGGAAACGCTGGGGATTGCCATGCACCGTCCGCATCATTCCGGGCCATGGGGCTCGTACGGCCAGATATCCCCCTTCATCCGCATCGCAGCTGTTGCCTTCAGCGTCGATGATGTCGGCCTGAATTCCCGGCAGAGGCAAGGTGGCCGAACCGGGCTTGGTTGGTGTTGCCCCCGGAAGCGGGCTGATCATCACTCCACCGGTTTCGGTTTGCCACCAGGTGTCCACGATCGGACAGCGGTTCCCACCGATCACATCGCGATACCACATCCAGGCTTCTGGATTGATCGGCTCGCCAACGGTGCCTAACAAGCGCAGGCTGCTCATGTCGAACTGATCGGGCACCTCCCGTCCGCTCTTCATGAAGGCTCGAATTGCCGTTGGCGCGGTGTAGAAGATCGAGATCTTGTGTTTTTGGATCAGCTCCCAGAACGCCCCGGGTTTCGAAGGCCGTGGTGCACCTTCGTACATGACGGTGGTTGCACCATTGGACAGTGGGCCGTACACGATGTAGCTGTGCCCAGTGATCCAGCCCACATCGGCGGTGCACCAGAACACATCGTCATCACGGATATCGAAGATCCACTGAAAGGTGAGGTGAGCCCAGAGGTTGTATCCAGCCGTCGTGTGCACGACACCTTTCGGCTTCCCGGTGGATCCAGAGGTGTACAGCACAAAAAGGCGGTCTTCACTGGCCATCCGCTCGGCTGGGCAAGCGTTGGATTGGCCGGGCACCAACGCATGCCACCAGTGATCTCGACCGTCCTCCATGGCCGTGTCCTGCTTGGTGCGTTGCACCACAAGCACCGACTCAACCGTGGGACAGGCTCCGTTCGCCAGGGCTGCGTCCACCGCGGGCTTGAGCGAAACCGCCTTGTCTTTCCGGAACCCGCCGTCAGCGGTGATCACCGCTTTGACATTCCCATCATTGATCCGATCGCGTAATGCTTCTGCTGAGAAGCCACCGAACACGACTGAATGCGGTGCCCCGATCCGTGCACAGGCCAGCATCGCGATGGCCGCTTCTGGAACCATCGGCATGTAGAGGGCCACCAGGTCCCCCTTGCCGATTCCCAGTGACTTCAGTGCGTTGGCCGCCTTGCAGACTTCGCTGTGCAAGTCGCGGTAGGTGAAACGGCGGACATCACCGGGTTCACCCTCCCAGATCAGGGCCGTTTTCTCGGCTGTCGGACCCTCGAGATGGCGATCGAGGCAGTTGAACGAGAGGTTGGTCGTACCGCCTTCAAACCAACGGGCGAAGGGTGCATCCGACCAGTCCAGAACCGTATGAAATGGCTCGAACCAATGCAGTTCCTTGCGAGCCGCATCTCCCCAGAAGGTGTCTGGATCCTGGCGTGCTGCATCGGCCAGGCTTCGGTAGGCCTCCAGACTGTTGATCCGGGCTTTGGCTGAAACATCCGTAGGCGGTTCGAAGACACGCTGCTCCTGCAGGATGCTTTCGATCGTCGTCTTGGACTCAGTCACGGCGGCGGCCACAACACGCTCTGGGTCAGGCTAGTCAGCGAACCGGTTAGATCTGATCGGAACTGTTCAGCCGTATCAAACCGTCGACAACCTTGAACGCCCTGCTCTAGTTCGATGGAGACCGCCCCGTCTGCTTTTCTGTTCGACCTTGATGGCTTACTGCTGGATACCGAGCCGATCCATGGTCTTGCCTGGTCAACGGCTGCCAGGCATTACGGCGCTGAACTGACGGAGAGGCAACTGCTGAGTCTCCGGGGGCGACGCCGTCAGGACTGTGCAGAACAGGTCGACCGCTGGTTGCCCAAGTCCGTTGGCACGGAGGCCCTTCTCCGAATCCAACAACCCTGCGCTCGGGCTCTTCTCCCTCAGGCAGCGCCGATGCCAGGGGCCCAGGCACTTGTGCGTTATGGCTTGACCAACGGCATTCCCATGGCGTTGGTCACGAGCAGTTCGCAACAAGCCGTGGCCTTCAAGGCACAACCCCACGCCTGGTTGGAGTGCATTGACACCAGGATTTACGGGGATGATCCAGATGTGCAACGCGGCAAACCAGACGCTCAGCCGTTTCTTGTCGCGGCGGATCGTCTGGGGTGTCAACCCACGACCTGTTGGGCCTTTGAAGATTCAGAGGCGGGAACCACGGCAGCTTTGGCAGCAGGGTGCCTTGTGTGGGTGTTGGACACCGCCGGGCCTGATCGGTCGGAGGGCAATCCAAGACACGTCAGCACACTCAAAACGGTGCTGGATCACCTGATCAATAAAGCCGGCTGAGAACGAAGTCGGGCAATTCGAGCAAGGCCCGCTTGCAAGCGGATTCTTCAAGCCAAACGATCGACTCGCGCGCTTCGCGGGCGAAGGTTTCCGCCAATCCACGGCTGCGTTGTATCGCCGACGACGACCGCACCAGCGACAGGGCACGGTCAAGATCACCCTCCGTTTTGAACTGATTCGCGATCAGTCCCTTCAATTCTGGTTGCTCTTCGATGGCATAGAAGGTTGGCGCTGTGAGATAGCCGCTGGCCAGATCGCTGGCCGCCGGTTTGCCCAACTGCTGATCGCTGCCGGTGAAATCGAGGATGTCGTCGACCACCTGGAAGGCGAGTCCAAGTTGACGGCCATAGCGGTACAACGCATCGAGCTGTTCACCGTCACATCCGCTGAGCACGCCCGCAGCGCGAGCGCTATTGGCAATCAGCGATGCGGTCTTGCAGTAGCTCTTCTCCAGGTAGGTCTCAAAGCTTTGCGCGGTGTCGAAGCGATAGAGACCTTGCTTCACCTCCCCATCGGCCAGATCCATAATCACGCGGCTCAACAGCTTGACGACCTCCAGATCGTCGAGGTTGGCCAGATGCCAGCTCGCCTGCGCAAACAGGAAATCGCCGGCTAAGACTGCGACGCGGGGGTCGAATCGACTGTGCACTGTGGCCACACCGCGCCGCGTGGAGGCCTCATCGACGACATCGTCGTGAACCAATGACGCGGTATGAATCATCTCGGTGATCTCAGCCAGGCGGCGATGCCGTGGAGTGAGATCGGATTGAGGTGACAGCGCCCGGGAGATCATCAGCACGATCCCGGGACGCAATTGCTTGCCACCGGCGCTGAACAGGTGCTCTGCAGCAGCTTGAAGAATCGGATGTCCGGCGCCGATCAGGCTCCGGAGATCACTCAGGAGGGTCTCGAGGTCCTGTTCGACCGGCTCCAGTAATTCGGTGACGGTGATCATGCAACCCCTCGGCGCCGCGATCCTAGTGGTCTCCGACTCAAGGCTGCAGGTGAATCAGTTCCACATCAGGGCGTTCCCCCAGCCATGGGGTCGCACGCGCGGCAAAGCCGCTTGGATCGGCTGTCACACAGATGCGACAACATCCCAGTGACATCCTCTGCCCCAGTGCGGAGGACGGCGGGCCCAGAACGTCATCCAATTGACGGGCCACCGCGAGGGCAGGGTCGATTAACCGCACAGACGGGGGGAGCAACTGTCGCAACAGCGGCTCCAGCAGTGGATAGTGCGTACAACCCAGCACGATCGACTCCACAGAGGCCTCCAGCAGGGGTTCGACATAAGCCATCGCCACCCGGCGCAGGTCATCACTGAGGAGGTCTCCGGCTTCGATCAGCGGCACAAACGCCGGACAGGCTTGTTCGATCACATCCGTACCGGGCCGGAGGGCTTCGATGCTGACCCGATACGCCGATGACTGAACCGTGGCTGGTGTGGCCAGCACGCCCACCCGTGTTTCCTTGACCATTGAAGCGGCGGCCCCGATCAGGCCGATCACCGGACCACCGGCTTGGGCCTCGGCCACATCCCGAGCGAGGGCATTGGTGGTGTTGCAGGCCATCACCACAGTGGTCACGCCGCTATGGCGCAGCCACGCCACCACCTCCGCGGCAATGACGCGAATCTCCTCCGGTGTTCGGTTGCCGTAGGGAACGCGTGCCGTATCTCCCAGATACACACACTGAACACCGTGATGGCGTTCCAGGACACGCCGCAGCACCGTCAAACCGCCGACACCACTGTCAAACAGGCCGAGAACTGCGCTCACCGCACCTCCTGCTTCAAGTAGTTCAGGACACCGGCGGCGATGGCCAGGGCCAACCGCCGCCGGTGGGCCGCCGTCGCCAGACGTGGGGCGTCGATCTCGCCGGTGACGAAGCCCATTTCAACCAAGGCAGAGGGCATCGTGGTGCGCCGGATCACGAAGAAGCGTCCCCGTCGAACACCCCGGTTGGGACTGCCGGCTGAGACCGCCATCATCTGCTGTTGCAGGTAGGTCGCCAGGCGAGCGGAACGGGGATCGGAGAAGAAGAACGTTTCAATGCCATTCACATCCGGACGTCGCATGCTCAGGGCATTCGCGTGGATGCTCACAAAGACGTTCGCACCCGAGCGATTGGCCAAGGACACGCGAGGGGGCAAATCGACATCCACTTCGCGGGTTCGGGTCAAGTTGACGCGAACACCCCGTGCACGCAGCAGGGCAGCCACCTGCAAGGACACGTCCAGCACCACATCGGTTTCCCGCAGCCCGCGGATGCCAACGGCACCGGGGTCGGGTCCGCCGTGGCCCGGATCGATAACGACGGAATATCGGTTCTGGGCAACGGTCGGTAAACCGGAAGGATCCACCGGGACCTGGCTTGGCGAGATCTGGATCGACGGGCTCCAGTTGCTGCGACCCGTGAGATCACCTTCACCGATGTCATCCAACCCCTTCAAAGGCAGGCCCGTGAAGCTCAACTCCCAACGGTCGGCGGCTGTCCCGCGGAGCTTGAGTTGATTGGGGTTCAGCTGAACCCCGGGTTGAAATTCGATCACCAGACGGGTGGCTCCAGCCCGTGGCTTGCCGAGACGGATCTCTTTGACCGCACCCCGGCCGGAGAGACGTCGGGGGAATTTCAATTCCCCGGGAAAGTCGATCCAGACCCGCGTTCCTTTGCCGTCACTCGGACCCTGGAAATAGGCCTCAAGCCGAGCATTCCGGCCGGTGCGCAGCTGCAAGGTGCCCTGTTCGGTGAGGGCCCATGCCGATAACGCACTGGCTGCCCGCGCTGCAGGGACGGAACTGCACAGCGGTTGCAACAACAAAACGGCCAGCACGGCCAGCCGGCGGAAACGCGCCTGACCCATCGTCGTCAGATCACAGCGGGACGACGATGCCGAAGGCTCGGCATCTGCTCGCGGACATGCCCAAGGTGAGAAGCATTGACCGGAGCAATGGCGGCTCCGGGTTGCACGCCAGCGTCGGCGAGCACCGTGCCCCATGGATCAATCACCAGGGCGTGACCGTGGCTCTGGCGGCGGCCGTAATGCAGACCGGTCTGTGCAGGGGCCAGAACATAGGCCGTGTTTTCGATCGCTCTGGCTTGCAACAGCACCTGCCAGTGGTCCTTACCGGTGAAGGCCGTAAATGCGGCGGGGATCATCAGCAGTTCGGCACCTGCGCCGACGAGATGGCGGTAGAGCTCAGGAAAGCGCACGTCGTAGCAAATGGACAGTCCCACACGACAGAGACCGGGAACATCCACAACGGGAGGCAACGCATCACCCGGCGTCACGGTGGCTGATTCGCGATAGGTGTTGCCGTCAGGCAGGTCCACATCGAAGAGGTGGATTTTGTCGTAACTGGCGAGCACCTGACCATCACGGTCCACCAATTCCGCGCGGTTGTAGGTGTGCTGACCATCCCCAACGGGAACCGGATAGCCACCACCGAGCAGGACAACCTGATAACGACGGGCCATCGTCACCAGAAAGCTGCGGCAACGTTCCGCCAGGGCAGGGGCGAGCTCCAAACGACGGGCGTCGTCACCCATGAAGGCAAAGTTTTCAGGCAACCCAATCAGATCGACTCCGCGCCTGACGGCGAGGTCGATCTGTTCTTCCGCCGCCGCGAAATTGGCGTCGGTGTCTTGGGTGCTTGTGAGCTGAATCGCCGCCGCCAGGAAATCGCTCACAGAAACGAGTCAGTCAGCGTGATTTTAAGTGGATCAGGCCAGGCGCAGAACACCGGGTTCATGCTGTGTCGGAACGACATCCAGCTGGTCCAGGGCTGCACAGCAGCTGAAATCGGCATCGTGGTTGCCGAGTCGCATCAGTCGTTGGCCATGGCTTGCTGTGCGCAGGCAGGCTTCGGGGTCGTGCTGCCACTGGGACCACAGCGCCAGCGCAGCGGTCATCTCATCATTGGCGACCTCAACAGCCCCCTTGGATTGCTCGATCAACAGGGCTCCAACAGCACCCGCCGCCAAGGAATCCTCCAAGGAGTAAGACCCTTCCCAGCCACTGCCGATGATGGCAATGCTGTCGGGTTGGCTCGTCAGCAGGCGTTCAACGACAGCCCGGCGGTTGGGGAGAGCGGCTGTCACCAGTAACGGCACCGAGCGGGCTCGATCCAGTGCCCGTGTCCCATTGGTGGTGCTCATGAACAGCCGTTTGCCCTGCACGGTGTCTGGGGTCACCGCCACGGGGGAATTGCCGAGGTCGAAACCGTCGAGCATGGCGCCGCCGCGCTCCCCAAGTAACAGGCGCTTGTCATCGGGCCAGGCGGCGGCGGCGGTTCGCAGCTGATCCAGGTCCGCGAACGCCTGAACCGCTTCTGCACCGTTCTTCAACGCCCAACCAATTGTGGTTGTCGCGCGGAGAACATCGATGACCACCGCCGCCTTGGGTTGGACCTCATCGCCCATTTCAGCGGGCACATGGAAGTAGGAGAGCTGCAAGGCCACGCTGTTCGACAACGTGCGACACAGTACTGAGATTGCTTGCGCCACACCCGTCCCATGGCCCTGTTCGGAATTGGCCCGGCCCCCCGTGACCTGCGCGGCTTCCTGTCGCTGTTGGAGGAACGCGGTCAGCTCAGGCGCATCACAGCACCGGTGGATCCCGATCTTGAGCTGGCGGCAATTGCGGATCGGGTGTTGGCCGCCGGGGGCCCAGCTCTGTTGTTTGAGAACGTCATTGGCTCTCCGATGCCGGTGGCGGTGAACACCCTCGGCACCGTGGAACGGGTGGTTTGGAGCATGGGCCTGGAACGCCCCGAACAGCTCGAAGACCTTGGTTCACGCTTGGCCTTGCTTCAACAGCCCAGGCCACCGAAGGGTCTGAAGGAAGGCAAACAATTCGCTCGTGTGTTCTGGGATCTGATCAAGGCCCGACCAGACCGCGATCTGATGCCGCCCTGCCATCAGGAGGTGATGAAGGGTGATGCAGTCGATCTGAATCAGCTCCCCCTGATTCGTCCGTGGCCCGGCGATGCCGGCGGCGTGATCACGCTGGGGCTGGTGATCACCAAAGACCCGGAGACCGGTGTTCCCAACGTTGGTGTGTATCGCTTGCAGCAGCAGTCGATCAACACGATGACCGTTCATTGGTTGAGCGTCAGGGGTGGTGCCGGACATCTGCGCAAGGCGGCGGCGATGGGCAAAAAATTAGAAGTGGCTGTCGCCATCGGTGTGCATCCCTTACTGGTGATGGCGGCGGCCACCCCGATTCCAGTGCAACTCAGTGAATGGTTATTCGCTGGCATCTATGCGGGCGAGGGGGTGTTACTGACGCCCTGCAAGACCGTCGATCTGGAGGTTCCGAGTCACAGCGAGGTTGTGCTTGAGGGAACCATTACTCCCGGTGAGGTGCTCCCGGATGGTCCGTTCGGGGATCACATGGGCTTTTACGGCGGCGTTGAAGATTCACCGCTGGTTCGTTTTCACTGCGTCACCCAACGCAAGGATCCGGTGTTTCTGACCACGTTCAGTGGCAGACCACCAAAGGAAGAGGCGATGCTGGCCATCGCTCTCAACCGGATCTATACCCCGATCCTGCGGCAGCAGATCCCCGAGATCAAAGATTTCTTCCTGCCGATGGAAGCACTCAGCTACAAGCTTGCGGTGATTTCCATCGACAAGGCCTATCCCGGGCAGGCCAAGCGTGCCGCGATGGCGTTCTGGAGCGCATTGCCCCAGTTCACCTACACAAAGTTCGTTGTGGTGGTGGATCAGCACATCAACGTCCGAGACCCACGCCAAGTGGTCTGGGCGATCGCTGCACAGGTGGATCCGCAAAGAGATCTGTTCACCCTGAAGGACACGCCCTTTGACAGCCTTGATTTCGCCAGTGAGCGACTGGGGTTAGGAGGGCGTCTGGCGATTGATGCCACCACAAAGGTCGGGCCGGAAAAAAATCACGACTGGGGGGAGCCCCTCAGCCGTCCCCACGATCTTGAGCAGCGGGTGTCTGAACGCTGGGCTGAACTCGGACTGGATGACCTCGGCCTGGAGGATCCAGACCCGAGTTTGTTCGGCTACGCCCTGGATCGTCTGATGGACAAGATCAAGGGCGCAGCCCAATAAGATCGCTCCATCACAGACCCAACCGGCCTTGAGCACGAGCAGCAGCCAGTCCTCACCTCGCGCGCTGCCTGAGGGAGGGACCCTTATCGGTCGGGTCAAAGTTCCCGGCGACAAGTCGATTTCGCATCGTTCCCTGTTGTTCGGAGCGATTGCTGAGGGCACCACCACAATCGATGGGCTGCTGCCCGCTGAAGATCCGCTCAGCACAGCGGCCTGTCTCCGCTCCATGGGCGTCACGATCAGTCCGATTCAGGACGGCGAGATCGTCACGGTGGAAGGCGTCGGCCTCGATGGACTGCAGGAGCCGACGGACATCCTCAATTGCGGCAATTCCGGCACAACGATGCGATTGATGCTGGGTTTGCTTGCAGGACGGGATGGACGCCATTTCATCCTCGATGGGGATGACTCGTTGCGTCAACGTCCCATGCGTCGGGTGGGACAACCGCTGGCAACCATGGGTGCCATGGTCCGCGGACGGGATGGTGGAAACCTGGCCCCGCTGGCTGTTCAGGGCCAACAACTGCGAGGAACGGTTGTCGGAACACCCGTGGCAAGCGCCCAGGTGAAATCGGCGATTTTGCTGGCTTCACTCACGGCTGATGGTCCGACCACGGTGATCGAACCCGCTCAATCCCGTGATCACAGCGAACGCATGCTCAAAGCATTCGGTGCCGATCTTCAAGTCGGCGGTGAGATGGGCCGGCACATCAGTGTCCGACCCGGTGGCATCCTGCGCGGACAAAATGTGGTTGTGCCGGGCGACATCAGTTCTGCAGCGTTCTGGCTGGTGGCGGGGGCTCTGATCCCGGGGTCGGATCTGGTGATTGAAAATGTGGGTCTGAACCCCACACGCACGGGAATTCTTGAGGTTCTGGAGCAAATGGGAGCCAAGATTGAGGTTCTCAATCCACGGGACGTGGCCGGTGAGCCGGTGGGTGATCTCCATGTCTGCCATGGTCCGCTCCAACCCTTTTCCTTCGGAGAAGAGGTGATGCCACGGTTGGTGGATGAGGTGCCGATTCTCAGCGTGGCGGCATGTTTTTGTGATGGTGACAGCCACATCAGCGGTGCCTCTGAATTGCGGGTCAAGGAAACCGATCGATTGGCCGTGATGGCGCGTCAACTCACGGCCATGGGTGCATCGATTGAGGAGCATGACGACGGCATGACCATCCATGGCGGGCGACCCCTGAAGGGGGCTGAACTCGATAGCGAAACCGATCACCGGGTGGCCATGAGCCTTGCCGTGGCATCGATGCTGGCCCGGGGTGATTCCAGCCTTCATCGCAGTGATGCGGCTGCGGTGTCCTATCCATCGTTCTGGACAGATCTTGGCAGGCTTCGGCGCTGAACCGGCTGGCCAGGGGTTGGGTGAACTCGTTCCTTATCCAACCCTTGATGGAAGCTTCAGCTTGCACAGCAGTGCATTTTCCGAGGCGTTTCATAATTCGGTCGGAGCGTTCAATGAGGCCAAAGCCAAATTTGTTCGTCCAGCAGAGCTCAACAGTTGGTCATCGAGTCACACTCTGCGGGTGCTGGATGTGTGCTTTGGCCTGGGATACAACAGTGCAGCATTCTGGGATGCATTGAATGAACATCCCCAGGCCATTGAGTGGTGGGGGTTGGAGCTGGATCAACGTCCTTTATCAATCGCACTGCAGGACAGTGGTTTCTGCCAATTGTGGACCTCATCAACACTGCGGAGATTGCAGTCACTGGAGGAAAGGGGTCATTGGTCGGATGCCCGTGGGGAGGGCAGATTGTTATGGGGGGACGCCCGTCAATGCATCGATCAATGTCCAACGAATCAATGTTTTGATCTGATTTTTCATGATGCCTTTTCGCCGCAGCGCTGTCCGCAATTGTGGAGCGAGGAGTTCCTCAGCAGACTCAGTCGTCGGTTGGCTCCTGGAGGACGGTTGTTGACCTACAGCCGTTCAGCAGCCATCCGTGCCAGTCTCCAGCGCTCAGGTTTGATCTTGCGTTCGTTGCTCCCTGCGCCCGGAGAACGGGTGGGTTGGAGCAGTGGCACCCTGGCGGCTCAACCTCCATGGTCCGGGGCCGATGCCCCTGAAGGAGAGGGCTGGCGATGCCTCACGCCGATGGAGCTCGAACATTTGCAGACCCGAGCCGCCGTTCCCTTTCGCGATCCCAGCGGTCAGGACAGCGCCATCGACATTTTGCGGAGACGGGAGAAGGAACAACTCCATTGTGGGCTTGAGGCAACCAATGCCTGGCAACGTCGCCACGGTTTAATTCAGCCCAGAGCAGATCACTGATCTCCGCTGGGGATCGATCCAACACCGGTGTCGTTTATGCAGGCTCTGTGACATAACAGCCCCGAATTTGCCCAAGCTGACTAGCCTGAAACAAGATTCACAAGATCGATGTCAATCTTTGCGCAAACTGCTGTCTTCAAAATGAAGCCAGGCACTGGAAAAAACGTAGTTAGTTTTTTTCAATCTGACAATGGTCTTGCCGTTACACGTGCTTCGAAAGGCTGCATTCAGTTTGACGTTCTGACTGATGTCTCCGATCCCGATACCCTCCGGATCTATGAAAAATGGGACACCCAAGCTGATTTTGATGCCTACCTGAAATTCCGGCAGGATTCTGGTGACATGAACGAATTGATTGGCAACCTGGCCGAGCCTCCGGTCTTTATTCCTTTAACCTTCATCGGTTAATCCCAACCCTCTCAGAGCACCTCCACCGCTCAAAGAATCTGTGAAGCCAAGTTGATTTCAGCTTGGCTTTTTTGGTGACCATTCTGAAGTTGAATGCACCTCCTAGCTGATCAAGACCAGGATGATCGATTTTTCCATGCTCTGCTTTTAAAGCGACGATTGTCGTCGTCGTCACTAAAAACTCCTATTTTGTGCGATTCACTGCTTACTTGATGCAACAAGCCCGCGACGGCCTTCCATCAGCTTTCTAATGTTGACCCATGAATTTCAGAATCCATGTCTCAACCCTCAGGCCGCATGCCGAATAAAAACATCGAGGACGCGACGACTGAATGGTGGAAAGAACGCATCGAAGCCCTTATTCAAGACAGCCGATCAATCGATGCACGGTCTTTGTACCTTGAATTCACTGATGAGCAGGTCGAGAAGTAAGCCACTGCAAGACACTTTTCATCAGCCATGATCAACGTGCTAGTGTTCTGATATTTATAGCTTTGGACACCATTTCAGCCAAGCGCTTCATGATTGGCTGCACGGCATTTTCAACTGTTGCAGTCCTGATTGGTCAGGTGGTTAACAATCTTCAGACGCAATCAAAGCTCAAGATGCTGCATAACCAAACCCAAAACATGGTGGAATGCCAGCTTTGGGCCAAAGATGGAGGCAGTTTTGTTGAACGCATCTACGACAGCGAGACTGTTCAGGACATTCGATATTGCTTTGCATCGTCGTCAGGTAAATATGTTTGGGGCTATGTCCATACCAACGAGTTCATTAATTTAGAACAACATGATTATGACTCCATCCCAGAGGGAGTGGAGCGCTCAAGATCCGCGAAGACGTTTTAAAGCCTAGAAATCTGCTTCGGGCTAGGACTTTCCCTCAGGGAGAGTCCAGGTTCAACCCCTTTTCGCGCTCCCGCACAAACTCCTCGGCTTCCCACAATCCTTGGACTTCGCGGCAGTTGTGATCACGGTCGCAGATCCAATAACCGCCACCCTGGATGGCATCAATCGTGGACCCCATCGGAGTCTCTACCACCCGACGATCAAGTCTGATCATGATGATGTCCTAAGAAGACATCCAGCATTTCAGCCCGCCCACCCCAAGCGCAGTCCCGTGGATAACCCTTGAACAAAGCTATATAAAGACAACCCTGCATCCATTGCGGTTCCAATTGCGCACAATCGATGCATTGACAAGGTTTCTTTTCAGAGCTTCATGCAATTCTTTTTTCTTTCTGAAAAACAATTGGATTGATGTTTTTGCAGGTCGCGATGATTACTCTTTGGCCAACACCACATTTGTGGTGATTAGGGCCGGGTGATGGGGATCCTCAGCCGATGCTTGCCGCTCAGTCACTGAGCGGCTTCTTTGTCGAAAAAGCATCACAACCGACCAACCATGTTCGTTAGAAGGTCATGTCGAAATTGATGAAAGCCGTTCAGGCCAATGATCTGGACGCGGTGAATGCCCTGTTGGCCGCCGGCACCAGCGTGAATGAACAGGATCCATCCACACAGAACTGGCCTGTGATCATTGCGGCCTATCTGGGCCACGACGCAGTCCTGAAGCGTCTGCTTGAGGAACACGCCGACCTCACCGTGTTGGATCCAGGCATGCAAGCAACCGCCCTTCATGCCGCGTCCTATGCAGGCCGGACAACAGCAGCACAGCTCTTGATCGAGCACGGCATTGCCATTGACCAAACGGGTCCGTTCAACGGTTATACGGCCCTCCACGACGCCGCATCCCAAGGCCATCGGTCCACCGTTGAAGTGTTGGTGAACGGTGGGGCCAATCGCAGCCTGCGCAATCTCGCCGGGGAAACGGCGTTGGACCTGGCCAAACGGCATCGGGACGCTGCTCTGGAAACGCTTCTGACCCCGTGATTCTCTGCCGGTAGATTCCCGGCATCGCGACGCTGAAACGCATGCTTGCCATCGCCGTGCTGGCCGCTGGAAAGGGGACCCGCATGAAGAGTGCACTGCCCAAAGTGCTCCAGCCTCTGGCAGGTGCAACCCTCGTGGAACGGGTGCTCTCCAGCGCACGGACGTTGGCACCAGAGCGTCGGCTGCTGATCGTGGGTCACCAGGCTGACCGCGTCGAAGCACAGCTTCAGCACATTCCCGGCTTGGAGTTTGTGCTTCAGCAGCCCCAGAACGGCACAGGCCATGCGGTGCAACAACTGCTTCCAGCTCTTGAGGGCTTTGAGGGTGAATTACTCGTTCTGAACGGCGATGTTCCCCTGCTGCGTTCCGAAACCATCGAGGCCATGGTCAGCCGCCATCGATCCAGTGGCGCGAACGTCACGCTGTTGACCGCGCGTCTGAACGATCCAACGGGCTATGGCCGGGTGTTCACCAACGACCGTGGTGAAGTCGAAAGCATCATTGAGCACAGGGATTGCAGCGATCAACAACGCAGCAACAACCTCACCAACGCCGGCATCTACTGCTTCAACTGGTCGGCGTTAGCTGATGTGTTGCCCAAACTGAGCACAGATAACGATCAAGGTGAGCTGTATCTCACCGATACGGTCGCCATGCTCGAGAAGGCGATGCATGTCGAAGTCGCTGATCCCGATGAAGTCAATGGCATCAACAACCGGATGCAACTGGCCCAGTGTGAGGCTGTTCTTCAACAGAGGCTCCGCGACCACTGGATGGCTGAAGGCGTGACGTTCACGGATCCCTTCAGCTGCACGCTCAGTGAACACTGTCAGATCGGACGCGATGTTGTGATCGAACCCCAGACCCATCTGCGCGGTGATTGCAGAATCGGCGACAACTGCCGTCTGGGGCCGGGCTGTTTGATCGAAGACGCCGAGCTCGGCACTGGCGTTACCGCGGTGCATTCGGTGATTCGAGAAGCACGCGTGGGGGATGGGGTGGCGATCGGACCCTTTGCCCATTTACGCCCCGCCGCGGATGTTGGCGATGGTTGCCGCATTGGCAACTTTGTGGAGGTCAAGAAAAGTCAGCTCGGACCAGGCAGCAAGGTGAATCACCTCAGCTACATCGGTGATGCGTCCCTGGGTGAGAACGTCAACGTTGGGGCCGGCACCATCACAGCCAATTACGACGGGGTCAACAAACATCTGACGGTCATCGGATCCAACAGCAAAACCGGAGCGAATTCCGTTCTCGTTGCACCGGTCAACGTGGGCAGCAACGTCACGATCGGAGCGGGATCCACGATCACCAAGGATGTGCCCGACGATGCCCTGGCCATCGGCCGTGCCAAGCAGCTCATGAAGGACGGCTGGAACAAACGGGGCTGACCGCCTCTGTTTTGTGCTTTGGCGTCACAGCTTTGTGGGCTCAGAGGCGAGGCAACAGCGGCAACAACCGTTCCATCTGCACGCCTCGGCTGGCCTTGAGCAGAAGCGTGTCACCAGACCGGAGCCACGCTTGAAGCGGTTCAGCCGCCTGCTCCGGTGCGTCGACAACCGCAAGATGCTCAAGCGTTGCAGCGGCTGATTGCATCGCTGCTGCCTCCGGGTCATCGGCAACGACCACAAGTCCATCGAGGCCTAGCTCTGCGGCATGGGCCGCCACCGACCGGTGCAACGCCACACTGTTTTCACCCAGCTCGAGCATGGTGCCAAGCACGGCAAAGCGTCGCCCCGGTGCAGCCGCCAGCAGATCCAGCGCGGCCATCACGGCTTCGGGTGAGGCGTTGTAAGTCTCATCCAGAACGTTCAAATCACCAATGGCCAGCCGACGGTTGCGACCTCCGGGCACCGTCACATTCATCTGGGCCAACGATGGCAGAGGAACACCCAACTCCCCGGCCACGGCAAAGGCCAACAGGAGATTGCGGGCGTTGTGGCGTCCCTCCAGCGGTAGCGGAATGGACAGACCAGCGACGTGCAGATTTCCCCCGTGGAGATGTCCGATCCAATCCGCATCCGCCGCTGGGTCGTCGTCCAAACGAACGCGAATGACGCGACCGCTCCACACGGCCTCCAGCGCCTCATCCAGCAGTGGATCCCCGGCCGGAATGATCACAGCACCGTTGGCATGGAGGGCAGTCGTGATTTCACATTTGGCAGTGGCAATCGCCTGGCGGCTTCCCAAACGGCCGATATGTGCGGTTCCAATGTTGGTGATCACCGCGATGTCGGGCTCGGTGCAACGGGACAACCGCGCGATTTCACCCAAGCCACGCATTCCCATTTCGATCACGACAGCTCGATCGTTGGCGTTGGCCTGCAACAGGCTGAGCGGGACGCCGACATCGTTGTTGTTATTGGCAGCACTGGCTTGAACAGGACCCAGTCCCGCCAGGGCAGCACGGATCAACTCCCGGGTGGTGGTCTTTCCGGCGGAGCCGGTCACTGCAACCACTGCGGCCGACAGTTGTCGGCGGTGCAGGCAGGCCAGTTGTTGATAAGCCAGAAGTGTGTCGTCGACACGCCAATGGAGCAGGTCAGCGGGAACGGGTGCACTGGAGGATTGATCAACAACAGTGGCGGTCGCGCCCAAAGCCTGGATCTCAGGGAGAAAACGGTGGGCATCAAAACGCTCCCCGATCAAAGGAACAAACAAGCTTCCTGGCCTGAGTTGTCGCGTGTCGGTACAGATCGCGCCGACAGCACCCTTTGGATCGAGCCGACCACCACTCGGCTCTCCCCACAGATCAACGAGCTGCTGGTACCGGAGCGTCATCGTTGGAGTTCATCCTCGGCATTCACAAGGATCATGCCGGTGCCAACAAGGGCCGAGCGACCCAATGGATGCTCTTGTTCATCGATCAAAGTGAGGCGCTCATAGCCCAGCTCACGGAGACGCTCCTGCCACTGAAGGGCCAGCCGTTGCTTGCTGTCAGTGGAGATCAAGCGCCAACGGGCGTTGGCAAGGCGCAGCTGAATCGAATCATCAGACGGGTTTGGCGCTGTGGCCAGCAACAGTTCAACGGGATCTCTGGGATCCATCAGCAAGTCCAGCAGTGGATCGGGCTCCACGATCTCCGGCTCCATCGGACCTGGCTGCTGGACGGGTTCCACTGCAATCGGAGCCTCGTCGTCATGCAATGGCGGTTCCGACGCTTCTGCGGGGACGGAACGCTGTTCCAGCGGCGATGGATCCGGTTGCTCGAACACGGGTGGGGTGTCGACAACAGCTGGATCAACATCGGAGGCAACGGTCGATGGGCTGCTGGGACGATGGAACTGGTGCAGGCCGAAGCCACCCAACAGCAGGGCTGCAGCCGTCGTCAGGGACACCACCAAGGGCCAGAACACGGGCGCTAGATCCCGAGGCCAAAAGGACGGAACACCCAGAGAGCCTTCACCGTTGCGTCGCCAGAGCTCTCGTGCCCGGAGCTGAATGTCGGCGACCAGTGCCGACAGGGTGCGCCCCAGATCAGACCAGGGACTGACATACGGGGCCGGTAGGTCCCGAGATGGGGCGTTCTCCCCATCCGTTGGTTCCAGCTCCGGAGACAAAGTCAGGCGCTACGTCGGCCGAACAGACGATTGAGAGGATTCCTGGCGGATGAACGACCCACCGCGATGGAGCTTGAATCACTCGGTGGGACCGAGGTTGATGCTCCGCCACGGGAGGGGTCGGCGTCCTGACCCTGGGAGAACTGTTCGACCACAGCGGCATCGGGGGTCGGCTCCTTGATCCCACACACGTCGCGGTACATCAGGTCGTACTCCACTGCCGAACGGTCCCAGCTGTAGTCCTGGGTCATGGCACGCTTCTGCAGTTTCTGCCAGCTGTCGCGATGGCGGTAGGCCTCCCAGGCACGCACCAAGGAGGTGTAGAAATCGACGGGTTCAAAGCGATCGAAGCAGAAGCCGGTGCCCAGATCGGCACCGGGGTCATAGGCCGGCACGGTGTCCACCAGTCCACCGACCTTGCGCACAATCGGGACGGAGCCATACCGCATCGCTAGCAGTTGACTGATGCCGCACGGCTCAAAGCGACTGGGCATCAGGAAAGCGTCACTGCCGGCGTAGATCAGGCGTGAGAGATCATCGTCGTAGGTCAGGAAGACCGAGCAGCGCCCTGGGTGCCGGGAGGCGAGCTGCCAGAGACCCGACTCGAGGCCGCGGTCACCCGTTCCCAGGACAACAATTTGGGTGTCGGTGTACGCCAGCAGACGGTCGGCAACCTGCAAGAGCAGATCGACGCCCTTTTGATCGACCAGTCGGCTCACCATCCCGAGCACAAAGGCCTCGTCACGCACCTCGAGACCCATCCGCTCCTGGAGGACCTTCTTGTTCTCGGCCTTACCGCTGAGGTCATCGGCGCTGTAGGGCACCGGTAACGCACGATCCGTGGCGGGATCCCAGGCATCGAGATCAATGCCATTGAGAATGCCGCGCAATTTGCCGGAGACAAAATTGAGCAAGCCATCCAGCTTTTCGCCGTACTCAGGCGTACGGATCTCCTGGGCGTAGGTCGGAGACACGGCATTGACCCGATCCGCATACAACAGGGCCGCAGCCATGGTGTGATCGCCCTGCATGTACCAGGGGCACCAGGTCATGCGGTCGAGCTTCCAGCGCCAGGGGCCCTGGTATTTGAGGTTATGGATGGTGAACACCGTGCTGATTTCGGGGTCCTGATGCATCCAGACCGGAATCATTCCGGTGTGCCAGTCATGGCAATGCAGCACATTAGGTTTCCAGACGTTCCACGAAAATTCAGCGGTGGCGCTGGCAAAAAACGTGAAACGCCAGTCTTCGTCTTCGCCGCCGTAGATCCTCTCTGGATCAAAGACCGGATGACCGACCAAATAGATCGTCATTCCATTGCTGGGATGACGGGTTTCGTACACCGCAAATTCCGTCCCCATGGTCTGGGCGCGCCAGATCGGTTCCTCAGGGATGTCCAGGACGTTCCAGAGCTTGCTGTAGCCCGGCATGATCAGCCGAACGTCGTGACCCAGCTTGCTCAGGGCCGGTGGTAATGAGCCCACAACGTCGCCCATGCCACCGACTTTGATCATTGGGGCGCATTCCGCGGCAGCGAACAGGATGCGCATGGGATGACTCTTCTTCCGGCGCAGCGACTTTATAGGCAAATTGTTCAGAGAAACGGCGTGATCGACTCAAGGAAGAACCGTCACCCTCATTCCAAGTGAAACCTGCCGATAGAGGGATTTGACGTCTTCGTTGTAAAGGCGGACGCACCCATGGGAAATCGCACGACCAACGGTCCAGCGGTGGGGAGTGCCGTGGAACCCCGTTGTGGTGCAGCCCTTGATCGTGATCCAGCGGTCTCCATCGTGGGCATCGCGACCCAAGCAGTCCCTGTGGAAGGCAATCCAATGGCTCCCGAGTGGGTTATCGGGTCCCTGTCCTTCAACGCGAACGCCCGTCACGGGGTGAACCCAGATCGGTTGGTCGATTTTTTCGAGCACCTTGAAGCGTCCGGTCGGTGTCTCCCACCCGGCCATGCCCACGGCCACAGGAAACGCCGCACGGAGCGAACCCTGATCCAGCAGAAGCAGCCGTCGTTGACCGCGCAGCATCACGATGTGGCGTTCAGGGAGGCTGCGCAAATCCGTTGGCACGGTGGCAACCGCCTGAAGCAGTGAATCCATCGCCGCGGCGCGGATCAGGGGCGGCGGCTCTGGAAGGGTGAGGGGCAGCACAGCAAGATCGGCCGACGGGATCATGATGGCGACAGCTAGGGCAGCCAGCCGGTTTCAGAAAAGTCGGGTGAGCGTTTGTCCAGAAATGCGTTGCGACCCTCAAGGGCTTCTTCGGTTCGGTAAAACAGATGGGTGGCATGACCGGCGAGTTCCTGAATCCCCGCCTGGCCATCGGTTTCAGCGTTGAACGCCGCCTTCAGACAGCGAATGGCTGTGGGGCTGTGCTGCAACACCTCACGGGCCCATTGCACCCCTTCACGTTCGAGTTGCTCGAGGGGAACGACGGCATTCACCAAGCCCATGGCCAAGGCTTCATCGGCGCCATAGCGACGGCAGAGAAACCAGATCTCCCGCGCCTTGCGCTGGCCGACAACACGGGCCAGGAAGCCGGACCCGTAGCCGCCATCGAAACTGCCGACTTTGGGGCCGGTCTGCCCGAACACAGCGTTGTCGGCGGCCAGGCTGAGATCACAGAGCAGATGCAGAACCTGTCCTCCACCCATGGCGTA
This sequence comes from Parasynechococcus sp., assembly GCF_042954325.1. GTDB lineage: Bacteria > Cyanobacteriota > Cyanobacteriia > PCC-6307 > Cyanobiaceae > Parasynechococcus. Next base: position 4,190 of record NZ_JBGKDS010000054.1, on the reverse strand, counting down.
GCCGGCCACCAGGGCAATCACGACCTTGGGCAGGCTGCGGATGATGCGCTGCAGGTCCAGAACGTTCAGTCGCGGCAGACCGTCTTCACCGACGTATCCCCCTTCACCGCGCACGCTCTGATCACCGCCGGAACAGAAGGCATAGCCCCCATCCTCAGCGGGTCCGACGCCGGTGAACAGCACCACACCAATGTGACGGTCATCGCGAATCCGCGTGAAGGCATCACACAGTTCCGCCACGGTCTGGGGTCGGAAGGCATTGCGCTTGGCCGGTCGATTGATCGCGACCCGGGCTATTCCTTCAGCACAACGATCAACCAGGATGTCGCTGTACACCCCCCAAGGCTGCCAATCGGCGCTGGATGGGCCGGGAAGCACCGAGCGCTGGGGAGTCATCGAACATCAATCCGTCAGCGCTGCATTCTGGGCGCCCACTCGCAGGTTGTGACGAAGAACAGCATCGGCTCCGGCATCGGTGCACACCCGCAACAACACGGGACCGGTGTGATCCAATCCCCAGGCCAGGGCGGGTTCTAAATCCTCAAGACAACTGATCTGTCGGCCTGGAATGCCATGGGCGGCAGCCAAAACCAACGGATTCACCGTCTGCGGCATGGCGAAGAGGCGGGCAAAGCGGTCCTGAGGCTCCGCAGGGATCGTCAACTGCTGAAAGATTCCGCCGCCACCGTTGTCGATCAACACCACCACCAACGGAATCCGGCGGCTGGCCGCGTGCAACCAGCCATTGCTGTCATGCAGCAGGGCCAGATCACCACAGACCAAAACCATCGGCCCCAACTTGAGCGCCAGTCCCATCGCCAGCGAGAGCGTGCCATCGAGACCGGAGGCACCACGGAAGCTGAAACAAGGACGTGATCCTGAAGCTGACCCCGGGGCTGAGCCAGACCAGGTCAACCAGTCCCGGACTGGAGAACTGGCGGCCAACATCAGGGGCAGACCGGACGGCAGAAGCTTGGCGAGGCCGAGGGCCAAGGCCGGTTCATTGACGGCGCCGACCAGGGGAAGCTGTTGTTCCAGCCATGGGCCCAGTGGATCGTGATTGGATCCCACTGCTGCCGCCGAAGGCAGGGATTGATGGGCCAGCCAAGCGACGCAGCCACCGGAATACTGCTCTGCAACACCAAGGGGATCGAGCCGTCGAGGCTCCCCTTCACTCACCAGCAGTTGCGACGACGTTCTGCGTTGCAACCACCGCTCCAGCCGACGACTGGCCGGCAGAGGGCCAAGGCGCAACACCTGAAGCGGCTCCTGGGGTGTCCAGTGATCGAGCTGCAGCTCCCAATGGGGCAAACAGCCGGGGCATTCACTGGGCAACTGCGCCAGGGGGTCCGCAAGCACCGGCCATCCCGTGGCTGTGCACCAGCGATGAACGGCCTGCTGATAGGCCGGCAGAGCAGTCGCAAGACCACGCCACGGACCTGCCACAACAACCCCGGGCTGGTGAGCGTTCAACCGTGGGACAACGGGATGCGCTGACACCGCGGGCTGACGATCAGGCAAGCGCGGGCGTCCTGGCTGAATTCCGGCGGCCACTTGCTGGTATTCAGCTTTGGAGGCATGCAGCGGTTCATCGAAGGGAAGATTCAGATGCACTGGACCCGGAGCACAGCCTTCGCTGCCCATGCTTTGGCTCCAAGCCGACCCAGCCAGCTGCTCAATGGCAGGTTGGTCCAGTTGATCCAGACCCTCAAGCGGAGCTGAGCCAAACCAACGGCAGGCCGGACGGAGGAAGTCCTCTTGATTGACCGTCTGGTTGGCGCCGCAATTTTTCAAACGGATCGGACGATCGGCGCTGATCAAGATCAACGGCTGACAGGAACGATCTGCCTCCACCGCCGCCGGCAACAGGTTGGCCACCGCCGACCCCGACGTGGTGATCACAGCGGTGGACGTTCCGGTCGCGGTGGCGATGCCAAGGGCCAAAAACGCGGCCGAGCGTTCATCAATGGCGGTGTGGAGCTCAAGGGCTCCGGCCTCCTCCAACATTCCAGCGGCCATCGCCAATGGAGCCGATCGGCTGCCGGGGCACAGCACAAGATCCCTGAGCCCCTGTTGGGCAAGGGTTTGCAGCAGATCAAGCGAAGCCTGGAGATTGGCGTAGGCGGTGGGCAGGGTGAGGGGTCAGGCTGGTCTGATCTTCGGTCAGCCATGCCCCCTTCCACGAACTCACCACAACCAGCCGGGCCATCGTCCGGGATGGACTGGAGCTTTTGGCGTGGCTTGTTGATCTGGGCCCTGGCAGCGTTGTTGATCCGCTGGGCCGTGATTGAACCGCGCTGGATCCCATCGGGTTCGATGCTGCCGACGTTGCAGCTGCAGGACCGGATCCTGGTGGAAAAAATCCGTCCACGACTGAGCCACCAGCTTCACCTGGGTGATGTTGTGGTGTTCAGTCCACCGGCACGTTTAACAGCTGGGGGATACGACCCCAGTGCAGCTCTGATTAAACGGCTGGTTGGCCAAGCGGGCGACAGCGTCGCTGTCCAGGGCGGGCAATTGATCCGCAACGGTGAAGTCGTCGATGAACCGTGGATCGCTGAATCCATTGATTACGTGATGGAGCCGGTCACGGTGCCTGACCACATGCTCTGGCTGATGGGAGACAACCGAAATGCCAGCCTCGATTCGCATTTGTGGGGCCCGTTACCCGAAGAAAACGTGATTGGCACTGCAGTTCTGCGCTACTGGCCCTTGACTCGGTTCGGTCCGATACGGATCACCGAAACCACAAGTGCCGGTTGATTTCAAGGGCTTGCGTTAAGGTCAGGGCCGTGATGCAGATAACACGGGATGTTTAACCCCGAGTTCCTGACCACTGATAGCAATGACGGACAAGCGGCAAACAGCCTGATCCAGTACCTGCAGGAGCAATCTCCGGACACCCTGCAACGCGTTGCCAAATCAGCAAGCAACGATATCCAGGACATCATTCGCCATAACGTTCAGGGCCTGCTTGGGATGCTCCCGGGTGAGCACTTTGAAGTGAAGGTCACCGCCAACCGCGACAACCTGGCCAACATGCTGGCTTCCGCAATGATGACGGGTTACTTCCTGCGTCAGATGGAACAACGGAAGGAACTGGAAGAAACACTTTTTGCCGATGAGCAAATGGCCGTCGACAGCGACGATCTGAGGCTCTGAGCTGCTCAGCCCTGCGGTTGCTGAGGAACCACCCCGAGGTTCAAGAGGCTTTGATCAATTGATCCGAGAAATTCCCAGTTGGCGTCACTGGGTGCCCAAGGTCGTGCGTTGAGTTCCTCGCTCAACCTCGTAATGCGTTCGGGGGTAAAAGCCAGTGGAGCGCTGTAGTGAGCGGGCACCAACCATTGCAGCCCATCCAAACCAGCCAGCTCACGCAACCAGGCCAACAACGTTTCCTGGGCACGGGGAAGCACAAGCCGTTCCAGAACCGGAGCAACCTGCAGCTTCGGCTCAGTGTCTCCGGTCAAGCCGTCAGCCACCTGTTCCCAACCCGGCTGCCAGCGGAAGGGATACAAGCCGAAATGGGCTCGCGAGGAACGCAATCCGGGACGGAAGGCCTCACGAATGACTTCAACAAGGGAGGGGACCTCCAGCGGTTGCGGACGGAGGTAGGACGCAAACAGCACCAGCCGGGCCCAACCGCGCCGACGCGCCTCCACTGAATCGTGCAGTGGCTGATCACCCCGTTCCCGGGCATGGAACAGCAGGGGCGTTGGGTCGAGATCAAACAATGCTGGAGGCTCGGAGGTGATGCCGACCAGAGCGTCGGTCACAAGAAGTGCTCCCGAGGGTCGATGGAAACAGGAGATCTCTTGAAAGCGACCGACGCCAAGATCAAGCGGTCCGATGGAAATCCACTCACAAACATCGCCATGGGGCACGCCATCGTCGAGAAGCACCCTTGTTCTCCGCGATGGAATGCCGAGCCAGTCCAGGGGTAACTGCACCGGAAAACTCCACTGCCCCGGGCAGACCCAGACCTCAGCTTCAGGAAAAGCGCGGGCGAGAGGACCCAGCGGAACCTTGTGCTCCAAACCTGATGCAGTCGGCATCACGATGGTTTGCACCGGCCCATGGATTTGTTCAAGTTCGGCGATCCGTTGCCGCAACTCACGGGTGGGCGGCAGAGGGTTCACCAACATCAGCCCACCGGGAACCTTGGCCACGGTGAGCCGCACCGGCACAGC
>NZ_JBGKDS010000053.1:0-39928 GCF_042954325.1 Parasynechococcus sp. | reverse complement strand
GAGCCCAAAGCGACTATTGGCTTCACCCCCGGGTCCATCGCCCCACATCTGCAGGAATTCCGTTCGGAACACGGCGGCGAGCTCACGGCTCTCCAGGCGCAGCAGATGGTTCACGTTGCCGCGGGTCCGCGGTGCGTTGGCATCCCCATGCAGGCCTGAGGCGGTGAAGTTGGCGCTGCCCGTGATCACCACCTGCTGATCGATCACCACAAATTTGTGGTGCATCAAACCACTTCCGCGGCTGCCGTCTGCGGTGTCATCGATCCACGGAATCCGATGCCTGTTGAGGATGGCGATGGCGTCGCCGTGAAAGGCCTCCTCCGGTGTTGTGATTCCGTCGTTGTCCTGATCCGCGAGGGCTTGGAGTTGATCCCAGCGCTGCCGTTGATGCTTCGGCAGGTGGCTTCTGAGTTGCAGGCTCCAGGGCTCGCTGTAGTTGTTTTCCAGAATCAGGCGAACATCAACATCCCTTTGCTGGGCCCGAACCAGTGCCGTTGCAATCGTTGGACGTGAAAGCTCCTGAACGGCGATCCAGATCTCCCGTTCAGCAGCCTCAATCCCTGTGATCAGCAGTGCTTCGAGGTTGTCTCCATCGCGCCATTGCCCAGAGATCGGGCTTTGATAGCGGGCGTCGCTGCGATGGTTAAACAGCACGGCAATCGGTGTTTGCTCTTCCAGGGCCTTGGCTTCTGGACCAATCACACGCCCCGGTTGGCTGCATCCGCTGCAGATCCAGGACGCAACAGCCAAGAGCAAGCCCAAGCGCTGGTTCAAAGCACCGAATCCACTGTCTTGAGAGGGTTCCCCGAATTTGGTCTTAGTGGGGCATTTCAGACGTCTTGAGCATCGCGATGAACCAGAACGAGCTCAGGACAAGGGCGACGAGAACGCCGGCTCCGATGCCGACGCGGGTCATGACCAGGGGAACGACCAAAGGAAACGCCATCGCTCCCGCAAGGGGAGTGATGGCGACAAACCAACGCATCATTGGAGGAATCCGGTAGGGATCAGAACCACTCAGCCCGTGCTTCGTGGGCCGGGTTGCTGTTGTCTTCGGGGGTTTCACGCTCGAAGTTGAGGGTGATGTTGCGCTTCTGCTCGCCGTCAGCGGCGGTGGCTTCGATGGCATAGACCTGCTCACCGTCGCGGAAGGGCACTTGGATGCGGAAGGTGCCATCGGTGGAGAGGGGCACTTCTTCGCCGCCGATGGTGAGGCGGGCCGACGGATCGGTGGCGCCGTAGACGATCAGCTCAGCATCAGCGACCAGCCAGAAGGAGCGCTGACGGGGGGCCACTCCGCCGATGCCGGATTCGTTGCGGCCGCTGGCCCAGAGGCCGGAGCCGGAATCACTCAGGCCGAATTGATCCGCTCCTGAGCTGGAATCAATCGCTTCCTGGAATTCCTCGGAGCCGACGCGACGGCGACGGTAGTGAACCGTGGCGCTCTGATAAAGCCGCTCGTGCAGTCCGCTGTCGGTGGTTTCGACGTGGGTGGACACGCTTTGAGGTGCGGGCGCTGCGGGTGCTTCGGGCGCTGATTCGAGGCTGAAGGGAACGAACTGATCCAGGATCTGTTCGCTGGGGTGCAGAGCCGGAACACGGGCGACCGAGGAGAAGGCCAGCGACATCCAGGTGGTGTTGATCCGGTAGCCCAGTTCGACCCGGTAGTCGCGGTCGCACAGCGGTACAGGCAGGTACCACTCGGTGCTGTGGCTATCGACAGGAACTTCCTGCAGCGTGTGGGGATGGGCGTTGCCGTCCTGCATGCCGGTCACGTCGGCCAGACGGAGGCAAAGACGGCTGGCGCCTTCCTTCTGGGCGCGCTTGCGATCGGTGTCGGCAATTTCCCAGAACACGTAGGCCCATTGGGGATCGCGGGGGAGGAACACCACCCGTGTTTCCGAGGAATCGATGCTCGGAGCCGTCAGCTCTTGCTCGATGGCTTTCAGGTCACCGCCACGCTTTTCTTGACGTTCAGCAACCTCACCCACCAACGCTTGCTTGCTCTTTCGGCTGTACAGCGGAACGCCCAGCTCACTGGCAATCGTGCGCAGTTGACGGAGGGTGAGACGTGCCAGTGATGAGAGGGTTTGGGACACGTCCAAGCTCCAGGTTTCGTTTGGGATCATTGTGAGCCCAAAAAATGCCTTTCGAACCGTGACGATCGTTAGGGTCAGTGGATCCTGACCCTCCACCGGGTCGGATTGATCGGGATCGCAGTGCTGGACATAAAAAAAGCAGGGACATGTCCCTGCTTTTTTTTGTGATGAGTGAGTGTTTTGACTCAGCGACCGATGCTGCGGTACGGAACCTTGGAGAGGTAGTCCATTTCGGCGTTGGTGCTCGGCGATGCGCCGCGGGCATTGGCGATGCCGGCAACCCAAGGCAGGTAATCGGAAGGGGAACCGCCGCGGGTAATTTTGGCGCGGGCAGGCAGCTTCTTGCTGGGGCCACCGGAGTAGACCACCTGAGGGAAGCCCAGGATGCCGCGGTAGTACTCGTCGTAGCGGGGGCTGGTGATGTTGAACGGGGTCTCGCCCAGCTCCCGGCCAGGAAGCACGCGGTTGCGTTGGGATGGAACCGTGTCGTAGCCGAAAGCATCCAGGTATTCCTGGCTGTCCAGCAGCACATCCACCAGGCCCTCGACACCCTTGGTGGCGATCACGATCGACCAAGCAATCTCTTCCGACTTATTGCTCTTGCGACCCAGCAGCTTCTCGACAAGGTGGCGAACCACCTTGTAGTTGCTGTTCATCCCGTAGAAGCTGCGCTTGAAGGTGTCGGACAAGCACAGGCCACGAACGAAATCGCGGACGGTGATCTGACCGCTGCGCAACTGGGATTCCAGGTTGACGTCGCGATCGGATTTGAAGGCGTGGAAATAAATCTGGCGGTAACCGCTTTCGATCACGGTGGTCAGGTTGTCCTGATCCATGGCGATCTCCATGGAGTTCGCCCGGGGCGTGTCATCTGACTTCACCCGTAGAGCCGCCACCCGAGCGTTCTGGGTGGTCGGTGCGTACTCCAGAAGGGGAATGGCCACGCGAGCTTCAGCATCCACTGCTGCGGATCGTAGAAGTGACTGCCCGTGCTCTCTCAAACGGCTGTTACAGCGATTACATCCCGTAATAGTCGGCTGAGTATTGATGCCTACCAGCCGAAGGGCGACCCAGTGCTGGCGGGGCGTGTTGCCGTTGCGGCTTCCTGCGGCTCATCGAGCTGACGCGTCTCCATGCAGAAGGAGGCGTTGTTGGAGAGGCCTTGGACGGTGCTGGTGCGCAGGCGCAGATTCGGGCCCGCGAACCAGAAGCGCTCCAGGGAGCTCATCATTTCGTAGTCCGTGGTCAGGATCAGACCGTTCTCGTCGTCCATTCGGAACTGGCCGGCCACCGGTGCCTTTTCGGCGTAGCCACGGTCCCGCAGCAGCAGGCCACTGCGGCCGGCGTCGTCGGTGGGGATCAGGCCAAACATGGTCTGGTCTTCATGGGATTCGCCGGCCCGGTCCCAGGCCATCGAGCCGCTCCAGCGCACCCAGCAGCCACCGATGATTCGGCTGACCTCTTCGCCGTTGCGTTCAGCGATCTCGGCCAGTCGTGCGTCACCTTTCTGGAGCTCCTCCACCACGATGAACGAAGCTCCGGCTTCAGCCCGGCGGTGCAGGAGGTGGTGCTGGCTCCGTTGCGAACGCCAGCGGCCGCAACTCAGGCGGAAGAAGCTGAGGGCGTCGGTGATTTCCAGGGTCATCGTCTCAGCCGGGCTGGGGAGATGATGGCAGTTGGGCGGCCGCGGAAGCGATCAGATCGCCGACGCTGAGCTCCAGTGGCCGGCGGCCCAGTGGCTCGGCCACAGCTTCGAGCTGTTGGGCGGCTTGTTCCAGCTGGGCCAGCAGATTGCGCATGAAGGCTGGATCCTCGGCGACGATCGGCTGTTGCTCGCACCAGCGCCGTCGGCTGGCGGCATCAGGCAGTGCGCCGGAGGTGTCGTGCTCCATGGCGCGGAAGCTGTCCAGACAGTGCGCCAACACCCGGAGATGATGGCGCTCACGGCTCGGCAGCAGGCTGGCATCAATCTCGGCGATGACCGCGGCGTCGATGCTCATGCTCTGGCGTCCGGCGTGATGCGGAAGCCGCAGGCATGGCCACCTTCCAGGCGCCAATGCACCCGTTCCACGGCGCAATCAGGGACGGTTCGGCGAATCAGGAGGAGTTCTTGGTCGCAGATCGCTGGGAACTCTTCGGCAATGCGCTGCACCGAGCAATGCACCTCCTGCAGACGCCAGCTCTGGCCGTCGTCATCCGGGCTGCAGAGGGTGACGTAGCCCTCGTCCCGTCGCAGGTCCGCCAGGCGTTCCAGCCGTTCCGCCAAGGGACCATCGCCAAGCAATCGGCGGTAGTGCTGGGCTTTGTCTTCGGCCTGTTGGTTGAGCAGATCCCGGACGGTTTGCTCCGGGAGTGAGGCTCGCATCGAGTCGAGCAGTCCCAAAGCAAAGCGGCCGCTGCCGTCGGGGAAGCGGTCCCGCCCCTGGCCGGTGAGGCGCCAGCGGTAACTGGGGCGGCCTGGTCCCTTGGAGGGGCAGCTTGATTCGATTAATCCCTCGTTTTCCAGGGCGCGCAGATGACGGCGCATCGCCTGCACGGAAATGGTCAGCTGCTCCGCCAGGTCGCCAGCCTCCATTTCGCCCTGCTGTAAAAGCAGATTGAGCACGGTGTCTCGGGTGCTGGTCTGGGCCGAAGCGCTCATGAACGAATCACGCTCACCACACGATGCCATCGAATCGCGCCAGTCGGACCGCACAATGGACATCCCGCTGTTGCGCATCCTTTTGACCTAGGGTGCGGGAAAGGAAACCGCGGGGTTTCGTAATTCACCGCCGTCCTCATGCCCGACGCCGCTCCTGAGCCGACAGCCGAAAGCCTTGAAGTGATCCGCAAGTTTGCGGAAACCTACGCCCAGCGCACGGGGACCTATTTCTGTGCCGAAGCCAGCGTTACGGCGGTGGTCTTGAAGGGATTGGCTCGCCATAAAGACGAACTGGGTGGTGCCCTCTGTCCTTGCCGCCACTACGAAGACAAAGAGGCTGAGGTGTCCCAGGCGTTCTGGAACTGCCCCTGCGTGCCGATGCGCGAACGCAAGGAATGCCACTGCATGCTCTTCCTGACAGAAGACAACCCCTTCGCCTGCCCGAATCAAACGCAGACGATCACCACCGAAACCATCCACGCCACGGCCAGCTGAGCCCCATGACCAGCACCTCCACGCGGGATCTTGTGAGCCAGCCGTACAAGTACGGCTTTGTGACCGAGATCGAGACCGAGAAAATTGCCAAAGGTCTCAGCGAAGAGGTCGTTCGTCTGATCTCGGCGAAAAAAGAAGAGCCTGAATTCCTGCTCAATTTCAGGCTCAAGGCGTTCCGCCACTGGTTGACCTTGGAGGAGCCCGATTGGGCCTCCCTCGGCTATCCGCCGATCGATTACCAAGACATCATTTATTACGCGGCTCCCAAGCAGCAGGACGCCAAGAAAGCCAGCCTCGATGAGGTGGATCCCAAACTGCTCGAAACATTCGACAAGCTTGGGATTCCGCTCAGTGAGCAGAAGCGGTTGAGCAATGTGGCCGTGGATGCTGTGTTTGACAGCGTCTCGATCGCCACCACCTACAAGGAGAAGCTGGCCGAGCACGGTGTCGTGTTCTGTTCCTTCACTGAGGCGGTCAAGGAATGCCCCGAGTTGATCGAGCGTTACTTGGGCACGATCGTTCCCAGTAATGACAACTATTTCGCCGCCCTCAATTCAGCGGTCTTCAGTGATGGCTCCTTTGTCTTCATTCCCAAGGGCGTCGAGTGCCCGATGGAACTCTCTACCTACTTCCGGATCAATTCGGGCGATACCGGTCAGTTCGAACGCACTCTGATCGTCGCGGAAGAGGGGGCATCGGTGAGTTATCTGGAGGGATGCACGGCTCCGATGTTCGACACCAATCAGCTGCATGCGGCTGTGGTCGAACTGGTGGCTCTCGATGACGCCTCGATCAAATACTCCACCGTCCAGAACTGGTACGCCGGGGATGAGAACGGTGTGGGTGGGATCTACAACTTTGTGACCAAGCGCGGCCATTGCCGCGGCGCCCGCAGTCGCATCAGCTGGACCCAGGTGGAGACCGGTTCGGCCATCACCTGGAAGTACCCCAGCTGTGTGCTTCAGGGGGCTGACTCCGTTGGCGAGTTCTATTCGGTGGCCCTCACCAACAACCGTCAGCAGGCCGATACCGGCACGAAGATGGTTCATGTGGGCCCGCGCACCCGCTCCACGATCGTCAGCAAAGGAATCAGTGCTGGGCACTCCAGCAACAGCTATCGCGGCCTGGTGCAGATGGGCCCCGCAGCCAAAGGTGCCCGCAATTACAGCCAGTGCGATTCGATGTTGATCGGGGATCAGGCGGCCGCCAACACCTACCCATACATTCGTTCGCAGCAACCGCAGGCCGCCATTGAGCACGAAGCCAGCACCTGCCGGATCTCCGAAGACCAGCTCTTCTATCTGCAAAGTCGAGGCATCGGCTTTGAAGAGGCGGTGTCGATGATGGTCAGCGGCTTCTGCCGCGATGTGTTCAATCAGCTGCCGATGGAGTTTGCCGCCGAAGCCGACAAACTGCTCGCTCTCAAGCTTGAGGGATCGGTGGGATAGATCCCATTCCGTTCGCTGTTCCTCCTTCGTTTTCTCCCCACACGTGATTCGCCCCGACGCCGAGCTTCTTCTCGACATCACCGACCTGCATGCGTCCGTTGACGATCAGCCGATCCTCAAAGGCGTCAACCTTCAGGTGCGTGCTGGTGAGATCCATGCCGTCATGGGTCGCAATGGCAGCGGCAAAAGCACCCTCTCCAAGGTGTTGGCTGGGCATCCCGCCTACCGCGTCACCGGTGGTTCCGTTCGCTATCGCGGCACTGACTTGTTTGAGCTTGAGCCTGAGGAGCGGGCTCGGCTGGGGATCTTCCTGGGCTTCCAGTACCCCGTTGAAATCCCCGGGGTCAGCAACCTGGAGTTTCTGAGGGTGTCCACCAATGCCCGTCGCGAGAAGCAGGAGCTTGAGGAGCTCGATACCTTCGATTTTGAAGACCACGTTCACGAGAAGCTGAAGGTGGTTCAGATGGACCCTGCGTTCCTGGAGCGCAGCGTGAATGAAGGCTTTTCGGGTGGTGAGAAGAAGCGCAACGAGATCCTGCAGATGGCCTTGCTGGATCCGGTGGTCGCGATCCTCGACGAGACCGATTCAGGCCTGGACATCGACGCCCTGCGGATCGTGGCCGGTGGGGTCAATCAGCTGGCCACCGCGGACAACGCCACCCTGCTGATCACCCATTACCAGCGCCTGCTGGATGAGATCACCCCGGACTATGTCCACGTGATGGCTGCCGGACGGATCCTGCGCACCGGTGGACGTGAGCTCGCCCTTGAACTGGAGCAAACCGGCTACGACTGGGTTGACCGTGAGCTGGCCGCTCAGGGAGTGGCCTGACCATGACGGTGTCCTTGATGGATGGGCTGCTGGAGCCCGTGCAGGCCCGCGGTCGTGCGGCTTTGGAACGTTTGGGTCTGCCCACCCGCCGTCAGGAGTCCTGGCGCTTGAGTGATCTCAAGCGTCTGGGGGCTGTGGCCCAGATGGAGCTGGCCCAGACACCGGCCGAGCGGCCCATGCCGGAAGCGACGGCTGTGCGACTTGTGCTTGATGGCATCCATGACCCCCTGGATGGCGTGACCTTGCCGGAGGGGGTCACCCCCGTGCAGGCCACCGATCTGCAACAGGCTCTCGGCCACACCTTGGACCGCTGCGGTTGCGCGGGTGACTGGCCGGTTGAGTTCAACCATGCCACCGCCACGCGGATCCTGGCGCTTCGGATCCGTGGTTCCGTTCCGCCGTTGGAACTGGTGGTGAATGGTGGCTCTGGTTTGGTCGCCACCCGGGTTTTGCTGTTGCTGGAAGAGAAGGCTGAACTCGAGTTGCTCGAGGTTGTCTTGGCCGATGGCCATGCGGCGCACAGCCACGTGCTTGAGGCGCATCTGGGCCAGGAAGCCCAGTTGCGTCATGGCCTGCTGGCGTCGGCCGATGGGACGGCGTCGCTGCTCGCTCATCTGACCGTGGAACAGGAGCCCCGCAGCGCGTACGCCTTGACCTCCGTCGTCGAAGGCTGGGCCTTCGGGCGGGTGGAGCCCCGTGTTGTGCAGGTGGATGGGCAGGCCCAAACCACGATGAAGGGCTTGGCGGTCACCAGTGGAGAGCAGCAACTGGCGACCCATACGGCTGTTCGCTTCGGAGGTCCTGAGGGTGAGCTCGATCAGCTGCAGAAGTGCTTGGCCGCCGATCGGTCCCACACGATTTTCAATGGTGCGATCACGGTGCCCCGCGAGGCCCAGCGCACCAATGCGGCTCAGTTGAGCCGCAACCTGCTGTTGTCCGATCGGGCACGGGTGGATACGAAACCGGAGCTGGAGATCGTTGCCGACGATGTGCGTTGCGCCCACGGTGCAACGGTGTCCCAACTGCAGGAAGACGAGCTTTTTTATCTGCAGAGTCGGGGCATTGCCGCCGCCGATGCCGCCGCCCTGCTGCTCCAGGGGGCCTGCCAGGAGATTGTGGATCAGCTTCCCTCCGCAGCACAGGCCTGGTCTCCGCTGCAGCGGGTGATGAAGGGTTTGCGCTCATGACGGCAACCGAGACCACTTCGGCACGATTGCGTGATGATATCGACACGATTGCGAGTCGATATCGTGCTGATTTTCCGATTTTGGCCCAGCTCGCGCCCTCGGGCGAGCCTCTGATCTATCTGGATCATGCGGCCACAAGTCAGAAGCCGCGTCAGGTGCTCGATGCCTTGCAGGGCTACTACGCCTCCGACAACGCCAACGTCCACCGCGGAGCCCATCAGCTCAGCGCCCGGGCCACGGATGCCTTCGAAGGCGCCCGCACGATCACCGCTGAGTTCGTCTCGGCGGCCAGCCCGCGCGAGATCGTGTTTACCCGCAACGCCAGCGAGGCGATCAACCTCGTGGCGCGCACCTGGGGTGACGCCAACCTCCAGGCCGGCGATGAAGTGCTGCTCACGGTGATGGAGCACCACAGCAACCTCGTGCCGTGGCAGCTGCTGTCCCAGCGCACCGGCTGTGTGCTGCGCCACGTCGGCGTCACCGACAGCGGTGAACTCGACCTCGATGATTTCCGGGCCAAGCTCAACGCCCGCACCCGTCTGGTCAGCCTGGTGCACATCAGCAACACGCTCGGCTGCTGCAATCCGCTCGAGGAGGTCATCCCCGCAGCCCACGCCGTGGGTGCTCTGGTGCTGGCCGATGCCTGCCAGAGCCTGGCCCACAAGCCGATTGACGTGGTCGCTCTCGACCTCGATTTTCTGGTGGGGTCATCGCACAAGCTCTGCGGTCCCACCGGCATGGGATTTCTCTGGGCTCGAGAGACGCTTCTCGAGGCGATGCCGCCCTTTCTTGGGGGTGGCGAAATGATCCAGGACGTCTTCCTCGACCACAGCACCTGGGCGGTGCTGCCGCACAAGTTCGAAGCCGGAACCCCGGCCATCGGTGAAGCCGTTGGTATGGGAGCGGCCCTGCGTTACCTGCAAGCGGTCGGTCTGCCCGACATCCAGGCCTGGGAGGCGCAACTCACCGGTCATTTGTTCGATCGCCTCCAGGCGATCGAAGGGCTGCGTGTGCTCGGCCCCACCCCGGAACAGCAGCCGGAGCGAGGGGCGCTGGCGACCTTCGTTGTGGACGGCATTCATGCCAATGACATCGCTGCCCTGATGGATGCGTCTGGCATCTGCATCCGCAGTGGCCACCACTGTTGTCAGCCGCTGCACCGCCACTACGGTTTCACGGCTTCAGCGCGGGCCAGTCTCAGTTTCACGAGCACGTTTGACGAAATTGACCGCTTCAGCGATGAACTGGCCTCCACGGTCTCCTTCCTTCGCGACCACAGCTGATCAACTTTCAGGGCTGCCTGGGTCCTGGAGGTTGTGGCTGCCGATCCGTTCCACCCGCTTCAGCGCTTGGAGGATGAGGAACAACGCCCAGGCCACCAGCAGTCCTTCGACAAAGGTGTCGAGCAGTTTGCCGACCGCAATGGCCCCCCCGAAATAGGGGATGACGAGGTCTTTGTAGCTGCCGTGGGGGATGAAGGGATTCAGCAGCGGCATCAACAGATCCCTGGAGAGGCTGTCCACGATCTTGGTGAACTGCTGGCCGACCACCACGGCGATGGCCAGTGACAGGGCATTGCCTTTCGAGAAGAAGAACTCTCTGAATTCTTTCCACCAACGGGTCATGGCCGCACTCTCCTGGCTGGTCTGATCCCAACCAAGGTCCCAACTCGGCCCTGGTCCTGCAAGACCAAGGCCGGATTGATCACGGAGTTGTCATCAGTCGAACACCGGTGAGCCCGCGCGCTCGGCATAGGCCTCTTCGCCGTGTTCCTCAATGTCCACGCCCAGGCGTTCGGCGTCTTCCTCCACCCGGAAGGGCACCCCGCACTGGCGCAGCGCCAGGGCGATGACGACCGTGCCGGCGGCCGCAAGCCCGTAGGCCACCAGGACGGCCTGGAGTTGGCCGAGGATCAGGCCGAGGCGTCCCTGTTCAGCCAGCACAGCACCGGCCGGATGGCTCTCGATCAGCGCGGCGCTGGCGAAGACGCCGGTGAGCAGGGCCCCGACGGTGCCTCCCACGCCATGGACCGCGAAGGTGTCCAGGGAATCGTCAAAGCGGAGGTGCACCTTGATCTGCACGGAGATGTAGCAGAGCACTGCTGTGATCGTCCCGATCGCCATGCCGGCTCCGGGGGTGACAAACCCGGCGGCCGGCGTCACGCCCACCAGTCCGGCGACGGCGCCGGTGGCCATGCCCACGGCGGTGGGTTTGCTGTCACGCCAGGTTTCGACCAGGGCCCAGGTCACCAGGCCCGCAGCGGCAGAAACATGGGTGGTGGTGAAGGGCAGTTCGGCGCCGCCGATGCTGAGCTGACTGCCGCCGTTGAAGCCGAACCAGCCGAACCAGAGCAGACCGGTGCCCAGGATGATCTGGGTGACGTCATGGGGCGGGCGCCCCGACTGAGGCCAGCCTTTACGTGAGCCGACAAGGCCCGCCAGGATCAGGGCCGTCACGCCGGAACTGATGTGCACCACCGTGCCGCCGGCGAAGTCCAGGTCTTTCCCGAGCAGTCCCCCGCCCCACACCATGTGGGCCAGCGGTGCGTAGACCACCAGCAGCCAGATCGGCGTGAACAGGCACCAGAAACGGAAGCTCAGTCGCTCCACGAGGGCGCCGGAGATCAAGGCCGGCGTGATGATGGCGAACATGCCCTGGAAGAGGGCAAACGACAGCCCTGGGATCGTGAGCCCCTCCCAGGTCTCGGAGAGGTTCTCCAGCAGCGCGTAGCTGAATGGGTTGCCGATCACCGCGTTCATCGACCCGCCATCCCCGAAGGCGAGGCTGAAGCCGACCGTGGCCCAGACCAGCGTGGCAATGCCCATCATCACGAGGCTCATCCCCATCGTGTTGAGCACATTGCGGCCCTGGACAAAGCCGCCGTAGAAGAAGGCCAATCCGGGGGTCATCAGCAGCACCAGGGCGCTGCTGACCAGGATCAGGGTGTTGTCGGCAGCGGCTGAGCCGTCGGCGGCATGGGCCGGCGACAGTGCGCCGAGCAGCAATTGCAAGGCTGGAACGCAAAGGGCGGCAATGCCCAGGCGCCCGAGACGGGATCGCACGACAGATTTTGGTATCTCTTGCTACCGAAACAGGCCGTCAAGCCCTTCGGGTGTTCATGGTGAACATTTCTGGTCGGGCTGAGATCAACCGTCAAGCGCCAGCTGGTGGCGGAAGAAGGTCTCGGTGCCCTCCAGCACCTGGATCTGGGTGGTTTGGTTGCGGAACCCATGCCCTTCGTTCTCGAACAGACAAACCTCCACGGGAATGCCATTGGCCCGGAGGGCGGCGGCCATGCGTTCGGTCTGCTCCGGTGGAACGACCTTGTCCTCCATCCCCTGAAAGAACAGCACCGGACAGCGGATCCGATCCGCATGCTGCAAGGGTGAGCGCGCGTTGTAGAGAGCCCGTTCGCTGGGCCAGCTCCCCACGAGCCCATCGAGGTAGCGGGCTTCGAAGCGGTGGGTGTCTTCGGCCATTGCGGTGAGATCACACACGGCATAGCGGCAGGCGCCGACCCGGAAGACATCGGTGAAGCACAGGCAGGCCAGGGTCGTGAAGCCCCCGGCACTGCCGCCTTCGATGGCGATCTGCTCGGGATGGGCTTTCCCTGCAGCGATCAGCGCCCGGGCGGCGGCGGCGCAGTCCTGC
Source organism: Parasynechococcus sp. (assembly GCF_042954325.1). Lineage (GTDB taxonomy): Bacteria > Cyanobacteriota > Cyanobacteriia > PCC-6307 > Cyanobiaceae > Parasynechococcus. The sequence goes on along the minus strand of NZ_JBGKDS010000053.1, from coordinate 27,575 downwards.
ACGTCCACGTCCCCCCAGCCGCCGTTCAGCCGTTCCCGGTACGCGCGCCCGAAACCGGTGGATCCCCCGTAGTTCACATCCACGACCCCCCAGCCGCGGCTCGTCCAGTACTGGATGGCCAGGTTGAGGCCGCGGCGCGCCATGGCCGTTGGGCCGCTGTGGCTTTTCACCAGCAGCGGAGCTGGCCCGGTTGGCGCTCCCGCCGGTGGGTAATACCAGGCATGGGTTCGGACCCGCTGATGGCCCTCAAACCACAGCGGTTCAGCCACACTGATCGCCTCGATCGGCAGGGGGGACGCCACCGCCGGGGTGTGCCGCCAGGGTGTTGCGGCTCCCGGCCGAAGGTCGAGTTCCAGCAGGCCTTGGCCGGTGATGCTGTTGCTGGCGATGGCCACAGCGCAGCCGTTGCGGGCCCGTAATCCGGCCAGATCATCAAACGGTTGGTCGATCGTCTCGACGGCGCCATCGAGGCCGAGTTGGTTCAGCTGCCAGCGGCCGTCCCTGCAGACGGCTGCGAGCAGGTGCTCCCCGGTCCAGGCGGTGGTGCTCATGCCATAAATCCATTGCGGCATGGCGGTTTCCGCCTGCATCGGCCAGGGGCGGCTCCAAGGTTCTGTCGCGGGATCACGGAGCATCAGGTTCCACCAGCCGCTGCTGTCCTCGGCCACCAACAACGCTCCGCTGGGAAGCCATTGCGGTTGGAACACCGAGACCCCTGCCCCACCGGCAACGGTTTGCGGTCTGCCGAGGGTTCCGGCGGCATCGAGGGAGGCGCAGAGGAGCTGGCTGCTGTCCCAGGGCATGGCCGGTTGCTGCCATTCCACCCACGCCAGCTGCCCACCATCGGGACTCAGGCAGGCATAGCCCGCGAAGTCAGCGGGCTGATGCAGCAGCACCGGCTCCTGATCGGTCGCCTGAAGCGTCACCTCCACGAGCTGGTCGCCACCGTTGATCTCGCGGACACCGATCCATCGGTTGCGCCGCAGGTCGATCACGCCATCGGCGAGCTGCCATTCGCCCGGTTGCGTCAGCCGTCGCGGCGGCGCGTGCGGGGTTGGGGCTTCGTTGTCGGCTCCGGGCAGACTCCAGTTCTGGCTCCACAGGCAACCGTCCTGGCCGTCGATCCAGACCAGCAGCACGCCGTTGTTCTGTTCTGCCGCCGCGAGGACCCCGCCGCCGTAGTCGTGCACCCGGCTGCGCAGGTTGATGGGCTGCGGTGTCACTTCCGTCGGGGTTGCCTCCACATCCCCGAAGCGGCGGATCAAGGCGGTGGTGCGTCCCTGTTCATGGGGCCGCTGCTCGAGCCACAGCAGCCAGATCGCCCCATCGCGCCCCTCCAGCAGCTGGGGTTCCTTGAGGGCGGGGACTTTGCCGACGGCGCTCTGGCTTGGGAGTGGCTGTTGCATCACGGCTGGCTCATGACGGCTGAATCGGGCCGCTTAACATGCTGAATCAATGCGGAGGCGGTCTTGGCAGGAAGCTTTGCCCAGTTGGCACGAGCGGCTGACAAAGCTCGAGACACCATGTTGGTGCCGAAGGAGCCCCTCGAGACCCCCCCGCTGGAGATCCGCACCCTTGGCGCCGATGAGCTTCGCCAGAGCGCACGCCGCATCGGCAAGGTCAATGATGAGGTGCGGGAGCTGGCTCGCAACATGCTGCGCAGCATGTACACCGCCAAGGGCATCGGTCTGGCGGCCCCTCAGGTGGGCGTCAACCTGCAACTGCTGGTGATCGATCTCGATCTTGAGAATCCCGACGCCCCTCCTCTGGTCCTGATCAACCCGGAAATCACCTCAGCGAGTGCCGGGCTCGAGACCTACGAGGAAGGCTGCCTCAGTATTCCTGGGGTCTATCTCGATGTGGTGCGCCCGACGGCCATTGAAGTCAGCTATCGCGATGAGATGGGCCGTCCGAAAAAAATGAAAGCGGATGGTCTGATGGCCCGCTGCATCCAGCACGAAATGGATCACCTCAATGGAGTCCTGTTCGTGGACCGTGTCACCGATGAGGCTGGCCTTCAGAAGGAACTCAAGGATCATGGGTTCCAGCCCCAAGACGTTCAGAGCGTCGCCTGATTCCATGCCGATGAAACCCCTGGCCGGATTGTTCCTGGCCCTTGCCTGTGTCTTCGGTATCGCGAGCACCGGTTGCGTGTTTGAACTCGCCTATGGCGACCCTGACCTCGGTGTGAAACTCACCAGTTGGATCCTGGCCCTGGCCGCACCGGCGACGGTCGGGACACTTTTGGTAGCCATTCGGTTGAACAAACCGGCCTGATCGGGGCAGCTTCCCCGGCCAAGGACTTTTACGATCCGACCAGATCAGCCCTTGGCCGTGATTGCACGACATCTGCCTGCTGCCACCGGACTTCTTTTGTCCGGTGTGTTGGCCAGCCTTTCAACGGCCCATGCCCAGGGGTCGTTGTTCAATGCAGTCCCGGTCGACGAGTCCAATTTCGTGCTGGTGTCCGCCCCGATCGGCAGCGGTGCCCGCTCGCAGCTGAACATCTACGAGCAACGCTCCAACAAGCGCCCCTGCTTTGCGGTGAGCGGCGCGTCCCCCGCCGTCGTCGATCCGCTGCTGTCGACCTTTGATTTCAGCGGGATCTGCAACCGCTACATCGATGGCAACGGCTATTCGCTCAGGATCGGTGGAGATGACCTCGGCACCCGTTACCGGCTCACGGTGGTGAACACCGGCACCGACATGGAGTTGCTGGCGACGCCCACCCGTAATCCAGCGCAGCCGACCTTCGTGGTGGCCCGGGCCGGTGGGGCCAGCAGTGGCTTCCTCCAACTCAGCTTTGAGCCAGGCTGGAGCCTGAAGCGACGTGCCTACGGCACCAAAACCCTGGGCCACATCTACATCTATCGCGACGGCGCCACTGCCCCCGCCGCTGAGCCAGCCGCTGAGCCAGCCCCCGCCGCTGAGTGATCGTCCCGCAGCAGGTCGTCGCAGCGGAAGCAGCAGGCTTCGGCGACGGCATCCTCGTCAACCCTGGCTTGGTCGTGGAGATCGGCAATGGTTCGGCTGATCCGTAGCAGCTGGAGTCCGCTTCTGGTGGTGAGTCCGCGGCGGCGCACCACCTCCTCCCAGAGCTGCATCGCTCCGGACTCGATGGCCCCGACCTCTCCGAGCTCCTTGGCTTCGAGGCTGCTGTTGCTGCATTGAGCGGGGTTGCGCCGTTGCATCCGTTGGCGGGCCGCGGCGATCACGGCTGGATTCAGCCATGGGTCCGGTTGTGGAGGGTTCGGGCTCGGCTCCAGGCAGTGGCGCATCGCTGTGATCGAGGGGCGGTCGAGGCGCAGTTTCAAGTCCAGGCGATCGAGCAGTGGCCCCGAGAGCCGTTGCCAGTACCGCCGGCGTTGGCTTGGGCTGCAACGGCAGTCATGCTCCGGATCGCCCAGCCAGCCGCAGGGGCAGGGATTGGTGGCTCCGACCAGCGTGATCGCACAGGGATAGTCACTGTTGCCGCCGCTGCGTCGGAGTCGAATCACGCCGTCTTCCAGCGGTTGTCGCAGTCGATCGAGAAGCTGCCGGGGAAATTCAGCGAGTTCATCGAGAAAGAGCACTCCGTTGTGGGCCAGAGTCAGTTCCCCCGGCCTCGGCCGTAGGCCGCCGCCCAGCAGTGCCGCTGGTGAGCAGCTGTGATGGGGGGCGCGGAAGGGGCGTTGGCGTTGCAAGGCCGATGGGCCCTGGATCAGACCGGCGACCGAGCGAATCCGGGTCACGGTCAAGGCTTCCTCGTCGTCCATCGGCGGGAGCAGGTCCGCCAACTGGCGGGCGAGTCGGGTTTTGCCGCAGCCTGGGGGGCCGACCAGCAAGAGATGGTGGGCGCCGGCGGAGGCAATCGCCAGCGCCCGTGCACCTTGGCCCTGCAACGGCATCGGGTTGTCCGTTGGCTGGGGTTGGGCTGGCGCTGCAGTGGCCAGTGGGCTGGCTGGGGTCTGGGAGCCCGTCGTGGGGCACCACGGGCGTCGCTTCTGCAGCTGTTGCACCAGGCTGCTGAGGTCCTTGGCCGGGCGCACGTCCAGGGCTGGAATCAGGGCGGCTTCTAGGGCATTGCCCTCCGGGATCACCAGGGCAACGGCGTTGTGGGCAGCGGCACAGGCGGCGATGGCAATCGTGCCGCGAATGGGCCGCAGGCTGCCATCGAGGCCCAGTTCACCGGCGCACCAAAGGCCCTCCAGGTTGGGGCGGTCCAGCTGACCGCTGGCCGCCAGCAGGGCCAAGGCAATGGGGAGATCAAACGCCGGCCCTTCCTTGCGCTGATCCGCCGGTGCCAGGTTGACCACCACCCGCACCAAGGGCCCGCGGAAGCCGCTGTTGCGCAGGGCTGAACGCACCCGCTCCCGCGATTCCTGAATCGCCTTGTCCGGCAATCCCACCAGCTGCACGCCGGGCAGTCCCGGGGCGAGATCCACCTCCACGGTGACCGGGTGGGCGTCGAGGCCTTGCAGCGTTGCACTGAGACAGCGTGCCAGCATTTGATGGACGAGTGGCGCAGTGGTTTGATGCCCCGGCCGTCACATCTCGTCGGCTGTACACCCCCTCTGATGGAGTCCATGGCCAACGACACGATCTTCGGCAAGATCCTCCGCGGGGAGATCCCCTGTGATGAGGTGTACAGCGATGAGCGCTGTCTGGCCTTTCGCGATGTGGCCCCCCAGGCGCCGGTGCATGTGCTGGTGATTCCGCGTCAGCCGATCGAAAGCCTGCGGTCGGCGGTTGAGGCCGATGAAGCGCTGCTGGGGCACCTGCTGGTGGTGGTGGCGAAGGTGGCCAAACAGGAAGGTCTGGACGACTGGCGCACGGTGATTAACAGCGGTGCCGGTGCCGGCCAGACCGTCTTTCACCTCCATGTTCACGTAATTGGCGGTCGTCCGCTGGCCTGGCCCCCCGGCTGAGGTTCCGCTGGTCAGAATGCGCGCATGACCGCAACCGCTTCAGGACCCTCTTCGGGTCTGAGCCGGCAGCTCACCAAGCTGCGCAACCTGGCTCAACCTTTCTTTTTGCCGCTCGATCAGTCCTCGGGCTGGCAGTTCACTGGGCTGCTGATCGCTCTGCTGTTCTGCGTCGGTGGTTTGGTGCTGATCGCGCTGACCGGCGGGATCAGCCTTCTGGAGCAGCTGGTTCCTGCGCTGACTGAAAAATATTTCGGGGGGATCGCCTCCACGATCGACAGGATCTGGTCCGGTTGGTGGGGGGCGGCCTTTACGGGACTGTTCCTGTTGGGTGTGGCCTCGTTCGTGGCGATGCGCCAGCAGCTGCGCCATCGCCGCTGGCTGCATTGGCTGATGCTCGGGATCATCGTGCTGATGCTGCTCACGGTGAATGGCATCAATGCCGGCATCGGTTTCATCGCGCGCGATCTCACCAATGCGCTGGTGTCGAAACAGGAGGACGGGTTCTTCCGCATCCTGATTATTTATGCCTGCTGTTTTGTCGTTGCTTTACCGATTCGCACCGCCCAGATCTTCTTCACGTTGAAGCTTGGGCTGGTTTGGCGGGATTGGTTATCGCGCAGTTTGATCGGTGATTACCTGCGCAACCGTGCGTATTACGTTCTCAATCCGAACGATGAGCAAGACACCGAACTCGACAATCCTGATCAGCGGATCACCGACGACACCCGTTCTTTTACGGCCCAAAGTCTCCAGTTCACCCTTGGTATTTTTGATGCCTTACTGACATTCTCGCTCAATATTCTGATCCTTTGGAGTATTAGTCAAACCCTCACCTACGCCTTGTTTGCTTACGCGGTGGTGGCCACGACAGTGCTGGTGGTGGCGGGTCGTCGCTTGGTGCGGATCAACTACGACCAATTGCGTTACGAGGCTGACTTCCGTTACGGCTTGGTCCATATCCGTAATAACGCTGAGTCGATTGCCTTCTATTCCGGGGAGGAGCCGGAGCGTCAGGAGACCACCCGCCGCCTTGGCTCAGTGGTGCGCAATTTCAACCTGTTGATCATCTGGCAAGTGATCATCAGTGCGATGCAGCGTTCCGTCGGTTACGCCGGCGTCTTCTTCCCCTATCTGGTCATGGCCGGTCCCTACTTCGCCGGTGACATTGATTACGGCCGCTTTGTTCAAGCCGGCTTCGCGTTCAACATGGTTGAGGGATCGCTGCTGTTTGTGGTCAATCGCATCGATGATCTCGCTCAGTTCACGGCGGGGATCACCCGCCTGGAAGGGTTTCAAAGCCAGGTTGAGCACGTCAGCCGTCAGGCCTCGCCCGATCGAGGTTCAGGGGCGAATTCCATCGTTGTGCGTCATGCCGATCTGACCCCGCCTGGAGCCAATAAGCCCATCCTGCGGGACCTCAGCTTGAGCATTTCTGAGTCGGAACGCCTGCTGGTGGTGGGACCCTCAGGCTGTGGCAAGACGTCGTTGCTGCGGATGATCAGCGGTCTTTGGGCCCCCAGCAGCGGTGAGGTGAAGCGTCCGGACACCGGTGATCTGCTGTTCATTCCTCAGAAGCCCTACATGTTGTTGGGCTCCCTGCGAGAGCAGCTCTGCTACCCCACCGATGAGAGCAAGTTCAGCGACGACCAATTGCGGCACGTGCTGGAGGAAGTCAACCTCAGCACCCTGGTGGAGCGCTATCCGGATTTAGACGTCAAACAGGACTGGCCGCGGATTCTCTCCTTGGGTGAACAGCAGCGTCTGGCTTTTGGCCGACTGTTGCTGAATGCACCCCGCTTTGTCGTTCTGGATGAAGCCACGAGCGCTCTGGATGTGGCCACGGAAGACCACCTCTACCAACTGCTGCGCCAGCGGGATCTGGCTGTGATCAGCATCGGCCACCGCCCCACTCTCACGGCATTCCATGACACCGTTCTGGAAGTCAATGGTGACGGCAGCTGGCGAGTGATGCCGGCGACCAGCTATGACTTCGGGCGATCCTGATCCGGCCGGATGACATCTCCCAGCGAGAACGCCAACGAAACCTCCACTCCATCGGCCACAACGACGGATGTTCCTGCCTTTGGCTGGAGCGGCTACGCCGAGCGGGTGAATGGTCGCTTCGCGATGCTCGGCTTCGTCGCCGTGCTGTTGATTGAGGCCCTCAGCGGCGAGACCTTTCTGCGCTGGGCTGGGCTTGTGCCTTGAGTGATCAAGGCAAGCGGATCAGGTCCACGTCCCAACGCCCGTTGCGGCTGATCTGGACGGCCAGCTGACGGCCCTGGGCATCCAGGCTGACGGCCCTGGGAACTCCCGGTGGATCGATGGGCAGGGTCTGGACTGTTTCACTGTTCCGCCGGTACAGAACGAGTTCCGTGCGGTTGGCACGCTGGCGGACCACCGCCAACCGGCGCCCGTCGGCGCTGACACTCACGCTGATCGGCAGGGCGTCGCCCCGGTTGAGTCCTGGGACGGGCACCGGGCGTCGGCTGTTGAGATCAATCAGGTCCACCCGTTCGCGGCCCTGTCTGCGGTTCAGGCTGGCCAGCCAGCGCACGCCCATGGCGGGTTCCCGTCGGGCGTCGGCGGTTTGACGCAGGACGGCATTGAGATCATTGATCGGAAGCGCCCTGGGGCCACCGCAGCCCATCAGTGGCGTGAGCAGTCCCAGCGCCAGCAGCGAGGCCAGGGCATGGGACCGGTGGAGCGGCGGGATTGGCGTCATGGGTTGAGCCCCGCCGGGCGATCCGCCTCCAGCAGATCGGAGAGGTCCAGCAGTTCCACCCGCCACTGCCCCTGGCTGGCCACCTGCAGGGCCAGTTGGCTGGCATCGGGGGAGAGGCTCAGACGAATGGGATCACGGCCTCCCGGCAGCGGCAGCTGATGGATTCGACCGGTCAGGCGGTCAGCGATCACCGCCAGGCGCCGTTGCCCCCGTTGGCTGATCAAGGCGAGGTAACGCCCGTTCCAGCTGAGCGACGGTGAGCTATGGGGTTGATGCCGTTTCAGCTGCGGTAAGGCCAGGATCGAGCCGGTGCTGAGGTCGCGCAGTTGGACGGTTGGGCGTCCGCGCAGCTCGGTGATCACCGCGAGCAGGCGACCACTGCCGCTCAAGGCAGGATCCTGCTGGTTGCGATCGCCCAGGGCACCATCAGCCCGCTGGGCCCTCGGGGCGATACAGCCAGCCAGCCCAAGTGCCAACAGGCTGATCAGCAGCGGGCGAAGGAGTGGCGTCAGTCGTCGAAACGGGAACTGTTATCCCGGGGGCGTGAACTGCGTGGAGCCGGACGGCTGCTGCCGGATCCTGAGCTTGGACGGGTGGACGGGCCGGGTTGCTCTGGAGCGCCTGGGGCAGTCCCGTCTGCCGCCGGCGGCCGGGACGACGTCGGCCGGGATGATCCTGGCCGCGGTGACCCGGGACGGGCAGGGGGTGCACTGCTGTAGGCCGCATCCTCAGCTCCCGAGCGCATCGGACTGCCTTTGGGGATGCCCTGCTGTCCGCTGCTTCGGGTGTCGTCAGCGTTGTCGCTGAAGCGGCTGGAGCTTGGGGCGGGGCGGCTACCCCGGCGCTGTTCTTCCCGTTGCTGACGCCGCTCGCCGAAATCGGGTCGCTGCTCATTGCGCTGTTCACCGGCCCGGAACCGGGCCATGCGACGGGAGCTTTCATCGGGCTGGTCCCAGTCCGACTCGGGGCGGGGCCGTCGACTGGCGGCCTGTTCGGGGATGGCAGCACGACTGCTGCGCCGGGGGCGGTAAAAGTCGTCCTCCGGACGGTCGTCCATCTCGGCATCACGGCCGCCGAAACGCCGCCGCAGCGGTTGTGGCTCATCGAAGCGGTCGTAGCCGTCATCCCAGCCGCCGCGGAGATCACCACCGGGGCCCCGGGGTGCCGGGGCCGGTTCGTCGTCGAAATAGGCGGACCGTCGGGCTTGTTCCGTCGCGACGCCGCGCAGGCGCACACTTTCGTAGGCGAAGAACACGGTGGTGCCCGCCAGCAGGAACTGACCGAACTGGAGAATCGGGTCCAATCGCCAACCCTGGAAGAAAAGAATTCCTCCACAGAGCAGGCCGATGGCCGCAAAAAAGACGTCGTAGTCGCGAGCCAGGGCTGGCTTGAACGACCGCATGAAATACAGCAGGGCGCCACCCACTGCCAGCACGATGCCGACGATGCTGGCCCAATTCAGACTGGCGTTAACCAAAGAAGCGCCTCCTCGTGACCTTTAGTTTACGAGCGGCGCCAGGTCGGCTTCGAGGTGATCAGAGCTTGCGGTCCACCTGATCGGTCTGGCTGATCAGGACTAACGCGATGGTGGCGGGCACGACAACGATCAGTGCTCCCCAAACGAGGCTGCTCAGAAAATTGGAGAGGGAGGAAGTCATGGCGGTGGTGCACTCACGTCAAAGCCTGGTTGATCCTAGGGATTCACATCAGCTTTCTACGATGTCGCGACGAATGCTTTGAGCTTTGTGACGCCACTGCTGATCCAGGTCCTGCCGATCCTGCACCTGGCGCTTGGTTTGCTGCTGGCGGCCTGGACCCTGACGTTTCTGCTGCGCATCGTCCTGACCTGGTATCCGCAGATTGATCTGAGCCAAGGGCTCTGGCGTGTGGTGGCCGTTCCCACGGAGCCGTTGCTCTCGCTCACCCGAAAAGTCGTCGCTCCGATCGGAGGGGTGGATGTGACTCCGGTGATCTGGGTCGGCCTGATCAGCCTGGTGCGTGAACTGTTGGTCGGTCAGCAGGGCCTGCTGTCGTTGGTGCTGATGCGGGCCCAGTCGTTGGCCTGATCAGGGCAGCATGTCCTGCTCGACAAATTTGGTATGCACGTCCCCGCGGATGAATTCCGGGCGGTTCAGCATCTCAAGATGGAAGTCCACCGTTGTTGGGATGCCGGTGACGGCGCATTCGTTGAGGGCGCGCTTCATGCGTGCCATGGCATGTTCGCGGTCGGTGCCCCACACGATCAACTTGCCGATCAGTGAGTCGTAGAAGGGGGGGATGTCGTAGCCGGTGTACACATGGCTGTCGACCCGGACGCCAGGGCCACCGGGCGGAAGCCAGCCGGTGATCCGGCCGGGGGCCGGGCGGAAGTTGTGCCGGGCGTCTTCCGCATTGATCCGGCATTCGATCGCGTGGCCGCGGAGCTGAATGTCTTCCTGGCGGACGCTGATCGGCTCACCACCGGCGATGCGCAGTTGTTCGGCGATCAGGTCGATCCCCGTGACCATTTCGGTCACCGGGTGCTCCACCTGGATGCGGGTGTTCATCTCCATGAAATAGAACCCACCGTCGCGATCCAGCAGGAATTCCACGGTGCCGGCGCCTTCGTAGTTGATGCTGCGGGCCGCAGCGACGGCGGCATCCCCCATGCGCTGACGCAGCTCGGGATCCAGGGCCGGGCTGGGGGCTTCTTCCAGCAGCTTCTGGTGGCGGCGCTGGATCGAGCAGTCCCGTTCACCAAGGTGAACCACGTTGCCGTGGCGATCGGCCAGCACCTGCACTTCGACGTGGCGGGGCCGGTCGATGAATTTCTCCATGTACAGGCCCGGGTTGCCAAAGGCGGCTTCCGCTTCGCCCTGGGCGGCCTTAAACAATGAAGTGAGTTGATCGGGCCCTGGAACCAGGCGCATGCCACGGCCACCGCCGCCCGCTGTGGCCTTGATCATCACCGGATAGCCCATCTGTTCGGCGAGCTTCGCGGCTTCCGCCGGGTTGGCGAGCAGACCTTCACTGCCGGGAACGCAGGGAACGCCCACCGACTGCATCGTCGTTTTGGCCGTGGACTTGTCGCCCATCGATCGGATCGCGTGGGGCGATGGACCGATGAAGGTGATTCCGTGGTCTTTGCAGATCTCAGCGAACTTGTCGTTTTCGGCTAAGAAGCCGTAGCCCGGGTGGATGGCGTCCACACCCCGGGAGGTCGCGGCCGCCAGGATGTTGTGGACGTTCAGATAGCTCTTGCCGCTGATGGCTTCCCCCACACAGACGGCTTCGTCAGCTAGCTGCACATGCAGGGCGTCTTTATCAACTGTGCTGTAAACGGCCACCGTGGCGATTCCGAGCTCACGGCAGCTGCGCAGAATTCGTAGGGCGATTTCGCCGCGGTTGGCGATCAGCACTTTGCCGATGGGCATCCGCGCGTCCAGGCAGAGGCCGGATCGTATCAGCGACAACCGGCTTGAAGAAGGGGGACCCCCTGCCCGGTATGATCTTCCTGAGGACGCCCGCGGGGCTGAATCAACCACGCGGATGTGGTGGAATTGGTAGACACGCACGTTTGAGGGGCGTGTGGCTTCGGCCTTGCGAGTTCAAGTCTCGCCATCCGCACTTTTTTTTCTGTGGCAACAATCGCGTCGCCGTCTGGAGTTGCCATCGTTCTGGTGGCGAATGGTCCGGGCGAGTTGACGACTTGGGTGCGTCCCCTGGCCGAGCGTCTGCACGCGATGTTGCCGCTGCGTCCCAGGGTCCCCGATGCGCCGTCCAGCCTGGAGCTGGTGCTCGTGCCTTGCCCCAATGCCACGGGCCATGAGCATGGTGCGGCGCGGCCCTGGCATCAGTTCGACCGCATTGTTCCGGCGGCTCAGTTCTGGAGGTTATTGATCCAGCCCCGGCGATATGGCGTCTGGCCCCGTCGTGGTGTGGTCGTCTTCCTGGGTGGTGATCAGTTCTGGACGGTGCTGCTTTCGGCGCGCCTCGGGTATCGCCATGTCACCTACGCCGAATGGGTCGCCCGTTGGCCGCAATGGAATGACCGAATTGCCGCCATGTCGGAGGCGGTGCGGGATCAGCTGCCGCGGCGGTATCGCGAGCGCTGCCGGGTGGTGGGCGATCTGATGGCGGATCTGTCGTCCTTTGCCAGCCATGACGACCCGTTGCCCGACGGCGAATGGATTGCCTTGCTGCCGGGATCCAAGCGGGCCAAGCTCAGTGTGGGAATGCCTTTTTTCCTCGAGACGGCCGATCGCCTGGCCCGCCGTCGTCCTGGAGTTCGCTTTCTGTTGCCGGTGGCCCCGACCACCAGCGTGGCTGAGTTGCTCCACTACTCCGGACCTGAGAACCCGATCGCCCGCTGCTATCGCACAGCGGTTGAGGGGGTGGACGGTGAGGAGCTGGTCACAGCGGCCGGCACCCGCATTCGTTTACTCCAGCGTCATCCGGCCCATGGCCCCCTGAGCCAATGCACGCTGGCCCTGACCACGGTTGGTGCCAACACAGCCGAACTCGGTGCCCTTGCCGTGCCGATGATCGTGGTGGTTCCCACCCAACACCTGGAGGTGATGCAGGCCTGGGACGGCGGTTTTGGGTTGCTGGCCCGTCTGCCGGGATTTCGCCGCATCATCGGCGTGCTGCTGACCGTCTGGCGTTTGCGCAACAACGGTCTGATGGCCTGGCCCAACATCAGTGCCGGACGCCGGGTGGTCCCCGAACGCGTGGGGGCGATCACCCCGGACGACATCGCCAGCGAAGCCAACATGTGGCTGGAGGCGCCGGAGCGTCTCGCCGCCCAGCGGGAGGAGCTGCGTGCCCTGCGGGGACAGCCCGGAGCGGTGGCGGCCCTGGCCGATGAAGTGCGCCAGCAGCTCCCCCGGGCCCTGGGATCTGCTTAGCGTGCTGAGCCGAGATCGTTCCTTTCTCCATGAGCAGCTCCGAGTCCATCCAACGCACGGCCGAGGAGTGGAAGCAGTCCCTGACCCCTGAGCAATTTCAGGTTGCCCGTTGTGGAGGCACGGAGCGCGCCTTCACCGGGGCCTACTGGAACAACAAGGCCACTGGGATGTACCACTGCGTTTGCTGTGATGCCCCCCTGTTCAGCTCGGACACCAAGTTCGATTCCGGGACCGGTTGGCCCAGCTTCTGGGACGGCGTGAGTTCCGACGCCATCACCACCAAGCAGGACGTCAGCCACGGCATGGTACGCACTGAAATCAACTGCGCCCAATGTGACGCTCACCTCGGCCATGTCTTTGGTGATGGTCCCGCTCCCACCGGACAGCGCTACTGCGTGAACAGTGCGTCGCTGTCGTTCAAAGCCAGCTGATCACCAGGGATCATCCAGGTCCTGGTCATCGCGACTGGGGCCTGGATCGTCTTGGCGGCTGGGGCGTCGCACCGGTTCCACGTCCAGCGGAGCTCCGGGTTGTTGCACCGGTCGCCGCGCCGCCGGCGCTGGCCCCCGCCGCTCGTCTTGGTAACGGTCCTCTTGATAGCGATCCTCGAGGCGTTCGTCGCGGTAGCGCGGCTCATCCCGACGGTTGTCGTAACGGTCGTCGTAGGGGTCAAGGGACTGTTCATCGAGATAGCGGCGCTGCACCTGCGGCTCCCGGCGCTGCTCGTCAATCTCCACATAGTCGAGGTTCTCTTCGACGTCGAAGCGTTCGCTGGTTGCGGCCTGCAGGCTGCGTTGCTCCTGCTCCACCGCCTGGCCGGAACTCAGTTGGTTCTCCACCGGAACCAGGTTGACCCGATAGCGCTCCCGCTCCTGCTCTTCCCAGCTGGGGCCGCCGACCCCCAGTTTTTCCAGCACACCACTGCTGAGCTGCTTGAGTTTGTCTTCGGCACCCTCGTACACAATGATGCGGTCCGGGCCGCTGCTGACGATTTCTTCGACCGGCATCTCCCACGTCGACAGCACACCTTCCCCCAGCAGGGGCACGCCGAGGGCCCCCATCACCAGGGTGGTGAGCTCTCCGGTTTCGATATCAAAGGCAAAGCCGAGCACCCGACCCAGCTGACTGCCGGATTCGGTGATCACCTGGCAGTTGATCACCCGGCTGTAGCGCTCCGGATCGAAGTTTTCGCTGAGGGAATCTGCGGAATCGACCAGGATCACGTCGCCGACCTGACGGATGCGATCCAGCGGCATCCAGCGCGGCAGGCCCGGCAGGAAACGGGTCAGAGGGTTGTCGCGCAGGCCGAGGGCCACCACTTCGCGACGGTCAATGTCAACGATGACCTCGCCCACCACACCGAGCCGTCGTCCGCTGTCGCGGGTGATCACCTGGGTGCCCATCAGCTCGGAGCGCAGCCAGAGGCGGTCACTGGGCACGCCGGTGGTGAGGGCGTCGTTTTGGGATGGGGTCGGGGTCAAGCGCGGGCCCTCGGCCATGGACTTCGAGACATTGTGGCGTAGTGGATCTGCTGTGCCAGGTCAGGCGGCATCCGGGAGTCCGACCACCTGGGTGTGGGCGCCGCGGGCCTGGGTGACACCGATCGTGCGTTGCGATGCCCCGATCATCGGGCGACGGTGGCTGACCACAAGGAACTGGGCCTGTTCGGCCTGACGGGCGATCAACGCTGCCAGCCGTTCGACATTGACTCCATCGAGGAAGCTATCCACCTCATCGAGGGCATAAAAGGGCGAGGGACGGAAGCGTTGCAGGGCAAACAGGAAGCTCAAGGCCGTCAACGACTTTTCACCACCGGACATCGCCGCCAGCCGCCGCACGGCTTTGCCCTTCGGGTGCGCCACCAGGGTCAGGCCACCCTCCAGGGGGTCATCGGGATTTTCCAGCTGCAGATGACCGTCGCCCTCGGAGAGGCTGGCGAAGATCTCGCGGAAATGACCGTCAACCGCTGAGAAGGCCTCCATGAAGGCCTCCTGGCGCAGGGTGGCCACGGTCTCGATCCTCAACAGCAGTTCCTCGCGTTCCTGGCTGAGGACGTCGAGGCGTTCGTTCAATTCGCCCAGCCGTTGTTCGAGCGCTTCGAGTTCCTCCAGCGCGAGCATGTTCACCGGCTCCAGGGCTTCCATCCGGCGTTGGATCGCCTGCAACTCGATCTGCAGCGCCTCCAGGCCCGCCTCCCGGATCGCATCGGAAATCTCCGGGCGGGGATCGGGAAGGGCTTGCTCCATTTCCTTCAGCCGCACGGCGCCATTGCGCTGCTCCTCGATCAGGGCCAGCCGTTCCTCCTTGAGTCGTTCGAGGTTGAACTGCGCCTGCTGCAGGGCCTGGCGCTGGCGCCCCACCTCGGCTTCGGCGGCATCGCGGGCACGGCGTTGTTCGCCAAAGCTTTCCTGCAGCTCCTGCTGCTGCTTGGTCAACCGTTCCCGCTGCTCCTTCAGCTCCTGTTGCTGCTGTCGCCAGGCGCCATGGGCCGTGGCCAGGGCCTGCACGGCCTCCTGCAGCCGGGCTTCGTCGTTGCTGAGGGTCTGCTGCTGATCGCCGAGCCGCTCGAGGGCCAGGCGGCGTTCGCGCTGGGCATTGAGCAGTTCATCGCGTGAGCGGCGGCTGGCTTCCAGGCGCTGGTCCGCGGCTTCCAGGGCCTGCTGCAGTTGCGTCCAGGCCGTGGATTCATCGCCGTTGCTGCTGGAGCGTTCTGCCGCATCCAGTTGCTGTTGCTCCTCCCGCAGCGGGGCCAGGGCCGCGGCGATGGCCTCGAGGCGTTGCTGATGTTCCTGCTGGGCCTGGCCCAGCTGCTCGAGCCGCTCGCTGCGTTCGCGGTTGCGTTCGATCAGGGGGCCATGGTTGCGGTGGGCGGCATTGCGCTCGGCCACCAGGCCGGCCTGGCGTTGCTCGAGCTGCCGCAAAGCGGGCTTTTGCTGTTCGAGCGCTTCGATCAGTCGGTTCTCCTCCCGGCGGGAGGCTGCCAGGCTTTCACCCAGTTCCAGCAGGCGTCGCCGCAGCGGTTCGGCTTCGTCGCTGTCGTTGCTGCGCCCGAAGCTCAGCCCACCGCTGCGCTGGGAAAAGCTGCCACCGGTCATCGCACCGCTCTTCTCGAGCAGCTCCCCATCAAGGGTGACCGCCCGGGAGCGTCCGAGTTGCTGGCGGGCGCTGCCGAGATCCCGGAAGACCAGCGTGTCTCCAAAGACGTAGGCGAAGACCACGTCGTAAACGGGCTCGAAGCGGATGAGCTCCACTGCCCGACCCACCAGTCCGCCGCTGTCGCCGGGGCCACCCGGACGGGCTCCACGGGCCATGGCGGCACCGCCGCTGCCCCCGTTGTAGCCGCCGCCCGGTGCCCGGATCTTGTTCAGCGGCAGGAAGGTGAGTCGGCCGGCCCGGCGGCTTTTCAGCAGTTCAATGGCCCGGGCGGCAATGCGGTCGTCATCGACAACGACCTGGCCCAGCCGTGCTCCGGCTGCCACCTCCAGGGCAAGGCGGTGCTGGTCGTCCACTTCGCCAAGTTGGGCCACCGGCCCATGGATCCCATCCAGCCCCGCCTCCAGCAGCAGGCGCAGGGCACCGGTGCCACGGCTTTCCTGCAGGGCATCACGTCGGCTTTCCAGCCGGGCGATCTCCCGCTCCAGACGGGTTTGTTCCTGCTCGAGGCGGGTGCGGGTGCGCTGTTGGATCGCCAGGGATTCGGCGGCCTGTTGCACCGCCTGCTTGCCGTTGGTCAGCCCCTGCAGCAGCGTCTGCCATTCCTCGTCCAGCTGCTGCAGTTTCTGCTGGACGTCGGTTTCCTCCTGGCCATCGCGGGCCAGTTCACCCCTGAGTTCTTCGAGACGTTCGCCGTCCTGGCGCAGTCGTTCCTGGCGTTGCTGCTGCTCCTGCTGCAGGGGGTCGATGCTGCTCTGCAGGTGCTGGCGCCGCTCGCTGCGCCGCTTCTGTTCGTCCATCCAGGCGCCGGAGCGGCCGGCCACATCCGCCAGCCGTCGGCGGGACATCTCCACGGCGGCTTCGGCATCCCGGCAATCGGATTCCGCTGCCTCCAGGCCGGCCCCATGGGGGTCGTGTTCGAGATCACGGCCCTGTTGTTGCAGCTCCTGGCGGCGACCGGCCAGGGCGTTGCGGGTGTCCTGGAGTTTCTGGGCTTCGTCCTGGTGCTGGATCGACTGCCGCTCCAGTTCACGGCCCTGGGTGTCCAGTCCGGCCAGTTCGGCTTGCACGGCAAGCAGCTGGTCTTCCCCCAGGGCCTTCACCTGCTCCTGGAGCTCCTGCAGGCCTTTGTTGGCGGTGGCCAGGGTCTGCTCGGCGCTTGCCACGGCAGTGGCGTCGCGTTGCTGCTTGGCGTCAAGCTCCTGCTGCCGCGTCGCCAGGCTCGCAAGGGCGACCTGGGCAGCGTCGAACGCCAGCACCATTTCCTGTTGCCGGCCCAGTTGCAGGCGACCTCGCAGCTCCTGGTACTGACGGGCCTTGGCGCAGTCCTTCTCCAGTCTTTGGCGGCTGGCCAGCAATTCCTGCTCGATGATCCGGCAACGTTCCTGCCGCTCCTGGACGTCATCCAGCTTGCGGCGGCTCTGTTCGATTCGGGTGTCGAATAACGCCACACCGGCGAGTTCATCGATCAGTCCGCGTCGGTCGCGGTTGCTCATCGACACGATGCGGGTCACATCGCCCTGCATCACCACGTTGCTGCCTTCCGGATCAATGCGGAGGCGGCGCAACTGGGTCTGCAGTTGCTGAAGGTTGCAGGGGATGCCGTCGGCGCTGTAGCTGGAGCTGTAGGACCCGCCGGGCATCACCCGCAGCCGTCGGGTCACCGTCCATTCGGTTTGCCCCGTTTTGATCCACGGCCCCTCGTCCGGTGCTTCCAGTCCGTCTTCAGCGGCATCGGGTTGCCAGTCGCTGAGATCGAAGCGAACGCTGACGGTGGTTTCGGCCGCTTTGCCGGCCTTGAGAATCCCGCTGTTGACCAGGTCCGGCAGGCGATCAGCGCGCATGCCACGGCTGGTGGCCAGACCCAGACAGAAGAGAACCCCATCAAGGATGTTGCTCTTGCCGGAGCCGTTGGGCCCGGTGACCACGGTGAACCCCTCTTCAAGAGGGATCGTCATCGCTCCACCGAACGACTTGAACTGCGCCAGCCCGACCTGATTGATGTGGACCAACAGGAACTGGGGCTGTCAGCAAGTCGAAACTAGCGAAGCTCGCGGAAAGCTCAAGGGCTCGTTAACGCGCAGAGCCCTGCGGCGATGCGGAGCTGTCCGGCCAGGGGGCCATCGCTCAGCTCCACGGCGACATCGGCATCCTGCTGCTCCGGTAGGTCTCCGCGGTACAGCCCAGCGCCGATGCGCTCGGCCCAGCCTCGGTTCCCGGACACTGCGGCACTGCGGGGTTCGAGCCACACCAAGCGATGGGCGGGTAGGGGAATGGCGTCTTGCGCCGGTCCGTTCAGGCGGGGCAGTTCCGGCAGCCGCCAGGTGCGGCAGGCCGGGCCATCTTCCAGCAATAAATCGATATGGCATCCGCTTGGATCGTCCGGTGCATCGGTGTGGCGCAGAAGGGAATAGCGGGGCATCACGTTTCCCGGATCGTGCACTCTTCCTAACCTCAGGGAGCTTTACCGCCAACGGCGTTCCATGGATGCGTCATCGCCGCAGCCCAATGGCAGCTTCGAGCATCACTTCCGTGATCGCTTCGAAAGCCTGCTGCCCACGATTCAGAAGCGTTGGCCCGAGCTGGCTCAGCACACCCTGGAGGCCACCCGGGGCAGTGTCGATGAACTGGTCCGCCTGATTGAACAGAACACCGGTCTCACGCCCCAGGGGGTTCGGGAGCAGCTGGAGGAGTTGATGCATACCGCTGGTGATCGTGGTCGTCACCTCGGCGAAAGCCTCGATCCACTTGAAGAACAGCTGGAGCAGTTGCTGGATGAGTTGAACAGCACCCTGCGGCCGCGCATCGAGAAACCCGTGCGTCAGCGGCCGTTGCTGGCGGTGGGTGTGGCACTGGGGGTGGGTGTGCTGCTCGGGGCGATGCTCAACGGTGGGCGTCGCTCCTGATGGCTGATCAGCAACAACCCCGCGGCCTCAGGGCCGCGGCTCGGATGACGGCCCTCGCCGCCTCGGTGATGGATCTGCACGTGCGGATTGCGCTGCAGGAGGTGGATCGTGAAAAACGCCGGCTCATCAGCGGTGGTCTGTTCCTGGCCATCGGTGGCACGGCGATGTTCCTGGCCCTGCTGGCGGCGGAGGGGGCTGCCCTGCTGTGGCTGCAGCAGACCTGGAGCTTGCTCTGGGTCCATGCCCTGCTGGTGTTGGCGGTGGTCAACCTGGTGTTTGCCGGACTCTCCCTGCGCGTTGGAGGTCAGGTGCTGAAGGGACCCTTCCTGCCGCAGACGATGCAGGGGCTGGTCAAAACGCTGCGCGCCGTCCTGGGGCGGATTTGAGTGCGTCGGATCTGAACACGTTGTTCATCGTGGCCGGATCCTCTGGGTCCGGTAAATCAACAATCCTGCGGGCGGCTTATCAGCAGGGCCTGCCTCTGTTTGGTGCTGAGGAGCAGCCGCTGTTTGAGAGCACCAACAAGGATCCGTCGTTCGAGGAGTACGACGACTACAGCCTTGCGCTCCATCGACAATCGTTGTTTCAGGCCAGTCACCTCAAGCGACTCAACCGCGAATCGAATCTTCCGGCCAATGTCTTGATGCATCTGGATTTGTATCAAATCCTGCGTGGGATTGACCCCTCCTACTGGCCCCGTCCTCTGAAGAAGCGAGCACTGGAGATGGCTGGTCCAGACGGCAAGTTGGGCAAACGCTCGCTGGAGGCTCTCCAGGATGTGCGGGACAACGATCTGATGCTGAAGGCTTACCTGAAGCGTGCCTTCTTCAGACGTTTTCGGCGCATTTTGATCAACACGGTGGTCTGTGATTTTTCAGAGAATTCTGTGCAATTGGCCCGCCGCAAACAGCGAGCAAAGCAAGTTCGATTGAAGTACTTCAGTGCTCCTGAACCACTGGCCAGGGCGATTCATGCGGAGATTTATGCCACCTGGGCCCGCAACTTGACCCAGCTGCGCCCGGCTGGCCTGTTCACCACCATGGTGTCTTCATCCGGGGATCTCACCGTCAATGGGGCGGTGGTGGCTCAGGGATGGTCCAACCGGTTTCAGCGGAGGGCGTAGTGGAGCCAGCGGCAGTCGATGCCGCCATTGCTCACCGGAATTCTCCGGGAGGCCTTCAGCCGCAGGGCGCCGGTCAGCTTGGGATTCCCGCTGAGCAACCACAGCTGCCAGCCGGAGGCTTCCCGCCGGGCAAAGGCGCCCAACGCGCTGTAGAAGCTGTCGAGATCGTCCATCGCGCCAAGCCGTTCTCCGTAGGGGGGATTGCAGACCAGCACGCCAGGGCCCTCCGGGAGTGACTGGTCTTCAAAGCGTCCCTCACGGATCTCAATCACGCCCTGCAGTCCGGCCGCGGCAACGTTGTCTCTGGCCTGGTCTGCGATGGCGGGATCCTGTTCGATTCCGATCACCGCTGGCAGGCTGAGATCGCCGCGGCGGCGGTTGCGGGCTCGGCTGCACTCCTCGTGCCATAGATCCGGGTTGAAATCGGCCCAGCCCTCGAGGGCAAAACTGCGGTCCAGGCCGGGGGCCTGTTGCAGGGCGGCGAGGACGGCTTCGATCAACAGGATTCCGGAGCCGCAGCAGGGATCCACCAACGGGCCGCTCGCGTCCCAACCGGTCAGCTGAATCAGCCCAGCCGCCAGGTTCTCCTTCAGGGGGGCTGCACCCATGGCGGCCCGATAGCCGCGTCGGTGCAAGCTGCTGCCGCTGCCATCGAGGCTGAGGGTTGCACCGTCCCGGCTGAGATGGATGTGCAGGGAGAGGTCGGGGTTCTCCAGATCGATCGAGGAGCGGTCACCCCAGAGCTCGCGCTGTTGATCGACCAGGGCATTTTTGACCTGGAGCGCTGAGTAATGGCTGTGGTTCAGGCCCGGTGCGGTGCCGGTCACGTCCACGCGGAAGCTCATCGAGGGATGCAGCCAGCGCTCCCAATCCATGGCTCCGCGGATGCCGTCGTAGAGATCGTCGCGTCCGCCGCAGCGGAAGTGCGCCATTTCGCGCAGGAGGCGAAACGGCAGGCGAGCCTGCAGGTGCAGCCGGTACAGGCAGGCCATGTCGGCTTGGAAGGCGGCGGCACGGCGCAGCGCACTGACGCCATGGGCCCCCAGCGCCCTGAGTTCCTCGCAGCCAGCGTCTTCCAGGCCTTGCGGAAGGACAGCGACAGCGGAGAGTCGGTTCTCACGCCTCACGGGCGGTTGTGCTCCAGGCGACCATTGCTGTCAGAATGACAGCGTCCGGTTTTTTCCGGACTAGGTGATCCACACCAGTGTTTCGGACAGCGGTTCGATTCCGCTCAGCTCCATTCCTCCCTTTCCTAGGGGGCTGCAATGGTTTCGACGGGGCATGAGGAGGGTGACTGAAGCCTGCTCGGAGAGCAAACACGTAACTGCGAACAACATCGTTCGTTTCTCCCGTCAAGCAGCCCCTGTTGCTGCCTGACCCATTAAGGGAGATGGGGTGAGGTCAGCCTTATCACCCAATTGACCCATGGGGGCTGGAAGGCCCCCTCAAACATTCCAGGGCAAGGGATCTCAAGGGATCCCTTATTTAGTGTTGAGGGGTCTGTGGGCATCCCCATGGGCATCCAGCCGGGTGGTGGCCAACTCCACGTCCATATGATCCAGCCATCGCCCCCAGAAGTCGCTTGCTGTTCCAGGTCAGGTGGGCCAGCAGCAGGCGCAAGGTGGTGGCTGATGACGCGGTGTTCAACGCAACGGGCAGTGATCGGGGATCAATGGCTGGGGACTTCAAAGCTGCTGGGTGTCCGCTGGTTCTGGCCGGGAAGATGAACCAACGGGAGGCCAATGGATTGGCTTTGGTGCGAACGATGCTGAAGGCAGCGGGGCGTGACCCTGAAACGCCGATGGTGTGTTCAGCTCCCTTGATTCGGTGTGGCCGTTGTTGTCTTGCTCCTTGTTTGGCATCCGAACACGATGGCGAGTCAGCGTGCCTTTGAGGGCCTGCGATGGGGGATCTCAGTAACACCGTTTTTGGTGCGAAAGATGGACAAATCCCTATTTCGATCAACCTGCCACGTAGCGGGAAAAACCATGCCATCGCTGACAACTGAGACATCCCCACCGCCAGGCTTCACATAGATGACTCGCTTGTTGTCAGAGGCGTATGTCACTTCAATTTCGCTGGTGCTTTCACGTACGAAACACGCCTCTGAAACGCCATTAAAAGTGCATGTTCCATGAAATCCAATGATGGGACGTGCGGCAGACACGGAAACCAAGCAAGAGCTAGCAACAGCAGCGATCAGTACAAGCCGTAAGGGGTTCATTGATAACTCCTGAGCAGTTCTACCAATACTGCAGTTTCGTCACGAAACAATTTGGCGGTGAGCAAGCGGGCCGGTCCTTGTGGGGCATGTCGCAGATTCTGGTGACGATCGGGGAACACTTAAGGCAGTCACCTCTGACCCATGCTTCAAGACACCCGCATTGCTCTGTTCCTGATGGGTGAACTGGTTGCTCCCCTACGCGCCAATGACCCTGATGCCTTCAAAGGTTTGCTTTCCGAAAGGATGCAAGAGCTTGGGGCAACAGAGGTGGAGGAGTTACTGCTGGACTGGCCGTACTCGTTCCTAACGGTGGAAAAATAGGACAGACTGAGGTGTTGGCACCTGGGGGTGCGCCTCTAGTCCTTTTGAGAGATTCAGATAAAAAGATGCAGTTGCATTTGAGAAGTATCCATAAACACCATTTAATCCTTGAAGCTCACTGAATTCTCAGGCAGGTGTCACCCATATGGGGGAGCACAGCTTTGCCATTTCTGCTGAAACTAGGTTTGTGAGTTTTTCAATTATCGATGCCTCTAAAGCGTTCGCTTTATTTGGATCAGATCAAGGCGGTCATCGTCGCTTTAGTTATTGCGCTTCATGTTCCAATGGCATTTGGAGATATTAGTTGGATTGGAGTACGTATACCGGTTGAGGAATCTGTTGGCCCATTCTTCAAAGGATTTTTCCTCTGGTACAACTATGCAATTAACTCATTCATCATGCCGATGATGTTTTTGATCTCCGGATATTTTGTTCCAAGATCAGTGCATAAGAAGGGAGCTTGGCAATACCTGCAAGGGCGCTTAAAGCGACTTGGCATCCCTTTCGTATGTGGGGTCTTTTTGATAAACAACAGCTCAATTTTGCTTGGCAGGCAATCCCCGGGCAGCCCTTTGGCAGCAATTCCCTTAAGCCACCCACCATTTAATTCCGTAATAGTTTTGTGGCTCTTAGTTGTTCTTTTTGCATTTGATTTGCTTTACTGCGCTTGGGTTTGGCTTCGAGGAGATCGATATGAAGTCGATACTTCTATTCCCACGCCAAGGATGCGTTCGTGGCTGATCAGTGCCGTGGTTCTAGGGTTTCTTGAAGTGGTAATGACAATGCAATCTGAACTTTGGAGTACGTTATTTCGCTCACGCTTAAATGGTCTGGGCGCACAAGGCATGCATATCTTTACGTATGCATTTTTGTTCTTTCTGGGATGCAAAGCATCATTTCATAACTGGTTTGAGCGGCTCAATTCTCATTTGTTCATGCAGTGGCTCCGATTCTCCTTGTTCCTTCTTCTGAGCCTATTCGGACTTACTATGGCGTTCTCGTTCAATGCCGACTTGTTAGGCAATCCAGCAAGACTTATCTTTCTTGGTAAATTCCTTCATTCCTTTGTCGCGTGGGGAATTCTTTCTTATCTGTTCTTGTGGTTTCGAAGAAATGAAGATCGCTTTGGGAAATGGATGGCAACCGCTGGAATTAACAGCTATGGGGCGTATGTTATCCATTCGTTGGTTCTAGTGGTTGTTTTGATGGCAGTTGGCTTTATCGGCATTAACCCATGGCTGATTGCAATGATCTCAGCATTATTTTCAATATTAATTTCGTTTAGACTGGCTGGTCAGCTCAGAAGGATTCCAGCTGTGGCGAAAATACTTTGACCATGTAAATTTTCTAGCTCTCCACTCCACCAGAAATGGCGGGTGTTTTTATTACTCACTCAGCTGGATTGATTCACACTTAGCCCCGCTCGCAAGGCGGGGTTTTTGTTGCTTGAGTGTTCCCCGCTGTTCAGTCTGAAGGGATCTCGTCAACGCCAATAGTCCAAAACACTGGCTGAGGCTGACGTTTCACCTTCCCCTCTCGCTCATCACTCACAGCCTTAAGCCCAGCTGCATTTGGCCATAAGTGCGGTTCACCTTCAATCACCTCCAACACTTCATGGCGCCTCACCCAGCGGCTAACAGCGCCCTCCTGTGGACCAAAAAACTTGCTGTGACGAACAAACCGCCGAATGCGCACATTCACCATGTGCGGTTCAACTTGACCCACCACTCCATCAATCTCTAATCCAGCCCCATCGTCATCACATAACGCCAAGCCAAATTCAGCTTGCGTCACGCTCTGCGCCAACCGCACTACATCACCCTTCTGCAACTTCATCTCGTAGTGCCCAGGCATTTGATCTTGTTTCCGTTGTCCAGATGCGTCAGCGTGAATCCGCCTTTAGTTCTGTAGTCGTAGTAATTCCACTTACCACCAAGCGTGTCAGTGATATTCCATCTATCGGCGTTGCTGCCAACCCATCGATAAGTCATCTTCGGGCCATCATCCCAAGTCAATGTAAATGTCTTGGCGTTGTCAATGCTCTCCACTTTAATCCACTTTCCATCATTGAATTGGCAGGGAATCTTGGTGGCCTTTGTTTGCATTCTTGGCTTGACCTCTTCCGGGAATAGAGTTAGGCAGTCTGGATAAGTATCTAACGACTGCTGAAACATAAGGGTGACTTGCTCCTGATTGCTTTTGTGGTTCTCGTAAACAGTCTTCAACATCATTCTTGCTGTCTTTTTGTCGACTTTGTTGAAATGGTTGTATATGCAGGTTGCCTTTATGTATCCAAGGTCTTGGAACATATTTGCCTGGTTCACATCGGCGAAGGCTGATGGGGTTGCAATCAACAGTCCAGCAACAGCAGCAATCCTTCTCATCACGGTCTGACCATTGCTCCCATGCTCCGCTGACTGATTTGAAAGCGCATTCCCCATCCGAGTGATTTATGGAGTGGGCTTTCTCCCCCATCTGGGTTGGCAATAAAAAACTCCGCCATTGCGAGTAGCGCAGCTTTCTTGTTGAAGCGAAGACCATCCTTGTCATCACTATGGCAATGGCATCAGTGGCTAGCCGCAGCTCTACTCCTTCTTCGGTGACGGTTACAAGGACAGAAGCAGAATGCGATGACCTTGAGAAGTAATCCTAATTCTATCGAGATTTCTCTCAATGTGGAACCTCGATCATTCCATCTAGTGAGATATAATCATTGGCAAAATGCGCTTGAAAATAGAAAGGTGCAGCGCTTGACGTTGAGTCTATTTAGTGTTCTCACGATGTTGCGGGAGATCAGATGTCTAGTGAATCCAAAAATGCAGCAGCTATGGGCATTCGCTCAATGGATCAGAGTGTCAGAGATATAGAGAGAGCCGCAAGGGAGATAGGCATGATTTGCCCTGGGCTTTCCTGATCATTGAACATGTTTCACTCTCCTGGGTCAATCTGACCTTTTGCAGCTCACATCTCCAAGGAGCCCAAAGCTGTGCCTAGCCGATGCCATGTTTCATACACCTGAGTTGAGTTTGCTGAATATTGCGTCGCAGGTGGATGCCCCGGAAAAGCCAGGACAAGACTCAGGATCTCTCCAGAGTCATCACATCGGAAGATGCCTCTTAGCGCTTGTCCAGCAAAGGGACCACCATCCGGAGTCATCTCAATAGAACCAGTGGAATCATGGACAACCACATCGCCAGTCGCATGTTTCACAAAGCTGCCTACATATGCTGAGGGACAGACGTCATGGTTATGAAGTTTGAATCGTCCGTTCTTGATCTCCCACACGTATTGGCCCCAAACTCCAGGAGCAAGCCAGTGAGCTTTGAGTTGGCAAGCAATCACCTTGTATTGGCCATCAAGACTGCTCGACATGTTGTGTTCACATCTGGTGTTCAAAACCACTGTTAGCCAAGCCAACAACAAAATCTGTTGATCCTCCGAAAGGCTTCAGACATCTCATCAGCTTTCATTTGAAATGCAGTCGAGCAAGGAAATTAATACCCCCTGCCTGGTCTGTGACCTATAGGGGGCGAATCAGGGCGACCACGACGGTGGCTGCGGTGTGGGGCATCAATGACACCGCCGAGCCCAACTAACACCCCGCCATTGCTGACGGGGTGGTGTGTGCGAATTTTCCTAAGATCTTAACGGCTGCAATTGGCTCCTGTGCAACAACAATGTCGTCAGCCGCTAAACGTCCATAATCTTCAAAGCCACCTCTGACCTCAAAAGTTACTTTTGTGATGTCGACAAATATCTCGCCTAACTCTTCAGTGTTGAATTCAAGAGAGTCTACCCGATCACTCGAAAGTATGAATTTCAGCCAAAATCAGTATTCTTTTCTTTCTTCTGGAGCAAGGTCGCAAGCCTTGACTGCGACGCAGTCCTCTCTGAGCAAACTGCAAAGTGTGGATGAGTTTGTGCAGGAACCGACCTGACAAAAGAAGGTCCAAAATCCCCTTAGATACATACGATCACTATTTTTGCTCCCAGCTCCGCCTTGACTGACCGTTGCGTCTTCTGCTTGTGCCGACTCTAAATGCCAAGTATGTGTGAAGCACAATCGTCGTTAGTACGCCGCCGTATAACCAAAAGAATTCTATGTTCTTGCACATTTCGTAGGAACCCTTACATCCCAAATCTATCCATACCATTCCGGTAAGGAGCATGAATATGCTGAACAGCTGAGAAGCGACAAGAACAGAGAGCTTGAGGAAGGTCATGAATTTCATGGTTCGAAGGTAAGTCATTTCTTGCTGGGTCCGTAAGCCATAAGTGCTGGTAGCGCAGTTACAGGTGTCAGACCAAGCATTAAAGCTTTTAGAAGCAATGCTGGATATCCTTCCAAGCTGTTTGCACCAACCGAGCCTACAGGAATCGACCCTATCAATAAGATCCAGGCAAAAGCATAAAGACATATCCCCAAGAAACAAGCCAGGCTATTCTTACCAAACCACGGCTTCTTTCGACCAAAAAACCGCACTACGAGTACGGAAAGACCGAGACCTGTCCAAAACGCAAGGAGAAGAGGGGGAAGAAGGAATAGTGCAAGCATTTTCTGGACCAGCGGGCGTAGGGCGAAAAGCCATTATTAAGTAACAATTAATGCTCCCCAGTCTTCGATCCTTTGTAGCCCAGTCCTGAGCAATCAGTCATCTGTTCCCGTAACTTCATGCTCTCTCGGATTAGCTTCACTGCTTCACGTCTGCTAATTGTTGCTTCTGCCTTCTAATGCTGTGCATTGTTTGATTAGTTTCATTCATAGTTGATTAGGCGGATGCAGGACTATGGAGAGTCTCAATCGGTAGCCACTGCAAACGTGATGGCGGCTTTCGAGAAGCTCAAGAAAGACAAGCAGTAGCCAGAACCGCCGCAAGCTTTGGGCACCGACATGGCAAAAGGAAGTGGGCATACGGGGCGACCTGCGTCCTGACCCTACGGTAATAGGCTTCACAAATTTATTTTAAAATTTAAGGCTAGGAACCTCTAGAAGGCGCCTCTAAACAAGTGAATGGTAGATAGCCTCCATCAACTCAGAAGCCCATTACAGAGGCTCTCAGGCTCTCTAAGAGCACTATTTAGCACTCTTCTGAGGGGTCAGGTTGTAAATACAGGGTGACACAACTACAATACAAAAAAGATAATCAATTATCAGTGCCTGGAATAGCTAAGGCTTGCTTTGTATCTCTTGGTCTACTGCAGATTGGTTCAGCAGTTCAGGCACAGTCGCATTGCCAAGCTCTTAAAGCTGCAGCAGGCAGGATTCGCGCTGACTGGGACATGGCAGCAGCTGAAAGGAATTCATTAGTATCAGAAGCTCCAAGCAGTGA
>NZ_JBGKDS010000052.1:0-2707 GCF_042954325.1 Parasynechococcus sp. | reverse complement strand
GAGGAAGTGTTGGAGTTGCTTGATCACCAGCGGTTGCAAACGGTAATACACCCATCGTCCACTCTGGCGATCCATCACCAGACCGCACTGCTTCAGAACCTTGAGGTGAAACGAGAGGCGCGACTGCGCTAAGCCCAGATCTGTCATGAGCTCGCAGACACAGAGCTCATCATGGGCGAGAGCTTCGATGATCTTGAGGCGATTGGGATCCGAAAGAGCTTTGAACAAGCTGATCGCCACGCTGGATCCAGAGGCCTTGAGAGCTGAGGTCATCATCAGACGGAACTGACCGGCCGCTACAGGGGTAATCCAAGCTACCGAGGGAGGGCAACAAGGAACTTGCAACAACCAACATTGATGCATCAAGATTGGTTGATTGGTTTCCCGTCAGGAGTGGTCTGTCCCCATGCGCATTGGCATCAATGGTTTTGGACGTATCGGCAGGCTGGTCTTCCGCGCTCTCTACGGACGGCCTGGAATCGAACTGGTTCAGATCAATGATCCAGCTGGCAGTGCCGAGGCGGGGGCTCATCTACTCGAATTCGACTCCGTTCATGGTCGGTGGGACGGATCCATCGAAGTTGAAGCCAATGGTTTTCGGGTCAATGGCAAACCAGTCAGCTGGTCACAGCACAGCAACCCAGCAGAAGTTGCTTGGGCTCAGCAGGGAATTGACATGGTGCTGGAAGCGAGTGGTCGCTTTAAAACCCCAGAGACGCTCAATCCTTATTTTGAAGTCTCTGCGCTGAAACGCGTGGTTGTGGCCTGTCCAGTTAAGGGAAGGATTGCAGGAGCAGAAGCCCTCAACATCGTCTACGGAATTAACCATGATCTCTACAGGCCGGATGAGCATAAATTAATAACGGCGGCCTCATGCACCACCAATTGCTTGGCTCCTGTCGTGAAAGTTGTTCATGAATCATTCGGAATCGAGCATGGAATGATCACGACAATTCACGACATCACCAATACCCAGGTCACTGTCGATGCGTACAAATCCGATCTACGCAGGGCGAGATCGGGGCTGAGTTCACTGATCCCCACTTCCACTGGCTCAGCCAAAGCCATTGCAATGATCTTTCCAGACTTGAAAGGCAAACTGAACGGACATGCCGTACGAGTGCCCCTGCTGAATGGATCCCTGACCGACGCAGTGTTTGAACTCAAACGTGATGTCACTGTCGAGGAGGTCAATGCAGCTTTTGCAGACGCTGCATCCGGCCCCCTTGCGGGAATCCTGGGTTATGAGAAACGTCCATTGGTGTCTTGCGACTACACCAATGACTGCCGCAGTGCGGTGGTTGATGCGCTGTCAACGATGGTGGTCGATGGCAGGCAATTGAAGGTCTATGCCTGGTACGACAACGAATGGGGGTACAGCTGTCGTATGGCTGATTTGGTCTGTCACGTCGTGGACATGGAACAGGGACAGAAGTAACTCATGAAACTATCCCCTCTTCAGCAATACGGAGTCGTCACAGCCAATTACTGGGCCTTCACACTCACCGACGGTGCGCTTCGCATGCTCGTGGTGTTCCACTTCCATGCACTGGGTTACAGCACGCTGGAGATTGCTTTCCTATTTCTCTTTTATGAATTCTTTGGTGTCCTCACGAACCTGTATGGAGGATGGATTGGAGCCCGCTACGGCTTGCGCCTCACTCTTTGGGCTGGAACCCTGCTTCAGATTGGGGCGCTGTTGATGCTGATGCCTGTTTCCGCAGGTTGGCCCAAACTTTTGAGTGTGATCTATGTGATGGCAGCACAGGCCATCAGCGGCATTGCCAAGGATTTGAACAAGATGAGTGCCAAGAGTGCGATCAAGACTGTCGTGCCGAATGCACGAGAGCACGCCGATCAAGGTAACCAACAATTGTTCCGCTGGGTGGCCATCCTCACAGGATCAAAAAATGCCCTCAAGGGAGTCGGCTTTTTCCTTGGCGGAGTGTTGTTGACCACCGTCGGCTTTCAGGCCGCTCTGGGGTGGATGGCCCTTGGTCTAATGGCGGGTTTCATCATGACCCTTGGTTTGCCATCGGCGATGGGCAAAATGAAGTCAAAACCAGCACTGTCATCACTTCTTGCCAAATCGGAAGGGATCAATTGGCTCTCTCTCGCCCGCTTGTTTCTGTTCGGTGCGAGAGATGTGTGGTTTGTCGTCGCCCTGCCTGTTTTTCTTGACGCTTCTCTTGGCTGGAGTTTCTCAGACATTGGCGGTTTTCTTGGCCTGTGGCTGATCGGTTATGGGGTCGTTCAAGGTTCTGCACCAGGACTGCGCCGTCTATGGGGTCAAAGGACGAGTCCAGGGGTTCAAGCGGTCCAGTTTTGGGCTGCTGTATTAACAGCCATCCCGTCGCTCATTGCGATTGCCCTCTGGCGTGATGTTGACGCATCGACCGCGATCATCGTTGGTCTGGTGAGCTTTGGAGTTGTCTTCGCGATGAATTCATCCATCCATTCGTACATGGTTCTGGCTTATACCGATCAAGAGAATGTGAGCATGAATGTCGGTTTCTACTACATGGCCAATGCCGCTGGTCGACTACTGGGCACCATGCTCTCAGGGGCTATTTTCATGCTCGGAGACACAGAAACTGCTGGAATACAGGCGTGCCTTCTGGCTTCATCCGTGCTGGTGATGGTCTCTTGGCTTAGCTCGTTAAGATTGCCCCCAGCCACTGCGAAGCCTTAGATTTTGTCAATCGGT
>NZ_JBGKDS010000051.1:0-12042 GCF_042954325.1 Parasynechococcus sp. | reverse complement strand
CACGGCGCTGCGATCGAGCAGCGCACGGTTCCCCCAACTCCAACCTTGCCGCCTCAGGGCCCAGACCAACGCCAGAAGCAGCGCCAGCTTGGGCAGCGGCCAGAGACCGATCGCCCGGGCAAGGGTGTCTTCGAGCAAAGCGAAGTCGGGCGAACCGATCCAGCTCCCGGCGCGATCACTGAATAAATAGTTCGAGGCATAACCGATCCAGGCCAGGGCCGGCAGCGACGCCAGGGCCGCCGCCGTGGCCGACGACCAGCGACGGTTCCAGCCATCCCAGGCCCCTGCGGCCAACGCCAAAAACAAGCCATAAAAATGGGTGAGTGAAGCCAGAGCCAGCACCACGCCGTACAGGCGATGTTGCTCACGACGGCGCCACCACCAGGCGAGGGCCACCAGCAGCACCAACAGCGCATAACTCTTGCCCTCGATCGCAAAACGAATCGGATACGGACTGCAGAACGCGAGGAGCAGGCCAATGGGCATGCAGCGCCAGGGATCACGACCGTGATCCCTGGCCAAGGCCCAGGTCTGGGCCAACATCACGGTTCCCCCACTCACATACGCCAACCAGGAGAACAACCGCAAGGTCACCGGTGTGGCCCCGAGCAGCCCTCCCCACAGCCAGAGCACGACGTAATACAGCGGTGGATGGGTGTCCTCCCGCAACATCGCGATCAGGGCGGACAGATCGGGCTGAAAACTCTTACCGACGCTGTAGAGCTCATCGCTCCAGAGCCCGGTGGCATCGATCAAGGCCAGCGCCCGCAGTGCAAAGACCAGCGCCAGAGCGAAACAGAGCGTCGTCCAGGACAGCAGACGCCCCTGAGAAAGTCGGACAGCCATCAGCGGAGATCCAGACATTGAAAACGGCGGCGCCGTAACTCCCCACCAAGCTCGGGGCCCGCAGTCCAACCCGCAGCCATCAGCTCCTTGGCGGTGACCGGGGACTGCACCGTCCGCCATCGGGCCCACCAACGCCACAACATCCGCCAATGGGGGTGGTTCAAACAGATCAGCAGCGCCACGGACTGCGCCGGCCAATCACCCTGCTCCAGGGCCTGGGTCCACACCGAAGGCGAGGCGGATGCCGGTGGAGCGTCATCCTGCAACCAGCGCTGCAGGGTCTCCAAGCCAGCCAGCCAGCGCTGCTGCTGACCAGGAATCTGCAAGCGCTGGGCGACCACAAGCGGCTGTGATGCAGCGGCGAGCCAAGCGGGCATCAACGGCAGACCAAGCCGCTGGGCCCGGCGCAGACGGCGGCGGCGCCGCGGGTCCAACTGAAGCCCCTCATCCACCAACGGCATGGCCCCCCAACACGACAACCGGTCGAAAGCCTCACCCCAGGGCTCATGGTTCAACAGGCGATCCAGTTCCATCCGCAAGCGTGTGGACAACGCCGGAGGCACCACACCTCCACCGTTCCAAGCCGGCCAAGGCCAGCTGGACAACGTGGTGGCCAGCTGTGTCCGACTGTCCGCGGACAGATCGAGCCCCAATCGTGCGCTGTAGCGGGCCGCACGGATCACACGCGTCGGATCATCCGCAACGCTGGCTGCATGCAAAAAAACCAAGGATCGGGCCTGCAATGCCGCCTGGCCGCCATGGGGATCGATCAACACATCGCTGATCAAGTCCAAGGCCATGGCATTGATGCTGAAATCACGCCGCACCAGATCACTGGCCAGGGTTCCAGGCCGCACGACCGGGTTCTCCGCCGGAGCGGGGTACGACTCTTGGCGGGCTCTGGCGAGATCAAGGCTGATCCCATCCAGGGTCAACGACACCGTTCCAAAGCTGTCATGCCATTGACTGCGTGACAGCCGCTGAGGCTCAAGCTGATCGGCCAGACACCCCACCAAGGCCTGCAGATCACCCTCAACCACCAGGTCCAAGTCGGGCACTCCCGACCAGGGAACCAGGCCGGAACGGTGCAACAACAGATCGCGGACCGTGCCGCCCACCAACGCGCAATGCACGGCCCCGGATGCCACGGCAGCCCGCCGAAGCGCCTCCAGCAGCCCAGCCGACACCCCCGGCAAAGACGCGAGCACAGCAACCAGGCCCGACGGCGGCATCGAAGGAGATACGGGACAATGGCTCGATCATCCCGGATCTAACGCTTGTCTGCTCTCACCCGCTGCCTGCAGGAGGAAGCCAACGCCATCGCTTCGGCGGCTGACCGCTTGAGCAGTGCCCAGGTGGAAGCTGCACTGCAACTGCTGGAACGCTGCGCCGACCGCAAGGCCAAGCTCGTGATCACCGGCGTGGGGAAAAGCGGGATCGTGGCCCGGAAAATCGCGGCAACGTTCTCCTCCATCGGGTTGATGGCGTTGTTCCTCAACCCCACCGATGCCCTGCATGGTGATCTGGGAGTGGTCGCTCCAGAAGACGTCTGCCTGCTGCTCTCCAACAGTGGTGAAACCACGGAGCTGCTGGAGGTGCTGCCCCACCTCACCCGCAGGGGAACCGGACGTATTGCCATCGTTGGACGGTCGGACTCCAGCTTGGCCCGCGGCAGTGACGTGGTGCTGGAAGCCGGCGTGGACCGCGAAGTCTGCCCACTGAACCTCGCACCGACTGCCAGCACCGCCGTTGCCATGGCCATCGGCGATGCTCTCGCAGCGGTTTGGATGGAACGACGGGGCATCTCCCCCGCCGACTTCGCCCTGAATCATCCGGCGGGATCCCTGGGCAAACAGCTCACGCTGACGGCGGCCGACCTGATGATTCCGGCCGGAAAACTGCATCCACTCGACACCACGACCCCGCTCCCGGAGGTGATCGGTGGTCTCACCCGCGATGGCATCGGCAGCGGCTGGGTGCAGCAACCGGATCAACCCGGTGCTCTCGCTGGATTGATCACCGACGGCGATCTGCGTCGGGCCCTGCAGCTGAATCGTGCCGACCACTGGATCAGCCTCACCGCCGCCGATCTGATGACCGCCGATCCGATCACGGTGCAAGGGGATGTACTGGTGGTGAAGGCCCTCGAGCAGATGGAGCACAACCGCCGCAAGCCGATCTCAGTCCTGCCGGTGGTGGACGCCAACAAGCAGCTGCTGGGGCTGTTGCGTCTCCATGACCTGATTCAGGCCGGCCTGGCATGAGCGGACTGCGATGGTGGCTGCTACGACGCCGACTGCGCCGTATCCGGCTTCTGGTGCTGGATGTGGATGGTGTCCTCACCGACGGCGGGCTCTGGTTTGATGCCGAGGGCCGTCTCAGCAAACGGTTTGACGTTCGCGATGGACTGGGCATCCGGCTGCTCCAGCAAGCCGGGCTGGAGATTGCCCTGTTGAGTGGCGGCCAAGGTGGGGCCACGGAAGTGCGGGCACGCCAACTCGGCATCCAGCATTGCCTGGTGGGCATCAAAGACAAACCCGACGCCCTTGGACACCTGCAACAACAGCTGGGCGTTGTGGCTGAAGAAACCGCCTTTGTGGGCGATGACCTCAATGATTTGGCCGTCCGCCCGGTGGTCGGGCTCCTCCTGGCACCATCCGATGCCTGCCGACCGGTGCGCCGGGGTGCCGATGCCGTCATGCAACGCAAGGGCGGGCACGGTGCTGTGCGCGAACTGGCTGAACGCCTCCTGGAAGCCCGTGGCGGCTGGACGGCCCTTCGCCGCCACGGCTGGCGCGATCGCAACGACTGACGTCAGGCCTCGAAACGGTCGAGGTTCATGACCTTCACCCAAGCCTTCACAAAATCAGCGATGAAGCGCTCAGCACCATCGTTCTGGGCATAAACCTCGACGATGGCGCGGAGCTGGCTGTTGGAGCCAAACACGAGATCAGCTCGGCTGGCCGTCCAACGTTGCGCCCCCGCACCATCACGACCGATGTAGCCCTCCAGGCCACTATTCAAGGGCTCCCAGTGAGTTGTCATGTCCAACAAATTGACGCAGAAATCGTTGCTGAGGACACCCACCCGCTCGGTCAACACACCCTGACGGTTGCCCGCCGTATTGGCCCCAAGCACCCGCAGACCAGCCAGCAGAACAGTCATCTCCGGTGCGCTGAGGGTGAGTTGCTGGGCCCGATCCACGAGCAGCTCCTCCGCGCGCAGCGCCAGACCTTTGCGCGTCCAGTTACGGAAACCATCCGCCTGCGGTTTGAGCACATTGAACGAGGCGGTGTCGGTGTGCTCCGGGCCAGCATCGGCGCGCCCGGGCCGGAACGGAACCTCCAGGGCAGACCCACCGTCGGCAGCAGCTTTCTCCACCGCGGCAGCACCGCCAAGAACGATCAGATCGGCCATGGACACCCGCTTGCCACCGCTCGCGCTGGCATGGAACTGCTCCTGCACCGCCGCCAACGCCGTCAGCACCCGATTGAGCTGCTCCGGATCATTAACCTCCCAGCCGCGCTGGGGCTGAAGACGCAACCGCCCGCCATTGGCTCCGCCACGGCGGTCTGAACCACGGAAACTGGAGGCGGCAGCCCAGGCCGTCGCCACCAGCGCACCAACCCCCACACCGGTCTCCAACAGCTGCCGCTTGAGCTGAGCGATGTCCGCCGCATCGATCAAGGGATGCGCCTGCACCGGCACGGGATCCTGCCAAAGCTGAACCTCTTCAGGCACATCAGCTCCGAGATAGAGAGCCCTCGGACCGAGATCGCGGTGCGTGAGTTTGAACCAGGCCCGGGCGAAGGCATCGGCAAAGGCCTGCGGGTCCTGATGGAACCGGCGGGCCACCGGTTCCATCACCGGATCGTGCCGGAGCGACAGATCAGCGGTGGTCATGATCGGTGCCGCCGATCGACCGGGCACATGGGCATCCGGAATCATGTGCTCCGGCTTGACATCCTTGGCGACCCACTGCCAGGCCCCCGCAGGGCTCTTGGTGAGCTCCCACTCGTAGCCAAACATCATCTCGAAGTAACCCTGATCCCAGCGGGTGGGATGGGGCTTCCATGCACCTTCGATACCGCTTGTGATCGTGTGCTCGCCCTTGCCGGTTTCGTAACGGTTCCGCCAACCCAGGCCCTGCTCCTGGAGATCCGCTCCTTCCGGTTCCGCCTCCAAGTGCGACGCAGCTGCCGCTCCATGGCACTTCCCGAAGGTATGGCCACCGGCCACCAACGCGACGGTCTCCTCCACCGTCATGCCCATCCGAGCAAAGGTGTCGCGCACATCGGGACCAGAGGCCACAGGATCTGGAGTGCCATGCGGGCCCTCTGGATTCACGTAGATCAAGCCCATCTCCACTGCGGCGAGCGGTTGATCGAGATCACCATCGGCACTGCGGCGCTCATCCCCCAGCCACGTGGTCTCCTTTCCCCAGAAGACATCCTCTTCTGGCTGCCAAATGTCGATGCGGCCGCCGGCGAAACCGAAGGTCCGAAAGCCCATCGACTCAAGGGCGACGGTGCCGCTCAAGATGATCAAATCGGCCCAGGAAATGGCGTTGCCGTATTTGCGCTTGAGGGGCCACAGCAGACGCCGCGCCTTATCCAAGTTGGTGTTGTCGGGCCAGCTGTTGAGTGGAGCAAAGCGTTGGTTGCCATGGCCGGCCCCCCCGCGCCCATCGGCGCTGCGATAGGTGCCGGCGCTGTGCCAGGCGAGACGGATAAACAGCGCGCCGTAATGCCCCCAATCCGCCGGCCACCAGTCCTGGGAGTCGGTCATCAAGGCCTTGAGATCCAGCTTCAGAGCGTCAAGATCCAGACCCAAGAAGGCCTTGGGGTAGTCGAAGTCCTCCCCCAAGGGATTGGAGGCCGGATGGTGCTGATGCAACAGCCCCAGATCGATCTGATTCGGCCACCACTGTTTGTTGCCGGTGCCTGCGGCGGGCGTCACTGCACCGACATGGCCACTAAACGGGCACTTGAGATCAGTCACAACACACCTTCCCGACAGGCGGAACAATCACCTTTTGACGGTATGCACGGCGGCCGAAGGCGACAACCGAATCAGACCATCGCCCGCGCCTGCTCCAACTGTTCGGCGGTATCCACCGAGAGCGAGGTGCCCTCCACTTCAAAGGTGGCGATGGTGTGGCCAGCTTCAATCAGGCGCAACTGCTCCAAGCGCTCCAGATCCTCCAGTGGAGATGCTGGAAGTTGGTCCCAGGCCGCCAGGACATCCCCACGGAAGCCGTACATGCCCACATGCCCCCAGTAGGGGGTGTGCCGGTGCCAGTCCGCCGGGTCAACATCCCGCACATGGGGAATCGCTGAACGGGAGAAATAGAGCGCCCGGCCATCGTGGGCCAGCAAGGTCTTGACCACATTGGGGTTGTGCACTGTCTCCGCCTGCAGGCGATAGACCGGTGTCACCACCGCAGGCACGGGGTCACGGCGACGGAACTCCGCCACCATCGCCTCGATCACCGCGGGGTCAATGAACGGCTGATCCCCCTGAACATTGATCACGGCGGTCTGCGCAGCCACCGGTGAAGCCCCGGCCCAGCCGAAGGCCATCAACTGTTCAGCCACCGAAGCGATCCGTTCACTGCCGGAACTGCAGCTGTCGGCCGTCATCAAAACCGGGAAGCCCCAACCCTCCGCCAACGTGCGCAGCTGATCACTATCCGTGCACAGCACCACGGCCTCCACACCACGGGCCTCACGACAGCGCTCCAGCACCCGCTGAATCATCGGCTTGCCACCGATCTCAGCCAGCACCTTGTTGGGCAGCCGTGACGACTGCAGACGGGCCGGGACCGCCACGACAGAGGTTGTGATCACCATCAATCCCAGAGCTTCATCGCGTCATCCCGGGCGCTGAACCATTCCGCCGCCAGCGGGCCGCCCATGGTGCGCTGTTCGCGGAACCAGGGGCCGCCAAGGGTCCAGTGGAGCATCGGGGACGACTCAAGGGGATCCGGGGGGGCCTGGACGTCAACCAGGTGATTCCAGCCACCCTCGATCGCTCCGATCTCATGGTCTCCCTCAAGCCAGTGGAAACGGTGCAATTCCAGACCGCTGGCGGTGTTGACGTAATCCACGGTCAGCCGCGTGCAACGGCTGCAGTTCAGCAGCATCAGCGAACTCCAGTTCTTCTTCGGGTAGGCGCTCTGCACCTCACCCAGAAATTTGACGGTCTGATCCGGCACATGGGCGTGTTGAACGCACATGGCGGCAAAGCCGTCATCGCGCTGCTCCCAGAGCCCCTTGATGTCCTGGCGACAAAGCATGTCGCAGTCCATGAAAATCGCCCAGCCCTGGTACCCCATCAGATGTGGCACCAGAAAGCGTGTGAAGGAGAACGCCGTGCTCTGCTTCGGATCGCGCTCGCGATGGAACAGTCCCTGCTGCTCGAGTTGCGGCGTCACCAAAGGGGTGATCGCCAGGGGAACGCTGCTGTGCTGGTAAAGGCTGTCAATCAGAACGTTGGTCGCCGCCCGCTCGCGGGGGTCGTAGCCGATGAAAATTGGAATCGGCTGAACAACGGCTGACACAGGCCAAGGGTGGCTGGGCTGGAGGTTAGTCGGTGCTCACTCCACGGGTTGAATCGGCGCCAGCCGCGGATCCAGGATTTTCGGGCCCATGCCAGCGAATTTCACAGCAATCGACACCTTCTCGCCACTGCCGAAGGTGTGGGTGATTTCGCCGACGCCGAAACTGGAATGGGACACCTTGTCACCAACGCTCCAGCTGCGTCCGGGTGCTGGGCCGGCCTGACGCCGTCGCACAGCATTGGCAGGCGCAGAGGACGGAGTATCGCGATCGACACGGGTGAGCCGGTCCAGTCGACGCTCCCGACGCAAGGCCGCTCCACCGCTCTGGGGAAGATCTCCCTGCACCAGAGCTTCCGGCAGCTCCGAGAGGAACACCGATGGAACCGCCGCTTCGCGCATCCCACCCCAGAGCCGGCGTTCACTGGCATGGGAGAGAAACAGACGCTCCTTGGCCCGCGTGATTCCCACGTAACAGAGGCGACGTTCCTCCTCGAGGGCCGCGGGATCATCCAGGGAGCGATAACTCGGGAACAGGCCCTGTTCGAGTCCAACGAGACAGACCACGGGGAACTCCAGTCCCTTGCTGCTGTGCAGGGTCATCAGGGTGACCCGATCCGCCGCGGTGTCCTTGCTGTCGGCATCACTGGAGAGGGCAGCCGACGCCAGGAAGCCCTCGAGGTTGCCCTCTTCGTTTTCCTCCTGATATTGCAGGCCGGCATTGACCAGCTCCTGAAGGTTGCGGCGACGTTCCTCCGCCTCATCGGTGCCATCGGCGATCAGTTCGCTGACATAACCGCTCTTCTCCATCACCTGCTGAATCAACTCCGACGGTGGGCTGTCGTTGATGCGTTCCTGGAGATCATTCACCAGCTCACAGAACTGCAGCAGCCCTTTGGCCGAACGACCGCCGAGTGATCGCACCGCTTCGGGGTCGCTCACCACATCCCAGAGGGGAATCCCCAGCTGGTTGGCAGCATCGGTGAGCCGCTGAATGGTTGTTTTACCGATGCCCCGCTTGGGCACATTGATCACCCGCAGCAGGCTGACCGTGTCCGCCGGATTCACCAGCAGGCGCAGATAGGCCAGCACATCTTTAATTTCACGCCGGTCGTAGAAGCGCAGGCCACCAACGACCAAGTAAGGGATGCCCCAGCGCACCAGCGACTCCTCAATCGCACGGGACTGGGCATTGGTGCGATACAGCACGGCCATATCCCCCCAGCTCAGCTCCGGGTTGGCCGCCTCCATCATCCGCAGCCGGTGCACCACCGCCTCGGCTTCAGCGATCTCGTCATCGCAGCGGGTGAGCGTGATCAGTTCCCCTTCACCACGGGTGGGGCGCAGCACCTTGTCGATCCGCTCGCTGTTGTTCGCGATCAGGGCATTGGCAGCCTCGAGGATCGTGGCGGTGGAGCGGTAGTTCTCCTCCAACTTCACCATCGTGCGGGTGGCGTCATCGGGCGCCTGATCGCCGAAGTCGTCCTGGAATCCCATCAGGATCGTGAAGTCAGCGGCGCGGAAGCTGTAGATGCTCTGGTCGGCATCACCCACCACAAACACCGAACGGCCCGCCCAGTTGTCGTAATCCTGCGGATCGCGACCATCGGTCACCAGCAGCTTGATCAGGTCGTACTGCGTGCGATTGGTGTCCTGGTATTCGTCGACCAGGACATGCCGGAAGCGCCGGTGCCAATAGGAACGGACCTGCTCGTTCTGTTGGAGCAACTGAACGGGAAGCAGGAGTAGGTCGTCGAAATCGAGCGCGTTATTGGCCGCAAGGGCCTTGCGGTAACGCCGGTACACATCGGCTGTGAGCTTGCCGCGTTGCCCCTCGGCATTGGCCTCGAGCTGATCGGGCAGCCAACCCTGGTTCTTGGCATTGCTGATGGCCCAGCGCACCTTCTTGGGTTCGAAGCGCTTGGGATCCAGCTGCAGCTCCTGGGTCACGATCTCCTTGACCAGGCTCTGCGCATCAGCCTCGTCGTAGATCGAGAACTGCTTGGTCCAACTCAGCCCTTCAGCGTCCTTGAACTTGTCGATGTCGTAGCGGAGCAAACGGGCGAACAGGGCGTGGAACGTCCCGATCCACAGCTCCTTGCTGACCTCGCGGTAGATGCGAGAACGCAGCTGCCGCTGCTCCACCGCCGGCAACGTGCTCCAGGGCTGGCCGTACTGACTCTGGGCCAGACGCTGGGCCAGGAGCAGCTCCAAGCGCTCCTTCATCTCCCGAGCCGCCTTGTTGGTGAACGTCACCGCCAGGATCTGGGCCGGATCGGCACCGTGCTCACCGATCAGATGGGCGATGCGATGGGTCAGCGCACGGGTTTTGCCGCTGCCGGCACCCGCCACCACCAGCAGGGGCCCTTCGTGGTGATCCACCGCCCTGCGCTGGGCGTCGTTGAGGCCGGCCAGAAAGCTCATGGGCCGAACGTTAAGGCGGAGAACCTCTTGAACGGCATCAAACACTCAGCGAAGACCCTGACAGATTCCACCGGCAGGAAGCGGCAACTGCGGACAAATGACCCAACAGAACAGCAGATAAACTTTGCAAAAAAGCCGGCAAGACCTTTTGCAATTCTCACGAGTCAAACATCTTGCGAAGAAAGAAGGCCGCGAACTGTATGCCCTACTCAACCTAGCGATCGCGCAAAAAACCACACGAATTCGCAGGGAAAACATTAGCCGTGTCGTTTTTTATCCTGACTACAATATCGCCTTCAATCGAATCGGAAAAAGCGGAAATTCGTCCGTCATCTTTTACCTCCGCGAAGCCATCAATCCCCCCACAAGCAGACAAGAAACCTACAAAGAAGGAAAACGTGCGGCCATGAAGATTGGCAAAAGCTTGATCGAGCTTTCAAGACATCGCGGCGAGCTCTCAAGACTCGACAAAATCTCCTTCTTCACCGTTGTCCGCAACCCCTGGACACGCACGCTGTCTGCCTTCCTGGACAAGATTGCAAATGGGCCCGAGGAAAAATACGGATCCATTCCGGGCTTTGGAAAGAACAGCAGGGAAGGCTTTGCAGCCTTCGTGTCGTTTCTTGGAGATGGAGGGTTGCATGCCAACCACCATTGGAAGCCCCAGAAAGATGTGCTGTTGCTCCCTGCCGCACACTTCAAAAGCATCTGCCGACTCGAGCACCTGGCGAGTGAACTTCCCCAGGCCCTATCCGCAACTGGACTCACCCTGCCGACGTCAGATCACTTGCAGCAACCCCACCGCATCGAAAGCGACGATCCCGGCAAAATCACCAATGCATCCAGTCGGCTCGCGAAGTACTACTCCCCGGAGACCCTGGATGCGATTGCGAACCTCTACGCCGGGGATTTTGCGCTCGGGCGCTACAGCTGTGACCCACGCAGTATCGGCCTGTCCACAGCAACCTTTTGAAGGAACACGGGTAGGCTCTCGCGATCTCCGAAGACGGTCGAGAACGTGGCGCAACAGATTCAGGTGAGCGGGCTCACCATCGCCAACCATCGACCGTTCACACTGCTGGGAGGGGTCAATGTTCTCGAAGACCTTGACTTTGCTCTGCGTTGCTCCGCGCACTACAAGGACGTCTGCGGACGACTGAACATTCCCTTGGTGTTCAAGGCCTCCTATGACAAGGCCAACCGCTCCTCCATCCACTCATTTCGCGGCCCTGGCCTCGAGGACGGACTGGCGATCCTTCAGGCGGTGAAGGACACCCACGGCATTCCGGTGATCACCGACGTCCACAGCCCTGAGGAGGCGGTAGCTGCCGCGAAGGTGGCTGACATCATTCAGCTCCCGGCGTTCTTGGCCCGACAAACCGATCTGGTGCGGGCAATGGCGGAAACGGGTGCCGTGATCAACATCAAAAAGCCTCAGTTCCTCAGCCCGGAGCAGATGCGCAACATCGTCGACAAATTCCGCGAATGCGGCAACGACCAGCTGCTGATCTGCGAACGCGGCACCAACTTCGGCTACGACAACCTGGTGGTGGACATGCTCGGGTTCGGCGTGATGAAGCGCACCTGCGACGAGCTGCCCCTGATCTTTGACGTCACCCATGCCCTGCAATGCCGCGACCCCGGTGGCGCTGCCTCCGGGGGGCGCCGGACCCAGGTGGTTGATCTGGCTCGTTCCGGGATGGCCGTCGGACTGGCTGGCCTCTTTCTGGAGGCGCACCCCAATCCAGCCGAAGCTCGCTGCGACGGCCCCAGCGCCCTGCCACTGGACCAGCTCGAACCCTTCCTCACCCAGGTCAAAGCCATCGATGATCTAGTGAAAAAGATGCCCACCCTTCAGATCAGCTGATGACCGTCCTTGCCACAAGAGACCCTTGACCGCTGACCCCGTTTTTCTGCTCGGAGTGGGTGCCCAAAAGGCCGGAACCTCCTGGCTCCATGATCAGCTCAACCGCCGAGATGACGCCAACTTCGGATTCTGCAAGGAGTATCACGTCTTCGATGCGCTGACCCTTGAAGCCTTCTCTCGCTACCGGCCTCAAAACCCTGCGCCATGGCAATGGCGGACCTGGCGCCGCCAACGGTTCTTTGCTGAACCCAACCGCTATTTCGATTATTTTGCCGGCCTGCTGAGGCGATCGGGATGCCGACTCAGCGGTGATATCACTCCGTCCTATGCCTGCCTGAAGCCGGAC
>NZ_JBGKDS010000050.1:0-9106 GCF_042954325.1 Parasynechococcus sp. | reverse complement strand
TCCTGTGGCTCTGCAGGCACCTGCCATCGGTTGATCTGGAATCAACCTGTTCCTTCTGGAACAGAACAAACGATTCAGATCAACTGAATCGGAAAGCCCCCGCCTCACGGCGGGGGCTTTTTGTTGTCTGGTGCGACAACGGATTCAGCCGCTTCAGATGGAGCCCGTTGTCCAATACCGCAAGCGGGATGGGTTCTCAGCGAGATATCGCTCAACGGCAGCTGCGGGGGATGTGTCCTGGGCTTCGAGCAACAAAGCATCGAGGTCCGGTTCGGGGACGTGAAAACGATTGAGGAATGCGGCCACGGAGGGGGCCGACTGATCCAGCCCGGGACGGCCGATGGAGTGAATGCGTTCGAGGCCTCCGAAGACTCCCTTTGGGTCCTTCAGGAAACGCAGCTGATAACGGGCAAACATCCAGTGGGGCGTCCAGCTGGTGGCGATCAACCAGTCCTCTTCGGCAATCGCCTTGGCGAGGACAGCCGTCATGGCCGCACTGCTGGAGGAAACGAGCTCCATGGTGGTCAGGTCGTAGCGCTTCAATGCGTCCCGTGAGGTCTTGTTCAGTCCTGATCCGGGATCAATGCCTTGCACCCGATTGTTGAAACGAGCGGCCAGGCTTGGTTGCCGCAGCTGCTCGATGCTGTTGATGATGCTCTCCGGCACATAGTTCGGCACGATCCAGCCGAGGCGGCCGCTGTACATCGGCCCGTAGTCCTGGACTCGATCGCGGACATCCGTCCAGTACTCCCTGTGGGTGAGAGGGAGCCACGCCATCAGCATCAGATCGAGATCGCCGCGGGCCACGGATTGGTACTGGATGCCGATGTCCGCCATGACGCGTTCGACCGGACGTTTCAACTCCTGTTCAATCACGGCAGCCACCATCAGGCTGATCAGTTCCGCGTCGGCCCAGGGAGACCAGCCCAGACGCAGCGGCCTTTCAGTGTTGTTGCTCCCGCCAAGCTGTTGGGCTGGATCGGAGAGCTCACGATTGCCCTCCGGTGGTTGCGCCTGTCGGGCGATGTTGCTCAGGGACGCGCCGGCCAGTCCCAGTCCCGCCAGCAAAACACTGCGCCGCCGCCAGTTCTGGAACGGGGTCATGGGTGTCCCCACAACTGCCTCAACCTGGTGCTCAGCGGCCGGCTTGGAGGGTGACTCAGGCTTTGGGATAAGCGATCGAGAATCACCGCGAGGATGACAACGGCGAGGCCGCCCTCGAAGCCCAGCCCGATGTTCAGCTGCTGAATGCCTCGAAGCACAACATCGCCAAGGCCCCCGCCTCCAATCATGGATGCGATCACCACCATCGATAAGGCCAGCATCAGCGTCTGATTGACTCCGGTCATCACGGTGGGTTGGGCATTGGGCCATTGCACTTTCATCAGCAGTTGCCCCTCGGAACAACCGAAGGAACGGCCGGCTTCGAGCAAATCCTTCGGGACTTGCTCAAGACCGAGCACGGTGAGGCGCACCACCGGCGGCATGGAGAAGATCACGGTCGCTAATACGGCGGGGACGGCCCCTGTGCTGAACAGCATCACGGCGGGAATGAGGTAAACGAACGCCGGCATGGTTTGCATGAGATCCAACAGGGGTCGGGTTACGGCCCAGATCCATCTCTGACGTGCTGCCAGGACACCGACAGGCAACCCGATCAGCAGCGCGAGCAACGCCGACGTCAGGACCAGAGCCAAGGTGCCGATCATTGGTTCCCAGAGCTGCATGCTCACAACGAGATTCAGGCCGACCAGGGTGAACAGGGCAAAGCCAGCACTGACACGCCACAGCCCGAGGCCCGCGAGAAGTGCGGCCAGGAGCCAGGCACTGGGGAGCTCCAGCAGATGTTCGGTGAGTCCCGCCAGCATGAGGATCACCCCATTGATCTGCTGAAACACCGGTTGGCCATGGCTGAGTAGCCACCCCACCGCAGCATCAGCGATGCGACCCATCGCTCCGGCTTCCGTGGCACTGATCAGGACAGGGGCTGTCATTGCGGTTGCAGTGCATGGAGGAGGGACTGGGCGGTGACCACTCCCTGCAGTTGATCCTGTTGGTCCATCACGGCGATCGCTCCTGCATGGGCGATGGTCGCCATGGCGTCTCGCAGTCGGGTTGTCGCCGGCAGCCTGGGCAGCTGATCCAGGCTGTCGGCGTTGGCGGGCTCGGCAATGGCACCGAGGTGGAGAACATCGGCGCGATCGATGCTGCTGAAGAAGGTCCGAACGGTTTCCGTCGCGGGATTCAGCAGGAACTCTGGGGCTGTTCCCACCTGCAGAAGCTGGCCGTTGTGGAGCAGCG
Organism: Parasynechococcus sp.; assembly: GCF_042954325.1. Taxonomy (GTDB): domain Bacteria; phylum Cyanobacteriota; class Cyanobacteriia; order PCC-6307; family Cyanobiaceae; genus Parasynechococcus. Next base: position 6,805 of record NZ_JBGKDS010000050.1, on the reverse strand, counting down.
CGATGTGATCACCAACGCGGACGGCTTCATCGAGATCATGCGAGACAAAAACAATCGTGCGCGGCTGCTCTTGCTGTAATCCGAGCAAAAGATCTTGCATGTCTGTTCGGATCAGAGGGTCGAGTGCCGAGAAGGCTTCATCCATCAAGAGAATCGGTGGATCCAGGGCCAGGGCTCTGGCGAGTCCGACGCGCTGGCGCATGCCACCGGACAATTGCTCCGGGTAGCGGTGGAGATCCTTCGCCAAGCCAACGCGATCCAAAATGTGACGGGCACGTTCAAGCCTTGGCCGCCTGGCCATTCCCCCGATTTCGAGCCCGAAAGCGGCGTTTTCAAGTGCTGTTCTGTGAGGGAAGAGTGCGAAGGACTGAAACACCATGGCGATGCTGTGTCGCCTCAACGCGATCAGCTCCTGTGCATGGAGTTCATGGAGTGGCCTCCCTTGGATCTTGACGCTGCCGGAGGTCGGCCGCATGAGTCCATTGATCATTCTCAGCAGAGTCGATTTTCCGGAACCGGAACGACCCATCAGTACGGTGATCTCACCGGCTTTGATGTTCAAAGACAAGGCGTTGATCGCCTGTCGATCTCCAAAAGATTTGGATACATCGCAGATGCGAATCGGATCGATCATTCCGTCGCAGCCTCTGTTCAGCGTAGAAGCAGTCGATCAAGATTTTCAAGGGTCTGGGTCGGTCGCAGATTTAATCTTGAGGGTTTCAAAAGGTTGTTTGGGATCCGCTGTAGGGCAGGGGATTTGCCGGTTTTGATCTTTGCATTGAATGCTGTTTGCTTGGGTCGCCCCTGACAGACTGTTTTGATCTTGATAGGGTCCAAGCATCGGTCTGATTCGTACTGAATCCCGTGCAGGGTCAATGCCTTTTCCCCTCTTTTTGGGGTGATTTTTGATGCATTGTTGCTTCTCTGCGCTCTTAAGTAATGGGTTGGTATGACTTCAACGCAGACGAGTCCTTCTTCGCGGGGGGGAGACCAGCAGCGTTTCGGAGAGTCCCCTGAGTCGGTGCGGGAGACGGATCATTATCAGCAGGAGTACATCGAAGATTTCGCCGATCGCTGGGATCGTTTGATTGATTGGGAGGCACGTGAACGGGCTGAAGGCGATTTCTTCATTCGAATTCTTAAAGACTACGGCGCCCATTCGGTTCTTGACGTTGCTACGGGCACGGGGTTCCATTCCGTTCGTTTATTGAAAGAGGGTTTTGATGTCGTTAGTGCAGATGGAAGTCCGAATATGCTGGCGCGTGCATTTCGGAATGCCCGTCATCGCGATCAGTTGTTGAGAACGGCGCAGGCGGACTGGCGTTTTCTTAATCGTGACATTCATGGCACATTTGATGCTGTGATATGCCTTGGTAATTCTTTTACTCACCTATTTAAAGAGCGTGACCGCCGAAAGGCTTTGGCTGAGTATTATGCTGTTTTGAAGCACAACGGTGTGCTGATTCTTGACCATCGTAATTATGACCGACTATTGGAAGGTGGGTCGGCTGTTAGCGGTGCGAAGGGAACTGTCTATTGCGGGGAGGACGTCCAGGTTGGTCCTGAGCATGTGGATGAGGGCCTGGCTCGTTTTCGTTATGCATTCGGAGATGGCAGTACCTATCACTTGAATATGTTTCCGCTTCGCTATGGCTATGTGCGCCGGTTGATGTCAGAGGTGGGTTTTCAGAAGATTGCCAGTTACGGCGATTATCAACGGGATTTCGAGGATCCTGACTTTTACGTTCATGTTGCTGAAAAAGAGTATCGCTTTGATGGCGATGCCACCATGCTTTGATCCCATGGACAGCGATTGCTTAACGACGGCTGATTCTGTTGCAGCCGACTACTACGACAGTGCAGATGCTGATCGTTTTTATGAAAAAGTCTGGGGTGGTGAAGACATTCATATCGGTTTATATGACTCCTCCGCTGAGTCGATTGCGGTGGCCAGTGATCGCACTGTGCATGCGTTGATGGCGATGGCAACCGACCTTCCGCAGGGTGGTGTGGTGGTGGATTTGGGTTCGGGGTATGGCGGAGCTGCACGTCGCCTGGCGTCATGGAGTGATCGCTCGGTCCATGCCATCAATATCTCCGCTGTCGAAAATCAGCGGCACAGGCGACTGAATGCTGCGGCGGGGGTTTCCGCAAGGATCACAGTGCACGATGCATCCTTTGAACAGGTCCCGCTGCCGGATCAATCCGCTGACTTGGTGTGGAGTCAGGATGCGATTCTCCACGCCGGTAACCGCGCTCAGGTCTTGGCAGAGGTGGCTCGCTTGTTGCGGCCGGGTGGGTGTTTTGTGTTGACCGATCCCATGGCCATGGATGGTGTGGAGATGAGTCGGTTAAAGCCCATTCTGGATCGTATTCACCTGCCGGATTTGGCCTCACCCGATCGCTATCGCGCCTGGGCAGAGCGCGTTGGCCTTGCGCGTGAGGTCTGGGATGACCGTTCAGGCATGTTGGTGCGTCATTACACCCGGGTCCAGGAGGTGACCAGGCAGCGACGTGCTGAGCTGGAGCAATCGATCAGCCCCGCTTATCTCGATCGCATGGATCTGGGGCTTCAGCATTGGATTGATGGTGGCCTTGAGGGGCGCCTCAGTTGGGGGCTGATGCGTTTTCGGCGGCCGGTGGACTGACGTCTTCAGAGCTGCTGTCTGAGGGAGTGTTGCCTGCTGACGGCAGTTCTGATTCTGGGCTCGGAGGGACCATCGGAATGGATCGCAAGGTTTGGAGCTGTTGTTCGAGGTTTTTGAGGCGTTCTTCAACGTTGGTTTGCTGATTGGTGCGGCTGAGTTGGTTCTGTTGTTCGCTGCCGCTGACCACCGTGATCGGAATCCGTTGCACGCGTAACTGAAAAGTCGCGTTCAAGGGTTGGCCAATCCGTTGATTGATCAAGGTCTGCACCTGTTCCACCTGTTCGAAGCTGGGAATGCCTGGATCGGTTGCATAGACGGCCACATCAATAATTCGAGGTGATTGTTGACCGTTGCGATCGAGGGAAACACGGGCCAGATTGGCATTGAATGTGAGTGTTTTTCGCATGAGGAATTCAGCAATTAACGACTCCACATCCCGTTGAATCTGTTCGGTTTTTTCCTGGATCTGCTGTTCTCTTAGGACGCGACGTTGTCGCCTTGAGCCTTCATATAAAGGGGTGAGAATGCCGATGCTGAGGACCCCTGCTGTGAGGAGTGCAAGTTTGCTCTGGCGATTGTTGAATAATTTTTGGCGTAGATAGGGCTCTCGTAGGCACAGCACACCGATGCCTCCCATCACAATGCCCAGCAGGTTGGCGGCAAACATCAGTCCAGCGCCCATGGCATTGCTCCAGTCGGCCATGGCCGCGGTCAGTCCGCTGGCACAGACCGGTGGGACGAGCGCCACGGCGATGGCCGTACCCGCCATCGCACTGACAGCGTCTGCTCGAACCTTGGCGTAGGTCGCAATGGCACCGGCCACGAATGCAATACCGAGATCCAGCATGGATGGACTCAGTCGACCCACGATCTCTGATTGGAAGGCTCCGGGCACCAAGAGCCCTCTGTGGTCAGCGATCTGGCCGAGCATGAACGAGAGGCTGAGGCAGATCACCGCTCCCACCAGAAGGGTGGTGAGTGCTTCACGCATCAGGCGCCAATCGGATGCCAGAAGCGCGAACACGGCCGTTCGCAGCGGCAGGATCCAGGGGGCCACCACCATGGCTCCGATCACAACAGCTGGGTTGTCGGCGATGAGCCCCAGCGTTGCGATCACGCTGGAGCCAATCGTCTGGATGATGAAGGGCTGATTCAGATCAGCATCGGCGTCGTAGCTGCGATGGAGCTCATCCAGACGATGGCCTTCTTCCAGCAGATCGTTCTGGGTTCGCTGCACGATGCTTGGCGATTAACTCCGCCGACCGACGATGACAGGAGGTGTTCCGTTTGCGTTACCGGGTAGGGAAGGAACCACCTCTGTCTGACCATCCCATTTATCAAGGAAAAGCTTGAACAAGACCTGGTCATCCAGGCTGCGATTCAAGGTGTCGTAGCGAATTGCTTCCTGCTCTGCGATTTTGACCTCCGTTTGGGCCCGCAATAACTGCTGCTCAGCAATTTGCTTTTGTTCGATTGCGGCACGGTATTCCTCTGCAATCTGAAGACCTGTGAGGTCGAGCCCCCGGACCTCGACATAGTCGAATTTGGTGAGTTCATCCGCAATGGTTCGCTCCACCAACGATGAGATGTCATTCCATTCGGTCGCGATGGTGACCAGCTCATACTGCGAAAAAACTGACTTGAGTGCTTTCAGCAGGGACGGTTGAATAATCCTGGGGTAGATGTCACGGTCATTGCTGGCAATCGTGCGGTAGATCCGACCCGCCTCATCCGGACGCACGGCGTATTTGACGGTGGCCGTTGCTTCAATGACCTGGAGGTCTTTCGTCAGTGTGGCGAATTCTTCAGGCCGTACCTGCGTGCGCACGTCAAAGGGATAAATCGACTGCACGAAAGGGATTTTGAGGTTGAGACCGGGAAGGCGTGATCCTCCGCTCACCTTGCCCAGGGTGGTGACAACGGCGACTTTGCCCGCCGGAACGATGAAGAGCGATTGGCCAATCAGCAGGAGCACACTCAGTGCAATGGCGACCAGGCTCACCAATCCGCTCGTTGGGTCATTGATTGGACGGGGCGTCTGCATGACGGACCGGACGAAGAGCGGTCTCCCGATGATGTCGCCTTGACGACGGTGTTGTTGATCGGGTTCGCAATCCAGGGCAAAACCGACACCATTGCAGCGTTGCATCGGAACGGCCGTCGTTGCCCACACAGGTTGCGGGCATCAGCATTCATCCATGACCTATCAAAGCCCCGTTCGCGTTCCCCGTGCGGAGAATCCATGGATCGACGGCCTGATTGACGGTTACCGCTGGGGGACGACAGAGGTCTCACCGACCATTGGTTACAGCTTTATTCGCTCCACGGCCAACGAGCCCCGTGGGCTGTTTGCCGGGTACCCCTCGTGGGGCTGGAGTGATGACGAACGTGCCTTGATGCTTGATGCGATCGCTGCCATCGAGGCGGTGTGCGGTCTGCGTTTTGTTGACCGCGGTGATGACAACGACGACGACGTCGAAATCTGGTTTTACAACCTGGACGATGAAGCGGCCGATGGCGCGTTTGGCTTCGCCTACACCCCCGGAAGCAGCTCGGATGAGGGATTGGTTGCGATGAATTGGTCGGCTTACCGGAAGGAGGACGGCACAGAACGCCATCCGATTGCCCCGGGAAGTTTCTATGGCATCACCTTTTTGCATGAGCTCAGCCATGCGGTCGGTTTAAAGCATCCCCACGACCGTGGCCTTGAGGGGCAACCGCGTTTCCCAGGGTTGACCCGCGGCTCGAAGATCTACCGGGACGCTGGTTTGCATGGACAGAATGCCCAGCCCTGGACGCAGCTCACCTACGTGGACAAGAGGGCGCGCAACGGTGCGGTTCCTCCCAGGGCTGAGGCCTTTGGCTTTTTGCAAACTCCGGGCGCTCTGGATATCGCGGCGTTGCAGTGGCTGTATGGAATTAACGGGGAGGCCGCTGCAGGCGATGACGTTTACGACCTGCCAACCGAGAACGGTGAAGGGGTGGGTTGGCAGAGCCTGTGGGATACAGGCGGCCGGGATCGCATTGATGCAGCGGGTGCTTCTGACCCCGTCACCATTGACCTGCGCAACGCCAGCTTGGAGGTGAGTGATGCCGCCGGCGGTTACCTCAGCCGGGTTGAGGGGGTTTGGGGGGGATTCACCATCGCGCACGACTGGGATGGTCTCCTGCTTGGCGCGTCACCAGGGTTATGTGTGATTGAAGATGCCACCGGTGGTCAGGGTGATGACTGGTTGATTGGCAACGCGGCCGGGAATCTGCTGAAGGGGCGCCGCGGCGATGACGTTCTGTATGCCGGTGCATCGGGGCCGGATCGTCTCAGGGGAGGGCCAGGACGCGATCAATTCTGGGTATCTGCTGAACCTGGATCGTTTGTCACCATTCTCGATTTTGCGGCTCAGTCGGATCTGCTCGTATTTGATCAGGATTTGCTCGGGGTTGAGTTCGCCGCCGGTCGCCGTGGAACTGACGTTCTTGTCGACGGTGTTCGCGTGGCTTTCCTGGTCGGCACGGCCGGCTTGACGATCGCTGAGCATGCCGTGGCTCAGCCCTTTGAAATGCCTTAAGGACGCGTCACAGTCTCGGTGTTGTCGTCCGCGATCGGACGCCGCCGTTGTTCACAGGCGCGGCATTCCTGGCTGTCTAGCCCAAAAAAATTGAGAGACCGTGTGTGTCCACAGCTGTCACAGCGACGCGTCTCTGCTGGGGGTGATTCATAGGCCATCAGAGCAGGGCACAGACGTTCCACTGGTCACTCTGGCAGCGGCGCGACGACCTGCTAAAGGTCTTAAGATGAGATTAAATCTGGATGACTGCGTCAGGAGCTTGTGCTCAGCGCACTCCTGGATTTCTTTTGAGGAGTCCAGGGTCTTGCTTCTAGATGCGTACCGCCGTTTTCGTGGCCAGGCCAAATACGGTGGCAATAGCGTGCAAACGCTTCTGGGAATTGAGATCTCGATTCTCCAGCGTGCCTCAGAGCACGAGTTGAAGCAGCGATTGGCGGTTGCCCGGGAGTGGTTCTGATGTTGTGTGGTCTGATCTCTTCGCTCCTGGCGGTGGTGATGGTGTTCCATTTCGCCGGCCCCTTACCGCAGGACCTGGGCGTTCAGCAGGGGCACCTGCGGGCCTGTTCCCAGCCTCAGCACTGTGCGCGATTG
>NZ_JBGKDS010000049.1:0-1511 GCF_042954325.1 Parasynechococcus sp. | reverse complement strand
GCGGTTGTAGCGCCACCACAGTGCTGGATCCAGCACCGCGGGATGGGGCGGCAGCGGTTGGGCTTCATCGGCGTTGGATGTTTCTTCGGTGGCGTTGGCCTGCTCAGCCAGGGCCGCGAGGGCCTGGCGGCGCTTTTCGGCAAGGTCCTCCAGCAACTTGGCCCGATTGCGGCCCCGCAGCTGGAACAGCACGAAGGGGTCTTCGCTGAAGCGATCCCCCATCAGGAAATACACCGCGCTGATGTGTTTGCAGGGGTTGGCCTTGTCTGGGCAGCTGCATTCGCTGCGCACCTCCTGCAACTTGAACGGGAACAGACGTTTGCCGCTGGCGGCGAAGGCCCGTTCGATGTCCGACGGCATGATCCCCGCCAACAACTGGGCGGACCAACGGGCCTTTTGGGTCAGGGCTTCGAGCACATAGCCCCAGTCCTCATCGTTGAGCACATCCAGCCAGAGCTTCACCTTGTAGGGGTCTTCTCCGGTCCCTTGCACCCGAGCGTGGACCCGCCGCCCTTCAAAGCGGATCGAGGTGACATTGCCCTCGCGGGCATAGCCCCACGCCCGCTCCAGCCGTTTCTTGAAGCGGTAGCCGTTGATCAGCTCCATCCATTGCTCCACCCACCAGGGCTGCTGGCCGAGTCCGTCGTCACCGATGGCGGTGGTGAGTGCGCTGGTGTGGCCGGTGTGGGTGGTCATCGTCAGGTGTCCTCCAAGGAAACAAGGTCCCGCAGTTGGTCGCCGCCGAGGTTGCCCAGCCATTCCTCACCTGAGCCGATGATGTCTTCAGCCAGGCGTGATTTTTCACGGATCATCCGGTCGATTTTTTCTTCGACGGAGCCGCTGGTGATGAACTTGTGCACCATCACCCGGTTGGTCTGGCCGATGCGGTAGGCCCGGTCCGTGGCTTGGTTCTCCACGGCTGGATTCCACCAGCGGTCGATGTGGAACACATGGCTGGCACGGGTGAGGTTGAGGCCCACACCGCCGGCCTTGAGTGACAGCAGGAACAATTGCGGGCCGCGGGGGTCCTCCTGGAAGCGATCGACCATCGCCTGGCGTTCGCTCTTGCGGGTCCCGCCATGGAGGAAGGGAACATCTCCTTTCCAGCGTTGCTGCATCCAGCCCTGCAGCAGGTGGCCCCATTCAGCGAACTGGGTGAACAACAGGGCCCGGTCGCCGGCTTCAATCACTTCATCGAGGATTTCCTCGAGCCGTTGCAACTTCGCGGAGCGGCCGAGGAAGCCGTCGTCGACGGTGCCTTCGCTGAGGGCGAGGGCGGGGTGATTGCAGATCTGTTTCAGCCGGGTGAGCAGGGCAAGAACCTGACCATGACGCTGACCCCGGGGGGCGCGGGCGATGGCGTCGAGGGTGTCTTCCACCGTTTTGCTGTAGAGCGATTTCTGCTCCTTGCTCAGGCCGACCCATTCGCTCATCTCCACCTTCTCGGGGAGATCAGAAATGATCGCCTTATCGGTCTTGAGGCGCCGCAGGATGAACGGGCCGACGCGGGA
>NZ_JBGKDS010000048.1:0-2433 GCF_042954325.1 Parasynechococcus sp. | reverse complement strand
CAGAGTTGGGATCATCAGCACACCGAACCAACCGACATACAGACGGTTGTTGGTGGAGGTGACCCACTCACAGAAGGCCTGCCAGCTGGAAGCGCCGGAGCGCTGCTGGAGGGTGGTGGTCATGAGAACGGAAAACAGCCTTTGGGACGAATCCCGGCGGCAATAAGAAAGGTCGGTTAACCCGACAGAAGAAATGTAAAGGAAGTTTGCGCTCCACGCACCGCTACCACCCCTGAGATCTCCTGATCCCTCCCATCAGCTCAGCTGATCACACCTCGTCGGCTCTGGGGAGGCCTCGGATTTGTGGGCGTCCCAAAAAGGGGGGCGAACAAAGTCGTGGAACGCCCCTATAAACAAGTTGATATCAGACGCTGCTCGACGTGACTATCCGGGTTGGGATCAACGGTTTCGGTCGAATCGGTCGCCTCGCCTTTCGTCAGGCCGTTGCCAATCCAGAGGTGGAAGTCGTGGGCATCAACGACCTGATCAACGTCGACTACCTGGCGTATCTGCTCCGCTACGACTCCACCCACCGTCGCTTCTCCGGTGAAGTGGTCGTTGAGGATGGCCATCTGATCGTGAATGGAAAGGTGGTTCGCACCACCTCGGAACGCGACCCCAACGACCTGCGCTGGGGCGACCTGGGTGTCGACTATGTGCTGGAAAGCAGCGGATTTTTTCTCACTGACGACAGCGCCCGGGCCCACATCAATGCCGGAGCGCGGCGCGTGGTGATGAGTGCGCCCTCGAAGGACGACACCCCGATGTTCGTGATGGGAGTCAACCATGAGAGCTATGAGGGGCAGGACATCGTTTCGAACGCCAGCTGCACCACCAACTGCCTGGCTCCCATGGCCAAGGTGATCCACGACAACTTCGGCATCGTCAGCGGGCTGATGACCACGGTTCATGCCACAACGGCAACTCAGAAACCTGTGGACAGCCCATCTCTGAAAGATTGGCGCGGCGGACGTGGTGCCGGACAAAGCATCATCCCCAGTTCCACCGGTGCAGCCAAAGCTGTAGGCCGCGTGATCCCGGAACTGAACGGAAAGCTCACCGGAATGGCCTTTCGTGTTCCAACCCCGGACGTCTCCGTCGTCGACCTGACGGTGAACCTGGCCTCATCGACCAGCTACGACGCGATCAAGTCCGTGATGAAGTCCAGCGCCGAAGGGCCCTTGGCTGGAATCCTTGGCTACACCGATGATCCGGTCGTGTCCAATGACCTGCTTGGAGAGAGCTGTACGTCTGTCTTTGATGCTGGCGCCGGCATGCAACTCAACGACCGTTTCATGAAACTGATCGCCTGGTACGACAACGAGTGGGCCTACAGCTCGAAGTGCCTTGAACTGATGCAGCACATGGAGAAAAGCGTCTAAACCCAATCGAGAGCAAAACAACCTCCATGTCCGATCTGCAGATCCGACCACTGCAGGACTCCGACATTCCGACCGTGGTCAATTGGGCACGGCTCGAGGATTTTGCTCCTGGAATCGGCGATATCACGATCTACCGAAACACCGATCGTCAGGGAATCTGGCTGGGCTGGCAGGGGGACACTCCGGTCGGCTGTATCGCCGGCGTGAAGTACAACCAGTGCTTTGGATTCATTGGTCTCTACATCGTTCAGCGTGATTTTCGTGGCCATGGCCATGGCCATCAGCTCTGGGAGACGGCTCTGAACCACCTCAGTGACGTGGACTGCATTGGTCTGGAGGCAGCGCCCAAACTGATCGATCACTACGGGGAATGGGGGTTCCGCAGTGATGCGAAAACCATCCGATGGCAACTGCACAACCGTCATCCCGAAGCCAATGTGCAGCACAGAGCTGATCAGTCAGGTCTTGAGGTCATCCGGGGGGTCAATCTCACGATGGAGGCTGTCCATGAGTACGACGCCAAACGGGAGGCCACACCGAGACACCACTTTTTGACGCAGTGGCTCTCCCATCCAGCAGGGGATGTGATGACCCTGATGGACAACGCAGGGCAATGCCATGGTTTCGCTCGCATCCGCCCATGCCTGCTTCCCATTGCCGAGGGCTGGAGGATTGGACCGATTCTCGCGGACAGCGCTGAGCTCGCCCGCGTCCTTCTTGACCGTCTTCTGATCGATCATCCCGGCGTTGTTCTGATTGATTCGCCGGCCACCAACCAAAGCGCAGCGATGGTGTTGTCGAGCCTGGGCTTCAAGCAGGTGTCAGCCACAACCCGGATGTATCGCGGCACTGTCAAACCACTGCATAACGATGCCGTGTTTGGCCTGGCCTGTCTGGAACTGGGCTAAGACGTTGTCGCACCAGACAACAAAAAGCCCCCGCCGTGAGGCGGGGGCTTTCCGATTCAGTTGATCTGAATCGTTTGTTCTGTTCCAGAAGGAACAGGTTGATTCCAGATCAACCGATGGCAGGTGCCTGCAGAGCCACAGGA
>NZ_JBGKDS010000047.1:0-7033 GCF_042954325.1 Parasynechococcus sp. | reverse complement strand
GTCCGTGGCGTGCTGACGGCGCCCGGACGATGCGGCTAATCGGACCGTAGCCAGCGATTTTCGACCTGCCACCGCGCGTGGATGGTGCGACGCAATCCGGCTCAATCGTTTGGACCGGAGCACGAGGACCACGCCACGGACAGTTCTGCGACGAATTCACCATTAAGGTCGGCGGCAGAGCTGCGCGGCCTGATGCTTCTGCCCACCCTGCTGAGTGAAATCAGCAGTCATGACCTGGAGGTCGCCGAAACGCTGATCGGCGTCCTTCGCTTCATTTTGATTTTCGTTGCCGCCCGCACCCTGGCGGAGGTGCTGGTGCGCTTTGAGCTCCCCACCATTTTGGGCGAGCTTCTGGCGGGTGTGATCATCGGTGCGTCCGGTCTTCACCTGCTGGTTCCTCCCGAAACGCAGGTCCAACTCAGCGGTGTCTTCACCGATGCCATCGCTGCTCTGGCTCACATCCCAGGAGAGGACGTCACCGCGATCTATGACGAGAGCTTCGGGGCGTTGCGATCGGTCTCCAACCTCGGCCTCTATTCGCTGCTGTTCCTCACCGGCTTGGAAAGTGAGTTGGATGAGCTGATGGCCGTCGGTGTTCAGGCGTTCTCGGTGGCCGTGGTGGGTGTGGTGCTGCCGTTCGCCCTTGGCACCCTCGGCCTGATGACGATTTTTCACGTCGATGCGATTCCCGCGATTTTCGCTGGTGCATCGATGACGGCCACCAGCATCGGCATCACCGCAAGCGTGTTCGGGGAACTCGGATATCTGCGCACCCGTGAAGGCCAGATCGTGATCGGCGCTGCTGTGCTCGACGACATCCTCGGCATCGTGATCCTGGCGATCGTGGTGTCCCTTGGGGCCGGCGGCTCCCTGGAGATCGCTCCGATCATTCGCCTTGTCGTTGCCGCTGTGTTGTTCGTGGTGGTGGCGCTGGTGCTGAGTCGGAAGGCTGCTCCGGCGTTCGATTGGGTCGTGGACCAGCTCAAGGCCCCCGGCTCCAAATTGGTGGGCGCTTATCTGTTGCTCGGGGCGACCTGCTTCGCGGCCACGGCGATCGGCTTGGAAGCGGCCCTCGGTGCCTTTGCGGCTGGTTTGATCGCCAGTGCGTCCAAACACCGCCATGAGATTCAGGCGGCGGTGATGCCGATTGTTGGTCTCTTCGCCACCGTCTTCTTCGTGTTGGTGGGAGCGGGGATGGACCTGTCGGTCATCAATCCATCCGATCCCGCAGCGCGCTCGGCACTGGTGATCGCAGGCTTCCTCTTCCTTGTGGCCATCATCGGCAAGGTTGCGGCCGGCTGGGCTGTCTTCAGTAAGGAGAAAACCAACCACCTGGTGGTGGGCCTCGGAATGATGCCCCGGGGTGAGGTGGGCTTGATTTTCCTGGGTCTGGGTACGGCCTCCGGCTTGCTGAACCCCGGCCTTGAAGCCGCCATTCTGTTGATGGTGATCGGGACGACGTTCCTGGCCCCGGTTCTTCTCCGCTTGGTCTTGAAAGGCAAGCCTCCTGAGGATGGCAATGAGGTCCCCGAAGAGTTGGCCGCCGATCCGATGGCAGGCGCGTCCTGACCGTCGTCAGGACGCCTGGTCGTCCTGTGATGCGAACACCAGCAGCAGGCTCCAGCCGATGGCGATCACCGCCAGGCTGGATGCCCAGCCTGGACCAATCACCCAGCTGCCGAGCAGCTGGGTGACCATCCCCACTGCCAAGGCCAGCAGCAGTGAGCTGACCACCAGGGCCAGTTGACGACCCTGTTCCGGCAGTGGACTCGTCGACAGACTGGCCTCGAATCGGGCCAGGGGTCCGCTGAGGGGGATGTAGAGGGCGATGGCCCAGAGCACCGCGCCGCGCCAGCTGCCCGGGTCTGCGAGAGGTCCGCTCCAAAGCTCGTCACTCAGCATCGAAGCGTTCCAAGTTGATCTGCCTAGCATCGCTGCCCCTGCGCGCGACTGTGGACACGATCAGCTGGAGCCATCTCGGACATCCCGTGCATGCCGTTGAGCTGAGTCCGGAAGGCGATGCAAGCGATCGTCCCGCCTTGCTTCTCGTGCATGGATTCGGTGCGTCCACAGACCACTGGCGCCACAACATTCCTGTTCTGGGACGCACCCATGCGGTGCATGCCATTGATCTTCTCGGCTTCGGCCGCAGCGCCAAGCCTGGTGAGTTGAACTATGGCGGTGCCCTCTGGCGCGATCAGCTGGTTGCCTACGTGCGGGAGCGGATCGGCCGCCCGACGGTGATCGCCGGTAATTCCCTTGGTGGTTTTGCCGCTTTGGCGGCTGGAGCGGCCCTCGGTCACGATTGCGCGGGGGTGGTGCTGCTGAATGCCGCCGGTCCCTTTAGTGATGAGCAAAAGCCCCCCCAGGGCTGGGGAGCGATCGCCCGTCAGACCATCGGGACGGCGCTGTTGCGCAGCCCCGTCCTGCAGCGGGTGTTGTTTGAGAACCTGCGCAGGCCGGCCACCATTCGCCGCACGCTCAACCAGGTGTACATCGACAAGACCAACGTGGATGACTGGTTGGTGGAGTCGATTCGGAGACCGTCGCTCGATCCCGGAGCATTCGGTGTGTTCCGAACGGTGTTCGATATTCCGCGTGGTCAGCCTCTGGATGAGTTGTTCGCTGAGCTCACCGCTCCTTTGTTGCTGCTTTGGGGCATCCGCGATCCCTGGATCAATGCGCCCGGTCGACGCTCCACCTTTCAGCGCCATGCCCCTGAGGCCACCACGGAAGTGGTGCTGGATGCGGGGCACTGCCCCCATGACGAGGTTCCGGATCAGGTCAATGCCGCCCTGCTGGAGTGGTTGGCTGGATTGGGCTGACCGCGGCGCCGGTCCGATTCCGTGAGCAGACTTTGACCATGCGCCCGGATGGCTGATGGCCCTGACCGAGAAGTCCGCTCCCTATGCCCACTGGGAGTATGTCCATCCAGGCAGTGGTGACCGGTTGCGGATCATCCCCGAGCGCGGGGGGCTGGTCAGCGAGTGGTGTTGTGGGGGCAGGGAGGTGCTGTATTTCGATCAGCAGCGCTATGCCGATCCGTCCAAGAGCATTCGCGGGGGCATCCCTGTGCTGTTCCCGATTTGCGGCAACTTGCCAGACGACCGTTTGGTGGTGAACGGCGTTGCACACACCCTGGCGCAGCATGGTTTCGCTCGGGATTTGCCCTGGGTGCTGCAGCTCCTGGACGATCAGAGCGGCATTCGTTTGAGCTTGCAGTCCACAGGCCAAACCGAAGCGGCGTATCCCTTTGCCTTCCTGCTGGAGATGGAGGTGCGCCCCGTCGATCAGGCGCTGGAGATCAGCACCACCATCCACAACCGCAGCGCGGATTCGATGCCGTTCAGCTTCGGGCTGCACCCCTACTTTCAGGTCAGTGATCTCAGCCGCACGCGGCTCACGGGGTTGGCTGATCGCTGCCTGAATCATCTGGAGATGGCAGCGGCAGACACGGCGCCGCAATTGGACCGGCTGCCTCAGGGGGTGGATTTTCTCTGCCAACCCAATGGACCCGTCACGCTGATCGATGACGCCACCGGAGCTCAGTTGCAGTTGCAGCACCAGGCTCCCTTCGATCTGAGCGTGGTCTGGACGGAGCCGCCTCGGCCGATGGTTTGCTTGGAGCCTTGGACAGGACCACGGCAGGCCTTGCTCAGCGGAGATCGCAAGCTGGTGCTGGACCCCGGAGCCCAGCAGACCCTGACGTGTCGATATGCGGTGCTCTGAGTTCAGGCTTCCACGCCTGGTAACCGGCCGCGGCAGAGCTGTTGCTGGGGATCAAACTGACGTTTCACGGCTTCGATCACAGCCCGAGCGGGAGCATCACCCCAAGCGGGCAGCCGTTGGCTCCCGGTCTCGGGTTGGCGCAACACCATCAGCTGGCCGCCCAGTTGCCCGACGCGTTGACGCAGAGCGCCCACGGCATGGGCTGCTGTGCTGTCGTTGTCCGCAGTCCAGCCATCGCCGCAACCTGCTCCAGCGGCCAGGCACCATGACCAGCCCTTCAGGGCCTGTGTTTCACGGCTGCTCAGCAGGGTGTGAAGGCGTGCCGGCGGCAGCATCACCCGAACCAGCCAGCGGCCCCCTTGCATGGGCAGTGGTGGCTCCAGTGGAACCGCTGCGGCATGCCGTTTCACTGTCAGGCCCAGGTGTTCAGCCAGGGTCGTGATCCGGCTGAGTTGTGTCTCCACCGCGGTATCCGACACGCTGCTGACCAGAACCTGCAGACGGGGCTCACTGTCTCCGGTCTTGATCCAGTCGAAGCGTTCCGGCGTCAGGCTCGAATTCAGCACCTCCGCTCGACACCGCTCCTGGCTGTCCAGGGGGCCATCGAGTGCTAATCCACCGTGGCTGGGACGCATCGGCTGCACCCGCAGGGTGAGCTCCGTGATCAAGGCCAGGCTGCCCCAGCTTCCGCAGAGCAAACGCATCAGGTCGTAGCCAGCCACGTTTTTCACCACCCGACCGCCGGCATGGGCTTCGACGCCGTCGCTGCGCAACAGACCAATGCCGATGATCTGATCACGCACACCGAGATGGCGTTGTCGCAGACCGCCGGCCAAGCCCCTGGCCACCAGGCCACCAAGACTTCCGCTGGGTTCGCCGCCCCAGGGCCAGTCGACCGGCAGCCATTGGCCTTGCTCCGCCAGCAGGGTCTGCAGCTCCTGCAGTGGCATCCCTGCTTCCACGGTGATGGTCAGGTCATCAATGGCGTGATCGATCACGCGGTTCAACCCACGACAACTCACGGTGGGGTGATCGGCATGGATGGGTGCCCCCCAGTCCAGACGGGTTCCGAGACCACTGGGGATCCAGGGGGTTGCGGTTTGATGAAGGTGGCGGACCAGAGCGATCAGCTCCTGGCGGTCGGTGGGGGAATGGCTCACGCCACGATGGTGCCATGAAGGTTGTCGTGATCGATGACGACCCCACCGGGTCGCAGACGGTGCATGGGTGTCCTCTGTTGCTTCGCTGGGATCCCCTGACCTTGCAGCAGAGCCTGCGGCATCGATCGCCGCTTGTCTTTCTGCTGGCGGATACCCGTTCGCTCGAGCCATCCCAGGCAGCGGGCTGCAACCGTGAGATTGCGGCGAATCTGGATGCCGCTCTGCTGGCCGAAGGGATGCAGCGGAACGATGTGCAGCTCGTCAGCCGCGGCGATTCAACCCTGCGGGGCCATGGCGTTTTGGAGCCACAGGTGCTGGAGGACTGCTTTGGACCTTTCGATGCCACCCTGCATGTCCCGGCCTTCCTGGAGGGGGGGCGCACCACGGTGAATGGTGTGCATCTGCTCCATGGGGAGCCCGTGCACACCAGTGCCTTTGCCAGGGACCGTCTGTTTGCCTTCAGCACCAGTGATCTGGCGGCCTGGCTCGAGGAAAAAAGCGCTGGGGTGATCCAGGCGGGAGCGGTGCAGCGTTTGAGTGGTCAGGAGCTGGATCAGGCGTCCAGTGCTGGCCTCGACGCGTTGCTGGCTCGCCTGCGCAGCTTCCACGGCAACGCGGCAGTGGTGGTGGATGCGGAGCGTCAGGAGCAGCTCGCGGCCTTGGCCGCTGCCGTTCGCTTGCTTCAACCGGAGAAGCGGTTTCTGTTCCGTTCCGCGGCCAGTTGGCTGAAGGCCCTGGCCGATCCAGGACCGCAACCGCTGGATGCCGATGGCCTGGCGGGACTGCGCCGGCGCTCGTCGTCCGGAGCTGCCAGGCCGGGGCTGGTGATGGTTGGCTCGTACGTTCCGCTGGCGGATCAGCAGCTGACGTGTCTGCTCAAGGAACCGGAGTGCCTCGGCATTGAGTTGCCTGTGCGCCGGATCGCCAGGGTGCTCGACGGCCCCACGCCGGATTGGCTGTTGGACGACCTCCAACGGGACTGGCTGGAGCAGATCAGCGGGGCTCTCGAACAGAACCGCACGCCTGTCCTGTACACGAGTCGCGGAGAACTGGCTTTCGCTTCGGAGGCTGCTGGTCGCCGATTCGCAAGGGAACTGGCGGCGTTGATGGGTCGGCTGGCCGCTGCTGTGGCACCGCGTTTGGGGTACCTGATCAGCAAAGGCGGCATCACCACGCAAACCCTGCTGGCCCGTGGGCTGGCGCTGGAGTCCGTTCAGCTTGAGGGACAGCTCTTGCCAGGGTTGTCGTTGGTACGACCATCCACTGGGCCGCTGGCCGATCTGCCGATCCTCACGTTCCCCGGCAACCTCGGTTCAGCCGGCACGCTCCTGGAGGCTTGGCAGCGGATGCAGGCCGGCTGAGGCCGCCAGCAGTTCCATCGGGTGCAGCACCTGTGCCCGTTCGCCAAGGTGACGGCGCAGCTGCAGGGTGCAGCCGATGTTGGCGCTGGCCACGACATCGGCGCCGGTTCGGCTGAGGTCGTCGGCCTTGATCCGACCCAGTTCAGCGGCTTCCTCGGGTTGAACCAGGTTGTAAATCCCGGCGCTGCCACAGCAGACGCCGGCTTCCATGGCCTCGCGCAACTGCAGTTCAGGAATGCTCTCCAGTAGCTGGCGCGGTTGGGCCTGGATGCCTTGGCCGTGAATCATGTGGCAGGCGTCATGCATGGCCACAACGCCAGGGAGAGGTTGTAGCTGAGCGCGAAACGACTCCAGGAGGCCACGGTCAGCT
The DNA here is from genome assembly GCF_042954325.1 of Parasynechococcus sp. GTDB lineage: Bacteria > Cyanobacteriota > Cyanobacteriia > PCC-6307 > Cyanobiaceae > Parasynechococcus. The sequence goes on along the minus strand of NZ_JBGKDS010000047.1, from coordinate 413 downwards.
AGGAATTCCTGAACATCCAGTACAGGAGCCCGGAATGCAGTGTTGCCGTTCAACAGCTCGCCGTAGGCCTTCATCGTGTGGCCGCAGCCGGAGGCGGCTACCAGCACCGCATCCAACTCTCCTTTGATGGCATTCATGCTCCGGACGAGATCTGTCGCGAGTTGGCGGGTGAGCTCCAATTCCCCCTGGTGATGGCTCACCGCTCCGCAGCAGCCCTGGTCAGGCGGAATCACTACCTCAAAACCATTGGCCTGCAACACCTTCACCGTTGCTGTGCTCACGCTGGGATCGAAGCAGCGTTGGACGCAGCCCAGAAGTAGCGCCACGCGGCCGCGGCTCGGGCCGATGGCAGGGTTCACCGTTGGCAGTGCGTCGTCAAAGGCATTGGCTGCGAGGGAGGGCAGAAGCTGTTC
>NZ_JBGKDS010000046.1:0-6638 GCF_042954325.1 Parasynechococcus sp. | reverse complement strand
AGCCATGGCGAAGGAAGCCGAGCGCCGCGCCCGTGACGCCGGTCTGGACATGGCCAAGCTGAACTTCTTCGCTAGCGATCTGGAAAGCCTCAGCGGTTCGTTCCACACCGTGTGCTGCCTGGATGTGTTCATCCACTACCCGCAGCCGGCGGCCGAGGACATGGTGAAGCACCTCTGCGGACTCACCGAAGAGCGCTTGATCGTGAGCTTCGCGCCCTACACACCATTGCTGGCGCTGCTGAAGGGGATCGGCCAGCTGTTCCCCGGCCCGAGCAAAACCACCCGGGCCTACACCCTCAAAGAAGACGGCATCGTGAAAGCGGCTGAGGCCTGCGGCTTCAAACTGGTGCGCCGCAGCTTGAACAAGGCTCCGTTCTATTTCTCGAGGTTGATCGAATTCAACAAGGCCTGACCCTCCCGACTCAGGGTTCGGCCTGGAGGTGGATGAGTCCGAGTTCAGCCAAGCCTGACAACCGCCAGGCATGCAACCGGTAGCCGCCGTCTCCAGGAGTAGCCCTCGCTGAGATTTCACGGTTGAGCAGATACAGCGGATCTCCCAGCAGTGGGCTTCCAAGTTGGGCCAAATGAATTCGGATCTGATGGGGCCGCCCGGTGCGGATCGTCACCTGCAGACGATCCCCATCGGCGGTGCGCTCCAACAGCCTCAATTCGGAATGAGCTGAGAGCCGTTTGCGAATTGGCTCCTCATCCAGTGGTTCCGGCCCCCAGATCCAACCCAGCAGCGGATGCACCCGCTCCACCACATCAGTGGTGACCGTCAGGGTCTGCCCCAGATCCAACCCCGGCACTCGCTGGGCCCAGGCCTGATAGACCTTGCGGCAGCCGCCATCCGGTCGGAACTGCTTCGACCATGCAGCCCGGGTTGCGGCCGTCCTCGCACACACCTGCAGGCCGGAGGTAAATCGGCCCAGCCGGTGCACCGGTCGAGCTCCGCTGGGTTCCAGCAGTGCCGTGAGCGTGTGGCGCAGAAAGCCGCCCCCGGGCATCACCGGCAATCCGGAGGGCTTGTTGATCACCAACAGATCGCCATCGTCATGCAAGGTGTCCCACCGATCTGGAATCGCCTCCTCCCGCCAGGGGGGGCGCCGCCACAGGATCTGTTCAGCCCCTGAAAGCCAATGATCCGCCGAGAGAACTTGGCCGTTGCAATCGAGTTCCCCGGCCTGAATCCGCGCACGCCAGAGATCAGCCGCGGAATGGCGATAGCGCTTGGCCATCCACTCGCTCAACCAAATGCCGGAGATCGCAACCGGCACGCGGTCGCGGTATGTCCAGCCCTGATTGAACGCCGCTGCGCGCCAGCCCGCCGTCAAGTCACCAGACGGTGCTCCAGGGCATAGCGCACCAATTCAGTGCGGCTGGAGGTGCCGGTTTTGTTGAACAAACGGCTCACGTACTTCTCCACATTGCGGATCGACGTTTCCAGCTGGCGGGCGATCTCCTTATTCATCAACCCCTCCGCCACCAACTGCAGAACGCTGGCCTCCCGCGGCGTAAAGCTATGCACTACGGGATCCTTCGAAGGCAACGCTTCGGCCTGGGCCAACAGCGAACGGATCTCGGTGATCTGCTTGGCCATCTGGCCCATGTCCGTATCGGCGAACCGGGCCGCTTCCTGCAGGAGCCGTTGCTGACGCTGGGCCACGTTGCGCACCCGAGCCACCAACTCATCGGGATCGAAGGGTTTGGGGATGTAGTCGTCCACTCCGGCCAGGTAGCCCTGGGTGCGATCCGCCGTCATGCCCTTCGCGGTCAGGAAGATCACCGGCGTGCCACCAAGCCGTTCATCGGCCCGCAGTTTCTTCAGCAGGCCATAGCCGTCCAAGCGCGGCATCATCACGTCGCTGATCACCACGTCCGGCAGCATCTGCTGTGCCTTGGTGAAGCCCTCCTCACCATCCACGGCCGTGGTCACATCAAATCCCTCGTCCTCGAGGTAGGCCTGCACCGCAGTGCGTAGCCCCGGCTCGTCATCCACCAGAAGCAGCCGCGGTGCCGGCGGTGCTGCCTCCTGCTCATCCGTGCTGGGAATCGGCGCGTCGCTCATGGCTGCCATCGCTCTCAGCGCAATGTATGGATCCTCCGCTCAGGGGGCCAGTGCGGGTAACTGCTCCTGACGTTCGGGTATCAGGGTCGAAAAGCCCAGATCCAAGGCCTGCTGGCGCAGGGTGCCCGGGTCGGTTCCCGCGACCTCCGGCACACAGGCCGCCCACCACACCAAGTGATCTTCCCGATTGAAAGGCGTGATCGGGCCGCCGGGGTTGAGCATGCGCACGTAGACCGCCGTCCCCGTTCGCTTCACCCTCAAGGGCTGCAGCAGTCCACAACGCACCGACTCCATGTAGATGTTCAAATCGGCGGGGGATTCTTCCCAGAGGCTGTAACGCCGCAGATCAGGATTGCCAGGGTCCCGTTGGATGCCATAAATCCCGATGGTGCGCATGCCGGCGGCATCGGGTTCCTGGACCAACACCTGCAGATCGGCCGGCCGGCTGTTGCGCATCTGTTCGAGCACGGCCTTGCGATCGAAGCCCTCAGCCGATTGACCACTGAGCAGTGCTGACACAACGGCCCCACCAAGACAGACCATCGGCAATCGCAGATCCATCCAGCAGCGGCAAGGGATGCAGCACCATGATCGCAACAGTGACCAGACGACGCTGACCGAGTCGCCCCTCGCGTTCGATTTCCAAGCCACCACGCCCTGTGCGCCGGAGGTGGTGGAGGCCATGGCGCCCTACTGGAGCGAGCTCTGGGGCAACCCCTCCAGCCGTCAGCACCGGCTGGGGCTCACGGCTGCAGCTGCCGTGAACCTGGCCCGACGGCAGATCGCAGACAGCCTCGCCGTCGCTCCCGAGCGATTGATCTTCACCAGCGGGGCGACGGAAGCCAACAACCTGGCCCTGCTCGGACTGGCACGTCGCCGGGGCCAGGGCCACGTGATCAGCGTGTCCACCGAGCACCACGCCGTGCTCGACCCCTTGGCGCAGCTGGAGCGGGAGGGATTTCGGGTCACCTTGCTCAACCCTGGCACCGATGGACTGATCAATCCCGCGCAGGTGGAGCAGGCGATCGCGACCGACACGATCCTGGTCAGCGTGATGGCCGCCAACAACGAAATCGGCGTCCTGCAACCGCTGGAGGCAATCGCTGAGGTATGCCGACACCACGGGATTGCCATCCACAGCGATGCGGCCCAGGCCTTCGGACACATCCCGCTGCAACCCGATGCCCTGGGGCTCGACCTGGTCAGCCTCAGCGCCCACAAGCTCTATGGCCCCAAGGGGGTCGGCGCCCTCGTCGTGCGCGACGGCATCACACTGGAACCGCTGCAGTGGGGCGGTGGCCAGGAAGCAGGCCTGCGGGCAGGCACGCTTCCGACGGCCCTGATCGTGGGGTTCGCAACGGCAGCCCGAACCGCGCTGCAAGACCGGGTTCAGCGCAACCACCGGCTGCAAACCCTGCGGGATCAACTCTGGGAGGGCCTGCAGCGGCGGATCCCAGGCGTGCTGCTCAATGGAGCCATGGAGCCCCGCCTACCCCACAACCTCAACATCTGCATACCCGGGATCACTGGCAGCCGCCTGCACCGGGCGCTCCGACCCCACCTGGCCTGCAGCAGTGGCTCCGCCTGCAGCAGCGGTGCACCGTCCCACGTGCTGCAAGCGATCGGTCGCTCGCGTGCCGAAGCCGAAGCCTCCCTGCGCCTGAGCCTGGGGCGGACCACCACAGACGACGAGATTCAGCTCGCGGTCGAGCGGATCGCAGCGGCGGTTTGTGCGACCCGCTCGTAAGGCCGGTCCTTTCCAGGTGTTGCCTTCAAGATCATGAGCCTGTCGGTTGGGACCGCCCTACAGGACGGATGGACAACGTTCCAACGCACACCCTGGACGTTTGTCTTTTTTGCCCTGTTCGCGTTCGTGTTGTCCACGGTGGTGGATCTGCTCCCTGGGCTCGCCGGGATCATCGTCAGCGCCTTAGTGGACCTGTGGGCCGCCGTGGGTTTGATCCGGGGCGCTTGGCTCGGCCTCAATGGGGAGCGACCCAGCTTCGGGGATCTGATCAAGATCGATGGCCCCGCCGTCTGGCGTCTGTTCAGCCGGCAATTTCCGCTGACCCTCCTGCTGGGTGTGATCAGCACAACGGCGGCGCTTCTCGCGATCACAGCGGCTGATGCCGGAGAGCTCGCCCAGTCGATCTACAACCAAATCCCGCTCATTGACCCCGCCAACACCGAGTCGATCGAGGGTCTGATCGCTGAGATCACAACCCTGGCCTTCGCTGTCACCAGCAGCCCCGTCGCCATGGTGATCCTTCTGATCGCAGCCGGTCTGACCATTTACATCCAGGTGAATCAGACCTTCCTGGGGTTCCTTGCCGTGGTGAAGGGGTTGGGACCGATCGCAACCATCCAAGAGGGCTTCCGAACCGTCCAAGGAGAGTGGTGGGCTGTGCTGGGACTGCTGGTGATGCAACTGGGCGTCATCCTGCTCGGCGCCTTTGCCTGCGGGTTCGGCCTTCTGGCCGCCATTCCCGTGGTGTTCTGCAGCACAGCATCGGCCTACCGACAGCTGTTCGGAACGGATGATCAGGCAGGCCTGCTGGCCTGACGCTGCGCCAGCCGCCATTTCGCACTGCGGCTGCGGGGGTTGCGGTCCTGTTCCGCCTCAGTGGCCACCACCGGCTTCCGGGTGATCCGTCTGAGGCGTTCATCGTCCTTGAACGCCGTTTTCACCCGCCGGTCCTCGAGTGAGTGAAAACTGATGACCCCCAAGAGACCGCCAGGCTCCAGCCAATCCGGGGCCTGCTGCAACAGGCGCTCCAACACGCCCAACTCATCGTTGACAGCAATGCGCAGGGCCTGAAACGTACGGGTCGCGGGGTGGATGCGGCCGCGACGCGCCTTGGGGGCATAGCAGCCGGCCACGGCATAGGCGAGGGCAGCGGTGCCTTCGAAGGGCCCCTGGGACGCCAAATCAGATTTGATGCGCCGGGCAATCCGCCGCGACAGCCGCTCTTCGCCATAGGCGTAGATCAAATCGGCCAGGTCGTTTTCCTCGAGGCGATCGATCAACTCGGCCGCGGTTTCACCCTCCCCCTCCGGATTCATGCGCATGTCGAGGGGGCCATCCAGGCGGAAGCTGAAGCCACGCCCCGCCACATCCAGTTGCGGACTGCTGACACCTAAATCGGCGAGCACCATCACCGCCGGCTCCGTTGGTTCATAGGCGGAGAAATTGGTCGCCACGATCTCCACCCGATCACCGAACGGTGCCAAGCGTTCCGCCGCCGCCGCCCGGGCCGTGGGGTCTTGGTCGAGGCCAATCAAACGCAGTTGAGGACAGCGTTCCAGCAACAGCGCACTGTGGCCGCCACCCCCGAGGGTTGCATCGATGACAAGGCCGTCAGCGCGGGGCAAGTGATCCAACGCAGCGACCACCGCATCGGCGAGAACGGGAACGTGATCAAAGCTGTTGGCGTCGCTCAAACGAAGATGCGGGGGGTTTTACCTAAGATCGTTCTATTGCCTTGCCCATCGGTGTCATGACGCAGCTGGAGACGCGCACGGAGCCGATGGTGGTCAACTTCGGCCCCCATCACCCCTCCATGCACGGGGTGCTGCGGCTCGTCGTGACCCTGGATGGCGAAGACGTTGTGGATTGCGAGCCGGTGATCGGCTACCTCCACCGCGGCATGGAGAAGATCGCTGAGAACCGCACGAACGTGATGTTCGTGCCGTACGTGAGCCGCATGGACTATGCGGCGGGCATGTTCTACGAAGCCATCGTGGTCAACGCCCCGGAAAAACTGGCGGATATTCCCGTTCCCAAGCGAGCCAGCTACATCCGGGTGTTGATGCTGGAACTCAACCGGATCGCCAACCACCTGCTCTGGCTTGGACCCTTCCTGGCCGACGTTGGTGCCCAGACCCCGTTCTTCTATATCTTCCGGGAACGGGAGATGATTTACGACCTCTGGGAAGCCGCCACCGGCCAGCGGTTGATTAACAACAACTACTTCCGAATCGGTGGTGTTGCAGCTGATCTGCCCTGGGGCTGGCTGGAAAAATGCAAAGACTTCTGCGACTGGTTTGCACCCAAAATTGACGAATATGAAAAGCTGATCACCAACAACCCCATCTTCCGGCGCCGCATCGAAGGGTTGGGAATCATCCAACGGGACGACGCCATCAACTGGAGCCTCAGTGGTCCCATGTTGCGCGCCTCCGGTGTGCCCTGGGATCTCCGCAAGGTGGACCACTACGAGTGCTACGACGACTTCGACTGGCAAGTCGCCTGGGAGAAAGAAGGCGACTGCTACGCCCGCTATCGGGTGCGCATTGAAGAGATGCGCCAATCGCTGAAGATCCTTCGCCAGGCCTGCGACATGATCCCCGGTGGCCCCACCGAGAACCTCGAAGCCAAACGCCTCAACGAAGGCAAAGGCAGCGATGCCGCTGGGTTCGACTTCCAATATGTGGCCAAGAAGGTGGCGCCCACCTTCAAGATCCCCGATGGTGAGCTCTACACCCGTCTGGAATCCGGCAAGGGAGAAATCGGGGTGTTTATCCAGGGCAACAACGACGTCACCCCTTGGCGGTTCAAGATCCGGGCCGC
>NZ_JBGKDS010000045.1:0-40045 GCF_042954325.1 Parasynechococcus sp. | reverse complement strand
TCTAACAACATCAGGGCCAAAGTGCGACCAAAATCAGTAGGGAAGCAACTGGACATCACGGCCTCAACAGCTCCCTAGGTTTTAGACAAGCTGAATTAAGAGCAGAGGGTCGGATCAAAGGCTTGTCACAAAACTAATGTGAAGAAATCACCTTCTTGGGTAAAACTAGAGAGTATCGAGTCAAACGAATCATTCAGGGACAATATCGATCACAGGCGAAGATTCAAAATTCAACGACAGATGGTTGCTGAACAGTCAGACCTGCCATGCCTGCATCGGCCAGCAAAGATTCGAGGGAATCGGATGCGAACACAGCCCGTTCCTCAAAAAGAGCATCCCATTCAGAAGCCGGAAAATGGGTTTGAAGCCAAAGCACACCAACAATGCTGCCGGCTGTCAGCTGCTGGAGAGCGTCGTGATCACTGGGGGTGACAACAAGATCCACGGAGCAAGTGCTTTCGTGACTCCATTAGGCATCACAACGCACGATTCGATTGTGCGTGTGGATACAGAAAGGTCAAACGACCCCGTCAGCAGGCTGCGACAGGCTCCAGCATGGATGGAACGGCGAACTGGAAGCCAAGGGCTTTCAGACGGGCGTTCGACACACGGGCGTTAAAAATCCGAGCCCCCGGCTTGTCGTGGGCATCCCAAAGGACCGGAGGTAAACCATCACTGTCACAGAGGGCATGGGAGAGCTCACGCCGCGAGAGCTGCAAATCGTCCACCATGTTGTAGATCCCGCTCAACCTCTGCTCAAAGGCAAAATCCACTCCGCGGACGATGTCATCACGGTGGACCCATGCATTGATGTGGTCACCATTTTTGGCCACCCTCTGACCGGCGGCTGAGCGGATCATCGTCGGAATATCTTGATTGGGTCCATAAATCCCGCCCAACCGCAGAACAGCACACTGCACCGATGGCGACGCAAGATTCAGCAGAGCCTGCTCAGCCGAGACCAAGGCGGCATTTTGACCTGAACTCACATCAGGCGACTGATCCTCGTTGCAGGGCAGCCCACGCTGGTCGCCGTACACCCCTGCACTGCTCAAATAGGTGACATGAAGCGGTGATGATGACGAACGGCGCTGAAGCACGGAAGCCAAAGCATTGACTCCCGATCGATAAACAGCGTCGTACTGCTCGAGGCAGTAATGACCCGATTGAGGGGCGACAGCCACCAACAAGCCATCAAGCCTGTCGAAGAAACTGACATCCGCGAAGGCATCTCCGGCGCGGTAAATCCGGGGATGATCCACGAGGGAACAGAGTTCGCTCAGACGATCGGGACGGGTGATCGTTCCCGTCAATTCAAAGCCGCGGGCTCGAAAGTGTCTGGCAACAGCCGAACCGACGTAACCACATCCGATGATGCCGAAGCGAGTGGCCATCAGAGGGCAACGTTTCTACATCTAATTTAACAATTCATCGGCGTGGCCGAGGCGCCCTTCAAAACAGCACACCGAACAGCCAAATCATCAGAGCCAGAAGCCCCAAGCTGCTGACCAGCGTCAACACAACAAACACGACCCCACTGACGACCCCAACACGTTTCATCGTGGTGGGGTAAAGCAAAACCAGGGTCAACAGCAGGGCGAGGGGCCACAACGGCGGCAACACAATGCAGACGCCGGTGAGGACGATCATTTTGCGTCGGTTGGCCAACACACGTTGTTGCTCGACCAAGAGCGCCTGCTCCTGGTCTGCCAACACCTGCATTTCGTCATCACTCAACCAACGACCAGACCGTTTGGCCTGGTCGAAATCGCGCTCCAACTGATCCCCAGCCCGTTGCTTCGTCATGGCGTCAGCCTATGGAGCCGTGCAACTCAGCTGTCGGCCGCGTCAACCGTGTTGAATTCACCCAATTCAGAGCGCAACCAACTCGGTCGTTCTGGCTTGGGATGCCTCCAAGCCAAATTGAGAAGTGCTTGTACCACCCGTGGACTCGGCGGCAGTGCACAGGACGATGGAGACCTGAACGAGAGCAAGCGAGGATCCTTCATCGAGGTCGTTGCCACTGACTTGCTTCTAGCCACGGGCGAGATCGAACCGCCTCAGCAGAACCACTCGGATTCGGCGTTGATGGAGACCAGGATCGACGGACCGGTCCCATGGTTCATCATGCGGTCGCGACGATCAGGATTTTTTCTTCCCATCGAGAAAGTCAATGAGTTCCTGAAGCTTCTCAATCGCCTCGCGCACAGCGGTGGCTTCGGGCATGGTGCCCTGGTCCATCACAGTGACGTGCATCTCTTTGCACATATTGCGAAGCCCCTGAATGCGCTGCTTAACCTCAGTTTTCTTCTCTGCAGCCGTCGGCATCGGAAGCTAAAAAGTCAATTTATCATTCGACCCGTCGAGAACTGCCACAAACAGCAACCCGGACAGACATGGCTGTCACGCCAAAGTTGAACCAGCCTTCATGGCCAACCGAGCTATCTCACATCGCTGTTCACCATCTCCCTCCAGCAGCCGTTCAATGATGAAGAAACGAGATCTCGCCCTGACGGTCATCGCCGTAATCACCCTTGGAGCAGGAATTGGCATGACCTACGCCAGTTCAGGGGCCTGGCGGGTTCAAACGTTCAAAACGCAAAATGCAGCCCAACAAGCCGCTAAACAATGGATTGATTCAGGCGGCACCTATCGAGTCTCCATGGAACGGAAGGAGATGGTGAAAGTGCTCCGACCTCAACAAGTCGTCGAAGCCGAAGTTTATGCATTGATGGAGCTTGAAGACAACAAGCGTCGAGCCTGCTATGAGCGTCTTACGCAAAGCATTGACGAGTACTCCTCCTGTATGGCTCAACTCTTGGAGCAGAAGGCCGAAACAATCGTCCCCAAACATAAGCTGATTGAAACGGTTGTCGTCAACGAGCGCCGACAAAGCATCCGTGAATGCGTTCACCTTGGTCCCAAAGAGGGCTATGCATGCGGAGAGACAGCAATTCGCCCAAACAAACTTGTCAGCGAGCGCGAAGCGCGGCTTCTAAAAGCCAAGGATCATCTCCATTATTTCCGCTATTCCGAGAGTTGAAAAAACAACGTCCAGATCAAGACACGAGGCTTTCGCAATCGTGAATCATCAGATCAAGGGCACGTGTCAACTCCAGTTCAACAAGGCGCCACTGACGAGGATTTGTATTGGAAACCTCAATTCTCTGATAGACATGACCATCAGCGACCAGAAAGATAGGACGTTCAGAATTCTTTGAAAGCAGACCTGTCGACATGGCCCTTAGCTCATCGGCTTACACACTGATTAAGCACAAAAAAAGGAGCCTAAACAAGGGCTGGATCGGAAATAATTCTATTTATCCCTGAAGGTCGCTATGGGAGATAAAGGATGCTGTCACGACAGCGATCAAGGGCCGCGCGGACCTCATCAAGGGACTCGGCTTGAACCGTAGGAAATGACAGCCCCTCAGGCACCACGACCTGCCCTGAGGAATCCAGATGAATCCGAGCGGTGAACCAGGTTCCACCGGATGGGAGTGAGGCACGGCAACGCAACTGTTGCTTCGCATCGACCTGACGCTCAATCAACCATCCCGAGACAACATCGAGTTGTTGAAAAGCCTGCTGAGCGACGGAAGCCGTTGCCAATCCGACAAGCACGGGGACCCACCAGATCAAAACCATCAAATCTGAACCATTCCACAACGCATTCCTTTTAAAACAGCCTGAACACGATTATTCACCTCCAGCGTTCGGAGGAGTCGTTTGGTGTATGTCCGGGAGGTCTGCTCACTGACGACGAGATCCTCTGCGATTTCTTTGTCGGTCATTCCCTGGGCAAGCCGATCAAGCACTTCATATTCTCGTGGTGTCAAACGCGGGCAGCTTAAATAAGGCAACTGACCGCTACGTAACGATGGGCTGCGATAGGAATGATGACCCATGACAGCGAGAATAGCCGCCTCCAAGGGCTTTCGATTCTCAAAAATATCGACTTCTGCAACAACAGCCTCTAACCAAGCTGCATTGTCATATTCCACTGGAATGGCATCATTCAGAGCGAGTACCACAACCTTCAAACCAGGCTGCTTCTGCTTTGCTTGTCGAACAAGGTCGTACCCAGTCCCCTGCTCAAGACGATCCGTACAGAGCAGCAATTCAAATGGCTGTTGCTCTAAATAATGCAGACAGGTGTCTTCGTCGGTGACCGCACAGCCAATCAGGGATCGTTGACCAAAACTCTCGCAAAAACAACGCAGAAAGAAGCGACCCTTCATGGCCAAAGCGATGCGGCCACTGACGCACACCGACAACAGGGCCTCATCCGCCAGCGAGTCAGGATCACTGTGTAGAAATGGCGTGAGATCCATCCCCCTCTCCCGGCGATCATCCATCCTGACAAACCAGGACGCCTCGGCGACACGGTGGACGCTCGTCATCAGCGTTCCGGCCTTTCAAACGTGTCTGGATTCAGATCCCAGAGAGCCCTAGGGGGCTTGGGTCCTTGCCATGGGGTGGATGGTTCCCCTGATCGATGTTGAGATTGTTGAGCTCTGACCACACATCGCGATCCCGCAACTGATGTGCTTCGACAGCGCTCAAACCGTCGTTTAGTCCAGAATGTCCCCAAATGGGAGCAGATGAAGGCGAAGCATCAACAATAAATTTTCTGGATCGAACTGGACGGGTATGACATCAGCACCAGCAGGAGCAGGGGTCACCATCGGTGAATTGGAAGCAAACTATCCCCTGTATTGCAAAGCGATGAAAATTCTGATTCGCAATGGCAGTTCAACCAATCAACTAAAGCGCACGCTCTGTTGGGACAGACTTCAACTGCTACATCGGTCGCTTCCACGCCAATACAAATCACCCGAACGGCTCATGCACATCATGAGGCAAAGTCAATCTGCATCACAATGACCATTCGCTTAATCGCGGGACCAGCCATCACAGCGCTTTTGCGAAAACTGACGCTTGGTTTTCCGATATTCAGCGCTGTGTCGCTCAAGCTCAGCCGTTGCTGCAGCGACGGTCTCAGGGTCCTCCGACGAAGAGATTAACAACCGGTAGCGACTCATACTCACACCAAGATTATTCATTATTTTCCGATAGAGAGCGCAATCATCGATTGCACTGGCCGACCCAGAGAGAAGCAGGACAAAAGCCAAACTGATCTGAAAAGACTTCAAAATAAAAATCATTGGCGCTCAAGGTCAAGATCGGCGACACGGATGGCACAAAAAAACCCAGGTCAATGACCTGGGTCATGAGCTTGGTATCCGAAAATCAGCTGTCGGCGCCGTCGTCAACGCCTTCAGCAGAGTCAGAGTGAGCAGCGGCATCACCTGTTGGCAGGAGGCGGATCGCTTTTTTACCGAGCTTGATCTCAAACTCATCGCCGGGCTCGAGGTTCAGCATGGCCGTATATGCCTTACCGATCAGAAGATTGCCGTTGCCCTGAACTTTGGCGATGTAGGACAACTTGCGTCCACCTTTGCCAATTCCAGCGGTGCCGCCACCGAGACTCACACCCTTGGCATCAAGGAGCGCCTCATAGAAAGCGGTGAAGTTGAGACGCTCACCACCATCGGCCTTTGTGGAGACATATCCACAGGCACGAACCACATCAGACTTGGAAACGTCACCAAGATCTTTAACCTTGGCAAGAAGTTCAGAACCAACCAGCATTGGAATAACCCGATAACAAATAAAGTATAGATCAGAGCAGGCAATCTGTCACCATCAAGACAGAAGAAAGTATTCCACAGGCAGTGGAGAGGCCTGAGTAAAAGATGGAGACCGACTGCACTGCAGTGGTTTTTTTCCTTACCTCTTTCCACAAAAGAGGGGCAGACCTCTTTCGAATCAACTTAGGAGGACCCCAAGAATTGGTCGACCGGCCATCTCAGGTCACCAGGGGGCAAGACACAGCTTGATGGGCGCATGAACAGCCTGGTCACAACGGCGACAGTCACGGGGCTCTCGGGCGTGAACAATTGGTGAGTTCCTCACACAAGTTCGATGGGATTTCTCGCTGTCGCCGGTTGCTTGGCGCTCGTCACTGCCATGTCTGCTGTTATGACCTCGAAACCGAGCAAAGCCTGAGAGCCTGATCAAAGAGGGGGGATTGCTTTTGTCGGCGCCCCCTCTCAGATCTGACCCTCTCTAAAAAGCAGAGATCAGACCTGGTTGATGTCTAGGTCTTTTTTTATGGCTTGAAGCATTCGTCGACCTGCTTAAGCAAGCTGTAATTGTGTTCCAGCTTGAAGCAGAACGACGGGGAAGCGTGAGTTCGGCCTGCAGACTCAACGGATTGGACCACCGCTATGGCTTGGCAAGCGACGCCTTCCTTTGTTGAGGAAGCATCTCAAGAGGTGATGGAACTCGTCGAGCAATGGAAGCAGCGTTTCGGAGCCGATGACGTGACCTGCGGATTGATCTTGGAAGCCATGAGTCAGAGTCTGCTGGCTTTCGCAGAAACACCTGATCCAAAGACCACAGCCCACGGCTTCCCCAATCATGACGGTCGAAATGACGACTGAAGGCTCAATTTCAGAGGTCTCCGCCTTCTTCGTCCATCCCGACAGCTGTTTGTGTATGCGTTGCAGCATCGCCCGTTGGTAGCAGACGAATGGCTTTTTTACCGAGTTTGATTTCAAACTCGTCGCCTGGCTCAAGATTGAGCATGGCGGTGTAGGCCTTGCCAATCAAAAGATTGCCATTTCCCTGAACCTTGGCGACATAGGACAACTTGCGTCCACCTTTACCCACACGGGCTGTGCCGCCACCGAGGCTGATTCCCTTGGCATCAAGAAGAGCCTCGTAGAAAGCAGTGAAATTCAGCCGTTCACCACCATCAGCCTTGGTGGAGACATATCCACAGGCGCGGACTACATCCGACTTGGATACATCTCCGAGGTCCTTGACCTTGGCAAGAAGTTCAGAACCGACGAGCATATGAACGAAAAAACTAGTATCAAGTTATACAGCCAAGGGCACTTTCGTCAAACTCGATTGAACCCCATCGACAAACCAGAAGTATGGGTGGTGTGCATTGATTACCCCCTTCTCGAAACCGTGGAACGCAACCGTCGCCCGTCATCAACCTGCTGACCGGAAATATCGACGACTGGGGCAAAGACATTTCTGTGATGTGGGCGCCAAGTACAGTGCTGCGGTCCCCATCACCGGCCCTGAGCAGTGACTTCTGCTCAGGGTTTTTTTGTGAAACCGATGGGTTTTATGGCTGGAGCTCCACTCCTTTGCCCCGATAGAAGGCAAAACGCAGGCGGATTGATTCCGCCTCAGGCTTGGGGTCCTCATAACTCCAGACGACATTGGTGAGCGTGGTGTCGCTGACCTTGACATCCCAGTAACGGGCAGTTCCCTTCCAACCACAAACCGTGGTGAGACTGGAATCAAGAAAGAACTCCTCACGCATGGAGTTTCGAGGGAAATAGGGATTTCCATCCACCATCACGATGTCGTCACTCTCTGCGATGACCGTTCCATTCACGAGAGCTTTCATCCAGGGCATCCACAGGTGAAGCTGAATCCTAAAAAGAGACCCTGAGCGAACGTGTCGGCATCAGGAGACCAGATATTGATAGGCCTCATTGACCCTCCTGAACGCCTCCGCGGATCCACCCATATCCGGATGATGGAGCTTCACCAAGCGACGGTGCGCTTGTTTGATCTCCTCGGATGAGGCATGGCCCAGCAAACCAAGGACCTCTAACGCAGCCAATCGCGTTGGATTGGTGGTGTGTTGTTGCCCATCCTCACGATCAGTGGTTCGGCGATCAGACCTGGTCCGTCGGTTCGTCCGGCCATGGCTCTGACCATCTGTCTGACCCTGACGCATCCGTTGCAACAGATCAGCCACAACACGGCGCGGCTCTTCCTCAAGCCATTCACTGGCGCGAACCCCATAGAGGGCGAAGGCCGCAAGAACGGCAGAACGCTTTTTACTGCGTGCATTGGCCACTGCGACGAACAAATCTGCGCCCAAGCCAGCACTCAACCGATCCAGGCGTTGCTGCAGGTTGAGCTCTGGATGAAAACTCTGCCGATTCAAGCGATCGATCAGATCGTCCAAGCCCTGGAGTCGAAGAGAGGTCCAATTCTTCTGTTGAGAAAGTAGCTCTCCCCAACTGTTGACCTGCGCCTTGGTGACTTTTGGAGTGTGATCTGTCGATGGCTGCTCAGCCGGTTGGCGGGACGAGCTTGTCCAGCGGCGCTGATCTGGTTGAGCACGGAGCCGTTCCAACTGACGGCGCAGCTGCTGGACTTCCCGGCGAAGCGAATCATTTTCCGCCAACAACGCAGCCACATTGCTGGTCACTCTTTCGTGCGAACGGCGCTGCGGAGACGACGCCCACTGACGGGGATCAAAACCCATGGAATGGCATTGGCATCCAGACCCAATGCGCGAAACGAGCGATCGGCACAATCACCAGGGCAAGACATCACCGTTGGCATGCCAAAACGTGCCGCTGGTCTCGAGGGTCAACTGATCCAACCGATCCAAAAGCCCTCGAACAGCCTCCTGGGGCATAACGCCATGGGGATTGAACTGGATCATGCGTGTCCGAACGAGACCGGGATGCAGGATCGCGACAGCAATTCCTCGAGGCTTGAGATCGATGGCCAACGATTTACCAGCCATATTGAGAGCCACCTTGGACATGCGATACCCATAGGACCCACCCGATGTGTTGTCGTCAATCGATCCCATTCGACTGGTCATCAACGCCAGCTTGGCACCGGGCGAAAGCCGATCCAGCAGGGCGCGCGATAGAGCGAGTGGCGCCAGTGCGTTGAGCTCAAATTGACGACGGATACTGTCTGGATCGAGATCATCGAGCTCACAGGCTTCAAGGATGCCCGCATTGAGGATGACGCGATCCAAACCAACCCCATTCAACCTCGCAACCAGTTGGGAGCGATCGCTCTCATGGAGCAAATCAATCCCTGATTCAATCCGGACATCCAAAGCTGACAGCTCGGCGGACACCTCACGACAAACGGCAATGACCTGATCACCGCGGCGCTGAAGCTGTCGACAAAACTCGAGACCGATCCCCCGGTTGGATCCTGTAACCAAAACAGTGTGCATTGACATGACCTGCGAGATAGAGCGAAAAGCAACGCAAGCGTTGTTTAGTAATAACGACCGGGATATTCACCGGGATGCTGAACGCGGGTCATACGAACACCCGGTGTCGAGCGTCGCGACAGCATCAACAGATCACTGCCGGAGACAGCAAAACCAAGGTCCTGAGCCAGCACGGCCACCTCATCGGCTGTGACAGCGATCTCGACGCGGGCCTGAAGAACAGGATCACGGCCCAATCGGTCCAGAAACGCTTGCACAGGATCCAACAGCTGGACATTCAGAAATCTGAACTATTCAAGCTCAGATCAGTCAAATCTGACGAAATCGAGGACGCCAACCCTCTGGTTTAGCCTGACCTCAAAAGCGCTCTGTGGTCATCTCTCCCCTGATTCGTCGAGTATCGATCTACCTGGTGTTGAGCAGTGCTGCGGTCGGAGGCATCAACCTTCTGGATCTGGACCAAAACAATGCGTACCAGATCTATATCCCACTCTTCATTGCGATTTACATTCTATCGCGATGGATTGATAGCCAATTCAATTCAGAATCATCACAGACGTCAGCAGCCAAGTCAGCTCCGAAGGGGGGTGAGGGCGATCGGGGGTTCCGTCCTTGAATCCCTAGCCAGCAAGTTGTCGTTATGCAGCGAGATCGCGACCGTTCTGCAATTCACGCAAACGGGACATTTCGCGGGACGCGTTCTGAACGGTCTTACGGGAGTTGGACTCTTGAATCACCTCCTCGAGACTGCGCAATAGGGCATCGATCTCATCTTGGGTAGATCTTTGAGGTTGATCCTCACTCATCGCATTGGGAGGTTAAAGGGGTATGACCTTCGCCCAAAGAAGAGGAAAAAAACTCCTCTGTTAACACTTTCTTCAGAACCTGAAGCAAATTGATCTTGTCGATGGAGTGGAGCTCTCCACGCTCATCCCATTTGAGAGCAAGAAGCTCACTCAGCCGTCCTTGCGGGGTTGAAGACATACGGCGGTCTCACCGGCACCTCAAGCTACGAACCCCTGACCGAGAATCAGAGCAGATCAATCCGATCGTCGTGGAAGAAATTCTTACGGAGCCTCCGGATGACCACGTCATCGACACTCCAGGGCCACTTCGTGCACGCCGAGACGACAGGCAAGCCCCATCGATCAGCCTGCTGGTGGCGCACCACCCCATCCTTCAACGGAACAAACAGGCGCCAAACCCACTGTGATGACTGGCGGGACAGG
The DNA here is from genome assembly GCF_042954325.1 of Parasynechococcus sp. GTDB lineage: Bacteria > Cyanobacteriota > Cyanobacteriia > PCC-6307 > Cyanobiaceae > Parasynechococcus. Next base: position 29,731 of record NZ_JBGKDS010000045.1, on the reverse strand, counting down.
ATGCCCTCGCAGAGAAGACGTTCGACCAAGGCTCTTGAGAGCTCTTTAGTTGCTTGAGAAATAAAAAGCTTGCAACAAGCCATCCCCGTTATGTCATAACTTCCACACAGAAATGTCTATCCCCGTGGATCGCCAGTCTGAAGGTCCAACCTGCTTCCTGCGTTGGACCGTACAAAAGGTGGCCCATCAGCTTTACGCCGTTGCTGCCACGAACAATGGATGCGACTACGACTTCGTCGGCAATTTCGGAACGCTGAGCGAAGCCAACAGAGCCGGTCGTCAGTACATCTGCGATCGACAACATGCACTACTCAAGCGGAACACACTCGAAATGGAGGCAGCATGAACGGAGCAGAGCGCAATCCGATCCACACCGCTCAGCAGCAACGCAGCCTGAAGTGGGGAAGCAACGGCGAGCTATCCGCCATCGATCTAGCCCGCGTGCTCGAGCGGCTTCAGTCTGCAGACAACACAGCATCAGCCATTGGAGAATGCTCCCTGAGCTGTGGCATCAACGATCAGCACCCAGCCTGAAACCACCGACGACACGGACCACGGCTGCCCAAAGGCTCAGCAACCAACCGGAATAACGCGTCTGCCCCTGAACGGCGCTGGGGCGTTCCAATACAGATTCCAAATGGTGGGGCTGGCTCGATGGAACAAAACCATCAAAAGCGATCAGGGCATCCTTGGCACCTTGAAGGTCCTCATCGAGAGAACGTGCGGGAATGCGGGGACCATGATGTGAACCATGGATTTTTCCAGATCGGTTACGTGCGACTGACATCTCTGGTCGTCAAGATTTGAATTGATGTCTGACAGAAAGGGGAGACATGGCAACGGGTCAGGGATGGTCCATCCAACCTCCCTGTTGCCAACCCAAGCCTGTCAGCACAGACACTCACACTGAGGATCAGCGATCGTGATGTTTGCGCTGTTTGATTAACGCTTCACGACAAGCACGTTCCAAAGCAGTGAGCTTCGGATGTTTTTCGTGGAGCGTTGCTTCCGCTTTTCGCTTTGCCGAGAGAATAAAACTATCGGTCTTAGTTCCTTCCAGACCAGGCATACAAGAACCTCAGAACTATTGAATTCCAGTTTAAAAATCCAAAAAGATTCTTGGCCAAAACAAAAGATGGACTTCGCTTTTACGGCATTGAAACCACAACACAGCGCCGCATAGCAGACGGCGACCCGCCAGGACGGCTAAATGGGTTAACCTGGGCTTAACCGGCCCATAACGAAACCATGGATAGACCCCACCAACGATTGCTCAGGCTCGAAGCCAAAGCCTTCAAATGCCTGTCCCGCCAAGAAGCAAGGAAGATCCTGACCGAAGCTCAGGCTCTCTCCGAAAGCTTGAAGGCCGCTCCTTCCACCAGGCATCACGCCTGATCGCTCACGGCAATTGGGCCCTGGATCCCAACGGGCCCCGCGGCCAGATCTGAGCACTCGTCAGCGAACAGTGTTTTGAACCAGACTGCGAGGGTCGCTGAGTTGGTGTGATGCGTCGCTGGTTGGTCTCCATCCTTCTTGTCGTCAGCATGGTGCTGACCCCTGTCCAAGCCAAAGCAGACACTGTTTTGGTCGAAATGGTTGCGATCGATAGTCAAGGGCAGCAAGACAGCATTGGTGTCGTCACAGCCAAAGACACCGACCAAGGCCTCGAGTTGTTTGCAGACCTCAGGGGCCTTCCCCCCGGTGAGCATGGTTTTCACCTGCATTCCAACGCGAGCTGTGACGCCCTCACCAATGAAGAGGGCGTGGCCGTCGCCGGACTTGGTGCAGGGGGACATTGGGATCCAGATGAGACAGGACAGCATTTGGGTCCGTTTGGCAACGGCCATCGCGGAGACCTCAGCCGACTGATCGTCAGCCCTGAGGGCAACACACCAACCAGCGTTGTGGCACCACGGCTGAGAACTGACGATTTGAGCCAAAAGGCGTTGATCGTGCATGCAGGAGGCGACACCTACAGCGACACCCCACCGCTCGGAGGAGGCGGCGCTCGCATCGCCTGCGGACTCATCCCCTGATCCATCAGTCAACGTTTCCAATGACACCCCCAACACACCCGTCAATTTCTGGACGGGAGACCGAGCTGCATGCCTTGATGCAAGCTGATCGCTTGGAGCAACAAGCCGACAGAACAGCTGAATATGACTCCGTGCAATCGTGCTTTTCCTGTGCACTGCACATGCATCAGCCCACGATTCCCGCCGGCCCACGGGGAGAATTGATCTCACACTTGCAATATATGTTTGAGCATGGGGACGAAGGCGATAATCACAATGCCGGTCCATTTGCCAACTGCTATCGGCGACTAGCCGATATCATTCCTGAGCTCATTCAAGAGGGCTGCAATCCAAAGATCATGCTCGATTACTCCGGAAATCTACTCTGGGGGTTCGAACAAATGCAGCGCGATGACATTATTGAAGCACTGAAATACCTGACCCAAAGCAAAGACATGCAGAATCATGTTGAATGGTTGGGGACATTTTGGGGGCATGCGGTAGCTCCATCAACTCCAATTTCAGACTTCAAACTTCAAATCAGTGCATGGCAGCACCAGTTTTCAGCACTTTTTGGCAGCGAATCCCTGAAAAGAGTGCAGGGCTTCTCCTTGCCGGAGATGCATTTGCCCAACCATCCAGACGCCTTATTCGAATTGATCCATGCCCTACGAAACGCAGGCTACAACTGGATTCTCATTCAAGAAGACAGCGTTGAGCAACTGGATGGACGTCCTCTGAGTCACGGACAAAAATATCTTCCCAATCAACTCATTAGTCAAAACAGTCAGGGCAGACAAATCCGCATGACCGCCCTGATCAAAACCCAAGGTTCAGACACCAAACTCGTCGGGCAGATGCAGCCCTATTACGAGGCCATCGGACTCAATCGACAACGCCTTGGCGATATCGAGGCACCCTCGATGGTGACTCAAATCGCCGATGGAGAAAATGGCGGAGTGATGATGAATGAATTCCCTGACGCCTATCGACAGGCCCATCGACGGGTCAGAGACGATTCCAATGGAACCGTGTCGATGAATGGAAGCGAATACATTCGTTGGATCCAGAGCAAGGGGATTAACGAAACAGAGTTCCCTGCAATTCAAGCCGTCCACCAGAAAAAGCTATGGGATGCAGTCGGAAAAGATATCTCCGCAGAAAGGGTCACAGACGCCATTCGGACCCTCCAAGACAACGACGACAATTTCTCGATGCAAGGGGCATCCTGGACCAACAGTATTAGCTGGGAAGATGGCTACAAGGATGTTCTTGATCCAATGAATCAACTCAGTCGAGATTTCCACAAAACATTTGATGCAGCCGTTGAGAACGACCCCAACACCACATCCACACGCCAATATCAACAGGCGCTACTGCACTTACTCGTCCTGGAAACCAGCTGCTTTCGTTACTGGGGACAAGGCCAATGGACCGAGTATGCCCGCGAGATTCACCGACGGGGTGATGCCTTGATCAAAGAGGCATAAATACTTAGGTAGTTTATTCAACGCAATATTTTCCTTGCACAAAACAAATGAGCGGAATAAGTTCTTGAAACTTGTAACCCAGGGAGGGAAGGATGCAAACCACAACCGTTCAGGACGACCGCACAATCACCGTCGACCATGTTGACGCTTACTTTGACTGCTTGACGCTATGTGATAGCGATGATGGTCATTGCTACGAACGTTGTGTTCTTGTCCATCTCAAACAAGACAAAACCGAGCAATAATTCTGCAAGATGAAAACACTCTCTCAAAAAGCAAAGCTTGATGTGGCACTGGCTCTGGGTTGCCTGGCCTTATCCTTGATTGTGATTGGCTTCATGGGCATGGCAGAGCATATCGAGCTGAACCATTTCTAGGACCATCACCCGATTCGTCATCGATGGAAAGTCGCTTCACCGTAACCACCCGCGCTGGGGACACCGTGGTTGTTTTTGATGGCCATGATGGACCGGTTTATCGCGCCTGCCGAGGCCATTGCTGCGTGAACTGCCCAGACCTTGTGACGGCACTAACTCATTTAAAACTTTGGCGAGAAAAGCTTTGACACAGTCAAATCAATCAAATCGAACGCTTGAATGTATAGCAACCACCGTGATAGCCGGTAAAAGGTTGTGCATAAGTGACTAACTCCCAGCCCTGAAGACCCAGTTCATTCATCAGACCGACGAGGGTGACATCACGCTGTGGATGGCTCCTGGAAATCAGCTGTTGATCATCAAGCCAAAGCTCTTCAATTTCACCTGTCCAGCTTTTGCCTTTCGGCACGAAACGCAGCTGGGTGTATTCCCATTTCATAGTCGCGCTCTGAAGAACAGTCGATCTTGACACCTTCCTGTTGAGCAAGTTCTCGCGCCAGAAGCGTTAGACCAACTCCCATCAGGGCCAAAGCTGTTCCTGCATCAGCATCCGATGCCATCGCAACGGAACGGGCAAGAGCCAGATGTCGCTGCCAGGAGAAATGCATCAGACGGGATCAGCCCGGCCTTTGTAGGCCAGACACAGCAACGCACGTCGGCTCCCTCAGTGGATCTGACATCAACCGTCATCGACGGGGTATCCGACGACCCTCACACGACGCAGTGACGGTTTCGATTGCTACGGCACCAACACTCAACGGCGATAGGGTCCATGCACTTGGGCAAGCCTCCGTGAAACCACTGTCCATGTCCCTTGGACAACAATTTGAACTCGAACGTCAGAGTCGTGAACTTGATGACATGGACGACATCAAGGAGCTGCAGCAGGTCGCCAAGCAGCTGCTGATGGCCTGGCAGGAAGAAATCGCGCGTTCCCGTTCCGCCGTTCGACAAGCCACCGGCGCCGACGGCTGAACGTGTCCAGCCAAACCGGCATGCACTCCACTCTTTATGGAGATTGCTCCCACAGCGACTCCAAGCGGCGACGCTGATCCTCTGTCGTCAAGGTGGGATCGTCCTGACGCAGGCGATCTCGATAGCCCCGAGTCAATCGCCAAAATTTTGAGGCTGCCGCTACGGCTGCAACGCCCCAGGCCAGCAGGATCCAACTGGGATGGAACAAGGAATCAATGCAGACCGAGCCATCATGCCGCTGGTTCGCGATCAGACCTTGGCGCGTCGGAAGTTTCTTAGGTCTTTGACGAATTCCAAAACACCTGCGGTAAAGCCCACGATCGCAAGGAACACAATCCCCACGACGATGAACGTGTCGAGAAAGGACATCATCGGATCAAAGCAAGTCATCTGATCCAGTCCTAGCCACGCTATTCATCACTGCAGCGACGCGCCAGGCATGCCCTCGTCACCACGCAATCGGACCGGCGAACAGTACGGACAACTCACCGTGGTCCGGCCGTCAGAGCGCCGGACCAAAGCAGGCAACGCCTATTGGTGGTGTCGCTGTAGCTGTGGCAAGGAACGAGAAGTTCCCAGCGACAAACTGTCCCACAACACGTTGCGTCGTAAACCCGTCGTGACCGCCTGTGAAACCTGTGCCAAGGAACTGCAGATTGAAGGTGTTTATTCCAAAAATGATCGCGAAGAAAAGCAACGTCGGCACGATGCTGAGATGCGGCGTGAATCCCTACAGGGAACCGTTCCAGATCGATGGCTCAAGCTTCCTCTCAGCGATGCCCATGCCCGAGAGCAAATGATGACCCAGTACTTTCATGGCAAGCGTTGCAAGTATGGCCACCTCGCTCCGTATCGCATCAACGGGGGGTGCCTCGCATGTGCTGGTCAGATTCCTTCGGCCTGATTGTGGTCAAAGCACCAAGAGCTCCTCAGACTGAACAGAGTTTGCTCTTCCACCGATGAACGAGGACACGGCCTCCCAGCTGCTGGAATCAATTGAACAGATGGCTCCGGGTGTCACCCTGGAGAGTGCCGCTCAGACGGTGATGGCAGAAGCCCTCAAGGCCTGCTCGAGCCTGGAGCAGTTAACACAGCTTCCCGTCACACCCAAAACGTTGGACCGCTTGAAGGATGGAGGATTTCTCCCAGACCAGGAATGGACGAGACTGAAGGATCTTCTCGATCCACAACAGCCGTGCTAGACGATCACAACGATTACAAGGAGCGATGGTCAGTGGACCCAGGCTCCAACCAGCAAAAAAGCGAACAAAATAGACAATTTAAATTTAAAGAAGCCGGTGTTGATCGCTTTAACGATTACTACGACGACGTCGATGAAGACCAACAACCTTATTAGGTCTGATCAGATCACTGTTCAGACCGATATTGGATGTTCTGCAGTGCTTTCAGAAGCTCAGGATCCCCAAGAATGACCCGACGGACCCCATCGGACCCCATATACGTCAGACGCCCATCACGATCGACAACCAAAGCTGTTAAGGGTGTGCTCGAGCCATCATCGTGATCCATCAAACTTGGAGTGCCTCAGATCAATCAACGGGAACTCTGATCTTGATTCGAACGCGAGACGTTGGAAACAAGCCATGCCCAGAGCGTCATCACTGAGGCTCCAAACGCCATCATGGCCAATAACTTGGATTCCATTCAGAGAAAATCGAAGTCATCATCGCTGTCACCGGAGAACGCATTCATCACCAGCGCAGAGAAGGGAACGAATACAGCCGCAATCGCCAGGAGTTCCATCAAACCCAATCAACTCCAGACAGTGTGCTTCACATTAGTTCACGAAGCGTAGTCAGGGTTACCGAAACTGAAAGGTGAGTGTTTCTACTCACGCCATTTGATTCGATACCTAGGGGCTGATCAGAGCTCAAACACGGTGCCCAGCAGCATGGCTGGATGTGTTGTTGTTGCGGCATTGGCACGCTCCAACTGGTAGGCCATCACGGCATGGGCCATGAAGCGGACCGCTGAAAGCACGGCGAGGCCGACACAAATCGGACAATGTGTGATTCCCATGCCGATGAGCATCATCGGTTTTGAGCGGGACAGCAGCGCTCCGCACCATTTCTTGACCTAAATCCACTGGTCAGACACCCAGAGTCATGGATCAATGTTGAAAGACCCTTAACCACCGCATCAAGCCACGAATTTCGGCATACCTTGCGGATGTGGGTCTGGCAGCACTCCTCACACATGCGGCCGCCACAAGGAGGGAGGACTGAGAGCTCCTCCCTCCCCCCTCTTTTCAGAAGGAAGTTGCGGCACCTACTGTTAGGCTTCCTTTTTGCTCTGTTTCGGAGAACGGATGAGCCAGGTCACTGTCGGTGAGAATGAGGGTATTGAATCAGCGCTGCGCCGCTTTAAGCGTTCTGTAGCCAAGGCCGGCATTTTCTCCGACCTGCGCCGGATTCGCCATCACGAAACCCCTGTTGAGAAATACAAGCGCAAACTGAAGCAGCGCTCCCGCAACCGCCGTCGCTGATTGGTCAGTCTCCAGGAATTCCATAATGCTCCCCTCTTCGAAGGGGGGCTTTTTTTTGCCTCGTTCTCACAGCGGCATGACTGAGCTCGCCACACTGGGCTGAGCTTTGTTCTCGTTCTGTGCTGCTGTTGCCAGGGACCTGTGTGCTGACCGGAGCCAAGGTGGCCGGCCTTAAGGCAACCATCGTTCTGCTGCTGATTCTCCTGATGAAATCCAAGCTGCTGAGGATCAAGATGTCGCTGCTGGGCTCGCTACTCTTCCTCGCTCTGCTCACTGGATTCCTGATCAGCACTGGTTTCCTTGCCGTGGTAGCAGGGGGATCCCTGGCTTACGCCTCCTCGCTGAAACAACGCTCCGCTTAACGACAGATCACCCCAACAACCCAGAGGTGCTGAAGTGACCAATCGCCCACTGCCCACAACAGGTGCCACCACGGGGTTGTTGGAGGCCATCTCCTTCTTCAGAAATCCAGACTTTGCTCTTGAGCGATTTCAGAGCTATGGCGACGTCTTTGAAACACGACTGCTGGGCCAAGAAATGGTCTTCATTCGTGGTGATGAAGCCATCGGGAACCTCTTAAATCAATCTGATTCGGTTGAGGGTTGGTGGCCTGAAAGCGTTCGTCAACTTCTTGGAATGAAGTCGCTGGCGAACCGCAATGGTCCCGACCACAAAGCCCGTCGACGTGTCGTTGGACAACTGTTCTCCAGGGCTGCTCTACGCGAATACACGCCGGCCATCATCACGATGGTCAATGATCTCGTTGATGAGCTGAACAACAGCCAACAACCAATTGCTTTAGCGCATCGCATGCGCAGCTTTGCCTTCGCTGTGATCGCCAAAACAGTGCTTGGACTTGATGATCACAATCGTGAGGTCTTGTTCAAGGATTTTGAAATCTGGACACAGGCCCTGTTTTCTCTTCCCATTGCCATTCCTGGAACAGCCTTCGCCAAGGCGCTTGCGGCACGAAAGCGCCTGCTTCTGCATCTGCGACACCGTTTAAGTGAGATCGGTCCAGTCGCGGGTCACAACACCACACAGGTCTGCGGTCTGTCACGTCTTTGCGGAGGTCTCGACGAACATCGCCAACCTCTGGAGGACGACGATCTTGCGGAACAACTCCTGCTCCTTCTGTTTGCGGGGTACGAAACAACAGCCTCCAGCTTGTCCTGTCTCATGCGTGCTTTGTTGCTGGAGCCAGAGGTGAGCGACTGGTTAAAACCCGAGATCGACAGCCTTCCATGGCCCCCGGCGGAGAGCGACCTCATGGCCTTCGAAACAGAGCGATCTCCTCGCCTCAACGCCGTGATCACTGAAGTCATGCGTCTCACGCCTCCAGTGGGAGGTTTCTTCCGCCGCACCCGGCACGCGATCACACTCGCCGGTGTCGACATTCCAGCGGGTCGCGTCATTCAAGTTGCTCTTGCTGCGTCCAATCGCCATGGTCCTGGTGACGATCTCGGCTGTTTTCGTCCACAACGCCACCTGGACAAGGCGACACCACAACAAATCCTGCGACCATTTGGCGGCGGCGAGAGAGTTTGTTTAGGTCAGGCTCTGGCCGAGTTGGAAATCAGACTGATGGGCGTTGGCTTGCTCAAGCAACTGCGACTGCGATTGGTCCCCGATCAAGATCTCTCACTCCGAATGGTGCCCAGCCCTGTTCCGCGCAGTGGTCTTCTGGTTGTCGCCGACTGAATGATGGGCTCAGCCGATGACACATTGGACGTATTTCCGTGCAGAGGATCACACCTCTAAGCACACTGAGATCATCCCGAACTCGCCATGGCTCTCCTACCTCGCTGGCGCTATATGACGCCTGAAGCGAAAGCAATCGTCCAGCAGACAGCCGTGTCCGTTGGCCTCGTTGTTATCGGGCTGATCTTGCTGCGGGCGTTGATTCCATGGATCGTGCTCGGCTTGGTGGCCTGGTGGATCTGGTCAGTCGTGAGGCGAACCCCATAAAAAGACCCCGCCAAAGGCAGGGTCTGGTCGGTTCCTGGGGTGTGGCCTAGTTTCCACCCTCAGAAGCCCTCCTCACCCCTTCAAGGTGACAACACCCGTCCATGAAGGGAAGCTCGGAAGTGAAGCCGAGCCAACTGTCACAACAGCGTGACGGAGCGTTGACCAAGCCCGCTGTCCACCGCTGCATGCTCCGACTGGAGATCAGGCGTCGGGCCCTGTGGCGAGGGGGACTGATCTAATTGAAAATCGGTGACGTCTGAGCGTTCTTGACAGATTTGACCACCCTGACCGAGACGCCAAAGCTCCACACGGGCATCGACAGGAGCTGTGAACAAGAAAACTTCCGTTGGCATCACCACACGCTCGAGATAAAAGCTGTTAATCCCAATACATTTGAGAACAACCATGGACGGGGTGTTATTCCGATAGGAACACTCCTGCATTTGAAAGACAATTTCTAGGACCAGAATTGCCCTTAAATCACACAAAAGATGTCAGAACCGCAACGAAAATCAGGCTCTTCATCTTTGCTTTAGCTCTGAAGCAACCGGAGCATGTGCTGGTGAGCTGCATCGATGGCAACTGATCGATTCATCGCTTCGGTTCGGCCGGAAGCCTTCCGCGGCTTAAAACTGTGATCACCGTCTGGCATCCAGCTGACCTCAACAGCGTCGGACAAAGAAAGCGTCTCCACAAGATCACGACGTCCCATCGGATCCCTCTCTCCCTGGACGATCAACGTCGGTGTTCGCATCTGTTTGAAATGCTCAACACGCAATTGCTGAGGCTTACCCAAAGGATGGAAGGGATACCCCAGGCAGATGCAGCCAAGCACCTGCTTGGCCTCAAACCATTGATCAGCACAAACACTGGCGATGCGGCCACCCATGGATTTACCGCCCACCACAACTGGGCCGGACTGGCTGAATGCGTCCACCTGCTCTGACCAGTGACGCGCGAGGAGTTCAAAACGGTCAGGGGGACATTGCCGGCCAGTCAGCCGACGTTTCGCCATGTAAGGGAACTCGAAGCGAATGACCCTCCAGCCATGGGCAGATAAACCGAAAGCCATGGACTCCATAAAGGAGGAATCCATGGCAGCTCCGGCTCCATGTGCCAGAAGAAGCGTTAACGGAGATTGATTCGATCCATCGATCAGAACATCGCCTTCGATCACCGAAAACCGTTCAAAACCCCATCATGAACGGGTTGAAGCCGCGGCCTCTGCCAGATCAGGAGACGACGGTGACACCATCGAGGCTTCCGTTTGGGTGCGCTCGCTCCAGCGGCAGATCAATTCGTCGATTGAGAACAAGCCGGGGCCCATGGCAAGAACTGCAACTGCTGAAGCGAAATACAGCCCAAGCAACTCGAGTAAGTAGATGTTGAAACCAGCCGTGACGATGGCGTGATAAATCGCGACCGAAATGGTTCCAGCAACGGCCAGCGCACCGAAACGGGTGAGCAAGCCAGTGATCAGCAGCCAACTACCGATCACTTCAGAGAAGGCTGCGAGGTAAGAGAGTGCAATGGGAAACGGTAGATGCAGCGGCCGAACGAAAGCGTCAGCAAAATTCTCAATGTTGGCGAGCTTCTCGTATCCGTGATGGATGAGGAGAACACCTGTCAACACCCGAAGCAACAGCAATCCAAGGTCGCCGACTACGGGACGCGCCAGGACGGTACGGAGCATGGGCTCAACCAACAGTTCGTAGAACTTAAAAAAGTTTCTTTAAGCCCGTGGCTCGTCCTGTTGCATCGCGGGCGGAATGAGTCTTTCTACTCAATTCCAGTCAGGCGTTCCTGGAGCGCTCCCGGCGGCTGCTGAGCAGAGCTCGTCACTTCAAGGATCCGGCCAATGGATTCCGGAGTTTCAAGGGCCTCAACACAGCATCTGGCCACCAAACGCCGTGGGATCGACGCGCTGTCCTGCTGGTCAGGTCCTGTCCAGACCACACCTTCCGTCTCCAGCCCCTCTTCCCGTTCACTCAATCCACCGGGCCGGATCACTGTCCAATCGAGCCCACTGCGCTCAAGGGCGCGTTCACCCACCCGCTTCCAAAGCAAAATCAAACCAAAGAAATTGAGGGGGTGCCGGAGCCGCCCTGCACACAACGAACTCACCAAAACCACCCTGGAGACACCAACGCGCTGACAGGCGGTGATCTGACGCTGAACACCCCAGGCATCGACGCGCATCGGACCCGACAGGTCCACGGAAGGACGGGCCCCAGTGGCGATCACCAAGGCATCAACCCCTTGCAGTGACGCCTCCAAACCAACCGGATCGGACAGCCGGACACGACGCTGGTCAACCTCCGAGAGGGAGGGAGGAACGACTGAACTCGGCTGTAGAAGAAGTCGGGGGTTGAACGGCCCCTTCAGCAACTCCTCGGCGACCCGAAAACCCGTCTTTCCCGATGCCCCGCTGACGGCGACTGTGGTCAACATCCCACTGGCTCTGTTGGCGACTGGACCCTACCGATGCGAACGATCAAACAACATCTTTTTGCAAGCCTGCAACGATGGAGAGCGGATCCCTTGCTTTCCCTCCAGACTGAACCTGGAGCAACAAAGGCCCAACAAGATGCTGACACCCATTACCTTCGCCATCGGATTGGTGATTGGCATCGCCATTGGTTCGGCGACAAGCATCTCTGCTTTGACCCAAGGGGCGCCTGACATTCTGCAGACTTGGTCTGGCGTGGTTGCATTGCCATAACAACAAACCAAGCCCAGCCACAACTCAATCAGCTCAGCTGAAGCTGCACTTGAACAGCGAGAGACTGAAATCCGTGATCATTAATATTAGTATCTGCCAACTCCAAATTAAAAAACAAGGCCGAGGTCTGCTCAAAGAAAGGGCCTGCATGCCAACAGCCACGATTTAATTTAAGACCCTGATCTGGCTCCAGCCGAATTAACAGCAGATCGTCCGTCGACAGATCACTAGGTGACCGATCCGGTGGAGCGAGCACAATCCACCACGGTTTGGCATCAGCTGAGGCCAAGCATTGTGTGGCGCGCTCATGGCGCGTTAAAGCACCCACCACAGCGGCCCGGCGCCTCAAGCGCATCAGGTAGTAACGCAGGGGAGTTCCGGACTCGAACGACAGCTGCGGATCCTGGGCCCCTGCGGGCGTCATGTCATCGACCGCCAGGATCGGCTGAGCACAGGCGGCAACCCTTGGATCGTGGACGGACACGGGGGAGAGGGGCTTCACCGGGAGCCGACACTGATCGACCCCGACCGGATGAGGGTCTCCAAGCGTGCCGACAACTTGAGTTCCGTGGCATCGAACTGATCATGGTGACCAGCCAGGTACCCCAGTTCTTCGCGGGTGATCACCTGATGCGTCACAGCATCGAGGTAGATCTGGATCAGAGACATCAGTCGAGCGTTGCCTGGTTCCAATCCTGCCAAGGATGCGGGGCCAACCGCGACCAACCATCCCCCAGGAGAACAGCCATGGATCTCCAACAGGTTCAGGCCCTTGTGAAGAAGTGCGCGATGGGCCTCTTTGATCTGGCCTGCAGCGTCAGCGGTCACCCCCAGTGGGATTTAAGTCTCCCGGTGGGGGTGATCGATGCAAGAAAGCACCCTCCCAAGCTTCTGGTGACGCCGGTCGGCACGATCAATTCCATCGTCAAAGCCTCCTCAACCCTCGGACATCCCTTGATCCAGCGTGTGTATGAGCGGGCCTCCGTCGTGGGGTTCAACCACGCCTTGACCGAATCGATCAGTGGTCCGGACTCTGACCGCTTTGCAGAGATCTGGCAGGAGTACAAAGAGGAACGTTTTCAAAGTGGGCAGGCGCTTTGGAGCATCGAAGATGCCACCAGCTTCGTGCTGGAGTCCAAAGCGGCCCACGCCCGGCGCGACGTTGCCTTGGTCGCGATCCTTGCCGGAGAGCCGCAGGACATCGTGACGTTGAGCGTTCCGATCGCATTTCTGACGCAAGCCTGAGCTGATGCACACCGAGCCGCTTCTGGAGGCCGTTTTCCAACTCGGCCTCGGCCTGATCGCCCTTGTCGCCAATGCTCTTTCGGCCTTTGCCGGGGGCGGTGCTGGTCTGGTTCAGCTTCCGGCACTGATCCTGCTCGGTCTGCCGTTTGCCATGGCTCTGGCCACCCACAAGCTCGCGAGCGTGGCCCTCGGCCTTGGAGCCGCTGGCCGTCACTGGCGAGAGGGAAGTCTGGATCCCCAGCTGACGCTGGTGATGATCGTGGCTGGGGTACCGGGCGTGTGGCTGGGAGCCCATCTGGTTCTTGCGATCCCGGATCGCTGGGCCACTGGAGCACTCGGGGTGCTCACCCTGGGGCTTGGCCTGTATTCCAACCGCCGACCGGAGCTGGGACAGGAGGAGCGTGGCCACCAGCTGTCCACAACCCAGCGAATCATGGGGGGGCTCGGGCTCTTCATCATCGGGGTCCTGAACGGATCCCTGACCTCCGGGACCGGACTGTTCGTCACCCTCTGGCTCGTGAGCTGGTACGGGCTGAGTTACACCCGAGCCGTTGCCCACACCTTGATCCTGGTGGGCCTGCTCTGGAACGGAACCGGTGCCCTGGTGCTCGGCGTCCTGGGTGAGATCCGCTGGGATTGGGTTCCGATGCTGGTTCTGGGATCCTTGCTCGGTGGTTACATCGGCGCCCACCTCTCGCTTCAGCGGGGCAGCCGACTCGTCAAGCGAGGATTCGAACTGCTCGCGTTGGTGATGGGGATCTCGCTCTTAATCCGCAGTGTTTGAGTCGTTGCTGTCTTCAGCGAGGAAGCGCGGCGCAAAACGGACAGCCATCACCACGGAAGCGGCCCCATAGGCCACAAACGTCAAGGCCTGGCCACTGGTTCCAGTTTCATAGACCTCTCCGGTCAACAGCATCCAATCCATCAAGGACGCCACCGTGCCCCAGATCACAACCCAAGCAGAGACGTACGTGATGCCGCGCAGGGTTGAATTCACAGGGCCGTGGAGGTGATCCCAGAAGATTAAGCACAATGCTGTCCACCGGCGTGGAAACCGCGCCGGGCATCCCGTAGTCTCATCATCTGCAAAAACGGTCGATGCCGAAGAAACGCCGCAAACTGAATAAAGAGATGGAAGCGGATATGGCCGCCTCCAAACGCAAAATTGAGTTGATCACAGCGTTGATCCATGACATTCGCGAAGAAGACATCCAGGCCGAATACCTGGAAGCCTTCGGCAAGGTGAGATCAACGGTGGTGAATCTGATTGCCAAGTACACCACCGACGGCTTCTGCGAGGAAACAGAAGAATTGTTAAGTCAATACCGCGAATTGATCACCAACTTTGAAGAGGAATACGAGCTGTAGCTGTAATCAGCGGCTGTAAGACACACCTCGATAGCAGAATTGGCCATGGGAGGCGACAGGATCGTGGCCTGCAGCCAGGTAAGAGCGTCCTCGATAGGTGAGCTCCTGAGCCGGCCTTGCTTGCCGTTGCCGCGCCTCAAAGGCGCTGCGGTCGTAGTGAAGCTGCTCGGCGGCGGCATCGTGACGGGCATAGGCCTGCCCGCGGTATTGAAGAGTGATCATGAAACGCGTCCAAGAAAGACCGACGTCCCCGTTCCATGGCGTCAGTCGTACTGCGCTTCGCCGGAGCGAAGTGAACGATGGGTAGCAACCGCTACAGAATCGTTATAGCGACAATGCCCCGCACTCTGGTGTTCGGATGAATACACTTTCGGGTCTTTCCCTGGCCGTCGTCGGACATCTGGAGTGGATGTCGTTTCTGCAGGTCGATCAACTCCCACAGGCTGGGCGCATTGCCCATGCTGCGTCCAGCTTCGAAGAGGTCGGTGGCGCCGGAGCTGTCGTTGCCGTTCAAATGGCCCAACTCAGCGGAACACGGGTGCGGTTCTTCACAGCCCTCGGCCGCGATGACATCGGAGAGCGCAGCCTGGAACGGTTGAAGGAACTCAACGTTGAACCCCATGTCGCTTGGCGGAATGAACCAACACGACAGGGGATCAGCATGGTGGACGGCGTTGGAGATCGGGCCATCACCGTGGTCGGAAAACGGCTTCAACCCGAGGCGGGCGATCCCCTCCCATGGCAACAACTCAGCCGCTGTGATGGGGTCTTTGCTTCCGCAGCCGATGCCAAGGCACTTGTCCTGGCGCGCCAGGCCAAGGTGCTAACGGCCACGCCTCGGTTGCGTCAAACCACCCTGCAGGAGGCCGCGATCAGCCTGGATGCCCTGATTGGCAGCGGACTGGATCCCGACGAACAGCTCCGCCAACCGCTTGGTTTTCCAACTCCCCGGTGGCAAATCGCCACGGAGGGCAATCGAGGTGGTCGGCTCAGCCCCGGAGGTCACTACCCGGCCACCCCTCCACCGGGTCCGGCGATCGACAGCTACGGATGCGGCGACAGCTTCGCGGCCGGAGTCACCGCAGGGCTGGCGGCGGGCTGGTCCGTGGATGAAGCCATCACCCTCGGAGCGACAGTCGGCGCACGATGCACGACATGGCATGGACCCTTTGAACGTTGACCCCCCGCATCCATCGATCAGCATCGACGCACAACTGCCGCAATCTGTCGTAACCACAACCTCAGAGTTGTGTTGTCCAGGGGATAACTGCCCCAGTTCCTGGATGCACCGTGGATCGCCCGATCGAACTCTCCATCACCCAACGCTTCGAGGTTGAGCGGATGAATCGCGCCATCGATGCCACCGCCGATCGAGAGCAGCTGCAGGCGATCGCCAAACAGCTGCTTCAGGCCTGGCAAAGCCAGCGGGCTGCCACGGAATGGGTGAGGCAAGACATGGACAGCACCCCTTAAGGTCACAGACCCTCAGAACAACCGATGGCTCTCAGGCAGAAGGATGCTCAGGTTTCCCCCCTGCGCCTCAAGATCACTCTGCTGTTAGCAGGGTTCGGCCCCTTGATTGCCATTGGCCTTTGGCTGCAATCTCAAGGCTTTTTCAGCTAAAGACACCACCATGCTTCGCCCCATCAGCATCGGCATCGCCGGTTGTTCCCTCTTCGCCAGCTCCTGCATGGTCCTGGCCGCTGAGCCCAGCTTGTCCCTCAAGCTGCGCAACGGTGACACGATCACAGGAACTCCGGTTCCTGAGGAATCCACTGAGACCACCCAAGTGCTCATGCATCCGCAACTTGGACGGGTGGAGATTCCCCGCGACGCCATTCAACCGACAGCTCCCAAACAACCTTGGTCCAGCTCCATTTCCGCGGGCCTGAATGCCAACGGAAAAGATGGCGACAGCACGCTGAGCGGGAACGTCAAAGTGCTTTCGGCTTATCGGGATGACATCAATAAACTCGAATTCAAAGCCGCAGCGAACTACAGCCGAAGCCAAAACAAAGGAGAATCGCCAGAAATAAAAACCAAAAAGGGTGAATTCAGCCTTCGCTACGACCGCACACTCCAACGCGGTCTAGGGCTCTACGCCCTCAGCACATACCAACGCAATGCGTTGAATGATGTGGGAACCGATGATGTGCTCGCCTCACTCGGCCTCAGTGTTCCCATTCTCAAAACCGAGACAACGGAACTCACCCTTTCGGCAGGCCCCTCCGTGCAATGGAGTGGTGGAGGTTCTGACTGCTCAACCGACCCATACTGCGACAACAGCTACGCCGGAGGCACCATCACGGCGGAGCTGAGCTGGACACCCTGGCGGGCTGTTGAAGTCAATCTTGCCAATCGTCTGTCGGCAGCCTTTGCCTCAGAGATCAAACCCTCGAACACATTCACAGCACAACTGAAACTCTTCCCAGTCCCTGAGAGTCGTTTATTCACCAGCCTGGAGTTCCAGTCGATCTACCAAAGCATGACAACTCCAACCCAGAACAACACCGTTACAGCACAGGTGGGCTTAGACCTTTAATCTGACTCTTGTTGAGGTATGGCTCTGCCGCTTTTTCCAATCCGAGGACGCGTTGTCCTAATCGGTATCGTTGGAGCAACAGCGGCACTGACTTATACGCTCACACTCTCGCTGATGCAGCAAGAGAAGATTGATCTGAGAACGGTGCAACCTCCGGAAGATTTGCGGGTTGCACCCACCGCAACAATCATTCCCAATCGCTGGGGGAGCCAAGAGGAGACGGATTCCACAGCTGCCAAGAAGCGTGATCCAGTCAACCCAAAACGGGATCAACAAGCCGACGCCACCACCGAAGACACCGAGAACGACACCACCACTGAGGCAACTCAGGAGGCAGCCTTGCCTGCGGGATGCTCGATTCCACCCGGTGGAGGCCCCCCCGTGAACGCCGCCTTTGAACCATGCTGACGCCGCCACTCAACGAAGACAGCCTGCACGAATTGTTCAGCAAACCCTATGGATCACCGGGTCCGACAGCCGAACAATGGAGAGCTGTCTATGCAGAGGATGTCATCTTTGTCGACCCAACACAAACACAGTCAGGAATCGAGTCCTACATCAAGGCACAGGATAATTTATTGCGTCGGTGCGACGACACATTCCTAGAAGCCCTTAACGTTGTAAAAAACAGCGATATCGCCTTTGTCGAGTGGAGAATGGGACTCAAGATCAATGGAATTGAATTTATTTACCCAGGGACAACACGACTTCAATTCAACGAATCAGGTCTCATTGTCAACCACTACGATTACTTTGACTTCATCCTGCCAACCTTCGGTCCTGTGCCAATTTTGGGTGGATTGACCCGCTGGGTTTACGGGCGTTTCATCGACTGATTCACCCGTGTTCCGTTTTCTTCATACGGCCGATTGGCAGGTCGGCAAGCCCTACAGGCGCATTCAAGACGAGGGCAAGCGTGCCATTCTTCAAAGGGAACGCATCGCCGTCATTGCACGAATCGCCGAGCATGCGCTGACGAACAGTGTCGACGCCGTCCTCGTGGCAGGGGACCTTTTCGATTCACCGACCCCCACCAGTGGCGTTTTAGTGGAGGTCTTGGAAGCCATCGGTCACATGGCCGTTCCGGTGCTGGTGATTCCCGGCAACCATGATCACGGGGGGGCGGGATCCGTCTGGCATCGCGATGATTTCCGACGCCATCAACCTGAGCTGGCGAGCAATCTCCAGGTTCTTCTCAACAGAAAACCCCTGGAACTCGATCAGGCCGTTGTTCTGCCTTGTCCGCTGCTGCGTCAACGGGATAGCCGTGATCCAACCTTCTGGTTGCGGGATCGCAACTGGGATGGACTCGCGACAGACAAACCACGGATCCTGCTCGCCCACGGCGGTGTCCAAGGTTTTTCGGCGCGGGATTACGACACCGATGACGACGACCAGGGCCAGGCGCTGAATTGCCTCGATCTCAAAGCCCTACCTGAAGGTGCCATCGACTACACCGCCCTGGGCGACTGGCATGGCTTGATGGAGGTCACGCCATCCACCTGGTATTCGGGCACTCCAGAACCGGATCGGTTTGATCGCGGCAACGCCAATCAACGCAGCCAAGTGCTCTTGGTCGAGGTCTCCCGAGGAGAACATCCGCAGGTACGGCCCCTCCCCACCGGTGGGCTGACTTGGCACACCATGGCTGTGACCCTCAACGGTGGAGGCGATCTCGATCAACTGGAACGCCATCTGAAAGAGCAGCTCAGCGGTCGCGTGGCCCGTGATCTGTTGCGACTCGAAGTTTCCGGATCGCTCAACCTGGTCGATCAACAGCGATGGGAACAACTCTGCAGCGATCTCAACGACCGACTGCTGCGTCTGAGGGTCAAAGGCACGATTCAACTGACTCCGGATGTCCGTGAGCTAAACGAGCTCATCGACCAGCAGGACAACCCTTTGATTTCCCGTGTCGCGGCCCAGCTTCAAGACACGATCCATGCCGAGGGCACGGGCGAGCTGGCCAATCTGGCCCTGGTGGAATTGCACCGGCTCATCAGCCGCATCCACGAGGACTGAGGCGATGCGCTTACTGCACTGCCAGCTTGAAAACGTTCGAGTCCATCGATCGCTGGAGCTGACCTTCTCTCCAGGCATCACTGTGATCGGCGGAGCGAACGAGAGCGGGAAAAGCACGCTCGTGGAGGCCCTGCATCGAACGCTGTTCCTCAAGGCCTCCGCCACCGGAGCGACGGTGGAAGCTCTGCAATCGCGTCAGCAGCTCGGCATGCCAACGGTGGACCTGGCCTTCGAAGCCCGAGGCCAGCAATGGCGTCTGCGCAAGCGATTCAGCGGCAGTTCAGGTCAGGTCAGTCTTCAGTCCACGTCGGGGCAGGGTCAGGTCATCAAGGGACCGGCAGCCGAAGACCAGCTGGCCCAGCTGCTCGGCGTTGAGGCCATCCTCAGCAGCCGCCAGGCCAACAAAGGACTGCCTGGACGATGGGCCCACCTATGGGTGATGCAGGGACTAGCAGGGGACAACCCGCTCGCCGACAGCCGCTATGACCTCGATGGTCTGCTCGAACAGCTGGAATTCCATGGTGGAGCGGTTGTGCAGCAATCGCGACTCGATCAACAGGTCTCCCAGGCCTTGGACCAGGCCCTGGCGGAACAGTTCACCAGCCGCGGCGTGAAACGTCACTCACCGCTCTGGCGGTTGGAAGAAGCACACAATGCTGCCGATCAAAGGCTGGATCAGGCCCGACAGCAACTCCAGGACTTTGACGAAGCCACAGCGGATCTCACCAAGCTCAGTCAGGAATTCCATCACCTGGACACCACACTGATCCCCGAACTGACGGAACAACAACGGCAACAGCAGCAGAAGCTCGAGCAGATCCGTTCACTGAAGGCTCAGCAAGATCTTGCAATCAAAGCGCTGGATCCAATTCGACTGCGACATCAAAGGGCCAGCGAACGCATCCAGCGTCAGGACGCTCTTCATCAGGAGATCGTCCAACGCAAGCAACGCCTGGAGGGTCTTGCGGCACGCCTCGCTACGGGACGGCCCAAGCAAATCGAGCTTGAAACGACCCTGGAGGAGCTCACGACGAATCGGCGCCAGGCGGATCAAGCCCTGCAACGTTTGGAACAAAGCAATCTGGAGCTTCAACAACAGATCCAGCGTCGACAACTGGACCACGACCTTGCGCGCACCTGCAGTGACCTCAAGCAACTCAGGGATCTGAGTCGGCAACACCAGCGGTTGTGTCGGGAACGCGACGCCCTGCCCAGCCTTGATACGGCACGAATGGATGACTTGCGCAACCTGGATCGTCAGGTTCGAGAGGCGACGATCCGCTGCAGCGCCATGGCCTCAGGACTGACCGTGCTGAGCAGCGACCAAGGCATCAGCCTGAACGGCCAACCGCTGGCGGTCGGTGAAGAGCACATCATCGATGAACCGTCCGACGTGCACATCGGTGCCAACATTCATCTGAGCATCAAACCCAATGGTGGAGCAGCGCTCAGCTCCTTGAAACAGAGCATCGACACCAATGCTGCGCTGCTGAAAACCAAGCTGAACGCTCTGCAACTGAACGATCTCCAGGCTGCCGAAACGGCCTTCAGCGAGCACCGGCGACTGGAACAGACCCTCCAGTCGATCACCCCACCCTCACCAACGCAGATTCAGGAACTCGAACAGCGGGAGCAGGCCCTGCAAAAGCAGCTGGCTCTGTTGCCGACACCCCAGCAGGCTGAGGCCCCAGCCAAAACAGAGAGAGATCACACGGAACTGCGCGCAGAGCTCGAGAGCCAACATCGAGAGCAGCAGACCCTGAGAACAACGCTGCGCTCCCTCGAAATCCAGCTGGAGAGAACACGGTCGGAACAGCAACGTCATCGGCGCGATCAACACGATGCCGAAACGGAAGCAAAACTGCTGCACAACGATCTGAGCGAACGGCAGCAGGCTCTGACCGCCCTGGTGGAACAGCATGGTGACCTTGCGATGCAGCGCAACGAACAAGCCGAGCAGGACAAGGCCTTGCGGGTGGCAGAGCAGGCCGTGAACCATGTCGAACAACAGCTGAAAGCCCTTGATGCCGAACGATTGTTCGCCGAAACAGAATCCACCTCCCACCAACTGGAGACCCTGCAAAAGCGGCGGGAAGATCTGATCGATCGTCGTGGACGCGGCAAGGAACGCTGCGACCAGATCAGTGCCAGTGATCCTTACGACCGGCTGGCGAAAGCCGAAGCGCAAGCCATGGCGGCCCACGATGAGCTTCAACAGTTCAGACAGCGCATCAAGGCGCAGACCTTGCTTCAGGAGCTGTTTCATTCAGCCCAGAACGACTTATCCCAGCGGTACAGCCAACCTCTCAGCGACGCAGTCAACAACCTGCTCGCACCGATGCTGGGCCAGCAGGCCCACAGCCGTCTGAACTTCCAGCAGGGCAGCGGCTTCCATGGCTTGCAGCTCTGCCGTGGAACGGCTGCTTACGACTTCCGCGAGCTGAGCGGGGGCATGCGTGAACAGTTGGCAGCGGCCGTGCGGCTGGCCATGGCCGACGTTCTGCGTCCAGGCCATGACAACTGCTTACCGCTTGTTTTTGATGACGCGTTCACCAACAGTGACCCAGACAGAGTTCAAGGCCTGAAAGCGATGCTTGAGCGCGCTGCGCAGCGTGGTCTGCAGATCATTCTTCTGAGCTGTGATGCGAGGCCGTACAACACCATCGCCGACGTCATCCACCAGCTGCCTCCCCAAGGGAATGCGACTTAAGCCGTGAAGAAAGATGAGGGAGCCCTGCACAGTCGCGAGGTTCTACCCACCCTGCAGGGACTCGACTTGAGGCAGATGACCCTCGGCGAACTCTTTCTCGAAGCCATCTCCACCGGTGTCATCACCGATGGTGAAATGAACTGGGTGACCGACCACCAAAATCAATTCAGTCGGACTGAAGAGGCTGTTGCCCAACGCCTTGGTCGCCTTCTCGACGAAGGTTCCATCCAACTGGGCTGCCGGGTTGCTCCCAGCTGACGAACCGGCGTCCATCCTCAGCTTCTGGTTCGAGGAGTGCCGACCCGTTCAATGGTTTCGCGCGGATCCCGAGTTTGATGCATGCATCGCGGAACGATTTGGGCATCGGGTCAAGCAGGCGATCCAGGGCGAACTGATGCATTGGGAGCAACACCCCGACTCAGCTCTCGCCCTTGTCCTTCTGCTCGATCAATTCACTCGACAGATCTGGCGGCATCAGCCAAGGGCGTTCTCCGGTGACCCGATGGCACTCCGGATCAGCCTCCTCGCGGAAGTCTGCGGTTGGATTGCCGCCGAACCAAGTCGCCCGAAGCGGCAGTTCTGGTTGATGCCGCGCTTGCACAGTGAGGACCTGAGCATCCAGACCGCAGCCGTTCCATTGTTTGAGCTCTGGACCGACCCGAGAACAACAGCCCTGGCCAGGCGATATCGCGAAATCATTGCAAGCCATGGCCGTTTTCCCCACCGGGACCCCATCCGTCAGCGCTCGCCGGAGAGGAACGGCTCAGATCGGGGTTAACCATCGCTCGGCGTGAACGATTTGATGATCTGCCACGCCTCATCCACGGAGTCAGTCAGCTGGAATAACTCGAGATGTTCGTCGGCAATCAGACCGGAATCAGATAAAAAATCGAAGTCAATCAGCCGCGACCAATACTCACGACCAAACAGCACAACAGGCATCGAGCGCTTCATTCCGGTCTGGCGCAATGTCAACACCTCAAACAATTCATCCAACGTTCCAAATCCGCCTGGGAACAAAACAGCACCGGCAGAGCGCATCACAAAGTGGAATTTCCTTAAGGCAAAATAATTAAATAGAAAGCACAATTCTGGCGTGACATAGGGATTGGGATGCTGCTCGCCCGGAAGTGTGATGTTCAAGCCGATGGAGCGGCCGCCAACATCAAAAGCACCACGATTCGCCGCTTCCATGATGCCTGGACCACCACCGGTCACAATCACATGATGGCGGCCGTCATCGGCCGCTTGTGAACTCACGATCTGAGCGAATTGTCGGGCATCATCATAAAAATGGGATAACTCCCGCAGACGCTCAGCCCTCGAACAAGCCCGCTGAAGCGAAGCCGATTCAGGGTCAAGAGCCAGAGCCTCAACGGCCCGATCCAAGCGCTGCTGTGCCAGGTCTTGCGAGACAACATGCACACCGCCAAACACGATGACTGTGGAGTCAACCTGATGGTCATTCAAGACCGCCTGAGGCTTCGTCATCTCAAGCAGCATGCGCACCCCGCGCATCGCATCGGATTCCAACAATGCGGCATCTTGATGGGCACGCTGGTAGGTGTCCGATTGCAAGATGGCAGTCAAATTCTCCGCAACTCGCGTGGAATCTTCACTGAGCAGCTCAGTAAAGGTTGACGATGACGACATCACCATGCTTCCCCCTCTGACGTGCATGGATGTAAGGCCCGGAGCGGGCAAGCGTCCCTCATCCATGGCGGAAACTTAACCAACAATTTCCAACACACTGTCTCCACGACAACGAGGCCGACGAAGCTAAAGACAACGAGGCGAGGTGAATGATGCCAACGATTCACTGCTCCTACGGAGGCGATCTCCACTGCATCGCACGCCATCAACAATCCGGTGTCGAGATCCAGACCGATGCCCCCACAGATCACGATGGTCGTGGTGAGAGCTTTTCACCGACAGACCTGCTTGCGACAGCACTGGGAACCTGTGTCTTGACCATCATGGGCATCACGGCCCGACGTCGCGGCTGGGACCTTGGGGACGCGAAAGCCAATGTGGAGAAGGTGATGACCACACACCCTCCACGACGAATTGAGACCCTGCGCGTTGACATCACCCTTCCCACCAACCTGACAAAGGAACAACGCAAGTTGCTGCAACGCGTCGCCCAAGATTGCCCTGTGAAACGCAATCTTGATTCCACCATCAACATCGAACTGAACTGGGCCTAAGGGAGAAAAAACATGCGACTCCACTTCATTCCGATTCACATTTTCAGAGAAACTCCAGCTGTCACCTTCTTCGATGCCGGGGTACCAGGGAGCAACGGCACCGATGTTGTTGCACACCACGGGGCAGCCATCTCACCCCCGGATGCCGATGGTAGTGAGCAGTATTACGTTCACCGGCACCAAGTGGACCACAACCTGGTGCTCGAAGGAAAACGACGCTTCACCCTGCTGAATCCCAACTGGGATCATCCCCACCATGTGATCGAACTCGTGCGTGCCATGGGCGCACTTCAAATCCCGATCGGAACCTTCCACCGCTCCGTTTCCAACGACGGCGGCAGCATGGTTCTAAATCAATCACACCGGGATCCTGAGTTCGATTTTCGAACCGAATTCATTCCGGTGCGCTTGAACGATCACCCTGATCTGCAGCAGGCCAAGGCCATCGATCCCTGGGTTTGGAGCTGGAAGGATGGCCATATCTGTCGAGAACACCAGCATCAATGAAAGTGTTTGCGACGTTTGGAGGGAGGCCTTAGCCGTTTCACCAAACGACGACCTGTGTTGGCCAAACGGCGCTGTTCAACCTGCGTCCATCTCCATCCCAGCCAGGACACCAGACAAAGAACAACAAGAACAATCAGCCAACCCATCGAGGCCTTGGTGGCACTGTTCTGGTTGTAGCGACGCTCGAACCGTTCTTCAGCGCCGTTTTCTGGCGTGGAACCTGACCACAGCACTCAGACCCTGGTGAGCCGGGCCTTCATCAAGCACCGTCGTCACCTCCTCCAGGACCAGGCAGTCACAGTCGGCAAAATCCTGGCGAAGCTGCTCTGGTTCCAGCAACCACGACGCCATCGATGGGCCACCGGTCTGGTGGTGCAGCTGTCTGGGGGTGTAAGCCACCAGAATCAGATCGCCACCAGGCTTCAGGGCCATGGAGGCACGCCGGTGCACGTTGATACGCAACTCCGGGGGCAGATGCATCCAGATGGCAACGATGAGGTCCACGCTGGAGACTGGCGGCTCAAAATCCGATAAATCCACCTTCTGACAGGTCAAGGCAACACCCCTGCTCTCAGCCAGCTCTTCAGCAAGTCGCAAACCCTCAGCGCTGAAATCCTGTGCTGTGACCTGGAAGCCACGCTCAGCGAGATACACGGCATTGCGCCCACCGCCCTCAGCCAGACACAGAGCATGACCCGGTCTCAGCTGAGGGACCCGTGTCGTCAGAAACTGGTTTGGGGCCTGACCATAGGCATAGCCCCGTTCAGAGAAACGCTGATCCCAGAACATCTGTCCGGAGCGCCTGGACGCGTCGCGGAGCGTGTCCGATTCATCCACCCTTAACGCTCACCGTCCTGCTCCAACGAACACTCCAGCAGAGCTGCGGTCAGGAGGGTTTTCATCCGTTGAAGCGATTCCTGTTCGCGTGGGTCGGGGCCCCCCGGCCATTTCTCCAAATAAAAGGAGACCGATCGGTGCAACAGCCGTATGGCGTCACGATCGAGCTCAAACTGGAGGTGGGGGCTCGCATCGCTCATGCCTCCATTTTCACGTGTCAACGGACTAGGCCACCTGTGCCGGTGTTCGCAGAAGCTCTGGACTGATCGGACGGGGCTTGAGCAAGCGAGCACGATCAGCGGAACCGGCCTCGGCCAGGTCAGCCTGCAAACCCGCCGAACAACTGCTCAACCGAGACCAACTGGGCAACTGATGGGCAATCGGTGCCTCCAGCAATTTGTTCAGGCCGGAACGCAACAATCCTGAGAAGCTCTGCACAGCCAACTCCTCGGAATGTCGATCGTAGGGGAGGCCATTGACAGCCGAATCGAGACCAAACTGCCGCACTCGATCCTCACCAACCCGTCGATAGAGCACCTCCAAGGTGGGCAGTTGATCCCTCGAGACAATGGACCCTTCGTGCTCCATCAAGCCCCGCAGGACCGTTCCGAAGATCTCACTGGCCATCCGTTGCAACCCCTCTGAGGGTTGTGTCCCAAGCGATTTGTGTTTGTGATCGAACAAGCCGAGGTCAACCTGGGCAATGCGACTTGAGGCCACATGTCGGTACACCTCAGACAACAGACCGATCTCGAGCCCCCAGTCGGAGGGAATTCTCAGATTCATGGCCAGATCTGTTGTGAACGCAAATTCACCTGCCAAGGGATAACGAAACGACTGGAGATATCTGAGATACGGCAGGGTTCCAAACATCTGCTCCAAGCTGCTGAGCAATGGCCCCACAAACAAACGCGTTGCCCGGCCCTGCAGGGCATTCGTTTCGAGGGACAACCTGCTGTAAAACGCTTTGACATAGGCAACGCCGTGGGACGGATCCAGCAGGGGACGCAACATCCGTTCGGGATACGACGGGCCAAAGGTACGGATATCGGCATCGAACAGACCGACCACTTCAGCCTCCTGACAGGCGACCCCGAGGCCTTGCCAGACAGCCCATCCCTTCCCGGGGGGGCCCATCACATCGAGACCAAGTTCTTTGACGGAGAGAAGCAGCTCGCGGACCGCTGGTCCATTGGTCCAATGCACATGCACTGGAAATGGCATGCCTGCAAAGAACTGCTCCGCAGCCGCAACCTCCTCCGCTGAATCCGCCGCTAAGGCAATGACCAGCGATTGCAATCCTTCCAGCTGGGATAAAGCCTCACGGATCAACTTGAGAGCCGGACGACTGAACTCCTCCATCAAGCATGGAATCAACAGAGCTGTTGGCCGTCGCGAAAGCCCCTTGCGAAAGGCAATGGGATCGAGATTGCCCAGACCGTAATCATGGACGGTTGTGATCAGTCCCTGCTGAAAATCCATGCAGTGTCCCTTGAAACAACAAAAAGCAGAGAGCTGACCCATACCTTTGGTGTTGACCGCAGATAGGGGGGCAATGCAGAGAACGCCGAAAAAGAATTTGGACTCTCTGCTCCACAGGCTTTACGGCAAGCAGTCTTCCGAGAGCCTCGATTTGATGTCGTCGCATTTGCTGCAGTCTTGTGAGCAGCTGTCAGCGATCAACCACAATCCAATCCGCTGGGATGCAAGCACCTGCGTTCTGATCACCTACGCAGACAGCGTCCGAGACGACGGGCGGGCGGGACTGGCCACGCTTCGTGATGTGCTCAACACCCACCTGATGCCCTTGGCATCCGTGGTGCACATCCTCCCCTTTCTGGAGTCCACGAGCGACGGTGGATTTGCTGTGTCCAGTCACCACAACCTGGCCGAGCAGCACGGCGACTGGAGTGATCTGGATGCCCTCGCAGAGGGTCGAAGCCTGATGGCTGATCTGGTGCTGAATCACATCTCAGCCTCACACCCCTGGGTGCAGGACTTCATCCAGGGGGCTGAGCCGGGACGATCCTGCATCCTGACCGGATCACCCGACCCCTGCTGGGAGGCGGTGGTCCGGCCCAGGAGTTCTGCGTTATTCACGACGTTGCTCAGTGCCAGTGGCCCGCAACAGGTGTGGACGACCTTCGGGCCTGACCAAGTGGACGTGAACTGGAGGAATCCCGCCGTACTGAAGGGGTTCACCGACTTAATGCAACGGTTCTGTCGGCACGGCGTGTCCTGGATCCGGCTCGATGCCGTTGGCTTCATCTGGAAGGAACCCTTCACGAGTTGCATCCACCAACCGGAAGCCCATCGGATCGTGGAAGTCCTGCGCCTTCTGCTCGATCAAGCCGTGCCCTCTGGAGTTTTAGTCACCGAAACCAATGTGCCAGAGCAAGAAAATCTCTCTTACCTCCGGAGTGGTGAGGAAGCCCATCTCGCTTATAACTTTCCTCTGCCACCCCTGCTTCTCGAAGCCGCCATCAGCGGCAAGGCCGATTTACTCAATCGATGGCTTCGACG
This sequence comes from Parasynechococcus sp., assembly GCF_042954325.1. GTDB lineage: Bacteria > Cyanobacteriota > Cyanobacteriia > PCC-6307 > Cyanobiaceae > Parasynechococcus. The sequence continues at coordinate 1,717 of NZ_JBGKDS010000045.1, read as the reverse complement.
CTGGCCACAACTCCCAAGTGACAGCGGTCTGCTGAATTTCACCGCCAGCCATGACGGCGTGGGGCTGCGGCCCCTTGAAGGACTGATGGATGACAACCGTTTGATCCAACTCCTGATCCGATGTGAACAACGCGGCGGTCTGATTAGTCATCGCCGCCTCACCGACGGCAGCGAGATTCCCTACGAAATCAACATCAGTTGGTGGTCGGCCATGGCCGATGGCGGCATTGATCCAGGCCACCTGCAGATCGAGCGGTTCCTGGTCACGCAACTGCTCATCCTCGCCTTGCCGGGAATTCCTGCCTTCTATTTGCCGGCCCTGCTGGCAACACCCAACGATCTGGCCGGTTTCCGTCGATCCGGCCATCGGCGCGATCTCAATCGACCGACATTCCGCCATTCCACCCTGGACAATCGGCTCCGAGATCCCCATGATCCCGCGAGCATCGTGCTTGATCAGCTGCGGACTGCCATGACGATCCGCTCGACCCTGAGCGCCTTTGAACCCAACTCCCCCATGGATGTGCTCAGTGACAGCCGCGAAGACGCGGTCGTTTTGCAGCGGGGGGAGGGCCGAGACACAATCTGGGCCATCCACAACCTCACCCCATCCCGACTGAGTCTCCGCCCGAGCGATCTGACATCCGCTGGGTCCGTTGGACCTTGGTGTGATCGACTCCAGCCGCAATCGAAGTTGGAACAGGCCAATGCACTGCAGCTGAAACCGTTCGAAGTGCGTTGGTTGCAGCAGGAGCCTCAGCGATGAGCGACCAGTGGTGGGTGGTGACCGATCTTGATGGCACCCTGATGGATCACAGTTACAGCTGGGCAGCGGCGGCGGAGGCGATCTCAGCCCTTCAGCGCAAGGGAATTCCAATCATTCCCTGCACCAGCAAGACCGCAGAAGAAGTGCGCGCGTTTCGCGCAGAAGCTGGACTCAACGATCCCTTCATCGTCGAAAACGGAGGCGCCATTCATGGACAGTCCGACAACGGTGAGGAATGGTCGCTCAGCCTCGGACCAAGCCATGGGCAGCTGCGTCCCGAACTTGATGCGCTCAGTGAAGCCCTGAATGAACCACTGTTGGCCCTCGAAGATCTCTCAGAGATCCAAGGGAAAGCGCTGCTGGGACTCGAAGGTGAAACCTTGCGCTCCGCTCAACGCCGTCAGTGGAGTGTTCCGTTTGTCCCGGTGCAGCCCTCCCTGAGACCCAGACTGCATGCTCTCGCCGATGCGCGGGGCCTAAGCCTTGTCGAAGGGAACAGGATGGCCCACTTGCTCGGCAAGACGGTCAGCAAAGGCAACGCCTTGCGGCAGCTGCGAACCAAACTGCAATCCCCGAACGCCAAAGTGCTTGGCCTGGGGGACTCACCCAACGATCTGCCCTTGCTGAATCTCGCCGACATCGCAGTTGTCGTCCCAGGGGCCTCCGGCCCACACCCGGCGTTCTCCGATCAATTGCAGAGCGGTCGCTTTCAACTGGCCCCAGCCAGCCATGCCCAGGGCTGGGCTCAAGCCGTCCAGCAATTGTTGTGACGCAACAGCCCACAACAAAAAGCCCCCACCGTGAGGCGGGGGCTTTCCGATTCAGTTGATCTGAATCGTTTGTTCTGTTCCAGAAGGAACAGGTTGATTCCAGATCAACCGATGGCAGGTGCCTGCAGAGCCACAGGAGTGGACTCAGCAGCAGCCAGGTCGAGGGGGAAGTTGTGAGCGT
>NZ_JBGKDS010000044.1:0-21613 GCF_042954325.1 Parasynechococcus sp. | reverse complement strand
GCCCCCTGAGAAAATAGCTCGGTGCCAGGTAAAACATTTTCAAATCATCAACGGAACAGCTGCCGTCTGAAGACAGCACTGCTCCATTGAACGAAGAAACCACCTCTGCGAAGAGGTGGTTTTTTTGTGCCCTCTTGCCATCCCTAATCGCGGTAGGCTGTTCTTTGTCAGTTGTTTGAGTTTGGGGCGGCAACGCAGCCGATTTAAAACTGTTCTTGTAAGTCTTTGGAAGGCCTGCCAGCGTTGGGCCTCCACTGATTGTGTGGATCTCAGTGCGGCATTCGCTTATCACACACTTCAGTCGATCTTCCCGTTGCTGTTGATCGCCCTCGCCGTTGCGGCGCGTATCTATGGCACCAGCCAAGGAATTGATGATGTCTTGGCCGGGGTTTCACCCTTGCTCCCGCCGTCCGTCGTAGAACTGGTCGGCACCACTTTGGAAGGTCTGGTCGCCCAGGGGTTTGGGGCCGGCATCTTGGGTGTTGTTGTGTTGTTGTTGACGGCGAGTAATGCTTACCTCGCCTTGCAGCGGGGGTCTGATCGTCTTTGGCAGGATCTCATTCCCCCACCTGTTGCACCACCACCACTCTCAATTCAGGCCTGGCGTTTTCTGCAGAATCGTCTTCAAGCCTTTGTCAGTGTTTTGTTTGTATCGTCACTGATCATTCTTGGACAGCTGCTTTCAAGCTTGGGTCGCTTGCCGGAGGATTTACTGCTCTCGGCGCGTGAAATCGCACCGCGTTTAGTGGACTTTCTGTTGCGAACACCGATCTTCAGCATCAGTCGATTCCTGGGCCCGGTGTTGTGGCTCACCCTCTTGGCCTTCCTGTTGCAAAGGGTTCTTGCCAATCGACGTGTTCCTTGGTTGGCCTTGGTGCCTGGGTCGGTTCTGATCGGACTCGCCCTGACCTTTCTCAATGAAGTCTTGAGTCTGAGTATTATTTCGTTGGGTAGTCGATACCAGGCCTACGGGGTGATTGGTGGTGTTTTACTTCTGTCGTTGTGGGTGTGGTTGATCGGAGTGATTGTTTATTTCGGGCAATGCTGGAGTGTCGAATTAGCGTCTTCCCGGTTGGCGCCCCACAGCGTTGGAGATCCGAACCGTTCCTTCGCTTGATCTCCGCCGTGAACCGGAGATGATTGTTCGGTTCAGGTTTCATCAGAGGTGTTCTCCACCATGAATCGACCGTCTCCTCTGCTCTGGCTTGGCCTTTTGCTGCTGGTGCTGCTGCCGACGGCCGCCGGTCGGGTGTTGCTCGATCTGATCGGTGGGTTGATGTTGGCGGTGGTCGCCATTCCTTTGGTCCTGACTGGCCTGGGCTGGATTGGCTGGAAAGTGCTGCAATCCCGAACCCGCACCTGTGCGGCCTGTGGCGCGGTGTCGATGGCGGCGAGTCCGCAGTGCACCGTCTGTGGAACCCCCTTTGCTGAGAGCTCGGCGAATGCTCAGGCCGCCGCGCGCAATCCAGGTGTCCCGGCCAGCGAATGCACCATTGATGTCACGGCTCAGGACGTGGATGGTGAGTCCTGATCCTTTTGCTCCTCCATCGCGAGCAAATGGCGCTCGCGCAGGAACAGAAAGAATGGAGCTCCGCAGGCAAACGCCACGCTGAAGCTCAGCACAATGCCCAGCCACCAGAAGCGGATCTTCAACCGTGGCCCCTCAACGCTCATCCATAGGCTCACGGCAGTGGCACCGATCAGTAAGTCTCGACTCAGTGACTGTGAGGCTGGATTACTGGAGGCATCGCTGATGAAGCGTTGCAGTTCGAAGCCGGCGCTGCTGCTTTCCGCGATGAAGGCAAGATTGGCCTGCCAGGTGAGTCCAGCCCCCACCAGGGCGAGCAGCAGATAGATCCAGGGCAGTGCCTTACGCATCGGATTCCGGTTGAAGACTGTCGGGATCGAGTTGAACCACCGTCTGTTCGGCAGCGGCCAGCAAGGATTCGCAGTGTTCCAGATAGACCTGGCCTTGTAAGTAATGGCGTTGCAGATCGCGCATTGGAACGGCATCGCGCTGCAATTCGCTCAACAGCAGATCCAGGGCCTGCAGCGACTCCTCATAGCTGAGAGCGGCAGCGGCCTTTTTCCATGCCTGGATTTGTTTGTTCAGGGTGGGCTCGGCCATCAGGGCTTGGATTGATCAGTGGTGGTGTCGACCAGGGCTTCGACGGCCCCATCGGCGAACTGCAGGGTCAGCCTGTCACCCTGCTGGAGATCGCGACTGCTGTCCACGCTTTGTCCCGAGGCGTCCTGCACCATGACGAGGCCCCGCTTGAGCCAGCGCTCTGGCGATAGGGCATCGAGGAGGACCCGCTTTTGGTGCAGGCTGCTGCGGATGCGTTGCAATGCCAGGGCTGGATGGTGCAGTTCAAGCTGCTCCGCACGCTCTCGCATCCGTTGCTGTTCTCGGCTGATCCACCAGCGCTGGTGATCCAGTAAGCGTTGCCGGCGTTGCTGGAGATCTCGCAGTTGATCATGGCGATCGGGAAGAAGCGCCACCATCGCGGCCGTTGGTGTTGCTGCACGGTGGTCCGCGACGAGATCGGCAACCGTCAGATCATCGTCATGGCCGATCCCGGTGACGACGGGAACCGGAAAGGTCGCCAGGTCACGGCAGAGGTCTTCATCATCGAAGACAGCGAGGTCTTCACGGCTGCCCCCGCCGCGGGCCAGCACAAGGGCATCCACACCCAAACGTTCGACCTCGGCCGCCAGATGATCCAGCACCGTTCGAATGCGATCGGCGACCGCCCCCTGCACCGGGATCGGGACCACGAGCAATCGGGTGGCGGGCCAGCGCTCTTGGGAGGTCCGCAAAATATCGGCTAATGCCGAACTGGGGGCACTGGTCAGGATGGCCAGCGTGCCAGGCGATCGCGGTAAGGCACGCCGGCGGCTGGGGTCGATCACCCCCTCCTCGAGCAGCCGAGCCTTGGTCTGCTCAAACAGGCGCAGCACCGTGGTCAAGCTCGGCCGAATGTCCAGCGCCTGTACGGTGAGAGAAGCCCGTGCAGCCCAGAAATTGAGCTTGCCGACCACCGTGACGCCGTCCCCGTCCTTGGGTTCAAAGCTCAGTTGTTTCAGCCGCGAGGCCCAGACCACCGCGGAGATGCTGGCGTCCCCATCGGTCAAGGTCATCCAGAGATGACCCTTCTTCACTTGGGGGCGGGAAACGCTGGCATCCAGCAAAAAACGGGGTGCGAATCCCCGTTCCAGAAGACTTCCGATGGCTCCATTCAGTTCGCTGACTGAATAGGTCGGGATCGGATCAGCGTTCAACACGAAGGCGGCGATAGGCGAGTCCCCAGTAGATGCAGATCGCACCGCTGATCAGAGCCAACCACCAGCCGCCTGCATGCTGAAGCTGTGTGGTGGAGATGGTGAAGGCCACAACGGCACTGCTGAGCAACCTGGAGCCATCTCGACGGTTGCGGACGTAGAGCGGTGCCAAGGGAGCCTTCATCGCGGGAGTCCACTGTGAACCATCGGCAGTTGAGATGGGGTGTGGCACAAAAAAAACCCGCCCGAAGGCGGGGCTTTTTATCGTGAAGCTGATCAGCCGAGGCCGATCTGGCTGAGGATGCCCTGGCCGGTCAGCAGTTCAGTGCCGAGGCCGATGACGAAGCCCATCATGGCCAGGCGGCCATTCCAGGTCTCAGCGAAGTTGACGAAACCGAAGCGGGTGTTGTCGGACATGGGTTGTGCGCGGATTGCGTTGGAGACAATGTAACAAAGCTTGGAGAAATGTTGCTTCTTTTGTCGGACTTGTCAGAACGCGCTGATCGTGCTTAGGAAGCGGTCCCCTTCAGCCAGCGTTTGGTCTTGGCGGTTGCCACAGCGTCCGCTGGGTTCTCAGGCCAGGGATGCTTGGGGTACCGACCACGCATTTCCCGGCGCACATCGCTGTAACTCCCCCGCCAGAAGCCGCTCAGGTCCGAGGTTCTCTGCAGGGATCGCCCCGCCGGTGAGAGCAGCTCCAGGGTGACGGGAAGTTGGCCGTTGAGCACGGTCGGCCCGGAGCGACAGCCGAACATCTCCTGGAGCTTCACCGCCAGAACCACTGCGTCGTCGCTGTACTGCAAGGTTGCCTGTCGCCCACTGGGGATCGTGAGGCGTCGGGGCAGCAGGCGATCCAGCTCCTGGCGCTGACTCCAGGGCAGGTCGGTCCAGAGCGCTTCGTCCAGCGTTGCGCTCTCGAGATCCCTCCAGCTCTGGCAGCTCTCCAAGCTCGGCCCGAGCCAGTGATCGAGGCTCTGCAGCAGCGCGGGGACACTGCGCTCCGGCCAGGGATCCCCCAGGCGGCGGTGCAGCAGCTCCAGTCGGCAGCGCAGTTGCTCGCTCGGCTCGGTCCACGGCAGTGCTCGCAGCGATCCGTCCTGCTCCAGCTGTTGGATCAGGAGGGCGCGGCAGCGGGCGCCGGACGGTGCCGGTTGCGCCTCATCACGCAGCACCAGCTCGCCCAGGCACAACTGCCGTCGGGCCTGAATGCGTTCCTGGTCCGGATCCCAGCGCAGGCTGTCCCGCCACTGGCCGTCCGCGGTTGTCAACCGGGCGAGGCTGGCCTCGGAGAGCGGCAGGGCCAGCTGAATGCGGCAGTCCCGTTGGCCCATGTCCAGGCGCGCCACCGCCAGAGCGGGCGTTCCCCACAGCGGGTCGCCCGCCTGGAGCACCGCTCCTCGCCCCTGGCGCAGCTGATAGCGGCCGGGTTGTCCCTCACGTTGCAGGGCTAACCAGTCGGGGAAGGCCCGGAGCAGCAGCTCAGCCGCCGATGCCGGCGTGGAGGGTGTTGCGTCTGTGGATGGCTGAAGTGCCTTGAGCTGTTGACGTAACTGCCGGCTCAGCTGTCGCTGCTGTCGACAGTGGTTGTCGCGCCGTAAGGCATCCAGGCGATGGTGCAGGTCGGCACCGGCCATCCGGCCGGCGAGTGGGTCCCGGTCACTCAACAGTGCTGCGAGATCACAGCCCAGCGCCGGGCAGCCCTGGTGTTGTGCCTCGAGCATGAGCAGCCCCAGCCGCGGGTGAACGCTCAACCGGCTGAGCTGCTTGCCCAGACCCGTTAGTCCACCGCTGCTGGTGACCACCTGCATGGCTTGCAGCTGTTGCTGGCCCTCCGCCAAGGCCGCCGCTGACGGCGGATCCAGCCAGGGAAGTTGCTCGCCCCGTCCGGCGCCCCATTGGGCGAGCTCCATCACCAGGGGGAGTGGGTCAGCGAGTTGCAAGTCCGGTGGGCTGAAGGCCGGGCGCCGTTGTTGTTCAGCGGGGGACCACAGCCGGATGCAGCTGCCGGGGCCTTGGCGTCCAGCGCGGCCCCGGCGTTGATCAGCGCTGGCCAAGCTGGAGGGGACTGTTTCCAGCCCTTCCATTCCCGTGTTGGGGTCGTAGCGGAGCTGCCGGCTGAGGCCGCTGTCGATGACCAGGGCCACGCCATCCACCGTGACCGAGCTCTCGGCAATCGCGCTCGCCAGGATCACGCTGCCGGCTTGATCCCCGCGGCAGCGTTGCAACGCCTTGGATTGGTCGGCCAGAGCCATCTGGCCATGCAGCGGTTGGATCGACCAGTCGGCGAGTGAGCTGCTCTCGCCCAGCACGTCCTGACAACGGCGGATTTCGGCGAGGCCGGGCAGAAAGACCAGAACCCCGCTGCCCTTCGGCAGGTGGAGGGCGTGGTCTTCGATGGCTCTCAGCACCTGCCGCGGCAGCGATTCATCGTTCCGGGGCGGTTGGTGGCTGGTGTCGACCGGGAACGCCCGACCATCGCTTTCCAGGACAGCAGCCTGCGGCAGCCGTGCCCGGAGATCCGAGAGGTCCAGCGTGGCGGACATCAGCATCACCGCCAGCTCAGGATTGAGCAGCGGGCGCGCTTCCTCCATCAAGGCGAAGGCGAGGTCCGCATCGCGACGGCGTTCATGGAACTCGTCAAACAGGACGCAAGCAACGCCTTGGAGAGAGGGGTCGGCCTGGAGCCGTCGCAGGAAGAGCCCGTCGGTGATCACCTCCACCTGGGTGTTGGCTGAACGTCGGGATTCACCACGAACGGAGTAGCCAATCCGGTCGCCGACCGTCTCATCGAGGGATGCGGCCAGCCGGGATGCCGCAGCTCGGGCGGCCAGCCGCCGCGGCTCCAGCATCCAGATCTTTCCGGATGCTCCTGGAGCCGGAGGGACGCCCTCGACCGCTCCGATCAGAGCGAGGGGGACGCGGGTGGTTTTCCCGGCCCCGGGTGGAGCCTGCAAAAGTGTTGTGCTGCCTGGCGTCAGCGCTGCGCGGATCTCCGGCAGCAGGACGTCAATGGGGAGGGCACTCAAGCGGAGGCCGACTCAATGAACCAGGTTGAGCAAGCCGACCAGCATCAAACTGCTGATCGCTCCAATGGCGGCCAGCAGTCGAACCAGAGGCCCGAGGGAAACGACAAGGTTGGCCATAAAGAAAACCTTAAAGGCCGGAACCATTTTGTTTTAACCCAGTGGTCTTCGGCGTGCTGTTGTTGTTTGCACGCTTTTACACATTGAGATCCTGTGTGATCTTTTGGGGGTCAGCGCACGTGGCGCGTGCCATCCACGGGGTGGTATTCCTCACCGGTGAGCTCTTCGAAAACGATGGCCGGCAGGCCGGTTTCGAACATCGTTTGCAGCGCTTCCTTGAGGTAGGGATTCCAGCCGCCTGTGCTCACCTGGCCATGGCGAACGGTCCAGTCCCAGGTGCCCTGCAGATCCCGGGGGATGCGCCCTTCCCGATCGCGGCGGGCGACCAGGTCCAGGGATTCCACCAATCCCACTTGGATCGGATCTTTCCCGTAGGAGGGGGTCAGGCTGAGTTCCAGGCGGACGGGATCCTCTTTCACCATGCGCAGACGAAAGCGAGGAGGGAGCTTCACCGCCTTGATGACTGCTGCGACGATTCGTGTTCTCTGATCCACTCGATCCAGCCCTCTACGGTTCCGAAACGGTGTCGGTTGGCGACACCTGATTCTCCAATTTATTCAGCGCCGTCCCCCCGGGATGGATCCATGCCTCCGGAGTCGTCGCTGAATCGCACCGTCAGCAGGTCTTCCTCGGTGATACGCCCCTCGCTGTCCAGCAGTTCTGGGTGCACGGTCACCCGCCCGGTTCGATCGTTGGATGCTGCCGTTTCCACCGGTCCGCTGGCGGCACGAAATCCTTTGCCCATCACGCGAAAGGCCTGCCACAGCAGGGCGACAAAAATCGCGCCGTAGACGAGAGGAAACAAGGAACTGAGCATGGAGGGCCGAGCTCGACCGTCGTTCCATTGTCGCGTCCCGTCGGGGGCAGTTGGATTTGGTCATGGCTTGCCCCTCCGTCGCCAGCATCCAAAAGTGCTTGGGCTGTCTACGGTTTGATCCGTCCTCAGCCGTTGCGCTGTGTCGCTGAACGTCATCTTCCGTCGTCTGGGTTGGACCGGTTCCTTGGCGGTTTTGGCTGGAGTGGCCTCACTTCCAGCCTTGATCCCTCAGCCGGTGCTCGCCCAGGGGGCTCCCGCTGCAGCACTGTCGCGTCAATCCTTTGTGACCACCGCCGTGGCCCGCACCGGTCCCGCCGTGGTCACGCTTGAGACCTCCCGAACGGTGCAGAGCTCCGGTTTGCCGTCGGGGTTGTTGATGGATCCCCTGTTTCGCCACTTTTTTGGCAATGCAAGGGGGGCGGCCCCACGTCAAAGGGTGCAGCGTGGCCAGGGCAGCGGGGTGCTGTTCTCCTCGGATGGGCTGGTTCTGACCAATGCCCACGTGGTTGAGGGCGCGGATCAACTCAGCGTTGGTCTCTCCGATGGTCGACGGGTGCAAGGACGCGTGATCGGAAAGGATGCCCTCACTGATTTGGCGGTGGTGCGGCTCAGCGATCCAGGCCCATGGCCAACGGCCGATCTCGGCGATTCGGACCGTTTGCAGGTGGGGGATTGGGCGATTGCCGTGGGCAATCCGTATGGATTGGAGCGCACGGTCACCCTGGGGATCATCAGCAATCTCAACCGCAATGTTTCCCAGCTGGGGATTTCAGGGAAACGTCTTGATCTGATTCAGACCGATGCCGCCATCAACCCTGGCAATTCCGGTGGACCCTTGCTTAATGCCGATGGCGAGGTGGTGGGGATCAACACCCTGGTGCGGTCCGGCCCCGGGGCCGGCCTGGGATTCGCGATTCCGATCAACCGCGCCCGATCGATTGCCGCGCAGCTTGTCAGCCGTGGCCGCGCCAGTCATCCGATGGTGGGCATCAGCCTGTCGCCTGTGCCTGCTGCTGCACCCGGTTCAGCGCCCCGTTCCGGCGCCGTGGTTCGTTCGGTGCAGCGTTTGGGGCCAGCGCAGCGGGCCGGAGTTCGTGTTGATGACGTCATCCTCGCCATCAACGGTGCGGCGATGCAGTCGCCCGCTGCTGTGGTCAGTGCCGTGGAACGGCACGGCGTCGGAGAGCCCTTGCAGATGACTGTCCGACGCGGGGAGCGTCAGTTGACCCTGTCCGTCACGCCTGTGGATGTGACGGCGCTGGTCCAGTCCTGAGCTCCGCGGGGATCACTCGTCTGAATCCTTGAGCTGCTCCACGCAGCGGGTGATGCATTCACCGTCATCCAGGGAGCAGGTGGTGATGCACTCGAAATAGGTTTCCACCGCGTCCCATGTTTGTTCTTGCTGCTCGCTGGTGTGCCCGTTAGGGCCACTGGAACTGAAATGGGAGGTCATGTGCGGGGGATCTCTGGATCGGTTTTGTCAGCTTATGCACACGTTTTCGATGGGTAAAGGGAATTGAGTTTTCCTGCCTAAGCGGATGTGAAGTTTCTCGTTTGATGGGGCAAAGTCCAAATCAGGCGGCCTTTTTGCGTCGTGCATCCCGCGCCTTCTGTTTCTCTCGGTTGGCCTTGCGTTTCGCGTCCTTGGCCGCAGCCAAATCGCGTTCTGAAGCGGCAGCCCTTTCCTCGTCCTTTTTTTCGAGGTAATAGGCGTAATCCCCTCGATAGAGCACCAATTCGCCGTCGCGGAGTTCCACGATCCGATTGGCGACGCGGGAGATGAAATAGCGATCGTGGGAGACCAGCAGCGCGGCTCCCTCGTACTCGCGCAGAGCATCTTCCAGCATCTGCTTGGCGGGGATGTCCAGGTGATTGGTGGGCTCATCCAGCACCAACAGGTTGCATGGGGTCAGCAGCATCAAGGCCAGGGCCAGCCGTGCCTTTTCACCGCCGCTGAGTTTGCCCACCTCCTTGAACACCGTGTCGTTGCTGAAGCAGAAGCTTCCGAGCAGCGACCGCACTTGGGTTTGGGTCCAGTCCGGGACCGCCTCGTACATCGTGTCGATCACGGTCTTGCTCAGGTCCAGGGCTTCGGCTTGGTTCTGCTCGAAGTACCCGGCCAGAACGTTGTGGTCGCCGAGGCGTGCCGTGCCTTCATCGGGTTGCTCGCTGCCCATGACGAGGCGCAGCAAGGTGGATTTGCCGGCTCCATTGGGGCCTACGAAGGCGATCCGGTCGCCGCGCTCCACCTCTAATTCGGCGCCAAGAAACAGAATCTTGTCGCCGTAGCTGTGGGTGAGGTTCTCAAACAGCGCCACCTGGGCGCCCGATCGCGGGGCCGGAGGGAAGCGGAAGCTGGGGCCGGAGACGGTTTCGATCGGTGCTTCGACGCGTTCGACCTTGTCCAGCTGTTTCTCACGGCTCTTGGCCTGGGTGCTGCGGGTGGCACTGGCCCGGAACCGGTCGATGTAGGCCTGCTGCGTCGCGATGTCTTTCTGCTGACGTTCAAAGGCGGCCTGGGTGGCTTCCCGTTCCATCGCCTTCTGTTCGAGATGGGCGGTGTAATTGCCCAGGTAGCTGCGGGAGATCCCCCGTTCTGTGGAGACGATCTGGTTGCAGACGCGATCGAGAAAGGTGCGGTCGTGACTGATCACCACCAGGGCTGCGGTCTGCTCCAGCAGATAGCCCTCCAGCCACTGGATCGTTTCCACATCCAGATGGTTGGTCGGTTCGTCGAGCAGGAGGAGATCGGGGTCCTGCAGCAGGATCTTGCCGAGGGCAATGCGCATCTGCCAGCCGCCGGAATAGTCGCTGACCTTGCGTTCGGCCCCGTCCGGGGTAAAGCCGATGGTGGGCAGCAGTTTGTCGATGCGGGCGTCCAGTTCGTAGCCGTGTAGGGCCTCGAAGCGGCTCTGCAGGCGTCCGAGGTCCTGGATCAACCTGTCGAGATGGTCGGGATCGGCCGCGGCTTGCTCCGAACCCATGGCCTCCTCCACCGCGCGCTGTTCGTTCAGGACGGCGGCAGCTTCGCCGAAGGCCTGGAACAACTCCTCCCGCACGCTGCGTTGGGGGTCGACGTCGAATTCCTGTTGCAGATAGGCAATCCGTGGATCGCCCTGGCGGACCACCTGGCCACTGGTGGGCTCTTCCTGGCCGGCAATCAGCCGCAACTGGGTGGACTTGCCGGCACCGTTGACGCCCACCAGGCCAATGCGATCGCCTGGTTTCACCTCCCAGGTGACATCGCGCAGGACCTCACCGGTTGGATAGATCTTGCTGACGCGCTCGAGTCGCAGCACCGGTGCAGGGCAGGAAGCCCCATCATCCCTGTCGACTGTTCCCTTGGGGAAGGAGCCCTGCAGACTGAGGTTCCGTGATGCGATCCCGTCGATGCTGAAACTCGAGCAGCTGGCAGCGTTGGTGGTCGCGGCGGGACTGGCGTTGGTGAGTTATTGGCTGTTTTTTAGCTGGGCAGGAGGCGGTGGCTATGAGCGACGCGAGCAACAAGAAGCCGCGCGATCAAAGTCCACCCCGGGCCTTGATCAACCATTGGTTGGTCTCGCTGTCATCGAGACTGCTCAGGTGAGCTTTGACATCCTCAGCGGTGACCGGAAGTCCGAGGCTGTCGCCGATGGCGCAGATGCTCTGCATGGCGCCTGATGGGTCTTGTAAGGCCTGGCGAAACAGCGCCTGAGTCTGTTCCGAGTTGCTGCTGATCCGGGTGTACAGCTCGGCGGCGTTGCTGGCCATCTCTTGCATGCTGTTGGAGTCAAGCTATGTCAGCTGGCCGAATGCGTCAGGCCGCTTGATCGAATGTGTCATCGCGCTGCCCGAGGGCTGACGCTTGGTCCATGCTCCGGGCGTCGAGGCAGAGCACTTTGCGCAGCTGGGCGTAATTCGCGGCCTGGGACTGGCGTCCGTCTTGAACGGCGCCGAATTCAGCCCGTTGCAGCACGTGGTGAAGGTGCGTCAGCAGATAGGTGCTGATCACAGCCGAGACCAGAACGTCGCTGTTGTCGGGCGACCGCTTGGGACTGCGGCGTTGCACCGAGGACCGGCGGGGCGGATTGCGCCGGGAATCGGCACCTTTGGCCTGGGAAGCGGACTGACTCATGGGGCGCTCCGAGGAGGACCGATGCCCCCACCATAGTCATGGATACTATCCTTGACCATCTCTGTACACTTTTAAGTAGCTGTTCCCATCGCGGAGTCGGGTCGTGCCCACCCGTCAAACTTCATCCAGTGGGAAGCCGAAGTCACCGCGGATTCAGGTGGTGCTCCCCGAAGACCTTTGTGCTCGGCTGTCGGCGCTTGCGGAGCAGGAATCCCGCACGGTCAGCAACATGGCCCGCGTGCTGATTCAACAGGGCGTTGAACGCCATGAGGACTGCGATCGCAGGCCGATGCCTCGGGCGGAAGAGCGCTACCGCCCCAACTTTGAACGGGAGCAGCCCCGCCGTCTGCGCGGCGCCCCCCGTCGGCTCAAGCTCTATCGCCCGGGCTGAGCCGCCACACCTCTACTGGGCTGGGCCATCACGCCGAGGACGGCAGGCCGGCTGGCGCCGGTGATGGCCGGTGCATTGCCCGGATGCCGGCGCTGGTGCCACCAGGCCAGCAGTGCAAACACCAACGCCTCCCTGGCTTCGGCGGGAATGTCCAGTGCATCGCTGTTGCGCAGCGCCACACCATGGCAGCGACGGCGCAGGCCCTGCATCAGGGTGAGGTTGTGCTGCCCACCGCCAGCCACGATCAGTTCCAGGGGCCGAATCCCTGCGCGTTGCTGGAGGCGATCGAGGTCCTGGGCCACCAACGCTGCGGTGAACCCCGTCAGGGTGGCGATCACATCCGGTTGAGACCGTGCTCCCATGGCCGCCAGTCGGCGGTTGAGATCTGCGCGGCCGAACAGTTCCCGCCCGGTGGATTTTGGCGGATCCCGGAGCAAATAACTCTCCTGCAGCCACTGTTCAATCAGCGCTTCATCGCAGACTCCGGCCGCGGCCAAGGCTCCGTCGCGATCCACGCAGCATTCACCGTTGCTGAATGCAGCCATGGCCAGATCAATCAGGCTGTTGGCGGGGCCGCAGTCCCACCCCTGCACGGCGGCGTGGCGGTCGGGGCCGACCGCTGGGGGGATCAGGGTGATGTTGGCGATCCCGCCGAGATTGAGCAGGGCCCGCCAGCCGCCAATCCCCCCAAGCAGGGCGGCATCGGCGGCGGGGACCAGCGGTGCACCCTGGCCACCTAAGGCCAGATCAGCGGCGCGAAAGTCGTGGACCACCGGGCGCCGCAACCGTTCGGCCAGCAGCGGTCCATGCAGCATTTGCCAACTGGCGCCGCGTCGCTCTCCTTCGGGGGGGCGATGCCAGACCGTTTGGCCGTGACAGCCCACGAGGGCGGCGCTTCCCTCCGGGTCACAGCCGATCGCGGCGGTGGCCTGGGCTTCGGTGATGGCGTCCCCAAGCTGGAGCCAGTCCGCCGCCGCCATGGCATGGCCCTGGCCTGCTGCGATCACCCGTTCGCGGAGGTCGGCGGGGTAGGGATGGTGGTGGTGGTGGATCAACCGCCAACGCGGCCGTGGGCAGGGGCCATCGAAGTCAACCAGCACCGCATCGACGCCGTCGGCGCTGGTGCCGCTCATCAATCCGAGACAGCGCATCCAATCAGACTTTGGGGAGTCGCTGGAGGTCGTCGATCAGGCCCATCACCACCAGCAGATGCCCCTCCTCGAGGACGTGCGACGCGGGGGGGTTCACGGTCAGGGTCTTGGAGGGCCCGGCGGCCAACACATTCACCCGAAAGTTCTTGCGCAGATTCAAATCCCGCAGGGAACGGCCCACGAACATCTCCGGCACCTTGATCTCATCGATGCAGTGCTGATCATCGAGGGCCAGCCGTTCCATCAAGTTGGGTCGCACCAGCTCCAGACCCAGGCGCTCCCCCTGCATTCGAGAGGGAAAGATCACCTTGTCGGCACCGACCCGCTTCAGCATCTTTTCGTGCAGGTCGCTGGTGGCGCGGGCAATCACCTGCTGCACCCGTGTGCCTTCACTGTCCTTGGCGATCAAGGTCGCGGTGATGCTGGCTTCGATCGGCTCACTCATCGCCACCACCACGGTTCCCATATCCAGGACGCCGGCTTCCCGGAGCGATTCCTCATCCGTGCAATCCACCACCCGTGCTTCGACGGTGGGCTCCACCTGGCGTAATTCATCAATGGCCTTGGCTTCCCGGTCCACAGCCAGAACGTCAGCGCCGTTCTGAAGAAGCTCCCGGCAGACGGCGATGCCAAAGCGCCCCACCCCGATGATCGCGAAGCCGAGTCGTTCGCTGCCCCGTTGTGGGCCCCACTGCCACCAGTCACTCATCGGGCGACTCCTCGCTGGCTGCGCTCATACATAGAGGTCTTCGCGCGGGTAACCGACCTGATTCTGACGGTGAATGTGCCGTTGGTTCCAGATCATCATTTCCCAGATCGCACTGAGGAGCAGCCAGACACCGAGACGGCCAACGAACATGCCCACCAGCAGAACGAGCTGGCCGAATCGCCCCAGTTCCGCCGTGACGCCAAGGTCAAGCCCGACGGTGGCGAAGGCGGAGATGCAGGTGAACAGCATCTCCAGAAAGGTGAAGTCGTCCTTGCCGTTCAGGTTGCTGGCCATGCTCAGCAGCAGGGCCATCGCCAGCACGAAGAGCAGCGAGGCAACGGTGATCCCCAGCGCCCGTAACACCACCTTGTCGGAGATTTCCCGGTTCCGGATCACGATGCAATCTCGGCCGCGCAGGGTGGAACGGGTGGCGGCCATCAGCGCGGCAACCGTGGTTGTTTTGATGCCGCCGCCGGTCCCCCCAGGACTGGCACCGATGAACATCAGCGTCATCAGCAGCAGGGTGCCGGATTCGGTGATGTTGGTGACCGACAACGGAACGGTGGTGAAGCCTGCAGTGCGGGCCGTCACGGATTCGAACAGCGCCGTCATCAGCCGCCGGGGCCAACTCATATCGAGGAAGAGCACGCCGTGGTTGAGCCATTCGGTGATCGCCAGGCCGACGGCGCCGAAACAGATCAGCAGGGCACTGGTGCGCAGCACCAGCCGGGTGTGCAGGCTCAGCCGTCGTCGTCTGCGCTGGGGCCAACGGAAGCCTTGGCTGGCGAGGTCACTGGTGACCCTCCAGCCAAGGCCCCCCATGACGATCAGCACCATCACCACGCCATTCACCGTCAGGTTGGCCTGGTAGCGCTCGAGGCTGTCGGACCAGAGCCCGAAGCCGGCGTTGTTGTAAGCGGAAATGCTGTGAAAGACGGCGGCCCAAAGCCGTTCCCCTGGATCGCTGATATCCGTGAAGCCGAAGCTGTAGAGGATGCCGGCCCCAACCAGAATCACCACCGCAGCGGTTAGGGCGATGCCACGGAAGGTGGATCCCACACCACCCACACCGAATTCATCGAGGGTCTGGCCACGGTCCAGCCGCCGGCGCAGGCCGGTGCCACGCACCACAAAACCCTGGAGAAAGGTGGTGATGGCCATCAGGCCCAGACCGCCCGCCAGGATCATTCCCGCGAGCACCACCTGGCCGAAACCGGTCAGGTCCTCACCGATGTCGATGATCGACAGCCCGGTCACCGTGATGGCCGAGGTGGCCGTGAACAGGGCCTCCCAGAGTCCGACGCTGTCGCGGGAACACAGGGGAGTCGCCAGCAGCAGGGTTCCGATCAGGATGACCAGAAGACCTGTCACGACCGTGAATTGAGGAACGGTCAAGCGGCGATGCCAGCTTTGATGACCTTCCAGTGCCTGACGGATCGGCAAGAACCTGTGGGTGTGGAGTGGCGAATTCGACCAGTGTTGATCAGGACTGGCCGTAACGCCAGAGAATCAATGCTGGAACCAGGAGCGTCATCATCAGCGTCAGGCCGGCGCCGTAACGGGTGACATCGAGAAAACGGTATCGACCGGGGCCGAACACCATCAGGTTGGTCTGGTAGCCGACGGGGGTCAGGAAGGACTGACTGGCCCCGAACAGCACGGTGATTAAGAGGGCCATCGGTTCCAATCCGAGGCTTGGGGCCAGCTGGGCGGCCACCGGGGCCAGCAGGGCCACCGAGGCGGCATTGCTGATCACCTGGGTCAGCAGGGTTGTGCCGATGAAGACCACCACCAGTGAGCCATAGGCCGGCCAGCCGACCAACCAGTGCTGCAGTGCGCTGGCCAGGCCATCGGCCAGGCCGGTCCGTTGAAGAGCCACACTGAAACTGGTCAGAGATCCCAGCAACAGGATCACGTCAAGTCGGATCGACCGCTGCAGTTCCCCGAGGCGCAGGCATCCCGTCGCCACCACGGCCACCGTGGCCAGCAACACCGAGGCCACAAGCGGCATGGTGGTGACGGTGGGCAGCACCAGCATGGTGATGGCGATGCCGACCGCCACGGGCTTGCGTCGCACGGTGGGCAGGTCATCCTCCAGGCGGTCGAGGACCAGCAGATCATTGCTGGATTGCAGGCCGCGGATGGAATCGAGCGGTGCCTGCAGCAGCAGCACATCTCCTTCCCGTAGAACCACTTGCCCCAGGCGTTCTTGAACGGTGTCCTGGCCGCGGCGCAGCGCGAGCACGGTGGCGTTGTGGCGTTGGCGGAAGCGCAGTTCCCGCAAGCTCGCCCCGGCCAGGGTCGACCCGGCGGGGAGCAGCACTTCCACGGTCTTTTGGCCACTCACCGTGCTCTGGTCGGGCGTGATCGGATGGCTGCTGTCTTGCGTGGTGAGCTGAATGGTGTGGTCCTGCTGGAGGCGGAGCAGGTCCTGACGGGTGACGCGCAGCAGCAGCCGATCACCCGCCTGGAGCCGTCGATCGGCCAGGGGCGGGAACAGCCGTTCACGGCCGCGCTGGATTTCGAGCACGTCGACGTCGAATCGGCGCTGCAGTCGGCTGTGCAGAAGTGAGCGGCCCACGAGTTCCGAATCATTGGGAATCGTGACTTCGGTGCAATAGCTGCTGCGCTCCAGGTTGAGGGCGCTCTCGCCGCTGTCGTCCCGGCGATCCGGGAGCAGGGCCGCGGGGGCCAAGATCAGATACAGCGCCCCGGCCAGCCAGATCGGAATGCTGATCAGGGTGAAGGTGAACAGCTCGAACGGTGCGTTGTAGAGCTGCTGGCTGATGTCGCTCACCAGCAGGTTCACCGAGCTGCCCAGCAGCGTGAGTGTTCCCCCGAGCACCGTTGAAAACGACAGCGGCAGCAGCACGCGGGAGGGGGAGATGCCCCGGCGATGGCACCAGGTTTCGACCACGGGGAGCAGAGAGGCCACCACTGGGGTGTTGGGCACGACCCCAGACACGGGAGCGATCACGAACGCCATCAGGGCGATCAAGCGCCTTGGTGTGCGGATGCGTTCCGAGGCAATCAGACCCCGCAGGCGATCGAGGGCTCCGCTTTTGAACAGAGCGGCCGACACCGGGAAGAGCCCGAGCAGGGTGATGAGGGCTGGGCTGCCAAAACCGATCAGGGCTTCATCGGGGCGGAGTACGCCGGTGGCCATCAGCAGGCCGACGCTCAGCAGACCGGTGAGTTCCGGTGCGATCACACCGCTGATGAACAGAACAACCGCCAGCACAAGCACCCCAAGGGTGACCTGGGCCATCGGGTCCTGAATCGCGCTGATCAACTCGACCATTCAGGCGGGTGCGCGGTCACACGAGCGCTTGATTCTGCCCGTTCTGCCAGATCTGGCCATCCAGCCAGTCGCGGAGTCCCCGCAAACCATCGCCTCGGACGGCCGAAAGGAAGAGGGTATCGGGCTCCTGCTGGCGGATCGTTTCCACGGCTTCGAGGGGGCAGCGGTCGATCTGATTGGCCACCACCCGACGCAGGGCTGTGCTGTCGAGTGAATCCAACAGGGCGTGCACGGTCGCCAGATGGGCTGACCAGTCCGGATCCCCGAGATCAACAACCAATAAAAGGATGTCCGCCGCCAGGGTTTCTTCCAGGGTGGCTCTGAAGGCTTCCACCAACGGATCCGGCAAGGCACGGATGAATCCGACCGTATCGGTGATCAACAGGGTGTTGGGTGCTGCGCCTTCACGGGGAAATTCCAGACGGCGTGTGGTCGGATCCAAGGTGGCGAACAACTTGTCTTCCGCCACGACCCGATCGCTGGGACGCCGCCCGCAGAGCGCATTCATCAGGCTGGATTTGCCGGCATTGGTGTAGCCGACCAAGGCGACGCGGGCCAGGTTTTCACGACGATCGCGGAGGCGTTGACGGTGCTCCCGCAATTGCTTGAGGTCCTGCATCAGACGATCGATGCGACGGGCAATGGCGCGGCGATCCTTCTCCAGTTGGGTTTCGCCGGGGCCCCGGGTGCCGATGCCGCCACCCTGTCGCGACAGGCTGCGACCGCGGCCGAGCAACCGTGGCAGGCGGTAACGCAGCTGCGCGAGCTCCACCTGCAGACGTCCGGCGGCGCTGCCGGCCCGCTGCGCGAAAATATCCAGAATCAGTTCGCTGCGGTCCATGACCGGGCAATCCAGCAGCCGTTCGAGGTTGCGGGCCTGCACGGGGGTGAGTTCGCGATCGGTGATCACCAGCGAGGCATGGTTGCGGCGGGCTTCGACCGCCGCTTCTTCGAGCTTTCCTGTCCCCCAGAGGGTTTGGGGATTCTTCAGGCCAGGTCGCTGGCGGACCACCGCCACGGGGCGGGCCCCGGCGCTGCGCACAAGACCTTCCAGTTCCGCGAGCTCCCGATCCCCCTGTGGGTTGGCCTCTTCGCTGAGCGTGAGCAGCAGCACCCGTTCTTCACCGGATGGCTCCACCGGTGGAGCCGGTTGTGCCGAGCTCAGGCCCTCGATCTCGAGCTCGCAGAGGTCGCGGAGATCGGCTTCGGCGGCACAGTGCCAGCCAATGGCTTGGCTTCGATCCGGAAGCAGCAAGACGGATGGACGCTGGCCGTCGGCGGAGCGGCTCTGGGAGAGGCGCAACCAGCTCGTGGGATTGAGGTCGAGCGCAACAACCGCCGCGTGGGGGTCGGGCTGAAGCCGTTGCCGACCGATTGGGCAGCTGATCAGGCGCCAGCCACCGGCCTGACGGCGGGGGGCCTGGGGCAAGTGCTCGAGTAATCCCGCGGAACTGGTGAGTGGGCCGATCCAGAGCAGGCGGCAAATCCCCCGGCCGTCCAGAACCAGGTGGAGGTTGTCCTTGAGGTCGAGGCTCAGGTCCGCCAGGCGTTCCAAGGTGAGGAGGTCGGCCCCACAGCGTTCCGGATGGCGCCGGTGACTGAGACGTTCAAGCTGGCGGAGTTGTCCCGGTCGAAGCCCGCGGGTGCGTCCGCCGAGGTGTGCTTGTTTCAACGTCCCAGCAGCCAGGCTCCGGCAGACCGGAGGCCCAGGGAGGCCCCCGGCAGGCGGGTGAGATAGGTGGCGCGGCGGATCTGGAACGCGATCGGTCCCGCCAGGGTCATGCCCAGACCCGTCAAGGACGCGTCGCCAACGCCAAGGCTCAGCATTTCGCCGCGATCCATAAATTCAAACGGCTGCAACGGACTGCCGCGGCGTTGGGCCGCGAGGGCTTCCGCTACCGCTGCGCCCTGTTGCATGGCCACCTGAGCGGTGGCCGGCCAATTGGCATCGGGGCAGCCACTGATGTCGCCGATCGCGAAGACGGCCTCTTGGCCCTCCATGCGCAGGGTGGCCTCGATGTTGAGACGGCCTCGATGGTGGGCAGGGGCGGGGAGGATCGGAATGGAAACCGCTTGGCTTCCAGCGGTCCAGATCAGTCCTTGATGGCGAATGGCCGTGCCCGGTTTCAGCAGCACCCGTTCCGCTTCAACGGCGGTCACGGCCGTGTTGAGATGCACCGTGATGTTGCGTCGCTCGAGGGCGACGCTCGCCTGCTCCCGGTTGAAGGCTGTGCTGTTGGGAAGAATGCTGCTGCCCATTTCGATCAGATGCAGGGCCGCAGCACCGTCCAGCAGGTCGGCGAGTTTGCAGGCCAGTTCCACTCCGGTCGCGCCGGCGCCGACGATCACCAGAGCCGAGTCCAAGCTGCGTTTCTTCAGCGTGGCGATCCGTTGGCGGAGCCGCTGAACGTCGTCGTCGTCGCGGAAGCTGAGGCTGTGCTCACGGACCCCGGGGGTGCCGTAGTCATTCGGCTGTGACCCTGCGGTGATGAGCAGCTGCCGCCAGGTCAGTGAACGCCCCGAGGCCAGGGTGAGGGATCGCTGGCGGGTGTCGATGCTGACGACGCTGTCGCGCAACCAGCTGACGCCCAGCGATGCGGTGAGCTGATTGAGATCCGGTGTGACTTCCCACGGTTGAAGTTCACCGCTGAGAAGTTCATAGAGCAGGGGTTGGAAGATGAAGCGCTGCCTTGGTTCGATCAGCACCACAGGGATCTCCGGATGGCGATGCCTCAGGGTCTGGATGGCACTCATGCCACCAAAACCGCCACCGATGACGACCGTGGCCTCGGTCGACGCTGGGGCACTCGTCATCCAACTTGTTTCCATTTCTGAAACCTTAGGAACGTTGTTGGGGATGGCGACAGGGGAAGATGGGGGAATGACAGGGACGCCAGGTGGAATGGTTGGCACGGCCGTAACGACTGGTTCAGTGCCGGAGAACACGCTGTCAGCTGACGAGCTTCGGGGGGCTCGGACTGATTTGGATGGGCTGTCACCCCAGCAGCGCCTGGCCTGGGCTGTGGAGCGTTTTGGTGATCGCTTTGCCCTGACCACCAGCTTCGGGATTCAGTCCTCAGTGCTGCTGCACATGCTGTCCGAGCTCCCCGACGGGACGTCCGTGCCTGTGATCTGGGTGGATACGGGTTATCTGCCCCCTGAGACGTATCAATACGCCGAAACGCTTCAGCAGCGGCTGAACATCCATCTGGTGGTGGCCCAGAGCTCCATGTCGCCCGCGCGGATGGAGGCCTTGCATGGCCGCCTTTGGGAAACCGGGGAGGTCAGGGATCTTGAGGTGTACCTCCAGATCCGCAAGGTTGAGCCCCTGGAACGGATGCTCGCCGAGCTTGAGGTGGAGTGCTGGGCCAGTGGTGTGCGTCGCGGCCAGACCGAGCATCGCCGGAGCATGACTTGGCTGGATCCGATTCGGGACCGTTGGTCCCTGCGTCCATTGCTCACCTGGACTCCGCGCGACGTCTTCTATTACATGCAGGAGCACGATCTGCCCCAGCATCCCCTGTTCGAGCAGGGGTATTCCACCGTTGGCGACTGGCATTCGAGCGGCCCTGATGGTGCTGAACTCAGCGGCCGCAGCACCCGGTTCGGTGGTCTGAAGCAGGAGTGTGGGATCCATGTGCCCCAGGCATCCGGCGAAGGGATGCTGGGTGAGGGCATCTGAGGGTGATGGCGTTCACTCGGGCGTTGCTGATCGGCAACACCCGCTGGCATTGGGCTGAACGGGACGGAGACGTGTGGCAGATGGATCACACGGCGCCTCAACCCGAGCGACTCGCGGGCTCCCCTCTGCTGTGGGCTGCGGTCGGGGCTGTGCCTCCGCAGCTGATCGGTGCTCCCCATCGACGTCTCACCCTGGCGGATGTGGCCTTGGCGGACGCCCCTCCATGGCTGGGGATCGATCGGGCGCTCGCCGCTGTGGCGGCCTGGCGGCTGAGCACAACGATGGGATGCATCTGCGATCGAGGCGTTCTCGTCGCGGATGCAGGCACGGTGTTGAGCCTCACCCTTGTGAACGGCTCCGGCCAATTCGTTGGTGGGCAGTTGGTGCCGGGACTGCAGCTGCAGCTCACCGCGATGGGCCAAGGCACCGTGGCTCTGCCCACGGTCCATGGGGCTGAGGCATCTTGTCTCGACCGCTTTCCGTCGGAGACAGCCGCGGCAATGCAACAGGGCGTCGCGGCTGCTCTGGTGGGAGTCGTCCGCCAGGCTTTTGAGGAGACCGGTGCGCTGCTGTGGATCAGCGGTGGTGATGCCCCGGTGTTGGCCCAGGGGCTCCAGCACCAGGCCATTCCCTTTCGGCACGACCCCGATCTGGTGCTCAAGGGTCTGGTTTCCAGACCCTGAGACGTTGACTCAATCCAGCCCGAGATCCTTCAGCAGATCGTCGGCCATGGTGGCCGATTTCACCTTGGTGTAAATGCGTTCGATCGTTCCGTCGGCGGCGATCACGAAGGTGTGACGCATCATTCCCATGTATTCGCGCCCCATGAATTTCTTCAGCCCGTAGCTGTCGTAACTGGCGGCGACAGGACAGGGTTCCTCATCCGTCAGCAGCGTGAAGGGAAGCTCCTGCTTGTCGATGAAGCGGGTATGGGAGGCCGCGTTGTCCTTGCTGATGCCGAACACCAGGATGTTGTTGTCCGTGAAGCGATCCCAGCGGTCTCGGAAATTGCAAGCCTCTTTG
>NZ_JBGKDS010000043.1:0-16330 GCF_042954325.1 Parasynechococcus sp. | reverse complement strand
ACCAGATCGGCATCCGCCAGGCGGCAGCGCGGACAGTGTTTGGTCCTCAGCAGGTGCTCCAGCCGTGACGCGTCCGCGGCCATGGAACTGGTTGTTGCTGAAATCAGCACGCCGAGCAGCAACAGAAGGGTGCGGTTCATGGCTGGGCAAGGCAGGCGCCTTGTCGTTGTATCGGCTGGCACGGGGCCGATCAAACAATGGCAGGATTTGACGGAGACGTCCGTTCCTGTTCGAGGTCTGAATGCCCTCTCGCCACGGTGGCGAGCTGCAGCTGGTCGCAGAGCGCTTGGGCTGCAACCCGTCTGAGCTGCTTGATGCCAGTGCGTCGCTGGTGCCCTGGACCCCGCGCTGGCGAGCGTCCGCACGTTCGGCGATCCGTGATTACCCGGATCGGCGTCATGCCGCCTTGGCTCGGGCGATCGCGAGACTTCATGGTCTGGATTTGTCTTTGGTTCTGCCCGGCAACGGTGCGGCGGAACTGTTCACCTGGGCGGCCCGTGACGCCGCCGCGGATGGACTGAGTTGCCTCTCCGCGCCAGGGTTTGCCGACTACCGGCGCGCTCTGCGCTGCTGGGATGGATCAATCGCGGAGACTCCCCTTCCGCTGTCCTGGTCAGAGTCGTTCCCGCAGCGGTATCCCGACCCCGGTAAGGGCGATGTCGCTTGGATCTGCAACCCCCACAACCCCACTGGCCAGCTCTGGAGCCGCGCCTCCCTGGAGCCGTTGCTGCAGCGTTATCGCCTGGTGATCTGCGATGAGGCCTTCCTTCCATTGGTTCCGGATGGCGAGGCGCAGTCGCTGATCCCCTTGGTGGAGACCCATTCCAACCTGGTGGTGGTCCGCAGCCTCACCAAGCTCTATGGCATTGCGGGTCTGCGCTTGGGCTACGCCGTGGCGCAGCCCAAGCGCCTCCGGCGTTGGGCCGAGTGGCGCGACCCCTGGCCCGTGAATGGCATT
The DNA here is from genome assembly GCF_042954325.1 of Parasynechococcus sp. Taxonomy (GTDB): domain Bacteria; phylum Cyanobacteriota; class Cyanobacteriia; order PCC-6307; family Cyanobiaceae; genus Parasynechococcus. Next base: position 15,372 of record NZ_JBGKDS010000043.1, on the reverse strand, counting down.
GCCTCGGCCGTGGGTGAGCAGCTTCTCTCGTCGCCGCAGCGCTATCAGCGTTGGTGCGCGAAAGTTCAGCGCTGGACGGCCGACGAGGGGGCCTGGATGCAGCGGCAGCTGGCGCAGTTGCCGGGCATCACCCCGATGCCGTCGGCGGCCAATTTCCTGCTGATCCGCTCCAAGCAGAACCTGGTGCCGCTGCGGGAAGCGTTGGAGCAACGTCATTTGATCCTGCTGCGCGATTGTCGTTCGTTTGAAGGCCTCGGGGAGACCTGGCTACGGATCGGTTTGCAGAGCCGTCGCAACAACCGCCGCATCGTGGCGGCGCTGCGACGGGAGTTGGGTTAATCCACCAGGCTTTGCAGCAGGGTCACGAGTTGACCGTCGGCATCGCGTTCCGCCAGCTCGCGCATGCCCTGGCGCATCTTTGGCAGCAGGCTGCTGTCGCTGTTGGGAAGCCCCAGGCGAGTGCCGAGCAGCCGCTGCAAGGTGTTGGCGAGTGTCGGATGGCCGGGCGCGTGTTGATGCACGATCACCGCACCGCCGACTTCCGCCGCGCAGGCGGCGTTGGCTTCCTGGTGGTTGTCGGCGGCCTGGGGAAAGGGCACCAGGATGGAGGGGGTGGAGCACACCGCCAGCTCGCTGAGGCTTCCTGCGCCTGCCCGGCTGATCGCCAGATCGGCGTGCTGCAGCAGCGCGGGAACCTCGTCGCTGAACGGGCGCTCCACCAGCCGGTCGTGGTTGAGTTGTCCGACGTCTGGGTCGTTGGTGCCGGTGAGGTGCACCACCCGGCAGCCTTGGCCGAGCAGGTCCGGCAGCACGGCCCGCACCATCCGGTTCAGGCCTACCGCGCCCTGGCTGCCGCCCATCACCAGCAGAAGCGGACCATCGCCGCGAGGCACCCAGTCCGGGAGCTCCTGGCGGTTGAGAAAGTCCGAGCGCACCGGGGTGCCGGTGAGGATCGGGCGGCTGCCGGGGATGCGTGGGCCGGCCGTGGAGAGACCAATGGCGACGGCGGTGCAGAAGCGCCCCAGCAACCGGGTGACCCGGCCGGGGATGGCATTGGATTCGTGCAGCACCACGGGTGTGCGGCTGAGCCGGGAGCCGATGATCGCCGGCGCGGCGATGTACCCCCCGGTGGTGAACACCGCTTCGATGCGGTGGCGGCGGATCAGCTGGATGACGGTGCCACTGGCGGCCAGCAGCCGCAGCAGCTGCATCAGCTTCTGCAGGCCACGGCCCTGCAGGCCACCGGCTTGGACAGTGATCAGTCCATAGCGTTCCGGCACCAGCTCGGTTTCGAGGCGGTCGGGCACACCCAGCCAGCGCACGCTCCAGGAGTCAGGCAGGGCTTCGGCGACGGCCAGGGCCGGGAACAGATGCCCGCCGGTGCCGCTGGCGACGATCAGAAGCCGTGTCATTCGGACAGGCGCCCCCAGGAGTCCCGGCCTAACTTAGATCCATTGCTGGGACTTGGCTGTGGGGTTGTCGAGGCGGCTGGGGTTGGCTGCAGCCCTGCTGGGGCTGGGGCTCTCCACTTTTTTGGAGGTGGCTCAGGCGGCCGATGGTTTTGCTGTACGTCTGCAGGCCTTGCTCAATGCCGGTGATTGGGACGGGGTCTCGGCCTTGATGTCCGAGGGCGAGGCGGCCACGTGGCAACAGCGCGTCAGCCGCTTCCAGGGGGAATTCCCCCGGCCTCGCTGGTCCGTGCGGTTGGCGGAACCCGGGGTCGACGGCCGTCGCCTGCTTCAGGTTGAGGTGCGCGGCGAGGCCGCTGTTGAGGGGCTGCGCTATCGGCTCGAGGCCAGCCAGTCGTTGCAGGTGCGCCTGGAGGACGGCCGCCTGATCGAGCAGCAATTGATGAACGAGCAATCGTTGTTGCGCAGTGGTGACACGCCCTTGCCGGTCACCCTGGCGATTCCGGATCAGGTGCTCACCGGAAGCCGTTACGACGTGGAAGTGATCGTTGATCAGCCCCTCGGCCATGCGGTGGTGGCCGGTGGACTGTTGCCGCTCACCCCTGAGCAGGTGCGCGATCAGGTTCGCCCGAGCCTGCCCTTGGCTCCATTGGGTGGCGGTGGGCTGTTCAAGTCGGTGCAGGCGCCGCAGCGCCCTGGGGTGCAGACCTGGGCGGTGATGCTGGTGCATCCCGATGGGCTGGTGACGGCGACCAAGCGGGTTCGCATCGTGAACGCAATGCCTGCCGGCACGATTTAGGGGTGATATCTCACTGGTCTGGTGTTGATATCGTGCCTGCATGGCCTTGAAGGTTGTTCCAGCGGTGGAGGGCTGCCACGTCTTCATCGCCGTGGCCAGCGCCCATCAGCTGTTCCTCCATCTCCTGCACCAGCCGGCTCACCGGGAGCTCAATCGCGGCCGCTTCAGCGGCCCCCAGGGCGATGCCCAGATCTTTGTGGTGCAGCGCCAGCTTGAAGCCCAGGGGATAGTGGCCTTCGAGCATGGCGCCGGCCCTGTGGCTCAGGGCCCAGGAGCCGGCAGCTCCCTGGCGCAGGGCTTCCACCACGGCAGGCATCGGTAGTCCGAGCCGTTGCCCGAAGGCGATCGCTTCGGCGGCGGCGGCGTAGCTGCCGGCCACCAGCACCTGGTTCACCGCCTTCACCTCTTGCCCCCGGCCCACCGGGCCGAAGTGGTGGAGGCTGCCGCCGATCACCTCCAGCAGGGGGCGGACCTGCTCGAACACGCCGGCATCGCCCCCCACCAGCACCGTGAGCGTCCCCGCCTTGGCCCCTTCGGTGCCGCCGGTGACCGGGGCATCGATGTAGTGCACGCCCTGGCCCCGAAGTTGGGCAGCGGCCTGTTGCGCAGCCTGGGGGCTGATCGTGGAGCAGTCGACCACGATGCTGCCCGGCTTGAGGCGTTCCGCGGCTCCTTCCGCGCCGAACAGCACCGCCTGCACGGCGGCATCGTCGCTCACGCAGAGCAGCAGCCGATCGACCCCATCGGCGGCGGCGGCCGGGCTGGCACAGGCGGTGGCGCCCGCCAAGGCCGGATCCGTTTCGGCGTGGCGGCTGCGGGTGTGAACCTGCAGGGCATAGCCGGCCCGCTGCAGGTTCACGGCCATCGGCAGGCCCAGGGCCCCCAGGCCCACCATGCCGATGCGCCAGTCCGATCTGGTCATGACTTCTTCACCGTTGAGTCCGATCTTCGCGGGCCAATCGCGTCAGAGTGCGTTCAGATTTCGGAGAACGCGCGATGGCAGGACGGTCTGGACGGCGTTGGGGCGGTTTGATCTTGTTGGGATGTCTGGCCGTGCCGGCGTCCATCGCAGGTTCGATGGCGGCGACCACACCGGCGCAGCAGCAGGGTCTGCTGGACGCCCGGAAGGAATGGACCGTCACCAGTTACGACCGTCGCCTGGAGATCCTGCGCACCCACCGCAATTGCGTGCAAGCGGCCCAGGCCAAGGCGGCGTTGAAGGCCTGCCGCCGCCAGGCCAAGCAGGCCAAACGTCAGCTGCGGGCTGATCGCCTGGCCCGGCTCAATGCCGTCCGCCGGGAGCTTGGGCTGCCGGAGAAGCAGCCCAAGGGCTCCCGCAAGGCCAAGCGTCGCCGCCAACAACGCGCCCTCGAGTCGGCTTGATCCAGATCGAGCAAGTTTTCGTTTGCCCCTCCAGGAGGCCTTGTCGGCTTGATCACGATTGATCAGGCTGGGTGAAGACGTTGAAGAGGCATCGTGTCTGGACGACTGCGTGCGCTTGCTCTGACGGGTGTCATGGCCTTGCTGCCAGGCTTGGCCTCCTGTGCCAATGGTCCGGGTTCGCCGCTGGAGTCGAAGGCCTCAGCGGCGGCCCTTGCCATCGAAGACGCCCAATGCGCCAGTGGCAACCGCGCTTACTTCGGTGACACCCACCTGCACACCGCCCTGTCGCCCGATGCCGGTTTGGCGGGCACCAAGCTCGGGCTCGACGAGGCCTACCGCTTTGCCCGCGGTGAAACCGTCACCAGCAATACGGGTCAGCAGGCGGCGTTGAAGCGCCCCCTGGATTTCCTCGTGGTGGCCGACCACGCCGAAAATCTTGGCTTGGCCCAAGGTCTGGCCAAGTCGGATCCCGAGCTGCTCAAGGCACCGTTGGGTCGACAGCTCAACGACCTGCTGAAGGCGGGGAAAGGCCGGGAGGCCTTCTATTTGTTGGTGCAAAAGATGGCCAAAGGCCGTGAGGCGCTGGTGTCGAACGATGCCTACATGGGCAGCGTCTGGACCTACAACACCGAAGTGGCTGAGCGCTACAACGCCCCAGGCACATTCAGCACGTTGATCGGCTACGAATGGACCAGCCAGCCCGGGGGTGGCAACCTCCACCGTGTGGTGGTCTTCCGAGACGCCAAAGCCCAGGCCGACAAAATTCTTCCCTTCTCCAACTTCGATTCCGAAGACGTCGAGGACCTCTGGACCTTTATGGCGGCCTACGAACGGGAGACCGGTGGCCGAGTGCTGGCGATTCCCCACAACGGCAACCTCTCCAGCGGCACGATGTTCTTGCCGCGTCATCAGAAAACCGCTGAACCGATCGATGCGGATTACGCCCGGATGCGCCAGCGCTTCGAGCCGATCGTGGAGGTGACGCAGGCCAAGGGCACCGGGGAGACGCACCCCCTGCTGTCGCCGGAAGACGAATTCGCCGACTTCAACATCGTTGATAACTCCAACCTCGGCGGAATCAAGCCCACCACGCCGGAGATGCTCCCGTATGAGTACACCCGGGCGGCGTTACGTCGTGGTTTGCAGCTCGAGCAGCAGCTGGGGGTGAATCCGTTCAAGTTTGGTTTGATTGGCTCCACCGATTCCCACTCCAGTCTTCCCTCCACCGCGGAAGACAACTGGTGGGGTAAGGCCCCGGCCCTCGAGCCCAGTCCGGAGCGTTGGAAAGACGTGCTGATCAAGTCGTCGAAGGATGCCTCCCTTGACCTCACGGCGCTTCAGCTCGGCGCTTCGGGTTTGGCGGGCGTGTGGGCCTCGGGGAATACCCGCACAGCGCTCTGGGATGCGATGAACCGCAAGGAGGTGTTTGGCACCAGCGGGACGCGTCTCACCGTGCGGGTGTATGGCGGCTACGACTACACAGGCGAAGAGATCAAGGCGGCGGATTGGACCAAGGCGGCCTGTGCCAAAGGCGTGCCGATGGGGGGAGACCTGATGGCCGCGGCTGAGGGGCAGATTCCGTCCTTCCTGGTGCAGGCCCGCAAGGATCCGGACGGCGCCAATCTCGATCGCATCCAGGTGGTGAAGGGCTGGCTGGATGCCGACGGCCAGACCCATGAGCAGGTGTTCGACGTGTCGTGGAGTGATGCCGACAAGCGCCCGCGCGGTGCCGACGGCAAGGTGCCATCGGTGGGGAGCAGCGTGAATGAGCGTGAGGCCACTTACACCAACAGCATCGGTGCCACCAACCTCACCGCCCACTGGAGCGACCCCTCCTTTGACCCTTCCCAGAAGGCCTTCTATTACGTGCGCGTGATGGAAATTCCCACCCCCACGTGGCTGGCCTACGACCGCAAGAACTTCAATCTCTACGACGAGATGCCGGCCAAGGCTCCCTACACCAGCCAGGAACGGGCTTACACCAGTCCCATCTGGTACAACCCCTCCTGACCGTCAGTTCAGCAAAAAGCCCGCCCCCGATCGGGGGCGGGCAAGCGGTGTTGGTCTATCGGCCTTGAATCAGGCTTCGTCGAGGGCCGCCACGCCGGGAAGCACCTTGCCCTCCAGCAGTTCGAGGCTGGCACCACCACCGGTGGAGATGTGGGACATCTTGTCGGCCAGGCCGGCTTTTTCCACCGCAGCAACGGAGTCACCGCCGCCGATGATCGTGCAGCAGCCCTTGCCGCTCAGGTCGGCCAGGGTGGTGGCGATGGCGTTGGTGCCTGTGGCGAATTTGTCGAACTCGAACACGCCCATGGGGCCGTTCCAGATCACGGTCTGACAATCGGCCAGGGCGTCCTGGAACACCTTCACGGAGTCGGGGCCGATGTCCAGGCCCATCCAACCGTCGGGGATGGACTCAACGGAGGCGGTTTGACTGTTGGCGTCGGGGGCGAAGTTGTCCGCCAGGATCACATCGGTGGGCAGCAGGAACTGCACGCCTTTGGCTTTGGCCTTGGCTTCCAGCTCTTTGGCGAGCTCAAGCTTGTCTTCTTCCACCAGGCTCTTGCCGACCGACAGGCCGCGGGCTTTGTAGAAGGTGAAGATCATGCCGCCGCCGACGAGGATCTTGTCGCATTTGTCGAGCAGGGACTCGAGCACACCGATCTTGGAGCTGACCTTGGAACCGCCGACGATGGCGGCCAGGGGGCGTTTGGGGGCATCGATCGCGCCCTGCAGATACTGCAGTTCCTTCTCCATCAAGAAACCGCCGACGGACGGCTTGAGGAACTTGGTCACACCCTCGGTGGAGGCATGGGCGCGGTGGGCGGCACCGAAGGCGTCGTTCACGTAAACGTCGGCGAGTCCGGCGAGCTTCTCGGCGAAGGCGGGGTCGTTCTTTTCTTCCTCAGCGAAGAAACGCACGTTCTCCAGCAGCACGACGTCGCCGTTGCCCATGGCACCGACCTTGGCTTCGGCGTCTGGGCCGATGCAGCTGTCGGTCTTGGTGACGGGCTTGCCCAGCAGCTCGCTCAGACGTGCGGCCACGGGGGTGAGGCGCATGGCGTCGTTCACCTGACCCTTGGGACGGCCGAAGTGGGCCGAGAGGATCACCTTGGCGCCCTTGCCAATCAGGTCGTTGATCGTGGGCAGGGCGGCGCGGATGCGGGTGTCGTCGGTGATGGCACCGGCATCGTTCAGGGGCACATTGAAGTCAACCCGCACGAGGACGCGTTTGCCGCTCAGGTCGCCGGCAGTGAGGCTGGCCAGAGAACGCTTCGCCATAGGGTTGTCTCGTGCGGTATGAAAACGCGGTGAGATTAACCCGAGTTCCTGCCTCTGAGCGCTAGTACAGCGATAGAAGCTTGCTGTGGAGGTCGTGATGTTCGAGACCGTGCTCTTCCCCATTGATCAGAGCCGTCAGGCCATGGAGACGGCCGCCAAGGCTCTGGAACTGGCGCGTGCGCACAACAGCAAACTCGTGCTGCTCTCCGTGGTGCAACCGGATCGTCCCGAGATGCAGGATCCCGAGGCGGTGGCGCAGCTGTTGGAGCGCACCCGTCAGCAGGTGGCGCAGGCCGGTGTGCCCTGTGACGTGGTGGAGCGCCATGGCCAGCCGGCGTTTGTGATCGGCGATGTGGCGGACGAGTTGAATGTGGATGTGATCGTGATGGGAACCCGCGGCGTGAATCTCGATAGCGATCGCGACAGCACCGCTGCTCGGGTGATTCAGCTGGCGCCCTGTCCAGTGCTGGTTGTTCCGTGAGTAGTCCCACCATTCAGTGGTATCCAGGCCACATCGCCAAGGCGGAGCAGCAGCTCAAGCGCAACCTGGACAAGGTCGATCTGGTGATCGAGGTCCGTGATGCTCGGATTCCCCTGGCCACCGGTCATCCCCATCTCAACCGTTGGTTGAAGGGCAAGCAGCATTTACTGGTGATCAACCGCCGCGACATGGTCACCGCTGACGCCCGGGAGAGCTGGCAGCAGTGGTTCAAGAGCCAGGGTCAACGCACGGTGTGGTGCGACGCCAAGGCCGGCACCGGGGTGAAGCAGGTGCAGCAGGCGGCGATCCGCGCCGGGGATCAACTCAACGAACGTCGGCGCAATCGCGGCATGCGTCCCCGGGCGGTGCGAGCCCTCACCCTTGGTTTTCCCAACGTCGGTAAGTCGGCCCTGATCAATCGTCTGGTGAAGCAAAAGGTCGTGGCCAGCGCCCGGCGGGCCGGGGTCACCCGCACCCTGCGCTGGGTCCGGGTGGGGCAGGACCTGGACCTGCTCGATGCCCCCGGGGTGCTGCCGCCACGGATCGATGATCAACAGGCGGCCCTGCGGCTCGCCCTTTGTGATGACATCGGCCAGGCCGCCTATGACGATGAGCTCGTGGCCCAGGCTTTCCTCAAAATGCTGCTGGAGCTTCAGTGTCAGTCGTCCTCCGGGGTGAACGTCGCCGGGTTGGAAACGCGCTACGGCATCCCGATGGCTGGAGAGACGGAAGACCCCGCCTACTGGCTCGAGGCCGCGGCTGCACGCCATACCTCAGGGGACAGCTCTCGGATGGCCCAGCGGCTGCTCGATGATTTCCGCAAATCCGCCCTGGGCAGCATCGCCTTGGAGCTGCCGGCATGAGCCCCACCCGCAGCCGTCCGCCGCTGCCGGAGGAGACCTTCACCCATGGCTTCGGGGAAGGTGAGGGTGAGCTGGTCACCCTCACCTATCCCAAACCGCTGCCGATGCGGCTGGACCGCTGGTTGGTGAGCCAGCGCAATGAGCAGAGCCGGGCCCGGATCCAGAAATTCATCGATGCCGGCTACGTGCGGGTCAATGGCAAGACCGGTAAGGCCAAAACGCCATTGCGGGAAGGGGACGAGGTGCAGCTGTGGATGCCCCCGCCGGAACCGCTGCCTTATCTCAAGCCTGAGCCGATGGAGCTGGATGTGCTCTTTGAGGACGAGCACCTGATCGTGATCAACAAGCCGGCGGGCCTCACGGTGCATCCGGCCCCTGGGAACAAGGACGGCACCTTGGTGAATGGTCTGCTGCACCACTGCCCCGATCTGCCGGGCATCAGCGGCAAGCTGCGCCCCGGCATCGTGCACCGCTTGGATAAAGACACCACCGGCTGCATCGTGATCGCCAAGTCCCAGGAGGCGTTGGTGCGGCTTCAGGTGCAGATCCAAAAACGGGTCGCCTCACGGGAGTATTTCGCCGTGGTCCATGGCGTTCCCAGTGGAGACAGCGGAACCATCGTTGGAGCGATCGGACGGCATCCAGCGGACCGCAAAAAATATGCGGTGGTCAGCGGAGAGAACGGCCGTTATGCCTGCACCCATTGGACCCTGGTCGAGCGGCTGGGGGATTACTCGCTGCTGCGCTTCAAGCTCGACACCGGCCGCACCCACCAGATCCGGGTGCACTGCGCCCACATCAACCATCCGGTGGTGGGCGACCCCACCTACAGCCGTTGCCGCAAGTTGCCGATCGACTTACCCGGCCAGGCGTTGCATGCGGTGCAGCTGGGTCTGGACCATCCCATCAACCGAGAGCGGATGGTGTTTGAGGCGCCGCTGCCTCCGGTGATGGAGAAGTTGCTGGAGGTGCTGCGGCGGCGTTCCGCCTGAACCGGTTGTTTGGGGATCCAGCTGCAGGACTGGACGACGGCGCAGGACGCTGTGTAATGCCCACAAGTTCGGGAGTGAGGGGATGGTGGTGCGTCTGCGTTGCCGCAAGCCCTGGGTGTCGGCCTTGATGCGCGGCTTGCGAAAGGAGGTGCTTCCTCCCGCCTTGCGCCGGCGTTTGATCGTGGTTGATCTGCCCCGCTGATCAGCGGGGCAGCCGCGGGCTGGCCTCCACCAGCAGCCTGCTGATCTCAGCCTGGGGGGCGTTAAACAGGCGATCGCCGGGGCCTTCTTCGACGATGTGGCCTTTGTCGAGCACGATCACCCGGTGGCAGAAGCCGCTGGCCACGGAGAGATCGTGGGTCACGAAGATCATCGCCAGCCCGAGCTCCTGCTGCAGTTCCCTCAGCAGCCCGAGCACCTCGGCCTGCACTTCGGCATCGAGCATGCTCACGCTTTCGTCGCAGATCAGCACCGCGGGGTCGAGGGCGAGGGCGCGGGCAATCGCCACCCGTTGTTGCTGCCCGCCCGAGAGCTGGCGCGGCAGACGACGCTGGAAGTGTTCAGCCGGTCGGAGTCCAACCCGATGGAGCAGCGTCCGAGCCCGTTCCCGGGCTTCCGCCTTGGAGCAGATCCGGTGAATCAGCAGCGGATCGGCGATCGCATCCACCACCGGTAGGGCGGGGTTCAGGCAGGCCAGTGGGTCCTGGAACACCATCTGCACCGCCCGGCGCGCCACCCGCAAGGCCTCGCCGTGAAGGCTCAGCAGGTCTTGACCTTGCAGCTCCACCCGCCCGCCGCGGATGCCGGTGAGGCCCATGAGGGCCCGGCAAAGGGTGCTTTTGCCGCAGCCGGAGGCTCCAACCACCCCCAGGCTTTCGCCGGCCCGCAGGGTGAAGCTCACCCCATCGACGGCCTTCAGCCAGGTGGGATTCCAGGGCGGTCCACCGATCGGATGCCAGCAGCGCATGGCCTCCACCGTCAGGACCTCTGCATGGTCCGGGCGTTCCGGGGAGCGTCCGCCTTCGCGGGCCCGGGCGGAGGCCACCAGCCGTTGGCCCATCGGCGAGCGTGGCTGGGTCAGCACGGAGGTTGCCGGGCCTTCTTCCACCTTGCGGCCGCCATCGAGCATGACCATGCGATCGCACCAGCGGGCCGCCATGGCCAGGTCGTGGCTGATCAGCAACAGGGCACTGCCGAGCTCTTGGCAGAGCTGGCTCAGTTCCGCCATCACCTGTCCGGCCACCGCCACATCCAGGCTGGTGGTCGGTTCATCGGCGATCACCAGGGGGGGCTCGAGGGCGATCGCCAGGGCAATCGCCAGGCGTTGGCGCATGCCACCGCTCAATTCATGGGGATAGGCCTTGAATCGCGCGGTGCCGATGCCAACGCGCTCCAGCAGGTCAGCGGCCCGTGACAGACGCCAGCTCGGGCTGCTGTGCGGACGGTGGGCCCGCAGGGTGTCCAGCAGATGGCCGCCGGCGCTGAGCAGCGGGTTGAGCCGCGTCATCGGGTCCTGAAACACCAGTCCGGCGGCCTGGGCCCGCAGCCGGCGCAGCGCCGGTCGCTTCAGTTGACGGGGGTCCTGGCCCATGAGTTGCAGTTCGCCAACACAGCGACTGCCAGGGGGCAGGAGCTGCAGCACGGCGCGGGCCACGGTGCTCTTGCCACAGCCCGATGACCCCACCAAGGCCAGGGTCTCGCCGGCGTGGAGTGCAAGGTCGAGGCCGTCGAGGGTCCAGTGGTCACTGCCGGGATACTGCAGCCGCAACTGGTTGAGTTCCAGAACCGGCTGGGGCATGGGTCAGACCGCCGGAGGGGAGACGGGGGGCATTGCACTGAATACCATGGATTGACCCACTGGGTCGGATGTCCAACGCCGCCTCAACCTCGGATCGTTCCCGAACCTTGACCGGATCGGAGATCGTCGCTGGCGATGTGCCGGAATTGCGGCGCCATCCGATCCGCGATCCCGATGATTACGGGATCGTCCTGCCCGAGTGGTTACGGGAGTGCATCAACAATGTGCCGCCGGGAATCGGTCAGAGCTGCCCGACCGACCCGGAAGCTCTTCTGGTGTCGGCGTTCGACTTCGGCTTTCAACTTCACGAAGGCCAGTTCCGCGCCAGCGGTGACCCCTACATCGTCCATCCGGTGGCGGTGGCGGATCTGCTTCGCGACATCGGTGCCAGCGCCAGCGTGATCGCCGCCGGCTTCCTCCACGACGTAGTGGAGGACACCGATGTCACCCCGGAACAGATCGAACAGCACTTCGGTGTTGAGGTGCGTGCGCTGGTGGAGGGTGTCACCAAGTTGGGTGGCATTCACTTCAACAACCGCACCGAGGCTCAGGCGGAGAACCTGCGCAAGATGTTTCTGGCCATGGCCAGCGACATCCGTGTGGTGTTGGTGAAGCTGGCGGACCGGCTGCACAACATGCGCACCCTGGGTGCCCTACGGGAGGAGAAACGTCAGCGCATCGCCCGGGAAACCCGGGAGATTTATGCCCCGCTCGCCAATCGCCTCGGCATTGGTCGTTTCAAGTGGGAGCTCGAGGATCTCGCGTTCAAGTTGCTCGAGCCCGAGGCCTTCCGTGAAATTCAGGAGGAGGTGGCCACCAAGCGCAGCGAACGGGAGGAGCGGCTTGGTGTCACCGTTGCTCTGCTCAACGAGCGCCTGGAGCGGGCGGGGCTGGAGGGCTGCGAGGTCAGCGGCCGCCCGAAGCACCTCTACGGCATCTGGAGCAAGATGCAGCGCCAGCAGAAGGAATTCCACGAGATCTACGACGTGGCCGCGCTGCGGATCATTACCCCGAGTGTCGAAACCTGTTATCGGGCTCTGGCGGTGGTGCACGACACCTTCCGGCCGATTCCCGGCCGCTTCAAGGATTACATCGGTCTGCCCAAGCCCAACGGTTATCAGTCGCTGCACACAGCGGTGATCGGTCGGCACCGGCCGATTGAGGTTCAGATCCGCACGGTGGAGATGCACCGCGTCGCTGAATTCGGCATCGCCGCCCACTGGAAATACAAGGAAGGCGGCTCCCCCGCCAGCAGCGGCAATGAGGCCGAGCGCTTCAACTGGCTGCGGCAACTGGTCGATTGGCAGAAAGAGGGGGGCGACGACGACCACAACGATTACCTCGCTTCGATCAAGGAAGACCTGTTCGATGAGGAGGTCTTTGTGTTCACGCCGAAGGGGGATGTGGTCGGCTTGCGCAAGGGATCAACGGCCGTGGATTTCGCCTATCGCATTCATTCCGAGGTCGGCGACCACTGCCACGGGGCACGGATCAATGACCGCCTCTGCCCGTTGGCCACTGCGTTGGAGAACGGTGACTTCGTTCAGGTGCTGACGAGCAAGACCGCTCACCCCAGCCTGGATTGGCTCAATTTCGTGGCCACGCCGACGGCGCGCAATCGCATTCGCCAGTGGTACAAACGCAGCCACCGTGATGACACGATCATCCGCGGCAAGGATCTGCTGGAGCGGGAACTGGGCCGTGATGGTTTTGATGCGCTGCTGCATGGCGAGGCGATGGCCCGGGTCGCCCAGCGCTGCAATGTGCCCACCACCGACGACCTCTTGGCGGCTCTGGGTTTTGGCACGGTGACCCTTCACCAGGTGATCAACCGCCTGCGGGAAGAGATTCGCTTGCAGGCTGAGCAAGCGGCACCTCCCGTCTCCAACGATGAGCTCGCCCGCAGCCTGTCGGCGGTTGCCACACCGGACACTGAACGCTCCCACCGCGACGGAGCGATCTTGGGGCTGGAGGGGCTCGACTATCGCCTCGGGGGCTGCTGCAGCCCCTTGCCCGGTGAACCGATTGTGGGCACGGTCGCTTTGGGCAACCACGGCATCACGATCCATCGACAAACCTGCACGAACGTGGAGGCGATTCCGACGGAACGGCGGCTGCCCGTGCGTTGGAACGGTGCCGAGGGCCCCGATCGCCACCGCTTTCCGGTGCAACTGCGCATTGAGGTGATCGACCGCGTCGGCATCCTTAAGGACATCCTGATGCGGCTCTCCGAAGGCTCGATCAACGTCAGCGATGCCCGGGTGAAGACCTGTCAGGGGCGCCCGGCCTGCATCGATCTCCGTGTGGAATTGTCCGGTGCAGCCCAGTTGCAGCGCACGATGAATCAGATCCGCTCGATGGCGGATGTCATCGACATCGCCCGCATCGGCATCAGTTGAGCGCCGCCTTGCGACGGGGCGCTGTCTTGAACATCCGGTACGACGCCAGACCGACGCCGAGGGCCAGCACAGCGCCAACCAGGCTGGATCCCAGCAGCAGTCGCGCGGTGAAGTCCCAGCCCTGATCCCAGAGGCTGCCAGCGCTGATCGTGCTGAGGTCGGTGGGGCTGAGTGGTTCCGGCAGCAGCCAGTTACCCACGATGTAGTTGAACCAATAGAGCGGCACATAGGTGAGTGGATTGCTCACCAGCGTTCCGGCGGCCGCCAGCAGATGGTTGCCGCGCACCAGCCCGGCGATGGCCACGCTGATCACGATCTGCAGGCCGAAAAACGGAAAGCAACCGAACAGCACACCCACGGCCAGCCCGCGCGCCCGCTGTCCCGCAGAGCCCTCCTGCGCCCAGAGCCACCGCAGACCCCGTCGCAGCTGTCGGCGGGCCCGATGGAGCACACGGTTCCGTCGCATTCCTGGTCCGGCCGTGCGGTGGCGATGATCTTAGAGATGACATCCACCGACACGATCGCCGCCATCGCCACAGCCGTCTCCCCTGGGGAAGGCGGTATCGCGGTGATCCGGCTCTCCGGTGCCCAGGCCCAGGCGGCGGTGCGGGCGGTGGTGCGTACCCCTGGCCAGCAGCTCTGGGCCAGCCATCGGGTGCTCTATGGCCATGCCCTGGCGGCCGATGGGGTGCAGCACCTCGATGAGGTGCTGGTGCTGGTGATGCTTGCCCCCCGCAGCTTCACCGGTGAGGACGTGGTGGAGATTCATTGCCATGGCGGTGTGATTGCGGTGCAGCAGGTGCTGGACCGGGTGCTCGATCAACCCGGGGTGCGCCGGGCCTTGCCCGGAGAATTCAGCCAGCGAGCCGTGTTGAACGGCCGCCTCGACCTCACCCGCGCCGAGGCGATCAGCGATCTGGTGGCGGCCCGCAGTCGTCGGGCGGCGGAACTGGCGATGGCGGGTCTCGACGGTGGCTTGCAGCGGCACATCAGCGCCGCTCGGGAGCGGCTGTTGGATCAGCTCACCGAACTGGAGGCGCGGGTTGATTTCGAAGAGGATCTGCCGCCGCTCGATGGCAGCGCTCTGTTGGCGGAGCTGCAGGCGGTCGGCGTCGCCTTGCGGCAATTGCTGGCCGATGGGCGGCGGGGCGAGGCCCTGCGCCAGGGCCTGCGGGTGGCTTTGATCGGTCGGCCCAATGTCGGCAAGAGCTCCCTGCTCAACCGCCTCAGCCGGCGTGAGCGGGCCATCGTGACCGACCTGCCGGGCACCACCCGCGATCTGCTTGAAAGCGAGATCGTCTTGGAGGGGGTGCCGATCACCTTGCTGGACACCGCTGGCATCCGGGCCACCGCCGATGCGGTGGAGCAGATGGGAATTGCCCGCAGTGAGCAGGCCCTGGCATCAGCGGATGTGGTGCTGCTGGTGGTCGATGGTCATGCGGGCTGGACCGACGAGGATGCGGCCCTGCTGGAGCGTCTTCCGGAGGGGGTGCCGCATCTGATCGTGGCCAACAAGGGGGACTGCCCCGCGGGCCCGATGCCGGACACGATTGAACCGGACGTGACGATCTCGGCCCTCCATGGCGATGGCGAGGAGGCCCTGATTCAGCGGCTGTTGCAACGCTGTGGGGCTGCCGAGACCGGTGGGGTGGTGCTCTCCCTCAACCAGCGGCAACGGGATCTGGCACTTCGGGCGGCGGAGGCGTTGGATCGCAGCCGCGAGGTGGCTGCCCAGGAGCTGCCCTGGGATTTCTGGACCATCGATCTGCGCGAGGCGATCCGGGCCCTTGGAGAGATCACCGGTGAGGAGCTCACCGAAGCCGTGCTGGATCGTGTCTTTTCCCGCTTTTGCATCGGCAAATAGGCTTTTCCGAGCAGTGGGCTGGGTTTTGAACTGGATGGCTCCGGCGATCACCGCGGCTCTGGACCGTTGGCTGGATGAGGATCTCGGCCGCGGCGATCT
>NZ_JBGKDS010000042.1:0-19567 GCF_042954325.1 Parasynechococcus sp. | reverse complement strand
ACCATCAACAGGCTCCGGATCCTCCGGTGGAGGATCCTGAGCCAACTACATCATCGCCGACTCCATCCACACCACCTCCTGCTGGTCCCGACACACCGGCTCCGGAACCGAGCCCTTCTCAAGGGACTGATTCAACGACTGGCGATGATTCCGGACTCACCAATGTCAACACCCTTTCGAACGAAGCGATCGCTGCACTCAGCGCAGATGACATTGGCGCACTGTCCAATGATTTGATTGCCAACTTCAAGGGCAAACAGATTAAACAGCTCAGTGCTGAAGCTGTTCAGGGGCTGTTACCTGAACAAATTTCTGCGCTGTCGGCCAAGGCTGTTAAGGGCTTCTCGGCTGAGCAGATCCAGCAACTCTCAAAGCGGAGCTTCAAAGCCCTCGATAACACGCAATTGGCGAAATTAAGCCGAGATGCCATCACAGGCCTCAGCCCGGCACAGCTCAAAACTCTCTCTGGAGATGAACTCTCTGCCTTCAAGCCGAAAAAACTACAGGCCATCGATCCTGAGTCCATGCGAGGGATCAAACCCGATTCCCTCGACCAGCTCAATCAACGACAGGTCAAAGCCTTCAATGAGGAGCAACTCACAGGCCTAAGCAAGCGGCAGATCAACAAAGCACATGATTTTATCGACTCCCTCTCAACGCAACAACAAAAAGCGCTGAGCATCAGTAGTGAGCGCTCCAACCGTCTGATCGACTTCTCGAGCGATGGAGACGAGCTTTCCCTTCTGCCTACCGTCGATGCACTGATCTAATCAGTGATTAAGGCTCACAACATCAGAGCCGCCGTTCAAGGGCGGCTCTTTTCTGTCGTTGAGTTTGCATCACTCTCAAGCTGACCCATTCAGCTCAACAATTACATACTCCACCCGCTCATCGTCCGAACAGCAAAAGTCTCGGTAGTAGCGTTCCAGCTCCTCATAGGCGGCGTCGTAGCTGAGGAACGATTGAGCCGTCAGCCGATCACTCATGCCGTCATCGCGCTGGATAACGAACGTCATAACAACAGCGGGGAAGCCGCTCAGCAATCAAAGGATGGGATCCGTTCAAGCGCACGTTCAACCGCCACCAACTCCCGCTCCGTATCCAACCAACTCTCATTGCCCAACGGCAGCGTCTCAATCTGAACGGAAAGGAGCGTCCGTAGCTGCTCCAATCGCTCACGGAGACCATGGCGACGCATCAACAAACGCAAGGACTGTTTCAAGCGATCGCCCCCTTTAATCGATGGACGATGTGCACTTTGGCACATAAGGGCACCGTGCCGTCGACTTGTTGAATGAAGGGACTCTCGGGGGTACCGCGTGCTGCGGTTACTGCTGGAACTCCTGCCCGCACTGGTGCTCGGCTTCTGGCTGGGTCGCCAACGGCCACGGATCGCCCAACGCATCGCCGCTCCATTGGTGCGCTTCGGCGTGCCAATCAGCGTGATGGGCCTGTTGCTCAAAGGGGGATTGAGCCTGCAGATGTTGGAAGCCGCCGGGCTGGCGGTGACAGCCATTGCCCTGATGCAGGCCCTGATCTGGACGGTGCCGCTGTTGCAGCAGGCTCTTCAGCACAGCAGCAACAAACTGGGAGCCTGCGTGGGCAACACCGCCTACGTCGGCATCCCCGTCACCCTGGCCCTGCTGCCACCAGAAGCGCTGCCGATCAGCATTGGCTACGACCTTGGAGCCACCCTGCTCACCTGGAGCATCGGTCCCCTCCTGCTGGCACGCCCCGGGGAGCAAACCGAGCACCGACTCCGGCAACTGGCCAACAGCCTTGGCTCCAGCCCCGCCGTTCGCGGACTGGTCGGGGCCTTGCTGATTGCGGCAACACCGTGGAGCGACAGCATCGCCTCGCTGCTCTGGTTGCCCTCTCGGATCGTGATCCTGCTGGCCCTCACCGTGGTGGGGATGCGCCTGGGCAGTGTGTCGGCAGAGCATGCTCCGGACAACAGCTCAACCAATCCAGGGGTCACCTGGGCCCTCGTGATCAAGCTGGTCGGCTTTCCCGTGGTGATGCTGGGGCTGACAACAGCTCTGCAGCTCAGTCCGGTGATGGTTCAGGCACTCACCCTGCAGGCCGCCGCCCCGACGGCGATCTCCATCCTGTTGATTGCCGAAGCGGTCCGCCACAACCAGGCCATCGCAGCAAACCTTGTGCTCAGAACCACCCTGCTTGCCGCCGTCAGCACCCCAATCTGGGGCTGGATTTTGACCATGCTGATCTGATCAACGGGGTTGAAAACAGCGAAATGTGAGGTTGATCCGCGCCCCCAGCACTCTCTTGCGCATCGGCAGGGAATGCATCCAGCGCTGTTGGCAGCCCGGGTGCATCACCAACAAATCACCGTCCGACAAAGCCAGCGACACCGTGCGCTTCTGTTCCGTGCGTTCCCTCAGCACAAAATCACGGCTGACACCCAAGGACAGCGATGCGATCGGCCTCTGCTGATCGATCTCCGGCTCATCATCGGCATGCCAACCCATTCGATCTTCACCGTTGCGATAGAGGTTGAGCAGACAACCGTTGAAGCAGACGTCACAGGTCTGATTCACACGTTCCAACAACGGACGGAACCAGGACGGCCAGCCCTCGCCCTGATGCATCGTCCCGCTGTAGCGATAGCTCAACCCAGCCTCCGCCAGAAAAAGGGTCAACCGCGGCACGGGATGACGGCGTCCGTAGACCTGAACAACCGGTTGCTGCCAAGCGAGGTTGTCCTCCAGCATCTGCCGCCACTGATCCGACTGCTCAGCGGACAGCCATCCGCCATGGAGGGTCCAGGGTTCAGAGCCGAGGGCATCCGGCAACAACGGGAGCGTCAAAGCATGACGAGGGATAACGGGCCAGTCCAGAAACGGACCGTGTCCCATACATTTCCTCCATGGGAGCACGGATCACACACGAGGAATTCCTCGAAAGAGCGCGATCACGCTTCGGTGATCAATTTGATTACTCGGGAATGGTCTGGCGCAGTTACAAAAGCCCGGTCAAGTTGCGGTGCTGCAAGCACCCCGTCCGCGAAATCACAATCACACCGGAAAAGCATCTGCAAACCCTGGGTGGATGTCGCCATTGTCTGCGTGAACGCCGGGTGGCCGCCCTGGAACGCGAACTCAACCGCAAAGCAGCACCGGAGCGTCAGCTCAGCGACACTCTTCCAGCAGCCGTCGTGGGTCAGCCTCAGCCCGCCAAGCTCACCCGCTGATAACAGAACCAAAGCCACTGCTGAAACAGCAGATTGCGATGGGAGCGCCAGAGGGTTTTGGGGTGGTCCGGATCAAAATTTTCCGGGGGTGGCACATCGCCACGGGCTTTGTCGCGCTCCATTTCCGCGAGCAAACGACCAACGTTGTATTCCGGGTGGCCAAGGTGCATGAGCTGGCGTTGATCTGGGGTCTCGAAAATCGTGTAGCCCACCTGCTCACCATGGGCGAGCAGCCGCAGCCGCCCCTGACGCTGGGCTGATTCCATCGCCGCATCCGGAAGGCCCGCATAACGACTCTGGGGGCAGAAAAAATTGTCGTCTTGAGTCCCCATCAACGGATGCCCGGGGATCAGGCTGCGCAATGGATAGATGCCGAACAACTTCTTCTCGAACGGAACCTTGTCGACCCCAGCCAGGTAGGCCAAGGCAAAACCAGCCCAACACAGGCCAAGGGTGCTGGCACAGGTTCGACGGGCATGCTCGACCAACTCCACCAACTCAGCCCAGTAGGTGACCTGTTCAAACGGAAGGTGTTCCACCGGAGCACCGGTGATGATCAAGCCATCAAGGGGCCCCTGGGCCAGGGCTTCCTCCCAGGTCACATAAAGCTTGTTGAGGTGGTTCTGATCCCAGCTCTTGTAGGCATGGGAAGAGAGGCGAATCCAGATGGGCTCGATCTGAAGAACAGACAAGCCCAACGGATGCAGAAGATTGAATTCATATTGTTTCCCCAACGGCATGATGTTGAGGATGCCGATCCGCAGCGGTCGAATGTCCTGACGTTCAGCCTGTTCGGGCTCAATCCAGGAAATGCGGTTGCGTTCAACCGCCGCAATTTTGTGATAGCTACGAGGAAGAATCAGAGCCATACAACGTTCACCAAACCTCAGCTCAAGACAGACAGGGCTTGCTCAAAGTCTTCTTTGATGTCATCAATGTGTTCCAGCCCAACGGAGACACGCACCATGGTGGGCGTCACTCCAGCAGAGGCCTGTTCGTCCTCACTGAGCTGTTGGTGAGTTGTCGAGGCGGGGTGAATCACCAGGGTTTTGGCATCGCCCACATTGGCGAGATGACTGGCGAGCTTGAGGCTGTTGATGAAATTCACGGCATCGTCGTATCCGCCGTTCAGGGAGAACATCAACATGCATCCCATGCCGCGGCCAGTGAGATATTGCTTGGCACGCTCGTGATAAGGATCGTCCGGGAGGCCCGGATAACTGACATGGGCCACCTTGGGATGCTGCTTGAGCCAGAGAGCCAGGGCCATGGCGTTCTCGGTATGACGCTCCACCCGAAGGCTGAGGGTTTCCAAGCCCTGCAACAACAGGAAACTGTTGAAGGGACTGACGGCAGGACCCCAATCCCTTAATCCCTCCACACGGGCACGCAAGGCGAAGGCGACGTTGCGGTCATCGGGGACGCCAAGCATCTTGCAGACATCACTGCCAAACCCAAAGGCATCCCAGTGCACCAGACCGTGATAAGCGGCACTGGGCTCACTCAGCAGGGGGAATTTTCCGTTGCCCCAGTTGAAGGTTCCGGCATCGACAATTACGCCACCGAGGCTGGTGCCATGGCCGCCGATCCACTTGGTGGCACTTTCCACAACCACATCGGCACCGTGGTCGATGGGACGCATCAGCGCACCGGCGGCGCCGAGGGTGTTGTCGACAATCAAAGGAATGCCCTTGTCCTTCGCCAAGGCTGAGAGTCCTGCGAAATCAGGGATGTTGAAGCGGGGATTGCCCATCGCTTCGACATAGAGCGCCTTGGTGTTGTCGTCGATCTGAGCGGCAAAACTCTCCACGTCATCACCATCGGCGAAGCGCACATCAATGCCCAGCCGAGGGAACTGAACCTTGAACTGGTTGTAGGTGCCGCCGTAGAGGTAAGACGTGGACACAAAATTGTCACCCGCCTGCATGCAGTTGGTGATCGCCAGGAACTGAGCCGACTGGCCCGAGGCTGTCGCGAGGGCGGCCATGCCACCTTCGAGCGCCGCCACCCGCTTTTCAAAAACATCCGTCGTCGGATTCATCAGACGGGTGTAGATGTTTCCGAACTCCTTCAGACCAAAGAGATTGGCCCCATGCTCAGCGTCATTGAAGACGTAGGAGCTGGTCTGGTAAATCGGAACCGCCCGGGCATTGGTGGTGGGATCAGGCGATTGCCCAGCATGGAGCTGGAGCGTCTCAAAGCGCTGGGACATCAGACCGTTGCAGCTCGGCAATGCTCCAGTTCTAGTCGTCAGAGAGCTCTGATTTGTCGGTTTCAGCCAGAGAAGGGAACGTACTGCGAATGACCGCTTGCAATTCGCGGTGGGCTTCCGCACGGAAACCCGCCACGGCATCGGCACTGAGGATCGGATAGGTCCGATCGGTGCCATCGCCGACGCGGAGGTGCTTCCAGCGGCTGTTTTCGGTCTCCTTCAACTTGTTGAGTGGAGCTTCAAAGTCGTAGGGCTTGGTCGTACCGAGGGCAGCAACCTGCCCGGCCAAGGTTTCACGCACCGGGGCCAGGGCCTTGGCCTTGAGGGTGTCAGGAAGCCCGAGAACAGGCTCGTAATGGTCCAAAAGCCGCAACTCAGCCTCCAACATCACGGGCCAAGCCCCACGGTCTCCGTCGTTCAAGGCCATCTCGGCTTCGCCGGCCACCATCGCGTCGAGGTGGAAACGCAGCCACTTGTAGTAGGTCTTCTCCTTGATCGATTTCTTGGCCGCTGCACGTCCGGAAAGGATCTTGGGCAGGGCGCTCTCGGCCTTGCGCAGGAACACCCGGTCCTCACGCTCCAAATTCATCGCTCCCCAACGCTGTCGGTACTCCCACAACTCCACGTAGCGGGCCACGTCGTTGTCGGACCATCCAAGTCCCTTCAGCTCATCACCGCGGTGGGAGGTTTCCTTGGGCACGCGCTGCACAGTTCAAGCGACTCTGAAGCGTAAGTGCCGATGGACGGAACGACGATCAATTGGGGGAACGACTCCCCGGATGGCGTTGGAGATAGGCGTTGACACCGATCGGTTGGGGCTGGTTGTAACCCACCGGAAGCCAGAGGTCACCCACCGCTGCATTGAAGTGAATTTCCCAGTGATACAAACCGGTGTAAGCCCTGGGGTCCTCCTCCATCAGGGAGGCATAGAGCAGGACGGCCCGTCCGTAGTAGTCGCTGTTGTTGTAGCCCCACAGACCCTGCCGAATGTTCTGCAACCCGCCACGACGGACGAGATAACGCGCCGCGGCCTGAATCGCATCATGGGGATTGCGAATGTCGCCTGCGCCGATGCCGGGTTCTGCCCAGGTCGTTGGCAGAAACTGCATGGGCCCTTGGGCATTGGCCACGGAAATGCCATCGATGCGGCCCATCCCGGTTTCCACCAGGTTCACTGCAGCCAAAACCTCCCAGGCGATCCCCGTCGCGGCCTCCGCCTTGCGGTAGTAGCTCAGCAGTTGATCCGCTGGCTCGGGCGCAATGATCCGCCAAGCCGGGAGCCGACTCGGTCCACGCCCTCGACTCATCCGCAGAAATTCACGACGGGCCGCCAGGTGACGGTCCGCGATGCTTGTCCAGCGATCGGGAAGATGCTCCAAGACAGCGCTTGAGCGCACCGGATCGGCCGAAAGCACCCTGTAGATGACCTGTTGCTGATGGCCGAGATCAGGCAGGGCCGCCGCTGGCGTCGTCGGGTTTCGGAGCGCTGCTTCAACCTTGGCCAGCAACTCCGCTGTCTGCTGCGGGGACTGGGGAACACTGGGATAACGCCGCGGCGCTGGCACGGGGCGCGACATCAGCTCAGGCTGCGCTGTTGGCTGGGGTTCACGGGCAGCCGTCACCGCAACAACACCGACCAGACCGGCCAAACAACCGGCAGCTGTGAGCAGCAGACGCAATCGCATCCCCCCCCTGAGCGGACATCGCTGAACCCTAACGGTGCGGTTTAAGGGGCCAAAAACAAGTGGCGCTGATGAAAATCAGCCCGATCCTCCGGATGGGCCACGCTCCAGTGACTGCAACCAGCGGCACCGCAATCGAGAACAGTGGTCAGAGCGAACTCAGGGGCCACCGTCCCAGGCCACCAGGGGCTGATCGGCAGCCGAGCATCGAGGCGCAACTGGTGATGGCGACGCTCCAAACGGATGACAGGGTCATCGCTCAAGGCTTGGCAGGACTGACCCTGGCGATAGTGATCAAAGTGGTACACAGCCCAATCACCGTTGGGGGACAGGTTGATTTCCCAGTACGCCTCCTGTCCAGGCAGACCAAGAAACGCCTCGAAGCAGGTGGTGGTCCACAGTTCATCCCGGCGGCTGCCACCGCGCTGCTCACCATCGACCAAACCGCCCGGTAACCGCAGGGACGACAGACCAGCGGACGCCGAAACCAACACGCCGTAGCTGAGCTCCAACCAGCCCTGATGGTCCCAGATCAGCTCGGCAGTGACATGGAGACCGGGCAGCACCGCACGCTCGAAGGGAACCAGGCGCGACGCCTGACGCAACTGAACCGATTGACGTCCCATCTCAGACGCCCCTGGTCAATCGTTCAACCAGCGATTGGATGGCACCCATTTGCTGCTCGATGCTGAGGGTCAGGCGGAACTGAACTTCAGCACGGTGAAGGTTATGGCCGGGATAATCGGTGCGGAAATAACGATCACCCTCGAGGTGATCGGTCAGAAAACGGAGGCCCAGCTCCAGGGGAATCAGCCGAATGCAATCGGGAAGATAGGCACAATCGTGAGCACTGAGAAAACTGCCCGCCACGGAGAGATACCCCTCCAAAATGGATTCCGCCAAGGCCAGATCGAAGCACACGGAATCGAGGTCCTTGGCCTCTTCACCGACAGGGTTGCAGCAGGAACGCAGGCAATCTCCGATGTCGTAATGAATCAGCCCCGGCTTCACGGTGTCCAGGTCGATCAGTCCAACGGCCTGGCCGGTGGCCTCATCCATCATCACGTTGTTGATCTTGGGATCGCCGTGGATCGGGCGATGCTGGAGCTCACCCCGCGCCACGGCATCTTCTAAGACCGACACCCCATCGCGACGCTGGTGCACAAAGGTGAGTGCATCGCTCAACGATGGGGACAACTGGCTGGCATCGATGCGATCGAGGACCGCATCAAACCGACGCAGGTAGGAGGGCGTGACGTGGAAGTCCTCCAGGGTGTCCGCCAACGCATCGGCGGGCAGGTCACTGATCAAGGAATGGAACATCCCGAGGCCATAACCGACCTCTCGGGCCTGGGTCCGATCACGGATGACATCCGAGGTGGTGGCAGCACCGATGTAAGTAATCGACCGCCACACATCACCGTCGTGTTCCACCCAGGGCTGGGCCTCCTGCCGGCTCGGCACCACTTGGGGGACTTCCCAGCGCCGTCCATCCAGTTCCGGGGGTGGTGATTCCAGACGACGTTGCACGTGCTCACCAAGGGCGACCAGGTTGCGCATCACCAGATCGGGACGGGCAAACACACTCCTGTTCAACCGCTGCAGAACAAAAGCCCCACCATCGCGACGACCGCCATGGGTCACCAGAAAGGTCTCGTTCACGTTGCCGGAACCAAGACTGCGGATCCCCGTGATCCGTTCACGGGGATGGAAGCGATCAGCAATGGCTTCCAGAGCCTCGATCATCAGCAGTCGCATGGGTCTCAGAGCGAAACCATGCCTGCTTTGGATCGAACCACAAGCGTGAAGTGTGCAGAACGCCAGGCGACTGACTCAGGACTCGAGCTGTGTTTCGATCACATCCATCAACTGGACATAGGCCGGCACACCAGCACCATCCCCCTCGAGCGGAGCGGCACGCCGCATGGCACTGCGGGCGTTGTCAGCAATGACCGCGTTGACCACAAGGTCGAGGGCTTCAACAACCTCGAGGTTCTGGAGTGCCTCCGCGTAACGCCGGCTATGGGTCGGCCGCACCGATTCCTGGCAGTAACTGGACAGTTCACGGCTTTCCGTCATCACCCGATAGGCCGTGTCCTTCACCGCAGGGCGTCCGTACACCGCCATGTAGAGGAGATTCACCATGGAGGCGTCGTGGAGCGGAATCGAATATTTCCGCGCAATTTGCGGCCAGTAGCGCAGTGATTTGAGGCCCTCCAGCCCGCCCTTGCGTAACCCCGCCGCTTCACACCACTGCTCCAGCTCCTCCATCGAGCCCGGGCAGCGTTTGTGTTCTCGCATCTTCGCGGCAAGCACCTGACCCACCTGAAAATTACGGGTGGGATGTCCGGACACGGGCAACATCATGCTGCCGCGCACATCGGCAACCATCGCCGTGAGCTGGGTGAAGGTGTGGTCGCGAACTTTCTCGAAATCGCCGTCACGCACCAACGTGGCTTCGATCCGTGGCACCGCATAACCGAGCTCGGTCA
The DNA here is from genome assembly GCF_042954325.1 of Parasynechococcus sp. Taxonomy (GTDB): domain Bacteria; phylum Cyanobacteriota; class Cyanobacteriia; order PCC-6307; family Cyanobiaceae; genus Parasynechococcus. The sequence goes on along the minus strand of NZ_JBGKDS010000042.1, from coordinate 9,970 downwards.
GAGGAATCGGCTGGCGGTGATAGAGCTTCTGACGGTCCGGCCGTGCCATGGAGACGGTGGCCGCCTGATCCAGACACTGATCGAGGAGCAACGTCAGCAGCGTGGGCAAGACCCCTGGATTGTCCTGGTGATAGGTGTAGCCAAAGCCGGCAAACACCGAGGCCATGTTCTTGGCGGCCTTGATGTACTGACCTTCAACGTTGTGAACTCCCGGTGACACCTGAATGTTCGGGGACAGGCAATCCAGCAGTTGCGCCCCGAGCATCGCCGTCAACGCATTGGGATGGCAGAAATTGGCCGTAAAGCTGTCAAAGGGATTGCGAAGCGCCCCGTGGCGATGAAATCCCGAGAAGAAGGCCAGGTTCGGCTCCTGCTCGCAAAGCACATAGGCATTGTTGGTGATCGGATCGTGGCTGAAGGATCCCGAAAGACAGGCCAACACAACCTGATCGCGACCCAACTCCTCCCGCAGCCGACAAGCCTCGAGCAGATCCTCTTCGATGTGGTTGCTGTTGGCGCTCAGCACCACCAGTTCACACTCGCGAATCAGATCGCGGAGGGAATTCGGGCGCCGTTCTCCAGCCTCCCTATGGGTCCCCATGCCTTGCACGGTGGCCACATGGCCGGCGTCCATGTTGGCGATCGCATCTTTGGAAAACGCTCCGAGCAGATCCCGTCCCGGACGCGGGGCCAGCATCAGACGACCGGCCTGGTTCTGCATCGCGCAGTTGTAGGCCAACGAAGCTGGATAGAGGCCGACGCTGTAAAAACCGACTTTCCCAGCCGAAACCTCCCGTACCCGGCGTCCAATCGAGCCAGCATCGAGGCTGCGATCAAAAAAAGAGTTACGCATCAGGGCCGAATCGGGACGCTCAACGCGTTCGCACCACACCCTAAAGACCAACTTCCAGAGACACTGGATGGCATTGGTTGTTGAGACCGAGCCATGACGCTGACGCTTTACGGCGGACCAAAGACCAGAGCATCAATGCCCCGCTGGTACATGGAAGAGAAGGGCATCCCCTACGACTTGGTGGAGCTCGACCTGAGGGGAAACCAGCACCGCCAACCGGACTATCTCGCGATCAATCCGTTTGGAAAGCTGCCCGCACTGGTGGATCACAGCTTCAAAGGGCCCGATGGCAACGCGTTGGCACTGTTCGAATCCGGAGCCATCCTTCTGCACCTGGCGGAGCATCACGGCGGCGAAATCGAGGGAGCAGCCCAGCGATCACTGATCAACCAATGGCTGTTGTTTGCGAATGCAACGCTGGCCATCGCTCTGTTTGTGCCCAGCAACCGTGAGCGCGAATTCCCCCGCTTGATGGAGGAATTGAACCGTCAGCTCACCCCAGGCAAGCCCTTGGTCGGGAACGCCTGGGGGGCCGCCGACTGTGCCATCACGGCCTACCTGGCCTATTTGCCCATCTTTTTTCCGCAGGAAGACCTCTCGCCCTATCCGGCCATTAAGGCCTTGATCACAACCACGCAGCAACGTCCTGCCTACCGCAAGGTGATGGGCATGAACTGAGGAAAGGGGGTGTAATGCAGCAAAAGCTGACGCCATGCCCTCCAACCGCCAAGACCTGCTGCTGGCATACCGCTGGCCGGCGGCCGTTGTGCTCTCCAGCATGACCCTGTCAGCGGTGCTGCTGAAAGTCTTGAGTGAACCGATCCCGATCCGGATCGATGGGGGATTGCAGGTCGACAAACTGGTGATGCCCGCGAGCGTCACCATCCGCAGCGAGCAGGCCCTACCGGTGTCGGGAACGGTGAGTGTGGACACGCCGGTGGTCATCACGGGTGAGCAACCCCTCGCCATCACTGGACCTGTCAGGGTTCAGTCCATTGATCGCCCCGTGGCGATCAATGGCACCGTCGAGGCCAACGCCCAGGTGAGCGCCATCACGTCAGCCGTTGAAGTGAATGGGGCCGTGAGCGTGAAAGAGCCCATCACCATCGGAGGGAAGGTGAAAGTGGAAGGCAAAGTCGGGGCCGACGTGAAACCCCATCTGCTGCCTCTTCCATAGGAGCTGTTGTGCAGCTTCAGCGCAGCTGATTGCGGGGTGCCTGGCCATCCCCGCGGGTCAAACCCTGTTCCCAACGCCCCAGTTGGCGAAGGCCAAGGGCAGCGATGGCAGCGCAAGCCAACCCGATCACGCTCCAGCGGTTGCCTTGACCGAAACCCACGAGAGCCGCACCACTCCACAACAGAGCCCACGACCAGGGCCGTGCCTTGCGCACCCGGTCAAGCGCTGTTGAACAGCTGCGGCAATGGATGGTGTGGCTGGTATAGCGATCCATCAAGGCATCGGTCCCCAACCGCGCTGGCAGTGGCCGATCGGCAAAAGGTTCCCCACCGTTGTCATTCAGCCAACGGTGCAGAGCAGCGACATAACGATCGCTGGAGGTCGGGAGAAAAAAGGCGCGATCGGCGGCGGCACTCCCGCCATGACGTTCCAGCACCCGCTCCTGCCAGTGCAGAAACACCTGATCGTCCTCCAGCACTTTGTGATTACCGATGTGTTGCAGCCAACGCGGTCGTAACCCGATCAGCAGGCGCGGAATCGTCGATTGGAACTGGAAGGGAAAGCGCGCAAACAGGCGGCATTCGCCACGACGAATCGGAACGGCATAGACCACCGTGAGGATGCGTCCGAACCCCTTCGCCGTGAGGTCGTGCCACATCAACTGGGGCGCATGGAATCGGGTGGATTGCGATCCCAACTGGCCACGCCGTGGTCCTTCCTCCCAGAAGGCTTCAAAGCCATCACGACCTTCATGGGTCACCACAGCCTTCACTGGAGCAGCGTTCTCGCGTTTGCCAACGGTGCGGTGATGGGTGAACGGCACGTGGCTCACGTCCAGAACGTTCTCCAACAAGGTCACCGCATCCATGGGCAGATCGCGGAAGGTGTCCTGGACAGTCCAGCTCTGAGGGTTCTCCTCTAGGGCCGGAACCAACGGCAAGGGAGTCTCCATCGCCGCATCCGGAGCCCCCATCCAAACGAACAACAAGCCTTGGCCCGTGGCCGTATGCAAGCTGGCGCAACGGGAACGCCTGCTTTCAGACCTGGCGTCGTCCTCAGCCTGGGGAATCACCCGGCAATGGCCATCCCCATCAAAACTCCAGCCGTGATACGGACACTCCAACTGGCCCTCTGCATTGATGCGCCCCTCGCTCAGGGGAACCAATCGATGCGGACACACATCGGGGAAGACACGCCAGCGATCTCCCCCGGCATCCCACCAGATCACCAGATCGCGTTCCAGCAACGTAAAGCGGCTTGGACGCGCGGGATCGAGATCTTGGACGTAAGCGATGGGCCACCACTGCTCCGTCCAGGTGGAATTCATGACAACCGCTCGAGGGGGTGCCATCTTCGCCAAATGTCACATCAACTGAGCCATGACATCGACTCTGCTGATGCTGGGTGCCAGCCTGATCGATGCCGGCAACGTCTCCCATGCATCCGACGGTCGGGTGTTGGGTGAACACATCGCCGCTGAACTCGGGGCCGATCCCGATGACAGCCAACTGATCTCGGTCCGATCGGACGACGAACCGGACAACAGTGCCGTTCACAACTACGCCCATGGCGGGGCGTTATCGGGCCGTGGGCCGACTCAGATCCTGGATGGACGCCGCGTGTCCATCGGTCTCAGGGAACAAGTGGAAGCCGTGCAACGTCGGGCCAACGCCTACCAACAACGCTCTGATGTGGATGCTGTGATTTGTGCTGGCGGCAACGATGTTCTTGAACCGCTGGAGGATCTTGATCCGTTTGCTGCGGTTCTGAGCAGCACAAGCCGGCGCGATGACCGCAGGTTGGTGCGATCAAGCAGCCGAACGATCTCCCGCAACCTGCAACGCAGCTGTGATGCCCTGACCGGCCTGGCTGACGAAGTCATGCTGATCGTCGGGTTACCCATCTCCGCCACACCCCTGGCACTCGATCAAGCGACAGCACTGGATCCGGTCGAACCGACGAGATTGCTCGAGCTCCTCGATGCCATCAGCGAACGCGTCCATCGGCGTCTGAGTCACACCTACCGCGACAATGCTCAGGTGGCGGTGATGAACGGTCAGCCCCTCTGGGACACGATCGACGCCCCACAGTTCATCGATGCTGTCCATCCCAGCAGTGAGACCAGTGCTGCGTTGGCCGCGTCTCTGGTCGCCACGGCACAGGACAGCATGACCAGTTTCGGCTGGCTCTGATCACCTTCAGCAATTAAGTCTGATCGGGCTCACCCATACCGCACGGGGGAGACATGCTGTGCCTGGGGGGATTGCTTACCTGTGGCAGAAGCAGACCTGTTCTGCCGTCCTGTCCCAGGTCCCCCCACCCTCCATCACGCCAGCGGACGTGGAAGCTGTATCCGCATGAACATAATGTAACGACCGTCACACCTGAGACGCAGGTCGCATAGGTATTTTCACGTTGTCGTGAGAACGACGCGTCGAGCGTTGGAGCCTTTGGGAGAGGGCTCCATTTTTTTTGGCTTCACCCGCACGCTGAGCCGAGGCCCCGGGCATTCCGCGCACAATGAGGCCACTGTCCGGACAACCTGTGCCAAACCTGACTCCTGACCAGCTCCTTGTTGAACTCTCAGGCGTCAAGGATCTGTTGATCGTGCAGGACCTCGATGGAGTCTGCATGCAGCTGGTGAAGGATCCACTCACCCGGCGCATGGACCCCAGTTATGTGCATGCCGCGGCCGAATTGGAAGGGCAATTCACGGTGCTGACCAACGGCGAACATGAAGGCCGACGCGGCGTGAATCGGCTGGTGGAAACGTCCTTGGGCGATCCAGCGAAAGCTCGGCGGGATGGTCTGTATCTGCCGGGTCTGGCCGCAGGAGGCGTGCAATTCCAAAACCGCTTCGGCGAACTGGAGCATCCAGGTGTCAGCGCGGAAGAGATGGCTTTTCTGGCCGCCACCCCCCAGCGCATGGAGGCTCTGCTGCTCGAGCGACTGCCGGGGCTCCTGCCGGAATGTTCCTCCACGGAGATCCAAGACCTTGCCCGAACAGCCGTCCTCGACACCCAGGTGTCGCCAACGATCAATCTCAATGGACTCTTCGCGCGGATCCCGACGGAGGTGCCCCGTCAGCGGGCCCTGCAGACCATGCTCGAAGAGCTGATGCAGCAGCTTCTCGATGAGGCCACCGCCGCTGGACTCGGCGGGTCCTTCTTTTTGCATGTGGCCCCCAACCTCGGCCGTGATGCATCAGGCCGTGAACGACTGAAACCCGCGTCCGTGGGCGACGTCGGCAGCACCGATATTCAATTCATGCTGACTGGGTCGATCAAGGAAGCCGGCCTGCTGGTGTTGCTCAACCAGCATCTGGAGCGGCGCCATGGCATCGCTCCCTTCGGCCAATCCTTCAATGTGCGCAACGCACCCCACACCCCCGAAGCCTTGCTGCAACTCGTGAAAAACCGGGTGCCCGCCGAACAGATGCCCCTGCTGGTGGGTGTGGGTGACACCGTGACCTCGACCCAATCCAGCGACGGCACGCAGTGGCTTCGTGGCGGCAGTGATCGCGGATTTCTCACCCTGCTGCAGCAGCTGGGGCAGTGGTGTCAACGCCCCAATCGCGTCGTGCTGGTGGACAGCAGCCACGGTGAAGTGGACCGACCCAGCTTGTCCGACGGGCGCCTCGTCGGCATCAGCGACCCCGAGGATCCCCTGCAGCTTGATGTGTTGATGCCGGATGGTCCCAACCAGTACATCGCCTGGTTCCGTGAGCTCGCCCAACGTCGCGGCCGTGCCGCTGTGAGCTGAATCACGGCATGGGCTGTGGTGGATCACGGCTGCTGCGGTCCGAACGATTGAGGGTGTTGCCAACAACGCAACACCCCAATGCTGATCAAACCCTTTGCGATCCTGGCCATCCTCAGTGGGACTGCTCTACCGCTCGCGGTGCTGGGCATTCACAGCGTTCTGGACGCCCGGATTCCCCATTGCAACGAGCATCTGCCCAGCAGCGTTTCACTGTGCAGCGACTCGGTCACAGGCCTGAAATACGACGCTCAATGGCGGCGCGGCGGCATTGCCAGTTGACGCTCCTGCCAGGCCTGACTGGGCGTCACCCTCAGCAGAAACGGCATCTGGGTAATCGATGGTTTACCGCCACTCACCCAGATGGCATGGTCCTCGCTCCAGAGCCGTTGGCCCGGAACGATCAACCTTGATTTGGAGGCGTGGTCCGGAAGGTATGCCGCCAGCAAACCCTTCTGGTCGACGAACAATCGAAGATCTGAGAACAACACGCCGTCGTCGGTTTCAATCAGCTCCAGCAGACCATCGGGCCGCAGGCCGTAAATGATCCGCACATCGGCCAGTTTCATCTCCCCGTAAACCCCGACATAGGACGCTGGCGCAGCACGGGTGGTGTTGCTGAAAGCATGCAACCCACCGATGAACACCCGCAGGCGACGCGACAACGCTGGGGTCAGAGCCCCATAGCCGAATTCGAGGGTTCCCTCCTTGGTGATGCCAACCCAGGCACGACCGGCCGCCGCCGCTTTGTTGCCTGCGGGCCAGACCCCATTGCCCATCAAAAGATCACCATGGAGTCGCATCCCCAACGCACCATTGCCACGGCCGCGGGCAAAGGTCGGTCCGGAGGTGAACAGCAGGGCGTCTAGGTCGGTATTGGCCTCCAGTTCTCGGTTCCACCCCCCGAAGAAGTCGACGGTCACCCAGCGCGGATCGATCACAGCACTGGTGTATCCGATCGGCAGCAACTGCCCATCTGGGCGTTCCACAAGCAGCTCCTGGTCCAAACGAAGTTGAACCAGTTGATCGCGGGTGGGGACCGGCTCAGGGGGCTGAACCAGCGGAGGCAACGGCAGCGACACCCGAGGCCTGGCGCCGGGTGGTTGATGCAGCCACCAGGCCGCAGCTGCCCCCATGAGGCCGGAGGCCACACAAAGGGCTAACAGAGGGAGGTGACGCACCACGGATCATCTCGGCAACCGCAGTGTGTGGAGTGAAATCAGCCGACGCAAGATCAGAGCGATGGGTCAAGATCAACCCGATAAACCTGCCCCGTGGGAGTCGCAGCGCTGTGACGGTTGAGCTGGCCCCGTTTCCGCCCCTGAATCGGGGAGAGCTGACGACGCTTCAGGTGAATCTCGGCTACCGCTGCAACCAAAGCTGTTCCCACTGCCATGTCAACGCCGGGCCGACCCGGACCGAAATGCTGGCGGATGAACTGATCGATCTGATTCCAGAGGTGCTGCAACGGCAAGGGATTCAATGCCTCGACCTCACCGGTGGAGCCCCGGAACTGCATCCAAGCTTCCGCCGCTTGGTGCAACAGGTCCGCGCCACAGGGGCCAAGGTGATCGACCGCTGCAACCTCACCATTTTGAGCGAACCGGGCCAAGAGGATCTGGCCCGGTTCCTGGCCCATCACAGCGTGAGCGTGGTGGCGTCACTGCCCTGCTACAGCAAGGACAATGTCGATCAGCAACGGGGGGATGGGGTCTTTGAACGCAGCCTGGACGGCCTGCGTCAACTCAATGCCCTTGGCTACGGGCGCGGGGATGACAACCGTTCTCTCGACCTCGTTTACAACCCCCTGGGCCCGACGTTGCCACCCCCGCAGGCAGCGCTTGAGGCTGACTACAAACGCGAACTGGCGGACCTGGGGGTGCGTTTCGACCGACTGCTCACCCTGGCGAACATGCCCATCCAGCGGTTTGCCCGACAACTCGAGCGCAACGGCGAACTGGAGAGTTATCAAGTGCGATTGCAGGACGCCCACAACCCCGACAACCTCCAGGCGGTGATGTGCCGCAACCTGTTCAGCGTGGATTGGACGGGACAGTGCTTTGACTGCGACTTCAATCAACAGCTCGGATTGGCGTGCCAAGGACCGATCCGACACCTCCGTGATCTGCTGAATCCAGATCTGACCATCGCCGGGTCAGCCATTCGCACGGAGCAGCATTGTTTTGGTTGCACCGCTGGTGCAGGGTCGAGCTGTGGCGGTGCGCTTCAAGCATCATCAAGCTGATGCGAGAACCAAGGTGATGGTGCAGAGTTGCGGGGGGATGAGGTTTCACGCATGAAGGCGTTTGTCGTACTGCTCGGCACCCTGTCGGCCGGGCTTTTGATGTCTTGCGCCAACGTGGCTGCGAAGGATCACGGTCATCAGCCCAAACAGGCGATGTTCAAAACCCAAGCCGAAGCCGAGGCTGCCGCACCGAACTTCGGGTGCACCGGAGCGCATCAGATGGGAACGATGTGGATGGTCTGCGACCAGCACACAACGCACTCCCATGATTGAGGCCATTGATGACTGAAGAAGGAGGACATTGCGGCAGTAAGCCGAAACCCATCGCCATCGGCGTCGCTCCCCTCGGAACAATCTCGATTGGCATTGTCCCCATGGGAGTGATTTGCATCGGCATTGTTCCGATGGGAGTCGTGTCGATTGGAGTCGTGGCGATGGGTGTGATCAACGCAGCCGTGGTGGGCATGGGCTTGATCGCCGTCGGCGTTAACACCATGGGCGTGATCACCGCTGGGCCAATGAGCATGGGGTTAATTCAGATCCGCTCAACGACCAATCCGCGTTATCTCGCTTACCCCTCCGAGGCGGAGGCCGAAGAACAGGCCAAGAAACTGGGGTGCAGCGGGACCCACCGAATGGGCGATTCGTACTGGATGCCCTGCAACGAGCATCCTCAGTAGCGCCTAAACAGCCCGGAGGTCACTCCTGACAATCCGGGCAGATCGCTCGTACGTTCAGGCTGGATTCAATCAACTTGAAGCCAAACCCCTGGGCCGCCTCCTGACCGGCGACCAGCACCGGTTGGCTTTCGAATTCCTCAGTGCGACCGCAACGAATGCAGACCACATGGTGATGGTCGCGGTGATCAGCGACGGCCAGTTCAAAGCGCCGCCCGCCTTCCGTCAGTTCCAGTTCCTGCAGAAAGCCCATATCCGCCAAGAGGCGAAGCGTGCGGTACACCGTGGCCAAGGACACCTTGAGCTCCAGTTCAGCCAATTGCTGATGCACCTCCTCAGCACTGAGGTGGCATCCGGAGCCTCGACGTTCAAACAGCTCCAGAACCCTCTTGCGCTGGGGCGTCAGGCGGCGGCCATCTTGATGCAGCCCTTGCTGCAGAGACTCATCCTCTTGAACAGACCCTGCGGTGAGCGGCACCGGGCTTCAGTCAGCTGTTCTCAACAGTAATCACTAATGAGAGCGCAGGCGCCGACCTTCTCAAAATGTCTGCAACTCCAGCAGCGTGAGTGATACCGTCCGCGAACCGATCGCTCCAGAGCAGATGGAAACACATGTGCTGACGTTCACGATCAATAAACCCTTTGCCGAGTGGGCCAAGACCTACGACGCCTCACTGCCCCTGCAGAAAATGGCCGGCATCCAGTCGCTGTATCGCGGCATGAGCCAAGACGACCCGACCCAGGTCTGTGCCGTGATGCAGGCGAAACCCGGGGTGATGGAGCAGTTCATCGCCGATCACACGGACACGATCGTCGCGTCCGGTCATGTGCTGGAGAGCACGGTCAGCAACGTCTATCTGGCCGACTGATGGCATGGATGCCAGCCAAAGCCTGGACCAGTGATCAACCGGTCGGGGGATACCGCCATTTCGAGCGGGTGATGACTGGAGGACGTGGCACCACACGCTGGGTTGAGCTGGCCGCTGTGCTGAATCCCAGGTTTCGGGAACGCGTGCTGTGGTCCGAACTCAAGGACCCAAACCGTTGGCTCAGTGGATGGCAACCCATCGTGGAGCTGGATGGTGATGGAGGCCTCGGGGAGACAAGCGAAAGCGCTGCGCTCAGCCCTCACCCTGCTGAGACGCTCGAAACGCCTTGAGCTTGTCCATGTCCTTTTCTTGATCAATGGAGTAATCCGTGAGGATCAAGGCCTTGCCGATCGTGCCAAGGGCATATTCCATTCGATCGAGGTCACGGCG
>NZ_JBGKDS010000041.1:0-3145 GCF_042954325.1 Parasynechococcus sp. | reverse complement strand
GGGATCATCAGCACACCGAACCAACCGACATACAGACGGTTGTTGGTGGAGGTGACCCACTCACAGAAGGCCTGCCAGCTGGAAGCGCCGGAGCGCTGCTGGAGGGTGGTGGTCATGAGAACGGAAAGAAATGTCCCCGAGAGGACGGTTTAAGGAAGGGCAGGAACCCTGCCTGAGCCGATTGTAAAGCAACATTGCGGGAGATGAACCGCGCTTTACGAAGCAAGTCTGAAGAAGGCTGAAGCGCTGGTTGTCAAAACGCTTGTTAGCGTCTATCAACGCTGCCGCAGCTCCGTTGTCTACCGATCTCGAACGGGTCCTGCTGGTGCGTCTGCCTTGCAACCCGATCTTCCCAATCGGTCCGATCTACCTGGCGGATCATCTCCATAAGTGCTTTCCGGAGGTGCCCCAGCGGATTCTTGATCTGGCCGCTCTGCCGGTGCTGGATGTCCAGCGCGTGCTCGTCGACACGGTGGACCAGTTCCGCCCAACGCTGCTTGTGTTCTCCTGGAGGGATATTCAGATTTATGCCCCGGTTGATGGGCGGGGTGGCAATCCACTTCAGAACTCCTTCGAAGTGTTTTATGCCAAAAACCCCCTGAAGCGGTTGCATGGTGCCTTAGGGGGACTGCGTCTGATGACCAGTCACTACGGGGAATTGCGGCGGAATCAGCGTTTGGTTCGCCAAGGCCTCAAGCATGCGCGCCGCCACCACCCCGATGCTCGGGCCGTGCTTGGTGGTGGGGCTGTCAGTGTGTTTTACGAGCAGCTCGGCCGTTCACTGCCCAAGGGCACGGTGGTCTCGATCGGCGAAGGCGAGCCGCTGTTGGAAAAACTGTTGCAGGGTCAGCCGCTGGACGGTGAACGTTGTTTCTTGGCCGGCGATCAGCCTCGGATCGGGTTGATTCATGAACAGCCGGAGAGTCGACCCAAAACCGCCTGCGACTACGACTACATCGCCTCGATCTGGCCCCAGTTGGACTGGTATCTCGAAGGTGGTGACTTCTACGTTGGCGTCCAAACCAAGCGTGGCTGCCCCCATAACTGCTGTTACTGCGTTTACACCGTTGTGGAGGGCAAACAGGTTCGTCTGAATCCGGTGGACGAGGTGGTGAAAGAAATGCGCCAGCTCTACGACCGCGGCGTACGCGGCTTTTGGTTCACCGATGCTCAGTTCATTCCTGCCCGTCGCTACATCGAGGATGCCAAGGAGTTGCTGCGTGCCATCAAAGCCGAAGGGCTGACGGGCATTCGTTGGGCCGCTTACATCCGCGCCGACAATCTGGATCCGGAGCTGGCTCAGCTCATGGTGGAAACCGGCATGAGTTACTTCGAAATTGGCATTACCTCCGGCTCCCAAGAGCTCGTTCGCAAGATGCGCATGGGATACAACCTGCGCACCGTTCTAGAGAGCTGCCGGATGCTTGCGGATGCAGGATTTCGAGATCATGTTTCGGTCAATTATTCGTTCAATGTGATCGACGAGCGCCCGGAAACGATTCGTCAGACCGTGGCTTACCACCGTGAATTGGAGGCGATTTTTGGGCCTGATCGTGTGGAGCCTGCAATTTTCTTCATCGGCCTGCAGCCCCATACCCACCTTGAGCAATACGGTTTCGACCAGGGCCTGATTAAGCCTGGATATAACCCGATGAGCATGATGCCTTGGACGGCCAGAAAACTGCTCTGGAATCCTGAGCCGATGGGCAGCACGTTTGGTCAGGTTTGCCTGGAAGCCTTTGACAGCAACCCAGGCGACTTTGGGCGAACGGTGATGTCCATTCTTGAGCAACGCTATGGCCTGTCGCCCTTGTCGGAGGCATTGCGAGCTCCAGTTCAAGGTCAGAAAGCGATGGCCACAGCTGTGCGCTAGCGCATCAGTTCAAGCAGGTCGTGATGCATTTGTCGATCAGCCTGAATGGTCCGTTCGATGGCATCTCTTTCGGCGCTGCTGAGCTCGGTGAACTGGGAGAAGGTGGTGGGCTTGTAGCGGTGCTGATAATTCTGCTTGGTTTTGGGCACGGAGACGGCTTGGCGTGCATTTAAGGATTGAAATTGATTCAGAATTGATTCCACAGCATCCTCAAAATCCTGCTGGATTGATTCGGTTCTGATGATTGATGTTCGCTTTCGATTGAGATGCTGTTGCGTCTGCTTGGTGACATACCAGCTGACCCCCATGGCGATATGTCCGTAGGCAAGGTGGTGAAAGCGCGCGTAGGTTGTGGCGTCGCTCTCATTGTTGTTGAGCCCCTGGGCGAGCAACTTGGCCGTTGGATAGCGTCGATGGAGTTCTTCGGCTTGAGGGTGGCACGGGTACTGCCTTGATAAATGGAACGTATGTGTGTCCCAGTTGAAGGCCGAAATCCAGCGTTGTAGTGGGTCGCGGGTGCAGATCAGCCAATGGATCTGTTGGTCTGATTGCAGTTGGCTGATGAGTTGCTCAATGCGTTGATTGGCATCAAATGTGTGAAATTCGTAGAGATCAATTTCTTCGCAGTGGAAGTTCAGTCGGATGGCTTCGAGAAGAGATTCTCCGGCGCATTTGCCGACATGAATGAGGACGATGGTCGGTTTGTGTTGGCTGCTGCTGAGAAGTTGATTGACGTTCGGGTTGAAGGATGCCCGCTCCAGTTGACGAAAGGTATGCGTGCGGCGGAGCAGCGTCCTGTCTTGATCGTTCAGAGCCGTTGGGGTTGTGCCTTCAAAGCCCAGCAGTGACTGAAGCCTGTTCTGTTCGATGGGATGGAGCAGGCCGGTTTGATCGGCGAGTTGGCGAGCTTTGTTTAAGTCGCCAAGGACGATGTGGTCAGCGAACAGCTCACGGATGTCGTCTTGCTGGGCCGTGGCGCCTTCTGCCACCAGTTGTTTGGAGATCTTTCGAGCCCGGCGGCGGAATCCGCCCGATCGCAACAGTTTTCGGCACTGGAGCTGACTATCGCGACCAAGGGATTGATGGAGAAGGCTGTTGAGAATGTCTCTTGCCTTGGTGTGTTCACCCCGTGCCAGCAGCAGCTCCGCAGCCCGAAGGTGTCCGATCGCTTGATTGGGGTGATGCGACATCAGCTGTTCGCTGAAGCTGAGGCTCTCCTCGGGGCGGTCACGGTCGCGGGCGGCGTCAGCCCCCAGGCTCAGCAGATTCAGA
>NZ_JBGKDS010000040.1:0-14152 GCF_042954325.1 Parasynechococcus sp. | reverse complement strand
CCAGGCGCACCAGCTGGTTTTTGCGATAACCGATCAGGCTGTACTCCATCGAGGCATAGCCCTGGGTGCGCGTCTTCATCTGATCGAAGAAATCGGTCACCACCTCCGCCAGCGGCAACTCGTAGATCAACGTCACCCGATCGGTGGTGATGTACTTCATGTCGATGTATTCACCGCGCCGTTCCTGGCAGAGACCCATCAGCGCACCGTTGTATTCATTCGGTGCATAGATCTCCATCTTCACGTAGGGCTCTTCGATCGATTCGCGCTTCTGCGGATCGGGAAGCGTGGCCGGGTTATCCACCATCTCCTCCGAGCCATCGATCATGTTCACCTTGTAAATCACCGACGGCGCGGTGACGATCAGGTCGAGGTCGTATTCGCGCTCCAGGCGCTCCTGCACGATCTCCATGTGCAGCAGACCCAGGAAGCCGCAGCGGAAGCCGAAGCCCATGGCGCTGCTGGTTTCCGGTTCGTACTTCAGCGCCGCATCGGAAAGCTGCAGCTTGTCGAGGGCATCGCGCAGATCCGGGTACTGATCAGCCTCGGTGGGGAACAAGCCGCAGAACACCATCGGCTTGGCCTCGGTGTAACCGGGCAGCGGTGCATCGGCCGGGGCATTCACCAGGGTGATCGTGTCGCCCACACGGGCATCGGCCACCGCCTTGATCGACGCCGCGAGGTAGCCCACCTCACCGGCATGCAGGGCATCGACCTTCTTCTGGTCCGGCGCCATGATCCCGATCTCGTCGAGCTCATAGGTCTTCTGGCTGGCCATCAGCAGCACCTTGTCCTTGCAGCTGATCTGCCCGCTCATCACCCGGAAGTAAACGATCACGCCCCGGTAAGGGTCGTAATAGGAGTCGAAGATCAGGGCTTTGGTCGGCTCACTGACGGCATCCTTCGGGGGCGGCACCCGGTCCACCACGGCCTGGAGGATTTCCGGCACACCCAGCCCGGTCTTGGCTGAACAGGGGATGGCATTGCTGCAATCGAGGCCGATGATCGCCTCCACCTCTTCCTTGATCCGATCGGGATCCGCACCGGGGAGGTCGATCTTGTTGAGCACCGGAATGATCTCGAGATCGTTGTCCAGCGCCAGATACACGTTGGCCAGGGTCTGAGCTTCCACGCCCTGGCTGGCATCCACCACCAGCAAGGCGCCTTCACAGGCCTGCAGGCTGCGGCTCACCTCGTAGGAGAAATCAACGTGGCCGGGGGTGTCGATCAAGTTGAGGACGTACTCCTCCCCATCGGCCGCCGTGTAATTCATCCGGGCGGCCTGGAGCTTGATCGTGATCCCCCGCTCCCGCTCCAGATCCATGTTGTCCAGGAACTGCTCCTGCATGTCCCGGTTGGCCACGGTGCCCGTGTCCTGCAACAGACGATCCGCCAGGGTCGACTTGCCGTGGTCGATGTGGGCAATGATGCAGAAGTTGCGGATCCGTGAGACGGGGGCGTCGGTCATGCAGCGGCGGAATCCCGTCTCGGGTCCAAAGATCAACGATGAACCAATCCTAGGGAGGGGTCTCCACCTGCCATGAACAACCCCTGGCCCTTGCTGCTGCTGGCGATCACCGCCGAAGTGATCGGCACCTCCTGCCTGCGCCTGTCGGAGGGCATGACCAAGCCGGTGCCCACCGTGCTGGTGCTGCTGGCCTACGCCGTGGCGATGGGACTGCTCTCCAAGGTGGTGCTCACCCTCCCCCTGGGCCTCACCTATGCCCTCTGGAGTGGCATCGGCACCGTGGCCATCGTGCTGGTGGGACGCTTCGCCTATCAACAGATGCTCAATCCAGGCCAGTTGATCGGCATCGGCCTGATCACCGCCGGAGTGGTGCTGGTGAACCTCAGGCAGTAAGACCCAGCACCGCATCACTGCGCTCGCGCATGCGGCGCAACACCTCGGGATCCCGCTGTGGGTCGCCCTCAATGCTCGGCAACAGCTCCCGCAACCGCTGCTGCCAGGCCGGGTGATCGAGCTGTGATTTGAAGCAGCGCTGCAGCACCTCCAACATGATCGTGACGGCCGTGCTGGCCCCGGGGGACGCCCCCAACAGCGCGGCGAGCGAGCCATCCGCGGACGCCACCACCTCCGTTCCCAGCTGCAGACGGCCCCCTTCTTTGCTGCGCTTGATGATCTGCACCCGCTGGCCTGCCACCGACAAGCTCCAGTCCTCCGGCTTGGCTGTGGGCATGAAATCCAGCAGGGCCCGATGGCGCTCCTGCGGACTCTGGCGCAATTGATTGATCAGATACCGCACCAGTTCAACGTTGGTGACCCCGACCTGCAACATCGGCAGCAGGTTGGTGGGACGCACCGACGCCGGCAGATCCAGCAGGGAGCCCTGCTTCAAAAACTTGCTGCTGAAGCCGGCATAGGGACCAAACAGCAACGAGCGCTGGCCATCGATCCAACGCGTGTCGAGATGGGGCACCGACATCGGCGGTGCCCCAACCGCTGCTTTGCCGTACACCTTGGCGTGGTGACGTTGAGCCAGGTCCGGGTTGTTGCAGACCAACCAGAGACCGCTCACCGGAAAACCGGCGAAATCAGCGGCCTCGGGAATTCCCGATCGTTGCAGCAGCGGCAGGGCACCACCGCCGGCGCCAAGAAAGACAAACGGCGCCTGCACCTCACGGCGACCGGAGGGCCCATCCAGCACCACCCGCCAATCGCCCTCGGTCATGTCGGACCGGCGCAAGCGCTGAAGATCCCGCACCTGGGTGCCGTACTGAACCGTGAGAGCGCCACTGCGTTGCAGCAGCAGCAGATAGGCCCGGGTCAGGGCCCCAAAATCCACATCCGTGCCCCGTTCAATCCGCGTGGCCGCAACCGCTTGCGTGGGATCGCGCCCCTCCATCACCAGTGGCATCCACTCCTTGAGCTCGGCTCGGTCCTCGCTCCAACGCATGGCGGAGAAGGCCGGCAGATGCTGCAGCTGGCTGTGGCGCTGGCGCAGGAACGCGATGTTCTCCGCCGTCCAGACGGCACTGATGTGCGCAGCCTGGTGGAGGAAGGCGCTGGGCTCCAAACGCCCCTGCTCACTCAGGGAGCTCCAGAACTCGAGGCTGCGTTCAAAGGCCGCATTGATCGCCAGGGCTTTGGCGGTGGCCACGCTGCCGTCGGCCTGGCGCGGGGTGTAGTTGAGCTCGCAGTTGGCCGCATGGCCGGTACCAGCGTTGTTCACCGCCGCTGAACTCTCCAGCGCCGGAGCCTCCAGCCGCTCCACCAACAACAGCTTGAGCTGCGGATCCAGCTCATGGAGCAGCGCCGCCAGGGTGGCGCTCATGATCCCTGCCCCCACCAGAACGGCGTCGTAGCGCGCCTCGGATTGCGTTGAGCCGTCGTTCAGCACCGGACCCTGGGGTGAAAACCGCTCTCGTCACCCTATGGGGCCGCTTCGTAACCTTGGGACCGAGATGTCTGGTTCAACCCGATGAGCACCGAAACCATGGCCTTGACCTTGGACAATGTGGAAAAGGTGCTCGATGAGCTGCGTCCCTTCCTCATGGCCGATGGCGGCAATGTCGAAGTGGTTGAGCTCGACGGACCGATCGTCAAAGTGCGTCTGCAAGGCGCATGCGGCAGCTGCCCCAGCAGCACCATGACCCTGAAGATGGGCATCGAGCGCAAAATGCGCGAATCCATCCCTGAAGTCAGCGAAGTCGTCCAGGTTCTCTGACGAGCTTTTTGATCGGACAGACATAGATTTGACCCAACAGCCCCAGTTGGATGGTCACCGAGGAGCAACTCACGGCCCTCGATTTGACTCTCTGGCTGGGCTCAACTGAACGTGCTGCCGATCTTTATTTCACGAACCAGAGCACTGTTTCCCGCCGCAACAACAAGGTTCTTCAACAATTCGGCATCCAGTTACAACGCACCAATGGTGAGTTGACGGTGTCCGGTGATCTCCAGCTTCTGGATCTGGAGCGTCAGGTGCACCAGCTGGCGCGCATGAAACACAGGCGGGGTCTGCGCCTCCAAGCTCCTTACTGGATTCAGCACAGTCCTGGCCTGCTGTCTCCCGAGGGCTGGATGATGAACGCGCAACGATCAGACCTCAGCTGCAGCGATCCCATCACCCTGGTGAGGGAGCACGTGCTCGATGCCTGTCTCGCCACACCGACACAGATCCCTGACGATCGAGACGATCTGTTCATCCTTGAACTGCACCAACGCCCGATTGATCTCACCTTGCTGGTCCACCACCAGCAAGGTGACGACGATCTCTCCGATCACTTCCGATGGAGCCTGGAGAACGGGAGTCTGCAGCTGAAATTGATGCCTTTCCTGCCCACAAGCTGCCGCGAACGGTCACAAGAGTGGTTCGAACAATTGCTCACCGTTGGACAGAGCGGCCAGGCTCAAGCAGGGATCCTTCGATCGTCGCGGCATTCAGGACAAAGCTTCCTCATGGCTTATCTCACCCCAGAGATGCGCGCTGCTCAGCCACTGCCCTGGCAGGTGGATGAACATTTCGAGCCTTACAACTACACCGAAAACCTTGTGGTTCTGGCCAAACACGCCAATGAACCGGCCGTACTGGCCTTGCTTGAGAGCCTTCAGCAGCAAATCGGCGACTGAGTATGTCGCGGACCGAAACTAGAACCAAGTGAAGATTGATCCGGTCAATCAAATCCGACAGGAATCCTTTTGCAGACTCAATGCAATCTGAATACCAACAAAGGGTCGCCTGAATGAACCCACCGGAGTCAGGAGACCAGCCAGAACATGTTCTTCTCTCGCCGCCACAATGCTGATTCCAGAACTGCCGCTTCGCCTTGAGCGACTGGTTCTCGGACTGCTGATCGCCACAGTGGTCTGGGCCATCCTTCAACTCTTGGCCAAGACTGCGCTGCGACGACAACCCTGGCGGGATCTGGCCCTGACGTCGTGCATCAGCATCTGCAGCACGGTTTTGGTCATTGCGCTGACCACTTGGCTGTTCCAACTCATTCCAGCGCGGGCCAAGCTGTCGATCTTGAACATCGATAGCCTCCGTACCTTTTTGATCACCTGTGGGGCCTCCTGGACCATTCAACGCTGGACGAGCTGCTTCCGCATCAAACGCGATCAATTCACGAATCGCTTCCCATCAAGCATGGCGAACCGAGAAAAGATTTTTTTGGCTGATGTATTCGAGAAAGTTCTCAGTACAACATCGTTCGTCCTGTTGATGCTTGCAGCCCTGGGCATTCTCGGCGTTCCTGTCACTGTGCTTGCGACGGCGGGGGGCCTTGGAGCCGCAGCGGTCGCGTTCGGCGCACAGAGCGTTGTATCCAACTCACTAACAGGCTTTTCCCTTTACATCAACAGGCCTTTTATTGTTGGTGATTTCATCGAAATACCCTCCGAGAAACTCTCTGGGATCGTGGAGCAGATTGGCTGGTACTACACCCAATTGCGCACCTACGACAGGCAGCCAGTCTTCATCCCCAACTCGATTTTTGGCAGTCGTTCCGTCATGAATATCAGCGAGATCGACAGCAGGAGAGTGATCATCCACTTCTCGCTAAGGTTCAACGACCGCAGCAAAATCGAGCCCATCCGGGCAGAACTGCTCCACCAAATGTCCCTCAATGCCCTCATCGACAAGCAACATGAGCGCTTTGTCATCCTTGACGGTTACGGGGACTCCAGCCTCGACTGCCAATTGGTGTGCTGCAGCAGGAGCAATGACTACCAAGACGCCCTGGAACTTCAACACACCCTGCTGCTTTTAGTCGGAGATGTAATTGAGGAGATGGGAGCACAGATGCCATTCCCAACCCGCACACTGATCCGAGGCAGCAACTAATCAGCACAACGCTGCAGAACAAAATCACACCTGGCCATGGCTGGCTTCTGCCAGCTCAGCGGAATCTCCAACAGATCACGGGTGCCCGTGATGCCCTGGAGCACAAACAAGACCGCGACCAACACCGAAGCCGTGACATGCAGGCGGCGCAGGCGCAGATCGCGTTGGATCTCCCGCTGGGCACCGAGGGCAAACAACATCAAGCCGGTCAAGGCCACTCCACCCCAGTAGTGGGACTGCCAAAAGGCTCCCTGCAAGGGGTTATCAGACACGCGCCAAACCTCCGGCTGGGCACCAAGACCGAGAACGCCAAGCCAGGTCATCAGGCTGAAGGTCAAACGCGCCGCCGCCGCCTGGCTGCGCAGCAAGGCCATCAGGCTGACAGCGGTCCCGCTGAAGGCGAGGACCAGTTGCAGCGACCGGACGCCACCGATCCCAACCGCAGCCTGACTGCCGATGACAACCGCCAGAGCCAACAGCACAAGGACCACAACCGCAGCACTCAGCCACCGGCCAAGACCGCTGTGATCGGCCCCGACGCTGACCGGATGCTTGACCCGTGCCACCCGCCGCTGCCGGGTCTGCCAGGCGAGGCGAACCACCATGCCCAACAGCGGGTACACCAGCACAACCGCAAGGGCCGGATGCAGGACCCAAAGCCAATCAAGTGCTGTCACAGCAGCAGCCCGAAGTTTTGATCAGATGTGGCAGCACCAGCGGCAGGATTCAACGTGACGCGATGCGCCAAAAACAAGTTGAACACAATTGCACTTGCTAAAGCCAAATGAAACAGGTTGCCGTGGGGAATACCCATGCCCTGAATAGCGACCCAAGTATTGACATTGAGCAAGACAACATTAAAAACCAACAACACCAAAATCAAGACGGCAGCCATCGGTTGGCGTCGCCTCAACATCACTGGGAAGGTCAGTGCGCAGGTCAACAAACCTGGAATCAATCCGATCGAGCTATAGCCATGCAGGATGCGCATCGAGGCATCTGTATGAACATGGCTGAACAACGAGGCCAAAATATTGAGGGAAATCAGAGCACCCGGATAAGGCCCCAAAGCAGGCCTGAGTGGAGCTTTTCCATTCAGCCAAAGTGCGCCGCGCAACAACAAACTCTGCTGCGGTGGCTGTCCTGACATAACCGTGCGCTGGGAATGGACGGACAACTCACCTATTTTTGGTGAGTCGTGCGGTTGATGTCAGGTTTTGTTTCGTGAACTTTGCCCAGCACTGCACAACAAGACTTACTTCAACTACGGCGGCCAGGGGCCCTTGCCGACCCCATCGCTGGAGGCGATCACAGCCAGCTGGCAACGGATCCAGGAGCTGGGCCCCTTCACCGGTGATGTCTGGCCCTTCATCGCCTCCGAGGTGAACAGCACCCGTCGTCAATTGGCCCAGTGGTGCGGCGTCCCTCCCCATCGGCTCGCCTTAACTGAAAACGTCACCAGTGGCTGCGTCCTGCCGCTCTGGGGGCTTCCGTTCGCCGCTGGCGATCGGATGCTGATCAGCGACTGCGAACATCCGGGCGTGGTGGCGGCCTGCGTGGAACTGGCCCGGCGCGAGAACCTCGCCATCGACACCCTGCCGGTCAAACAGCTGCGGGGGGATCAGGCCAGCACCGACGCCGGAGTGTTGCGGGGGCTGGAGGAGCGCCTCACCCCGCGCACCCGCCTCGTCGTGCTCAGCCATTTGCTCTGGAACACCGGCCAGATCATGCCGATCGTGGGCGTGGCCGAGCACTTGCAGCACCATCCCCAGCAACCCTTCCTCCTGGTGGATGCCGCCCAGAGCTTTGGTCAGATTCCCGTTGCCGCCGCTGCCGCCGCCGCTGACATCTATGGCTTCACAGGGCACAAATGGGCCTGCGGTCCGGAGGGACTCGGTGGCGTAGCCCTGTCGGAGCGCGTGCTGGAGGACGCCCAACCCACCGTGATCGGTTGGCGCAGCCTGCGCGATGAAAGCAAAGCTGACCTCAACAGCAGCGATCCGTTCCACCACGACAGCCGCCGCTTCGAAGTGGCCACCAGCTGCGTCCCCCTGATGGCAGGGCTGCGCACCTCGATGGCGCTGCTCGAGGCGGAGGGCTCGGCGGAGGATCGGCTGGCCAGCATCCAGCGACTCAGCGGCTCGCTCTGGCGGACGCTGGACCAACTGAAGGGGGTGGAACCGCTGTTGACGGTGGCCCCGGCCAGCGGTCTGGTGAGCTTTCGACTCCCCGGGGCAGCCGCCGCATCGGACCTGGTGAAACAGCTGGGCAACCAGGGGGTCTGGATCCGTGATCTGGCCGATCCGATCTGCCTGCGGGCCTGCACCCATGTCAGCTGCACCGAGACCGAAATCAAAGCACTCGGAACCGCAGTTGGCACGATATCGAATCAATAAAGAAGAGATATCCCACCCATATCGTGCCACTACCCCGGTCAGAGCCTGAGCCTTAGGGCCAGCTCGGCCTGCTCTCGATCGTCAAAATGCACCTTCTCTGATCCCAGGATCTGATAGTCCTCGTGACCTTTGCCGGCCACCAACACCAGGTCGTCCGCCGCTGCCTCGGCAATGGCTGCAGCGATCGCTTGGGCCCGATCCCCCTCCACCAGCAGCTCCGTACCGGCGGGAACACCAGCCACCACATCATCCAAAATCCGCTGGGGATTTTCCGTGCGCGGGTTGTCCGACGTGATCACAACCCGGTCAGCAAGACGGGCTGCAATCGCTGCCATCTGAGGACGCTTGCCGCGATCGCGATCACCGCCGCAACCGAACACACAGATCAAGCGTCCACCGCAGAACGGCCTTGCGGCCGCTAGTGCATTCTCCAGGCCATCGGGGGTATGGGCGTAATCCACCAAAACCGTGGGCAGTGCGCTGCCGTCGGCGCCCCGGACGATCACACGCTCCATCCGACCGGGGACGCCACGGAAATCAGCGATGGCATCCAGCAGCAACGGCAAGGGCAGGTCCTGCTGCAACAACACCCCCACGGCCTGGAGCAGATTCATCAGATTGAACCGACCCAACAGTGGGGAGAGGAACACCCCGTCGCCGCAGGGGCTGATCAGGCGACCCCGCACGCCACCGCTGGTCAGCTCCAGCTCCTCCATCCGCAACTCAGCATCGAGATCAGACAAGGCGCTGCGCCAGCACAGACCCCCCAACCGTTCAGCCAATTGAGCCCCCCAGGGATCGTCACTGTTGACCACGGCCCGGGGCCCACCCGGCGCAAACAGCGGCGCCGAAAACAACGAGGCCTTGGCCTCGAAGTAGTCCGCCATGGAGGGGTGATAGTCGAGGTGATCCTGGGTGAGGTTGGTGAACACCGCCCCAGAAAAACGGCAACCGGCAACGCGATGCTGCGCCAAGGCATGGGAGCTCACCTCCATCGCCGCCAGGCGAGCCCCTGCCGAGGCTGCTTCCGCCAACTGAGCCTGAAGACGGTCTGCGAACGCCGTGGTGTGCGTCGCCGTGATGCTGTGACCGGGCCAGCGGTTCACCAGGGTGCCGAACAGAGCTGTTGGCTGACCCACGCGCCCCGCCAGATGCTCAATCAAATGCGTGGTGGTGGTTTTGCCATTGGTGCCTGTGACACCAATCAAGGCCATGCGCCGACTGGGGTGATCCCAGAACGACGCCGACAGATCGCCCACAAGCCTGGCGACGGGCTCGGGAACCACAACCACTGGATCGCCATCAGCCGGAGGGTCTGCGGTGGCAGCGGCGGGTCCGATCACGGCCGCCGCCGCTCCCGACTCCAGGGCCTTCCGCCAAAAACGACCTCCATCCACCCGTTCTCCAGGCAAACCCAGAAAGAGGGAACCCGCACCGACCGCACGGGAATCACTGGTAATCGCCGAGAGCGGGCAATTGTCGAGACCATCCGGGATGGCGACTCCCACATCCTTCAGCAGGGAATGCAGCGTCTCACTCACGGAGGTCCCGGTCAGGTTCCAGAGTTTTAAGTCGGTTCCGCACCAGACGACAGAGCGCGTTGCAACCAATCGAACAGACCATCTCCCTTCAGCCGTGGTGAGACCCGCGGCAACACCCGCCCGGCGTGCGCCAACACAGGAACCTCCAGGTCGAAGCGCGCTTTCACCGCCGCGGGCGTGTCGGAGGCATCGATGTCGATGATCACGATCCGCAGATCCAGAGCAGCGAGATCGAGCGCTTGAAGCCGTTGCTCCAGCCCCTCGCACAAACAGCAGCCCTGACGACTGAACAGAGTCAGCTCCTGGGTCATCGCATCAACCATCAATCGGGGACAGGATCACAGCCACAGGGCGTCCATGGGTGGCATCGCAGCAGACGCTTGACGGTGAGCCAGCTTCCCCTCCAAGGACCATGCCGCTGAATCGCCTCCAAGCCGTAGGCACTGCAGGTGGGCGTGAACCGGCAGCGGGGACCGAGCAGCGGTGAAATGAAACGGCGATAAAAACCGATCAAGGCCAACAGAACCGTGGCCAATCCGCGGCTGAACCACGACTGGACCGTCTCCTGTCGATCGCCCGATACAGTGGTCGATTCGTGCATGGTCAGGCGACTGAGACCCATTTACTGGATCCAGCATGCCGAGTCAGACGCACGATTGAACCACCGACTCACTTCCCTATGTCTCGCTACCGCGGCCCTCGACTGAGGATCACGCGGCGCTTGGGAGACCTCCCCGGTCTCACCCGGAAGGCCGCTAAACGGTCTTATCCCCCCGGTCAGCACGGCCAAGCCCGTCGCAAGCGCTCTGAATACGCGATCCGCCTCGAAGAAAAGCAAAAACTCCGCTTCAACTACGGGGTCTCCGAGCGCCAACTGGTGCGCTACGTGAAAAAAGCCCGTGCCCAGGACGGTTCCACCGGAACCAACCTGCTCAAGCTTCTCGAGAACAGACTCGACAACGTCTGCTTCCGCCTCGGCTTCGGCCCCACCGTTCCCGGTGCCCGCCAGCTGGTGAACCACGGTCACATCACCGTGAACGGTCGTGTCACCGACATCGCCAGCTACCAGTGCAAGCCCGGTGACGTGATCGCCGTGCGTGAGCGCAAGTGCAGCAAGAAATTGGCTGAGGCCAACCTGGAATTCCCGGGTCTCGCCAACGTGCCTCCCCACCTCGAGCTCGACAAAGCCAAGCTCAGCGCCAAAGTCATCGGCCGGACCGAGCGCGAGTGGGTGGCTCTGGAAATCAACGAACTGCTGGTGGTGGAGTACTACTCCCGCAAGGTCTGATTCCAGACAGAACCTGGTTGCAGGTCATTGGCCTGCAGAATCATCCCTCGCCCAATGGGCGGGGGATTTTTTTTGAATTAAAGGCCGATATGCCTGAGTTCAAACGAGATGGAGCGCAGAAACACAAGAAACCTGTCAATCGAGAAGTACACCATCAACACCGCACAAAGACCGATCAACGACTCGATCACACTCACAGCATGGAAATAGATCAGCATCGAAGGATCGGCCAGTACTGCCAACACCTGATCCAAGGCCAGATCCACCAATTCGAGCATTGCCGCGCACAGGGCAAACATCGCCATCCAGAACAAGCTCTGCGCATGTTCATCGCTCTGAATGGCCGCCTTATGCCGGCCAACGTTGATCAGAAAATTAGAGAGCAAAAAGAACATCGAAAACAAGGTGAGATGCAGAACCTCTTTGTTCGAATTGAATTCGATGTACTCCACTGCGACATAGGCCACAACCGACAGGGCAAGAAGCACCCGCAGAACAGCAAGTGTGCCCCAGAGAATCTTCTTAACCCTGAGATGGGGGATCCGAGCCAGCGTCATCGGTCGACTCCATGATCAACAGGACTATCCACGACAGCGACAAGGCAAGAGAAGCACACCGATTTATTTCTGTTTTGAGAGACAACAGACGCTCCCACAACCGTTAACAGCACGTCACCGAAAGCAAAGAAGATCCATGAAGCGCCAATAAAGAGATTCTTGAGGACGATGCGCGCACGAACACCCATGGCTATGAATCAACAAAGCCACGTTGTCCCCATGAAAAATATCATCTTTACATCCAAAAGCTACGACCGGAAGGGAAAGATTCACGAAGCGATTGAGCACCACAACCGGGAAGTTCCGAATCCATTAAGGCAGGAAAAATTCGAGAAAATGAAGACGAGCCCCTATGCATTTTTCAGGGGCTCGAACCATATCTTCTGGTCTGACTTTGCAGGGGATTGGCAAATCAACCGCTTCGGCGGAAGCGCCTTCTCCAGAACATGGCTTGAGGGTGACGCCCACGTTTACAACATGGGCGCATACCTAAATAATTCAGGCAATATCGCCTTTGGCTTTGACGACTACGACGATTCACTCGTTGCCGACTATCAATACGACATCTGGCGATTCGCCACCAGCATGGTCCTGGATGCCTGGGAGAACAAACAACTGGATGACCCGGAGCTCACCGAAGCAATTCAGACCTTTGCGAAGGTCTACCTGAAAACGATCTCGTCCTACGAGCAGGTGGACCTATTCTCTTGCTCGTTCAACCACGAGAATACGTGCAAGCCTCTCTCCAAGTTCCTTGAAAAGATATCCAAGAAATACAGCCGCGAGCGGATGCTCAAAAAGTGGACAGAAGTCAGCAACGGCAAAAATAGAACATTTCAAGCCATTGAAGGAAAGCTCTCCCCAGCAGACCCTGAGACGCGCCAAGCGATCACAGACGCCTTTCAAGACTATCTAAAAACGATTCCCAAGGAATTTGCCGCCGTCAATGCGCTCCACAACACGATCCTCGACGTCTCTGAACGACACGGAGCAGGAACTGGATCCGTCGGATTAAAACGCTACTACGTCTTAATTCGAGGAAATACAGACCATGCATACGACGATATTATTTTAGATATCAAACAACAGGTCCAACCAACAGCCTTCTCCTACCTCAGCGACGAGGAGATCAAAGAATATGAGTACAACTTCGACAATCATGCCCATCGTCATGCAGAGGCCTACCGGGCACTTGCCGAATACCCCGATCAGCATCTGGGCTGGCTCAGCATGAATGGAGATGTCTTCTCTGTTCGAGAGAGGTCTCCCTTCAAAAACGACTTTCCAACAGAAACACTGACGCAACCCAAAAAATATCTGAAAATGGCCAGCCAGTGGGCCACCATCATGGCCACAAAGCATCTCCGTGCCGCCAGACGGTTGAATCATTCCCTTGATCAGTATGTCTTTGAGGCAACCATCAATCGTATTGCCCATGACCGGGAGGAAGAGTTTGCGATTTTCACAACGCGAATCGCCAAGTCCTATGCCAAACAAGTCAGAAAGGACTGGTTGTATTTCTGCGAGGGTTTTTAAGCTGCACGCTCGGCCAGCATCAGCCTTCGCCGCCAGCGGCGAGGTGAATCGGGCAGGCTGGGTTCAGCGAGTTCGTTGCTTTGTCTGATCAGGTCCTCAGCCTCCATGCCTGGATGAGGCTGCTGCATCCGGTGTTGATGATCTTGTTCGTCTAACCCATGGTCGGGGCCACCATCCGACTTGGGATCTTGGCTAGGGAACGCAGACTGAAGATCAACCCCATTGCAGCCACAGTCCCGGTCGAACATGCTCAGCTCGGGGCCTGGGCGACCGGTGGCGTGCTGACGTCAATCCTGATCGCTCTCAGTCACAGCCTGATCCCCAAGGCCAACAACACAGGACCGATCCTGGCCGCGGCCGTAGCCGTGCTGGCCTGCTTCCTACGGCTACTGCAAACACGCCAGGCCTGGCAACGGGGCCTTTGGGCCTGCGGCAGCCTGGCTGGCCTGTTGCTGCTGGGTCTTCAACCCGCCGTGGACCGACTCAGCGATCAGCCCTGGACGGCACTGTTCTGGCAATCCCATTTCTGGATGGGCCTGATGCTGTGCGCCCTGCTTCTGTGCAATCTCAGCCTGCAACCGTTGATCGGGCGACAGTCGATGGTGCGAAGGCTCCACATCGCCATCAATGCCCTGATTGCACTTCTGTTGGCCATGCAGGCCATTTCAGGGACCCGCAATCTGCAGCTCGGCTAAGGATTGCGCTTCGCCCAGACAAACTCATTCCAGAGACATAGGGAAAAGTGAGCAGCAATCAAAGCCAGCCAGGATGATGGCCCCAGATTCATGGATAGAACAAAAAGTGCACCAATCGACAACCAATAGACGACGTGATAGTTCTTGGTCTTTGGGTTCATGCACCCCCCAAAAAACAAGTCAGAGTTAAGTGATTTCCCCTGGGAGACCTCCCCGGTCTCACCCGGAAGGCCGCTAAACGGTCTTATCCCCCCGGTCAGCACGGCCAAGCCCGTCGCAAGCGCTCTGAATACGCGATCCGCCTCGAAGAAAAGCAAAAACTCCGCTTCAACTAC
>NZ_JBGKDS010000039.1:0-113661 GCF_042954325.1 Parasynechococcus sp. | reverse complement strand
ATCCGGTTGTCGCTCCACCAATGCGCACACCGGCAACAAATAAGCTTCGTGAAAAACTTACTTATTGCAGCGCATTCGCTTCAACGCAACAAATAAAATTTTGACGGGACCTCACACCTTTATCGCACTTTCATTCAGTCGTTCACCTCAACCTTTCGGTCTCAGCTCACAAACCGAACGCGATAAAAGCGTCAGTTCCTAAACTTTTCAGTTGTCCAGGTTCTGCCTCCGCGCTCCCTTGCAGAAGCGGTTCAGCGGCGCGGCCTCGTCGGCCGCTTAGAAAACTTACATCACCGCGGGATCGCTCCCTTCAGTTCCGTAAGTCAGCACAGACACCAAACAAGCTCGCGCTCTCTGGCGGTGTGCCCCGCACAGCCCCTTCCGGGAACCGCGCAGACCAAAGAACATAGCACTACTCACCCCCCATAGCGCAACCCCTGAGCAAGCCTGAGATCTGAAGACTTGCTTCCACTGGCGAGAACCCTTGTGATGACTAGTTTTCAACCAGCTGGACAGCAACGATGCCCGAACGGTTCAGCGAACAAAGCCAACGCTTCCGGCCCAGTTCCAAGGAAGATCAGATCGTTGACAAGGCGCGTGAGCACTTCGAACGCACGCTGGTGATGATCCAGGGCGAACTGGCCGGCAGCGTCGCTGCGCTGGAACACCCGCGAGACGACGAAGCCCTGAACTACGGAGAAATTTTTCTCCGGGACAACGTCCCGGTGATGATCTATCTCCTGTTGGAGGGGCGTTTCTCAATCGTCCGCCAATTCCTCAGCGTCAGCCTGGATCTGCAGAGCACCACGATCCAGACCCGAGGCGTCTTCCCCACCAGCTTCGTCGAAGAACAGGGAACGCTGATCGCCGATTACGGACAACGCTCGATTGGACGCATCACCTCAGTCGACGCCAGCCTGTGGTGGCCAGTGCTCTGCTGGATCTATGTCAAGCGCAGTGGAGACAAGGAATTCGGCCGTAGTCAGCGGGTCCAACGCGGTCTCCAGTTGCTACTGGATCTGGTCTTACACCCCAGCTTTGAAGGAACTCCGGTGTTGTTCGTTCCGGACTGCGCCTTCATGATCGACCGCCCCATGGATGTCTGGGGCGCGCCACTGGAAGTGGAAGTTCTGCTGTTTGCAGCACTACGCAGCTGCATTGAGCTGATGGAGCTCTGTCAGCACAGTCAGAACAGCAGTGTGCTGCTTGAGCAGCGACTCAAACTCAGCCGGCAATGGATGCACGACCTGCGCCAGTACCTGCTGAAGCATTACTGGGTGACCAGCAAAACGATGCAGGTTCTGCGTCGGCGACCGACAGAGCAGTACGGAGACAACCAGTACCAGAACGAATTCAATGTTCAGCCGCAGGTGATCCCCGACTGGTTGCAGGACTGGCTCGAAAACCGAGGGGGTTACTTGATCGGAAACATGCGCACCGGCCGTCCTGATTTCCGCTTCTACAGCCTGGGCAATTCTCTCGCCTGCATGTTCGGGCTCCTGACCGCTCCGCAACAACGGGCCCTCTTTCGGCTGGTGCTCCACAACCGCGAGCACCTCATGGCACAGATGCCCATGCGGATCTGCCATCCTCCGATGGACAGCGTGGAATGGCAGAACAAAACAGGATCCGATCCCAAGAATTGGCCCTGGAGTTACCACAACGGAGGTCACTGGCCCAGCCTGCTCTGGTATTTCGGAGCATCAACGCTGTTGCACGAACGGCTTCACCCGAATGCCGATGCCCTGTTGATGGGCCAAATGAGAACCCTGATCGAAGAGTGCTACTGGAGTCAGCTCAACCAGCTGCCGCGCCAGCAATGGGCGGAATACTTTGACGGCCCCACCGGCACTTGGGTTGGGCAGCAATCCAGGACCTACCAGACCTGGACGATTGTTGGATTTCTGCTGATGCACCACTTCCTGCGGGTCAAGCCCGATGACGTGCTGATGTTGCACCTGGATGCAGATCTGAACCTGGGACTTTGACCCGACGGCAGGTCAAAAAAAATCCCCCTTACCAGCGGTGAGGGGGAACGTATCAACCCAGCCAGAGGATCTGATCAGAACAGGCCCAGGGTCAGAGATTTGTCGATCGGAAGTGCTGCACCGATACCCAGATAGATGGTGATCAGCGTTCCGGACAGAAACACGGTCATCGCCACAGGACGACGGAACGGATTCTGGAACTTGTTGAAGCTCTCAATGAACGGAACAAGCATCAGGCCGAGGGGCACCAAGGTCTGCAGGGCGATGCCGAGAAGCTTGTTAGGAACAACCCGAAGGATCTGGAACACCGGGTAGAGGTACCACTCAGGAAGAATTTCAAGAGGGGTAGCAAAGGGATCGGCCTTGTCGGCAAGCATGGCCGGATCCAGAACGGCTAAGCCGACAACACAGGCGATCGTTCCGAGGATGACGACCGGAAAGATGTACAGCAGGTCATTGGGCCAAGCTGGTTCGCCGTAATAGTTGTGCCCCATGCCCTTGGCGAGCTTGGCGCGCATCTTTGGATCGTTGAGATCAGGCTTCTTGAGAATGTGCATCGGTTACCGGCTGATAGGGGAACGGTAGGAAGACAAATCAACCCAGCTGGGGTGAATGTGAAGAACCTGAGCGGTAATCACAAGGGACCGGAAATGCCCTGCTTCCGGATCATCAGGAAGTGCATGAGCATGAACACGGCAAGCAGCCAGGGCATCACAAAGGTGTGAAGGCTGTAAAAACGGGTGAGTGTGGCCTGACCAACACTCTCGCCACCCCGAAGCAGCTCGACCATGAAGTCGCCGACAACAGGGATGGCAGCAGGGACACCCGAAACAATCTTGACGGCCCAGTAACCAACCTGGTCCCAAGGGAGTGAATACCCGGTGACACCGAAGGACACAGTGATCACGGCCATGGTGACGCCGGTCACCCAGGTCAGCTCACGGGGACGCTTGAAACCGCCGGTGAGATAGACGCGGAACACGTGCAGGATCAGCATCAGCACCATCATCGAGGCGCTCCAGCGGTGCACCGAACGAATCAGCCAGCCGAAGCTGACGTCTGTCATCAGGTACTGAACAGAGGAGTAGGCCTCTGCGACCGTGGGCTTGTAATAGAAGGTCATCGCGAACCCAGTCGCGAACTGGATCAGGAAGCAGACCAGGGTGATCCCGCCCAGGCAATAAAAGATGTTGACGTGGGGGGGCACGTACTTGGTGCCGATGTCGTCGGCAATGTCCTGGATCTCAAGTCGTTCCTGAAACCAGTCGTAGACGGGTGATGAGTTCGCCATGCACAAGCGGGCTCGAGTTGCGAAAGTCTACGCAGCACAGTTCAACCACTGCGCCTTGGAGGACGCTATGTATCCGACTGTTAATGATGTCGTCAACGCGATGCGGACTCTGGGCTCCCGGTTGGTGCAGATCGCAACGGCTCTCGCACTGGTCACAGCCTTGTTGCTTGGCGGGTCACCCCCTGCCCAGGCCCTGAACGATGCCCAGCAACTTGTCGTGGACAGCTGGCGTCTGGTGAACCAGGGCTACTTCGATCCCGATCATCTGGATTCCATTCGCTGGAAACGCCAACGACAGAAGGCGTTGGAGAAAACCATCAACACCAGCGAAGAGGCCTATCAAGCCATTGAGGTCATGCTGTCCAGCATCGGGGAGCCCTACACACGCCTGCTGCGTCCACGGGACTACGCCGCTCTGAAGGACAGCACCAGTGGAAATCTGAGCGGTGTCGGCCTCCAGCTCGGACCGGGCAGCTCCAGTGACGCTGTCGTGATCATTTCTGCACTCGAAGGATCTCCTGCCGCGGACGCAGGTTTGGCGCCTGGAACGGAAGTCACTGCCGTGGACGGCACACCCATCAGCAGCCTCGGCCTTGGTGGAACAGCCAACAGCTTGCGGGGAGATGTTGGAACGCAGGTTGTTTTGAGCATCCAAAACAAGGACGGAGACGTCAGTGAAGTGACGCTCGAACGACGCAACGTGGACCTACGCCCTGTCCGCACCCGCCGTGTGCGCAGCGCAACGCACACCCTTGGCTACCTGCGCATCACCCAGTTCTCCGAGGATGTGCCCCAACAGGTGATGGAAGCCCTCGACGAACTGAAAGTAAAAAACGTCGAAGGGTTGATCCTCGATCTGCGCAACAACTCCGGAGGGCTGGTCAGTGCCGGCCTGGCCGTTGCCGACGATTTCCTCAAGGGCGACGCAATCGTGGAGACCCGTGACCGCAACGGAATCAGCGACACCGTGCAGGCAAGGCCGACTCGGCTGTACGACGGACCGATGCTCACCTTGGTGAATGCAGGCACGGCCAGCGCCAGTGAGATTCTTGCCGGAGCCCTGCAGGACAGCGGCCGATCCCTGCTGATGGGACAGCAGACCTTTGGGAAAGGGCTGATTCAGACCCTCACCAACCTCAGCGATGGCAGCGGACTGGCCGTGACCGTGGCGGGCTACATGACCCCGAATGGGCGCGACATCCAGGGAGAAGGGATTGCTCCGGATCAGATCCTGGAGACACCGGAAGCCCTGAATCCTGGAGGCGAAGGGGATCTTTGGCTCGCATCGGCGGAGAACTGGATGGAATCACATCTGGCGATGGATCCCCAAAGCAGCAGCGGCGATGACGCCCCCGCATGAGCCAGCGGACTTATCACGACCCCCTGCATCACGGGATCACACTGGATGACACCAACCGGGCAGAAGCCCTGGTGATGACGCTGATCGACGCAGCACCGTTTCAGCGGTTGCGTCGGGTCCGTCAGTTGGGCCCCGCCTTCCTCACCTTCCATGGCGCGGAGTCGAGTCGGTTCACCCATTCCCTCGGCGTGTTTCACCTGGCTCGGCTGGCCCTCGGCAACTTGACCCGGCTTGATCCATCCCTGGAGGAGGAGCAGGGCCTGCTTTACGCAGCGGCGCTGCTCCATGACATCGGCCATGGCCCGTTGAGCCACACCGGGGAAGAGATGTTCGGCCTGCACCATGAAACGTGGTCAGCGGCGGTGATCCGACAGCACCCGGCCATCCGTGACCCCTTGGAGGCCTTCTCACCTGGACTCGCCGATTCCGTCGCCGACCTGCTGGAACACGGCAGCGCCAAACGGTCCGTGATCAAGCGACTGGTCAGCAGTCAGCTGGACTGCGACCGACTCGATTACCTGCTGCGCGACAGCTACACCACAGGCGCTCGGTATGGGCAGCTGGATACGGAGCGCATCCTCGCCGGCCTGACGCTCTCTCCGGACGGGGATCTGGCGATTCATCCCAAGGGCCTCATGGCCGTTGAGCACTATCTGGTTGTCCGCAATCTCATGTATCGCAGCGTCTACAACCATCGCCTCAACATCGTCTGCAACTGGATGCTGGAGCAACTGGTCCAGCTGGCACGACAACTGGGACCCGATCAGGTGTGGGCTGATCCTGTGATGGAACGTTGGCTCTGGGATCTCGAGAGCATGGATCTCACAAGCTTCCTGGCCAATGACGACCTGCGCACCGGGTACCACCTCCAGCGCTGGCGAGAGGAGGGGCCCCGCCCTCTCGCCGAACTCTGCGAACGCTTCCTCGATCGCCGCTTGCTCAAGGCAGTGGCGGTCGGTCATCTCAACAGTGGTGATCAGCTCAGAGCGCTAGCCATTGCCAGGGGGCTGGCCGAGACCGCCGGTCACGACCCTGACCTCTGCTGTGGCCTGCGCCATCAGCAGCAACGGGGTTACCACCCCTACAAAGGGGGATTGAGACTCTGGGATGGGGTGCGGCTTCAAGCGCTGGAACAGGTCTCGGCGCTGGTCCAAAGCCTGTCGACCCCCGCAGCCTCGGCATGGTTGATCCATCCGGGGGAGATCAACCATGGGGTCGTCGCGGCCCTGGGCCAAACGCAAGCTTGGGAACGATCTCTGCGATGAAATTGCGTCTTCAATGGACGTCCGTGGATGCGCTGCGCGTTCGATGATTTCCCTGCGTCTTCCCAATCGATACGACGAGCACTGGCGTGATGCCCTGAGGCGCTTGCTGCTGGAACTACCCAGCGGGTCTGAACCTGTCTTGATTGATTGCAATGACTGGGTTTTGCGTTGCGACGACCTCAAGCACCTCCAGGCCGCCCTCCAGAGCGCCGGTCACCCCTTGATGCATCTGCTGACCGACCAAAGCGAAACGACCGTCAGTGCCCAGGCCCTGGGCCACAACGTGATCTCAGGATCCTCAAACAGCGGCAACACTCCAAGCGCAGCGGGGACGGCGTCGCCTTTGCTCTTTCATCAAGGCACTCTCCGATCGGGGGACCATCTGCACGCGCAGGGCGATGTTCTGCTCTACGGCGATGTGAATCCGGGTGCTCGCATCAGTGCGGTCGGACACGTTCAAGTGTGGGGCCGGCTCCGTGGGATTGCCCATGCGGGCTGCGAGGGCGATCGTTCGGCAACCGTGATTGCCCACCAATTGCGCCCCCTGCAACTGCGGATTGCCGATGTTGTCGCCCGCGGGCCCGAGGACCAACCGCAACCGGGCTTGATGGAACAAGCGCGGCTGGACCAGGGAGACATCGTGATTGAACCCGCGGCAACCCTCCCAGCCCCACAACGCTGAACATCAGTCCATCGATTGAGCGTTGTCGGGTTGTGGGCACTGACTATCGTGACCGGACCACAGAAGATGCTGGTGTCGACGACACGAACAATCCTGATCTGCTCGGGCAAGGGCGGCGTCGGCAAGACCACCACCACTGCCAATCTGGGCATCGCACTGGCCCGCAAGGGTTGCAAGACCGTCGTTCTGGATGCCGATTTCGGCCTGCGGAACTTGGATCTCCTACTCGGCTTGGAGAATCGGATCGTCTACACGGCCCAGGAGGTGTTGGCGAACAGCTGCCGCCTGGAGCAAGCCCTGGTGAAGCACAAGCAAGAGCCCAATCTCGCGCTGCTTCCAGCTGGCAATCCACGCATGCTCGAGTGGCTCACCCCCAAGGACATGAAATCCATCGTGTCCATGCTTGAACAGCACTTCGACTATGTGTTGATCGACTGTCCGGCCGGCATTGAAGATGGATTTAAAAATGCCGCGGCCGCTGCACGTGAAGCTCTGGTCATCACGACCCCTGAAGTTGCGGCGGTGCGGGATGCCGATCGGGTGATCGGTTTGCTGAACACCCAGGGCGTTGCTCCCGTGCAGCTCATCCTCAACAGGGTCCGGCCCAAGATGATGAGCACCCAGGAGATGCTCTCCGTTGATGACGTCACCGACATCCTTGCCCTTCCCCTGCTGGGCCTCGTTTTCGAGGATGAGCAAGTGATCGTCAGCACGAACCGAGGAGAACCCCTCACCCTCGGCAACGATCAGTCCCCTGCAGCCCTGGCCTACAACAACATCGCCGGCCGTCTCCAAGGTGACGCCATCCCTCTGATGGATCCAGCCAAAGTCCGCCGTGGACTCCGCGCAAAGGTGCGCCAGCTGATGCAAACCAAGATTTTCTGAACGAATGACACTCAAGGAGTTCATCGACAAACTGCTGCGACGGGAACCTTCCAGTGCAGGAACAGCCAAGGAACGGCTTCAGCTTGTTCTCGCCCATGACCGCAGTGATCTCAATCCCGAATTGCTGGAACAGATGAGGCGCGAAATTCTCGAGGTCGTGGCTCGATACGTCGAAATCGATTTAGAGGAGGGAGATGTCACCTTGGAAACGGAAGACCGTGTGACGGCCTTGGTCGCCAATCTTCCGATTCGCCGTGCACTCGAGAAATCTGGATCCGGGGGAACTCTCTGAGCAGCCACCCTGCTGACAGATGACCGCCCTCAACACCCTGACCTCCGCCGAACAGCGGGTGGGCAACTTGCTGAGCCAAGGCCTGAGCAACAAAGCCATTGCTCAGCATCTGGTGCTCAGCATTCGCACCGTCGAGTGTCACATCAGCAAGGCGCTCGCGAAAACCGGCTGCACCAGCAGGCTCCAACTCGCTGTCCTTTTGCTCACCGACGCCCAACAGGCAACCGAGCCCTAAGGGCGACCACGTAAAATGAAGAGGTGCCGGCTTAGCTCAGTGGTAGAGCAGCGCTTTTGTAAAGCGAAGGCCATCGGTTCAAATCCGTTAGCCGGCTTCCAATGTTCAGTTAGAGCGACGGTCTTGTCCTGACAAGAGCCACACCAGAATCGCCAGGCCAAACCAGGGAAGCCATCGCATCTGGAGCAGCACGGTTAAACCCTGTTCAAGCGGCCAAAACAACCAGTGAAAGAGGCCCATGCAAACCATGCATAGGGCGATCAGCAGCAACACGTCGTCAGCCCACTCCTGGAGGAATCACAGCACCAGCTCTGAGAATCCGCCACTGACCTGGGCCATGCCACTTCAGAACTGTGCTGGCCAGGCCGGATGGTCTGGGCCAGGGCGAGGGTCCCAACAGGGGGATTGTCGGAAAAATCCGAGCCACCTCCTCAGCACTCTGTGTGGATGGCTCACCGGACAAGTTGGCACTGCTGGTGGCCAGGGGTCCGCTTGCAGCCAGCAGCTCGAGCGTCATCGCGCAATGGGGAATGCGAAGCCCCACCGTTGACCCACCAGGGTTCAAGTAACGCAGCATCCCAGACGCAAGGGCAGGAAGCACCAAGGTGATTGCACCCGGCCAATGGTTGATGGCCAACTGCTGAGCGTCCTGCCGACAAACTGACTGGGCTTCCGCCAACAGCTCCGCAGCAGTGGCTGCCATCAAGATCAGAGGTTTGTCCGCCGGGCGCCGCTTCAGCGACCAGATCTTGTCGGCCTGCTCGGGCCGACAGGCCAAACCGGGCAAGGTGTCTGTTGGGATGGCCGCAACCTGCCCATCGCGGAGCTGAGCCGCCAATGCGTTGGCGTCCGTGAACCGTGGCATGGCGTCGGTCATGGTGCTGGGGATGCCTTGTTCTGGGCCACTGCAAAGCGAGAAATCCCGGCGAGATCCTGCTCGGCCCTGCCTTGGACCAAACCAGCGGCGGCCATGAGGTCCAGCACAGCAGAACTCTGATCATGATGGTGTTCCATCAACAACCAGCCGCCAGGAGCAAGCGCGTCGCACGCGCCCTGCACGATCTGCCGGATGGACTCCAATCCGTCGGAGCCACCGGACAGCGCCAGATGGGGTTCATGGTTCTGCACCACACCCTCCAGACCGGCGATCAAAGCGGAAGGGATGTAGGGAGGATTGCTGATGACGAGGTCAAAGGTTGCCTTCGCAGGCTGAAGTGGCTCCCACCAGTCACCCTGGTGCAGCAGGCAACGGTGACCGGGCACCAGCTGATTGAGGTTGCGACGCGCGAGGTTGAGTGCTTCAGCACTGCAATCCACGGCATGGCCCTCAGCCTTGGGCCATGCGCGACTGAGACTCACTGCAATCGCCCCGGATCCAGTTCCGAGATCCACCCAGCCTTGGGGCGCGTCATCTGGCCAACAGGCCAAGGCCAAATCCACCAGCAGTTCAGTTTCCTGACGCGGAATCAACGCGGCTGGAGACACCTCGAGCAGAACATCTCTCCAGGGGCAGACACCGAGCAGATATTGCAGCGGCTCTTCATCGTGAAGATGACGCAGCCAAAGCCGTGACAACTCCTGCAACGAACGCGACAGCCCCACAGAGCCTTCGGGGTTGAGCTGAATGCGTTGCAGCTGCGACCAACGCAGACCAGCGCCAAGATCGAGCAACCAGTCGAAGTCGACGGCTCGGCCTCCAAGGCTCAGCTGCTCGCGCCGCCAAGCCAGCAAGGACGTGACCGCAACGGTCTGGGGCGAAGACACGTCAGAGCGAACGCCATCGCTGACCAGACTCACACACCACAAGTCCCTGCAATTCAAGCTGCACCAGTTCACGGGACAGGGCTCCCACCGGGCGCCCAAGACCACGTTGCAACTCATCGAGGGTGGCCCCATTCTCCAAGGCACCCTTTAAATCCTGATCAACGATCTGGTCTTGGGGGGCCAGCAAAGGCTCAAGACAATCACGAGCACCCAGAGGGCCTGGGCCGAGCTGCGCCACCAAGGAATCAGCCGTGAGTAACGGAGCAGCCCGCGGCCCGAGCAGAGCATTACTGCCCCGGGCGGAGCGTCGGCCAGCATCGGCAGGCACCACCCAGATCGGACAGTTCAGCGCCTCCGCATGTCGGGCGGAAATCAATGCCCCACTTCGCTCTGGACATTCAACGATGACCAGCGCCGAGGCCAGGGCCACGATCAATCGGTTTCGCGCCGCGAAATGGCCGGGACGGGGCACGTCGTGTGGGAATCGTTCGCTGAGAAGAAGACCCGACCGAGCGATGGTGGCTTGCAAATCGCGATGGTGGCTGGGATAAACCCGGTCGAGATGGGTGCCGAGCACGGCGATCGGCGCCCCATCCTCAGCCAGACAGCCCCGGTGCACCGCCGCATCAATGCCTTCCGCAAGGCCGCTGAGCACAGGCCACCCCGCTTGTGCGAGGGCACGACCGAGACGATCCGCCATGCTCAAACCATGCACTGATGGTGAGCGTGTGCCGACAACAGCGACAGCCTGACGGCGCTGCAACACAGGCAAAAGAGCGCTGTCGCCCCGATGGAACAGACACAAAGGGGGTGTCTCCAGCGCATCCAAGGGTGCAGGCCAAGCCTGATCACCGGGCATCAGCGCCTCCATCGGAATGGAGAGATCTGGCTCCATTCCGCAGCAGCGTCGATAGCCATCGAGCTGGTGCATGACGGCAGCAGGCCAGCGGAGGTTGTCAGCCAAACGGGCCAAGGGCCAGGTCCACAAGTGAGCAAGGCTGACGCCATGGGACGCAGCCAACGCTTCAAGAGCCAAAAGACGAGACCGACCGATTCCCGGACAGCGGCCCCAAAGCCAACGCCAGCCGCGCTCCACAGCAATCAGTACAGACGTACCAATCTAAGCATTGGGGCTGGGTCCGCTACGAAGGCGCGCCATGGCACCCTCCAGCGGCTCGGGAACACGGCGAACGATGGCCATGCGGCCAGCCTCACGCCGAACCAGGACCAGTTCAACCTTGGCGTCGGCCATCACCTGCCCATCCCGCAGGAAGCGACACTCCCAAGGGAATCGGGCCCCCCGAGATGTGAGCAGACGACTTTCCAGCGTGATCAAATCACCGTGTCGGATGCCTTCCCGGTAGCGCACCGCCATGGAGACGACGGGCATCTCGTAACCGCAATCCGCCAGCTCGGAATAGATCAGACCGGACTGGGCAAGAGCCTCGACTCTTGCTTCCTCCATCCACGCGACATAACTGCCGTGCCACATCACGCCGGCATGGTCGGTGTGCTGTGGCAGGACTCGACGAACCAGAGTCCACGACTGGGGCGTAACGCTCTCCGTCAGCTGCTCATGCATCTCTCCGACTGCCCATAGGCTTCCACCAAGGTTGCTCCATTGGCATGTTCAAAAACCTGTTGATCGCGGATTCAGGCAAGGGCCATGTCGAGGAGATGATTCGGATGCTCCAGGACATCCCCAGCTTTCGAGAAGCGCGGGTGAACCTGCTCCACGTGGTCCCGGAACAGAACACCGCACAAGCAGCCGACCACCGCAGCGATGGTCAATCTCTCCTTGATGGCGCGATCTCCCGCATGGGGCTGCCCAGCGGCAATGTGAATGCCCTCGTTCGCGAAGGCGATACCAAGCAAACAGTGCTGAAAGTTGCGGAAGAACTGAACAGCGACCTGATCGTGATGGGATCCCGTGGGCTTGGACGCCTGCAATCCATCCTTGCCAACAGCGCCAGTCAATACGTTTTCCAGCTCTCCACCCGGCCGATGCTTCTGGTGCGAGACGACCTCTACGTGAGGCACGTCAACAAGATCATGGTGACGATTGACGGCACCGGGGTTGGCGATGACGCGTTGAAAACCGCCTGTGATCTCACCCGGGAAATCCCCGACGGGCAACTCATCGGCGTGCATGTCACACGACAGGATCTGGCTCCATCCCGGGGCGGCCGCAGCAAGGCCGACGAAGTTCTGGACACCGCCGTGCAACGCGCACGGTCATTCGGCGTCGAAATGAAACCGGTCCATGTCACCGGGGCCGACATTGGCCGAACGGTTTGCTCGGCCGCCAAGGAAACCAATGCAGACCTGCTGGTGATCGCATCCCAAGACCGTCGTCCACTTGTGGCACGCGGGCTGGTCGATCTCGACAAGCTGCTTGGCGGCTCAGTGAGCGATTACATCCGTGTGCATGCTCCGGCTCCGGTCCTCCTTGTTCGGGAACCGGAGCAGCGCTGAAGCTCAGCCTTCCCTGCTGTTTGTCTGGATGTAAAGGACGATCAGAAAGATCGCCGGAACCAGGATGAACAGCAGGCTGGCGACGAATCCGAGATCGTTGGTTTCCATGACATCTAGATGGATCCCGGCGAACGTATCACCGGGATGAGGCCATACCAAGAGCTACTTCAGCCCTCTTCATCGGTAGTAGCAGGTTCCCCATCTTCAGCCGACTCATCCTCATCGGTCGCCACTGCGGGCCAAGCCGTTGGCCCCTCCGGCAACGGAGCCTTGCGAGCCGCCTCGAGACGCTTCTCGGCATCAGCGAGTTTCAACTGAGGGCGGGTCAGGACGCAGACCGATCGCTCCACCAAGGCTTGACAAGCCAAGCGCCAGTCACTGGGACGACGGCGGAGCTTGGCGTCTTCCACGGGGGTCCTCGCCGTCAAAGCATCTTGACCGTCCTCGCCCACCACCGAAACGAAACAGGTGATGCACTGCCCACAACCGCCGCAGTTTCCGAGCTGCCCCTTCAGGCCATAGAGCTGAATCCCTTCGCGGATGGCCACCTCGCGGAGATTTTCTCCGGGGTAGCACTCCACATCACAACCCTCCCGAACAAATCGGATTACCGGCATCGATCAGGCCACAGCTGGCGGCCATCATGGACACGGGGGTTGCGTTTTGTGAACAGGACTCCGGCAGATCCCTTGTCACTGGACGTTGCAGCACACGACAACAACCGTTGGGAGATCGGATGAAACCCTTACGATCGCGGGGTCTGGCTGCTTGCGCAGCTCCGTTCCCCGAACCTGACCCATGGGATTGCCCTGGTATCGGGTGCACACCGTCGTCATTAATGACCCGGGACGCCTCTTGGCAGTGCACCTCATGCATACAGCCCTTGTTGCCGGCTGGGCCGGCTCGATGGCCCTGTATGAACTGGCCATTTTTGATCCATCCGACCCTGTCCTGAACCCGATGTGGCGCCAGGGCATGTTCGTCATGCCCTTCATGGCACGTCTCGGCGTGACCGAGAGCTGGGGTGGCTGGAGCATCACCGGCGAAACCGCCGTTGATCCCGGCTTCTGGAGCTTTGAAGGTGTCGCCGCAGCTCACATCATTTTCAGCGGCCTGCTGATGCTGGCCGCCATCTGGCACTGGACCTATTGGGACCTGGAAATCTGGCAGGACCCACGGACCGGAGAGCCCGCCCTTGATTTACCCAAGATCTTTGGCATTCACCTGCTCCTCGCAGGACTCGGCTGCTTCGGATTTGGTGCCTTCCACCTGACGGGCGTCTTCGGACCCGGAATGTGGATTTCAGATCCCTACTCAATTACCGGTCACCTCGAGGCGGTTCAACCGTCCTGGGGACCTGAGGGATTCAATCCCTTCAATCCAGGGGGCATCGTCGCCCACCACATCGCAGCAGGAATCGTCGGCATCATCGCCGGCATCTTCCACATCACCACACGTCCGCCCGAGCGCCTCTACAAGGCTCTTCGGATGGGCAACATTGAGACCGTTCTGGCCAGTGCCATTGCAGCCGTGTTCTTTGCAGCGTTCATCGTTGCTGGAACCATGTGGTACGGCTCCGCCGCAACACCTGTTGAGCTGTTTGGACCGACCCGCTACCAGTGGGACCAGGGCTACTTCAAGACTGAAATCAACCGCCGTGTCCAAACGGCAATGGATGACGGTGCAACCCGCGAGCAGGCCTTCGCCGCCATCCCTGAGAAGCTTGCCTTCTATGACTACGTCGGCAACAGCCCAGCCAAAGGCGGTCTGTTCCGTGTTGGCCCCATGGTGAATGGCGACGGTCTTGCCACCTCCTGGGTTGGCCATATCGTCTTCACCGATAAAACCGGCGAAGAGCTGGAAGTGCGTCGTCTGCCCAACTTCTTCGAGAACTTCCCAGTTGTTCTCCAAGATGCTCAGGGCAATGTCCGCGCTGACATCCCCTTCCGTCGTGCAGAAGCCAAGTACTCCTTCGAGCAACAGGGCGTGACAGCTCAGGTGTTCGGCGGTGCTCTCGACGGTCAGACCTTCACTGATCCGTCTGACGTCAAGCGTCTTGCACGCAAGGCTCAGTTGGGTGAAGCCTTCGACTTCGACCGCGAGACCTACAACTCAGACGGCACGTTCCGCAGTTCACCCCGTGGCTGGTTCACCTTCGGGCACGCCACCTTTGCACTGCTGTTCTTCTTTGGTCACATCTGGCACGGTGCCCGCACCCTGTACCGCGATGTGTTTGCCGGCATCGACCCAGATCTCGGCGACCAGGTGGAATTCGGACTGTTTGCCAAGCTTGGCGACAAGTCCACCCGTCGTCTGCCAGAGGGCTACGTTCCTCCCGCAGGCACTCCCCTCAACTGATCGGACCTCAGGAGTTCTTCGATGGAAAGCTTCGCTTACATCCTCATCCTCACCCTCGCGATTTCAACCTTGTTCTTCGCGATTGCCTTCCGGGATCCCCCGAAAATCGGCAAGTGAGCTTCAACCAAAGCCCCGCGAAAGCGGGGCTTTTTTGTTGCTACATGAACAAATCAGTCGCAATTCATTCTCGGCACGCCTGAAAAATTCGCCGAATCTCACAGCAACGCAAGGGATCCAGACATTCTCTTGATAAGACTTCTGTTATCACAGCCCTTCTCAAGACTCGAACGAATGTCTAAAGTTGGGCAATCTTTTGAGGTGATCGGGCGTGCAGTGCCCCTCCTGCCAGAACACAGACAGTCGGGTGCTCGAGTCACGCGCAGCTGATGGTGGTCGAAGTGTGCGCCGGCGGCGTGAATGCCTGCACTGCGACTTCCGATTCACAACCTACGAACGGGTCGAGACCGTTCCGATCACGGTGATCAAGCGAAACGGCAGTCGTGAAATTTTCAGTCGCAGCAAATTGCTGCATGGGTTGAATCGCGCTTGCGAAAAAACCGGGCTTGATGCCAACCGGCTCGAAACAATGGTCGAAGAGGTCGAACTTCAACTGCAGCAACGCTCAGGACGTGACATCAGCAGTGCCGACATTGGAGAACTGGTTCTGATCCAACTCAAGGGAATCAGCGAAGTCGCCTACATCCGCTTTGCATCGGTCTACCGCCAGTTCCGAGGCATCGACGACTTTGTCGCGACCCTGGAAACCATGAGCAGTGACAAAAACGCCTATGCGGCCGTCGGTTAAGAGCAAGAAGCCACACCTGTAAAGTCGTTGGTTACGTGCGGAAGTCGGCGGGCTTCATGCACCACTCCTATCGAACTGCCCACCTGAGGCAGACCGCCAACGACACATGTCCGCGACTCCGACCGAAGAACAGGTTCTCGACACCACAAACGCGCCTGAAGAAGAGATTTCAGTAGACGCGACCGGTGAAGCTGGCTTCGGAGATGAGGATCTGAGCATCCCCGAGGACGTTCCCACTGCCGATGATCCAGGCAGCCGTCCTGACATGAAGGACCTGGAGACCGCTGGGTTCTCACTCGATGAATTCGCTGCTCTGCTGAGCAAGTACGACTACAACTTCAAGCCCGGCGACATCGTCAACGGCACCGTGTTCGCCCTTGAATCGAAGGGCGCGATGATCGACATCGGCGCCAAAACAGC
Source organism: Parasynechococcus sp. (assembly GCF_042954325.1). GTDB lineage: Bacteria > Cyanobacteriota > Cyanobacteriia > PCC-6307 > Cyanobiaceae > Parasynechococcus. Next base: position 97,841 of record NZ_JBGKDS010000039.1, on the reverse strand, counting down.
GGCGTTCATGCCGCTTCAGGAGGTGTCGATCAACCGGGTCGAAGGTCTGAGCGACGTGCTCCAGCCCGGCGAAATCCGCGAATTCTTCATCATGAGTGAAGAAAACGAGGACGGCCAGTTAGCCCTGTCGGTGCGCCGCATCGAATACCAACGCGCCTGGGAGCGTGTTCGCCAGCTGCAGAAAGAAGACGCCACCATTTATTCCGAGGTGTTCGCCACCAACCGTGGTGGTGCACTGGTCCGGGTTGAAGGCCTTCGCGGCTTCATTCCTGGCTCCCACATCAGCACCCGCAAGCCGAAGGAAGAGCTGGTTGCCGACTTCCTGCCGCTCAAATTCCTTGAGGTCGACGAAGAGCGCAACCGTCTGGTGCTCAGCCACCGTCGTGCGCTGGTTGAGCGCAAGATGAATCGCCTTGAGGTGGGTGAAGTTGTTGTCGGCACCGTCCGTGGCATCAAGCCCTACGGCGCCTTCATCGACATCGGTGGTGTCAGCGGTTTGCTGCACATCTCCGAGATCAGTCACGAGCACATCGAGACCCCTCACTCCGTGCTCAACGTCAATGATCAGATGAAAGTCATGATCATTGACCTTGATGCCGAGCGTGGCCGGATCTCCTTGTCCACCAAGGCTCTTGAGCCCGAACCCGGTGACATGCTGACCGATCCTCAGAAGGTCTTCGAGAAGGCTGAAGAGATGGCGGCCCGCTACAAGCAGATGCTGCTGGAGCAAGCCGAAGACGGTGAAGACCCGATCAGTTCCATGATGGTCTGATTCCGCCGGGCCGATGGCTCAACTGTTTTTAAACGGCCAGAGCCTTGGCCCAATCGATGGGGTGCTGTTCGACAAGGACGGCACCCTTTCCCACAGCGAGCCAAAACTTCTGGCTCTTGTGAGGCAACGCATCTCCACAGCCGAGCGGTTGTGGCAGGAGAAGAGTGGCGACAAGCCATCCAGCACAGCCGATCGGCCGTATCAGCTGCAAACCCTGCTCGAGCAGGTTTACGGCGTCCAGGGTGACGCCATCCATCCCGCAGGGACCCTGGCCGTTGCCGCACGACAGGACAATCTTGCGTCTATGGCGACGGTGTTCTGCCTCATGGGCAGTGGCTGGCCCGAGGCCCTTGCGCTGGCAACGCGCTGCTTTGCCGAAGATCAAAGCGAGCCTGGTCCAGCCAGCGCTCTACTCCCAGGCGCTGACCGGGTGTTGCAGCAATGCCGCCAAGCGAAGGTCTGCACGGCAATCATCAGCAATGACACAGCAGACGGGATCAACCGGTTTCTTGAGCAGCACCAGCTGTGTGAGCAGATCTCAGACTGCTGGAGCGCCGACGACACCCCCCGAAAACCCGATCCCCAGGCGGTTTTAAGCCTCTGCGAACGGCTTCAGCTCCTACCTGAACGCTGTGCACTGATCGGTGATGCCGACACCGATTTAGAGATGGCCAAGGCCGCTGGAATTGGAGTGGTACTGGGATATCGCGGCGGTTGGCGACAACCCGCACCGCTCACGACCACGCCACACCTCTTTGACGACTGGTCCGCCGTAACGATCACCGTCGGTCCGTAAAGTTCGCCCATCCCGTGGAGCCGCATGAGTCGCTACGTCTTTACCTCTGAATCGGTTACAGAAGGGCACCCAGACAAGATCTGCGACCAGGTCAGCGATGCTGTGCTCGATGCCCTGCTGGCCCAGGACCCGTCCAGCCGCGTGGCCTGCGAAACGGTGGTCAACACCGGGCTTTGCATGATTACCGGGGAAGTCACCTCCAAAGCTCAGGTTGACTTCATTCACCTGGTCCGCAACGTGATCAAGGAGATCGGCTACAGCGGAGCCCGGGCTGGTGGGTTTGATGCCAACAGTTGTGCCGTGCTGGTGGCACTCGACCAGCAATCACCGGACATCGCTCAAGGCGTCAACGAAGCGGACGACCACGCCGGAGATCCTCTGGATCTGGTGGGTGCTGGCGACCAAGGCATCATGTTCGGCTATGCGTGCAACGAAACGCCCGAGCTGATGCCCCTGCCGATCAGCCTGGCGCACCGCCTCTCACGCCGCCTGGCAGAAGTTCGTCACGACGACACCCTCGGTTACTTGCTGCCCGACGGCAAAACCCAGGTCAGCGTGGTCTACGAGAACGACAAACCCGTCGCGATCGACACGATTCTGATCTCCACCCAGCACACCGCTGAAGTGGATGGCATCAGCGACGAACAGGGCATCCGTGAACGCATCACGGAGGATCTCTGGACCCATGTCGTCGAGCCAGCAACAGCTGACCTGGTCCTCAAACCGAACCGCGACAGCATCAAATATCTGGTGAATCCAACCGGCAAATTCGTCGTGGGTGGTCCCCAGGGTGATGCGGGTCTGACCGGCCGCAAAATCATCGTGGACACCTATGGCGGCTACGCCCGCCATGGCGGTGGTGCCTTCTCCGGAAAGGACCCCACCAAAGTGGACCGCTCCGCTGCCTACGCAGCCCGCTACGTGGCGAAATCGTTGGTCGCCGCTGGGCTCGCGGAACGCGCTGAGGTGCAACTGAGCTATGCCATCGGTGTCGCCAAGCCGGTCTCGATCCTGGTGGAAGCCTTCGGCACCAGTGCCCTGAGCAACGATGCCCTAACTGAACTGGTTCAGGAGAATTTCGATTTACGCCCCGGAGCGATCATCGAAACCTTCGGCCTGCGTGGCCTTCCCCAACAACGCGGCGGTCGCTTCTACCAGGACACAGCTGCCTATGGCCACTTCGGTCGCAACGATCTGAAGGCTCCATGGGAAGACGTCGAGGCCAAGGCCGACCAGCTGCGCAAGGCGTCCTGAACACACCATGACGTCGCTGGTGCTCGGCATTGATCTGGGCACCAGTGGCGTCCGCATCGCCGTTCTGGATCAGGAGGGCACCCTGCGGTTCAGCCAGGCCGTGAGCTACCGCAGCGACCTCTCGCAAGCAGAGGACTGGCGCCAAAGCTGTACAGACCTGATCCTTTCGGTTCCCGACGCGCTCCGATGCCAGGTGCAAGCCATCGCCGTAGATGGAACCTCTGGCACCCTGCTGGCCTGCGACGGTTCTGGAGAACCCCTGGGTCCGGCACTGCCTTACTCAGCCGCCTTCCCGGCGCATGGCCAGGCCCTGCAGGCGATGGTCCCCAGTGACAGCCCAGCGGCGAGTTGCAGCGGCAGTCTGGCCCGCGCGTTGGAACTCCTCAAGCACCATCCAGACACCCGGATGCTCCGCCATCAGGCCGACTGGATCAATGGCTGGCTGCTGCATGACTGGAGCTGGGGTGAGGAGGGAAACAATCTCCGCCTCGGCTGGACGCTCAACACCGGTCAGTGGATCCCAGCGCTCCAAAAGGAGCCCTGGTCATCTCTGTTACCGCTCATCAAGCCCAGCGGACGTGTGCTAGCCACGATCAATCCCAACCGCGCGAGGTCATTGGGGTTGTCCGAGGATGTTGTCATCGTCGCCGGCACCACCGACTCCAACGCAGCGGTGCTGGCTGCGGCACCGGGCCCCCATGACGGCGTCACGGTGCTCGGCACCACGCTGGTGATGAAGCGATTCACTGCGGTGCCGATTCAGGGGGCTGGCATCAGCCGACATCGGGTCGACGGGCAGTGGTTGTGCGGGGGAGCCTCCAATGCCGGTGCCGGTGTTCTCCGGCGCTTTTTCAACGATGACGAGCTTGTGGAGCTCAGTCGTCAGATCAATCCAGAGGTCGAGAGTGGCTTGGAGTTGCTTCCTTTGCCAGCGCCGGGGGAACGGTTCCCGATCGACGATCCCCACCTGCAACCCATCCTCGAACCACGCCCGGTCAGCGATGCGCTCTACCTCCAGGCGTTGCTGGAAGGCCTGGCCTCGATCGAAGCGCGGGGCTGGGAGCGCCTGCACCAACTTGGCGCCGCAAAACCGCAGCGTGTGATCAGCCTGGGAGGTGGTGCACGCAATCCCCAATGGCGACGGATCCGAGAGCGGAAGCTCGGCTGTCCCGTCGTGAGCTGCATGGAGCCACCAGCCGCGGGGGTTGCCCGACTCGCCCTCAATGGCCTTGCCCGGGCACAATTCAACGGTTGAACCCAGTGCAATGCTCAGCAAACTCCGCGATGGCCTGGCCATTGGTCTGTTCGTCGTTCTCGCTGTTTATGTGAGCTACAGCGGAATTCGCCTGGGCCTGCTTCTCTGGCAACGCTTGGTTTGATCCAGAGCCGCTGAACACGTTTCACTGCCAGAGTTACAGCGTTCGTTTTTGAGCCATCCATGCCCGCTGATCCCCTCACCGATGCCGTCAGCGCAAGGATCTGCCGCCACATGAATGACGACCATGCTGAAGCGGTGGTCGCCTACGCCCGTCACTACGGCGGGGTCGACACCGTGGAACAGGCACGGATGGTGGCGGTCCGCCCGGATGCGATGGAGTTAGAGGTGGATGGATCGAGTCTTCAGATCGCCTTCGATCACACCCTGAGCGACAGCGAAGACGCACACCAGACCCTGGTCGCCATGCTTCGTGCCATGCCCAAACAACCGACGACCTAGGGGGGAATCCTCAACGGAGCTCTGCTTCGGCCCATGCAAGGGTTCAAGACCACGGTTCAGCAGCTGCTGATTGCAGCAAGCTGCCCGACCTGTCGACGGGTGGGACACGCTGATCCAACACCCTGCATCGCCTGCCGTCGCCACTACAACCTCAGCGACGGATGTCTCTCAGGCCTCCGTCCTCTGCCATGGCGTGCCCTGGCTCTCTACGAGGGGCCGTTCCGCGATCTACTGCTGCAGATCAAGCGCCCTGGCAGGACGAAGCCGAGGGTCCTGCCGGCGCTCATGGCCATGTTTCGGTCACAGCTTGCCCTGGAGTCAACGGCGCAACTGGTCCCTATTCCCAGTTGGAAGCAACGGCAGACCCTCCGCAATCCACTCCCCCAGTTGATCGCCGCCGACTTGCAGCGCCCGGTGCTCCCCCTGCTGGTGCGAACAAGAGCCGGGCTGGGTCAGCACCACCTCGACCGACGGATGCGCCTACACAACATGCGCAATGCCTTCACCACGCATGAACAACCGACAGGCCAACCGCTCTGGCTTGTTGACGACATCCTGACCACAGGAGCCACGGCCATGGCCGCCCATCAAGCCCTGCAGGAGCGTGGCCATCACGTCTCGGGGATTCTTTGCCTCGGCCGCACTCCATCGAACAGACGGTGATTTAAGATCTGCAGGTCGCAAGGCGACGTGCCGGGATAGCTCAGTTGGTAGAGCAGGCGACTGAAAATCGCCGTGTCCCCAGTTCAAATCTGGGTCCTGGCATTTTTTTCATTTCTTCCCGTGTCGTACATCTCTCCAGATGCAGGCACCGATCGGCTGTTCAACAACGCCGATAGTTTTGCCATGGTCTTCGACCGGATCTGGAAGCAGATGTTCAAGGCCACCTCAACCGACCAGGACCTCAGTCAGGAGCAGAAGACTGATCAGGTGCTGGCGGCCATGGCCGATCATCCGTTCCTGCAAAGTTCTCCCGAGATGGCCAAGCAGGTCGCCGCATTCCGGGTTCGCCTGCTCGACCTCAGCTGATCAAGCGATCATCTGATCGAATGAATCGTCCATCAAGGGTTCCTCAACCATCTCAGGATCTGACTCGGGCACACGCTCAGATTCGGGTTCATCCTCATGTGTCCCTTCCACGGCTTGGGGCAGCAGCTCGAGGCGGTCACGCAGAACACGCACCTTTTGCTCACTGGCGACGAGCAGCTCCCCGGTTTCCTCGCTGAGCCCACCCGCGGCTTCCGCTGAGTGCAAGCCGGATTCGATTTGAGCGAGGCCTTCCTCCACCGCCATGACACGGTCGGCCAACAACTCAACGACTTCACTCAATTGCAGCAGCTGGGCAGACAGCAACTGCTCGAATTCGGAGCGCTGAAAAGACGTTGCCACAGCACCTCTCCTCGGATCGAGTTATTTCGCCGATGGTATCGATGCTGAGCCTTGTGTCTACGGCACCTCCTCGAGGCCTGCTCTACATTCCACGCCTGCCTTTGAAATGAGATGTCCAGGCTGAGAAAGGGGCTCAAGATCAGCGCCTGGGTTGCCATTTTTGTGATCGCTGTGGTTTACCTGCAGCGCTATGGCATCGCCCCACTGCAAAGCGCCATCAGCGACATGGGGTTTTGGGCCCCTCTGGGACTTTTTCTGCTGCGTGGGATCAGCATCATCCTTCCCGCTCTACCCAGTTCCGTTTATTCACTGTTGGCTGGTTCGCTGCTGGGATTCAAGGTCGGGTATCTCACGATCATCCTTTCGGATTTGGTCTTCTGCAGCTCAGCATTTTTCATCGCACGCCGTTGGGGCCGGGCCCCCGTGAGCCGTCTGGTGGGAGCCAGTGCCATGCATCGCATTGATGGCTTCAGCAAAAACCAGTTGGAGGGGAATTTCTTTCTGATGACCGGTCTGCTGATGACCGGTTTATTTGATTTCCTGAGCTACGCCATCGGCATCAGCCGCACCCACTGGCGTGTCTTTGCTCCAGCACTGGTGATCAGCGTGCTGATCAGCGACTCGATTCTTGTGACGGTTGGAGCCGAAGCCGCCAAGGGGGTCGATGCGTCCAAAGGAACCGGAATCACCCTTGGCCTTGCATTGCTTGCCATGTTCGCGCTCGCAACCCTGACGGGGCTGATGAAAAAGAAATCGAGCACCAGCGACACTGCTAGCGACCCGAACACTCAGCTGAATGCCAGCGCTGATGACTGATCCAACCGCAAGCCGCAATGCTTTGGTGCGGATGCTGAGTGGCGGCTTCAGCAACCAACAGCAAGCCTTCGACAACCCACCGCTTTACGCCCACATCCTGGTGCGTTTCCGACCCCTGATCCAACTGCAGCCGGGATCCCTGCTGCTGGAACAGGCGTATGCAATTGCTCCCAATGAGCCATACCGCATTCGAGTGCTGCGGCCGTGGCTCTGTCCCGAGCGCGGGCTGGTGATTCTGAACTACACCATTCGCGAAGCCCAGCGCTTTGGCGGAGCGGTGGAGGATCCGGAACGGATGGCACAAATCGAGGAGAACGATCTCACTCTTCTGGACGGCTGCACCTATCTGGTGGAGCCGAGTGACGATGGATTCAAAGGCACGGTCGAGCCCGGTTGTCGCTGCCTGGTGAAACGCAAGGACCGAACCACCTATTTGGTGAGCGAATTCATGCTGAACCCGGCGGGAATGGAAACGATCGACCGGGGCTATGACCCTGAAACCCATGAACATCTCTGGGGGTCGATTGCGGGGGCTTTTCGCTTTGCACGAACGCACGACTGGAGTGATGAAGTCCCAAACCACTGGTTAGATTGAAAGCCTCTGACCGGTGATGATGAGCTGTCTCTCAGACCCGCGAATTGAGACGCTTCAGCGCCGGGCGGATGCATCGACTGGGGAACTGAACGTCGCCATCGGAGAGGGGGCTTTCCGCATCAATCTCCGCGACGACAACATCAAGCTCTGGCAAGAGACTCTGAACCAGCAGAGCGCCACAGCCAATCTCCTGCTCGCTTGCGAAAACAACGAAGGTGACCTCAGCAACACCCAATTGACCTGGGTGGTCGGCTCCGCCATCCGCAGCACACACGTGCATACATCCGCGGAGGCGTCCGATTTGCTGCAGACGATGGGCGTGTCATCCGCTCTCGCCAAGGCAGCCTTGGAACATTGCCCCGGCCTTGGCGAGGACCTGATCTGGGCTTTTTACCTGGAGCGCCACGGTTGGCTCATCGCCACACCGGTTGCAGCCCTTGATCGCTAGCGCATCCATGACCACTGACGCGGACCGGTTGAGAGCCCTTGCCCAGGCCGCCCGGGTCTTTGGCCTGACGGATCACCCAACTCTTGACCCGACATGCCGCGCACTTCTATCGGACGCTGACCTCGGCAAGCGACCCCTGAGAGCGGCAGAACTCCAGATCCTCTGCACCGCATCCGGCATCAACTTGGCAGCCGTGCAACGGCTCCAAGACAATGCCCTGGCATTCGTTCAGGATGCCAAAGCCTGTCTGGCCGCACAACGCCCCCAACTCCTCAAGCCCGGCGGTGCACTCCACCCGGCCAGCCGAGCGGACGCCTGTTGGCGGGACTGCAGGGATTTTTTTCGGGTCATTGTCTATGCCGTGGCCTGCGGACAAGCGCAGTTCACGGATCCGCAGGGGATGTCTGCACTGCGGGAGCTTTATGCCTGCATGGGTGTCCCCCGCGAAGGGCTGAATATTGCCCTCGAACAGCTCAAATTTCTTAGCGCAAAGCACATGGTGGACCCGGCCACCAAAACCCTGGTGACGGCAGCCTTCGATCACCTCATCGGGGAGCTCAATAAATCTGCAGTTAAGAGCTGATAAGACTGCCGTCCAAAACCGGCCAAATGAGACGAAGATCATCGCCAAGTATTTCTACCCAGTGGCGCCATGGCCCTGCCTCTACAGGCGTATCCCCTCACAACGCAAAATGCGAGGGTCAGCAATCTGGCTGGCGACGCCACCACGGTCCGCAATCAGCTGCCCGGGAGCAGCGCTGGTGGTGCAGATGGATACCGGAGCAGTGTTGACGCGTTGATCGAACAGGCCTATCGCCAGATCTTCTTCCATGCGATGAAGAGTGACCGCGACCCTTTCCTGGAATCACAACTCCGTAGCGGCAACATCACCGTTCGCGACTTCATCCGTGGCCTGTTGCTGTCCGAACGTTTCCAGCAGGGCTACTACCAGTGCAGTTCGAACTACCGCATGGTGGATCAGGTGGTTGGACGCGTCCTTGGACGCACCGTCCATGGCGATGCCGAACGCCTTGCCTGGTCGATCGTGATCGGACAAAAAGGCTTTACCGCATTCGTCGACACCCTGCTCGACAGCGATGAATACATGCGGTCGTTCGGATACGACTTGGTACCCGAGCAACGGTCCCGACTGCTCCCAGGTCGTTCGCTGGGTGAAATCCCGATCTATCAGAGTTTTCCCCGCTACGGGTCGGACTGGCGCGACTCTCTTCAAGATCGCGCACCCAGCGCACAGAACGCTCAGATGCGGCCTCTGGAAACCTCCGATGCCTGGGCCAATGGCCAGCCCCCCGCCTGGGCACTCAAGCTCTGGCTTGGCCTGTTCCTGGTGGGTGGATTCGAAGTTACCCGCGTGTTGCTTACGATCACCATCTCGACGCTCCGCAACTGATTCAGCGCGTCGCACGGCATGGCTCTGAACCTGACCACATGGCAACCACCTGAGTTCACTCGGCCTGAGGTCGGCCTCGCTGGAGCAGTTGATGCGCGTGGAGCGAACTGGCGCGACGTCAGCGCAAACAATGTCGACCTGCGGGGAGCCAATCTCTGCAGAGTCGACCTGCGAGGTGCCGACCTATCGACTTGCCAGATGACTGGGGCCGATCTGCGACTGGCCCTTTACGACAGTTCGACGAAAGTCCCAGTCGATATTGATCTACCTACGTCTGGGGCCGTTGGCCCAGGGGCAAAGCTCAGCGGGGTTTACTTAAACAGCACGGATCTGCGAGGGGTGGACCTTCGAGGTGCTGTCCTAATGGGGGCTTATCTGAGTGGAACCGACTTGAGTGGAGCCATCCTGGATGGGGTTCGGCTTGTCGGTTCCGACCTAAGGGCTGCAATTCTGCGAGGGGCAATGTGTCGCGGCACCCGATTTGCGACATGCCAGCTCGATGGCGCTGATTTTCGTGGGGCGGACTTGACCGACGCGGGGCTCGAGGGAGCTGAGTCGATCAAGGGTGCCGACTTTTCACTGACGACCGGTTTGGGGTCCCAGAGAGAGATACTCCTCGCCAGACCCTATGAAGAACTCGACTGCTGGAATCCATTGACCCGCAACACCACCCGCTCAAGCCTCGAAAGCCTGCCCTGAAGAGCTCGGGCAGCAGAAGCACAGCCGACAACCCAAACCAAAAGCGTCACGTCACGCAACATTCGGACATATTTGATTGAGGTTTATAAAGAAGCCGCTCTGCCGCATCAGTTCTGATTGACCATAGCCAGGCGAACACGTCAGGTTGTCCATGCCCTTCGGTCCTGCCTCGCTTCTCGGGGTCGAGCGCTTCTCACAGGAGAGCGAAGCACCTCTTGAGCTGATTCCCGGCGATGACGACGCCAAAAAAGAACAGATTATCCGCGCCGTTTACAAGCAAGTGCTCGGCAACGCCTATGTGATGGACAGCGAAAGACAGCTGGTGGCTGAATCGCAGTTCAAGCTGGGCGAGATCAGTGTTCGCGAACTGGTTCGTCGCATCGCCAAGAGCGAGCTGTACAGCGAACGTTTCTTCGACGCCTGCTCCCGATACCGCTACATCGAGCTCGCCTTCCGCCATCTCCTGGGCCGGGCTCCAGTGGATTTCGATGAGATGCGTGCCCACGCTGAGCGTCTCGACAGCCATGGCTACGACGCTGACGTTGACAGCTTCATCGACAGCGCTGACTACCAGGACACCTTTGGTGAATGGACAGTGCCGTTCCAGCGCGGCTGGAAAACCGAATCCTGTACAACTCTGCAGGAATTCACATGGAGCTTCCAGCTTCTCCGCGGGAACAGCAGCAGCAGCCTGAAGGGCGACCTTTCCGGTATCGCCAGCAAGCTTGGTGGCAATGCTTACCAAAACCGCCCAATGGCGGTGATTCCGCCCTCCTCCAAGGAAGGCACAGGCTGGAGCTTCCGCCCCTCCAAGAATCTTCAGGATGCTCCGACGCGCCACGGTGTCGGAGCAAGCGAGCAAGGCAAGACCTATCGCGTTGAAGTCACGGCCTACAGCGCTAACAACGTGCGTCGCATCTCCCGGTACACGCGCTCAAATCGCGTGTACTTCGTGCCTTTCGACAAGCTCTCGGAACAGTTCAAACGCATCCACGCCGAGGGTGGAAAGATCGCCAGCATCATTCCCGTGAACTGACATCGCCCGGTGATGCCTCGGGCGGGGCGTTCAAGACGTTGCGCATGACGTCTGCGCCCCGCCGATTTCCTTTCCCTCTGCACCACAGTCCCCTCTCCCACCTTTCATCATGTCCGCCTCCCAAGGTTTTGGCGCTGCCTCCCTCAACGACGGCCCCGTCTCCTTCAGCCGCAATCGCAATGGAGCCAAGAAGCCTGCGCTGAGCAATGGCGAGTTTCTTCGTCAGTCCTGCAACACGATGAAGATTGCCATCGGGCCTCGCAATCATGAGGATTGCCCCCATGGCGTTACCGCTCAGCGCTACGCGCCGGATGATGCTTCGGCTCTTGCCACCGCCATCAACGCTGCCTACAGACAGGTCTACGGCAACGCCCACGTAATGGACAACGAGCGTTCGTCATCGCTCGAAGCACAATTCGGCAATGGCGAACTCACGGTTCGTGACTTCGTACGCGGACTCGCCAAGTCCAGCTTCTACCGCGCCCGCTTCTTCGAAGGCGTCGCACCTCAGCGCGGTATCGAGCTCAACATCAAGCATCTGCTGGGACGCCCCCCCGTCGACCAGTCGGAAATGTCGGCCCACATTTCATTGCTGGCCAGCGGTGGCCATGACGCCGTGATCGACTTCATCGTCGATTCCGCCGAATACGCCGAAGTATTCGGAGACGATGTGGTCCCTTACACCCGCTCCTTCACGTCTGCTGCAGGAATCCCCAACAGCAGCTTCGCCAACATGGCGGCTCTCGAGCGTGGATTCGCCATCAGCGACAGCGCTGTCGGTGCTCGGAGCCAACTGAGCAACGCCTTGGCCCGTGGAACCACACCGTTCATTCAGGTTCCTTCCGGTGTCCGTGCCGGCGGCGGTGTCTCAAGTGGCTCTGGAGCGGTCACATTCACGCCGAAGAAGCGGGTCAGCAGCGACGGGATGGACTTCACCCCGATCCGCAACGACTCTTACGTTGGTTTCGGTCTCGGCCAGCGCGAGCAAGAGATCTTCCAGCGCTGCCCCGGCGATACGGCCGACACGATCAATGGCCTGATTCGCGCCACCTACCGACAGGTGATGGGCAACCCCCATCTGATGGAATCCGAGCGGGCCATGTCCGCCGAGAGCAAATTCGCCGAGGGCTACCTCAGCACCCGCGAGCTGGTTCGTGCACTTGCACTGTCTCCTGAGTACAGCCGCCGTTTCTTCGAGACGAACGCTCCCTACCGCTTCGTCGAACTGAACTTCAAGCACCTGCTGGGTCGGGCTCCTGTCTCCCAGGCAGAACTAAGTGAGCACATTCAGATCCTTGCCAACGACGGCTACGAAGCAGAAATCAACAGCTATCTCGATAGCGCTGAGTACCAGTCCACCTTTGGTGAAGACACGGTGCCTTACATGCGCATCCTGAGTGAGCAAGGCCGTTCTCAGCTTGCCTTCAATCGACATCTCTCCCTCGCGGAAGGATTTGCAGCAAGCGACGCAGTCGGGAACAGCTCTTCGCTGGTCACGTCCGTGGCAACAAACAGTGTTCCCAGCGGTTGGCGGACCACAACCGTCCGAATCAATAGGAACAGTGCCGTTGCCGGCTCTCCCTCCGCCACAACGAAGCGCTTCCGCATTGTCGTGGAGGCCCAATCCCGGGGTGGTCGTCAACGCACACCAAATGCGTCATACCTCGTGTCCGGCAAAGACATGAGCACCCAGATGAAGTACATCCACGGCCGCGGTGGCCGGATCGTCTCCATTACCGAAGTGATGTGATCACTGCGACTCTCAGGAGTCGTTCCAATGTTCATTCGGGACCTCATTTGATCTCACGATTGTGATGACGGTCCCTCTTTCTGCCTTTCCCTCTCTCCATGACCGCCACTTCCACCTTGGTCAGCACGGCCAACCAAGACCGCAGCCATGCTGAAGACATCATCAGAGCTGCTTACCGCCAGGTTTTCGGCAACCGTTATCTGATGGAACTGGATGTCCAGCCATCCATCGAAGCTCTGTTCATCAACGGCGACCTCACCGTCCAAGGACTGGTGACGGCTTTGGCACAGTCGGAGACCTATCGCCGGCTGTATCTCGAGACCAACAGCCCTTATCGGTTTGTCGAACTGAACTTCAAGCACCTGCTTGGCCGCCCTCCCCGCGATCAAGCCGAAATCAGTGAGCACGTCCGTCGCCTTGCTGACGAAGGCCTTGAGGCTGAAATCACCAGCTACACCTACAGCGACGAGTACCTCGACAACTTCGGAACAGACACCGTTCCCTATGCACGCACAGCCACATCGGCTGTAGGCGAATCGAATGTTGCTTACCAGCGCAATCAAGCCATGGATCCCGGTTACGCCGGTTTCGATGCTGATCAAGGTTCTGTGCTTCTGACCAGCATTGCGTCACGCACCAACCCCACAGCTGCTGGTGCACGCAAGGTTGTCGGTGGTGGCAACCGCTTCTCGGTCACCTGGACGTCTCGCGTTCAGCTGGGAACGGTACGTCGGTCCGCGCAGCGCTCGGTTGTGAGCTACAGCTCTCTGTCGAAGACGATTCAGAGCATTCAGGCACAAGGTGGTCGCATTCTTTCTATTGCGAACGCTTAATCCTTGAGCGGTTCAGTCCATCCCGGGCTGATCCATCCGGCATGATTGGTTCTGGTCAATGATCAGAGCCAATCATCTGATTCAAATGGGCACCAGCCCATTGCGACCGACACCTTTTGAGCCATGCCCATTCTTCGCCCCCCAACCAACAGCCTTCAAGGGCAAAACAAAGGTTTTCAGACGTCTGTCTCCTCTGTGCCGATGGCGATGTCAATGATGATTGACTCCATGGTCAATATGGTTCAGAAAAGCCGTCCTGGAAGCTCGGCTGATTCAAACATTTCCAGAAAATGAACATCGAGCAATTTGTTGCTCAAAGCGAGGGAAAGTGGCGATCCATGCGATCAGGTCACTCCCTCGCTTTTCAGCAATTTGAGGAAGTTCTGAGCGAAGTCAACATTGAGAGAGTCGAGCAAACTGATCAACAAATTCAAAGCCTGCTCGACAGTTCTTCATTAGATTCAAGCGCGAGCATCGCTTCACCATTCCGAATGAGCTGGGCAGCGGAAAGCGATTGGGAACCAGACGATCCAAACGAAGTTTCCTCCGGAGCATGCCTTATTGTTCCTGTGCCGTCGAATGAATCGACAGGCCGCCTTCTCCGTAGTGTCGGCTATGCAGAAGCAGCCCCTGCAGAATCTGAATACAGCTTTCTCAGTGATGGAACCTTCATTTTGCAAACACAATACGAACAATCGATTGCAGAAGAGCGGATCTGGTTTGTCTCTGATCATGTTCGCTGCCGCTCATCTGTCCTCAGGACATCAGCAGGATCAGGGATTCTCCAAACATCATTCGCTTCTGAGGTTCGTCGACTGAACAGTTGAAGTTGATCAGAATCATGACATCAGAATCGCAAGCTCTTTTAAACTTTGCCAAGACCCTTTCCGGGCATTACAGCAACCAAAACCAGGCACAAGAGAATCCGAAGGACTTTGCCCATATCAATATTTTTTTCAGGCCTCTTCCTTGGGAGATACTCAAATCCCCAGGCTTTTATTCCGAGCAAAGCTATGACCACGATCCTTGGCGCCCGTATCGTCAAGGAATCCACCGGCTTAAACCGCTACAGGATGGCGTCTTCATTGTCGAAAACTTTGGCTTTGCAGATCCAATTCGACTAGCAGGGGCAGGACAACGTCCGGAATTGCTCAACAGTCTCAACCCCGAATCCATCACCCCGCGGTGTGGCTGTGGCATGCATTTTCGCGAAATTGAGGGTGGGCACTACCGCGGCGAAGTCGAGCCAGGCAAAAAATGCCTCGTGCCTCGAGATGGAAAACTCACTTATCTCGTCAGCGAGGTCGATGTGAATGACACTGACTGGATCAGCCGCGATCGTGGCTTCGACCCAGACAGTGATGAACAACGATGGGGATCAGAGCACGGCCCTCTGCGCTTCAAGCGCCAAGCCTATTTTGGGGGCCATCTTGATTTGGAATGGCTCAAATGGTGATTCATGCCCTCGCCTTAGTGAACAGCCATGGCGGCACCTGAGGCCAAAAAACAACTGAAGACCTGGATTCGCTCACAGCACCTGATCTGCATAGGAACGGATTTTGTATTCGAAACCGTGGATCAGACGCACCTCGAGAAGTTTGAGCGCTGCATCGAAGAGATCGGTGGACGGGTTCGCAAAGTTGATGCAGCAGGAAACTGGCCCATGGGTCCGCGTCGAACCTTCAAAATCCTCAGAGCGACAGCGGCAGTACCGAGGCCTGGAGGGGAAGAACTCGTGACCTACTGGGCTAAGCGTGGAACCAAGAAAACCCGTTATGCAGAAATCAGTTAATAACTGATTCAAGATTCAGTCATCAAACCAACCGAACCAGGTGGGTTTACTGAAATCTGAAACCTTGCTCCAACGACGCAACAACGACAGGGAATCAATCTGAAAACCCTGAGCGACAGCTAAATCAATCACTTCATCCTGATTGCGTGCGGCCTTTACCAAATCTTTTAGATCGCTTCTTGACTTCAAGAGTTGAATAAAGGAATCCAGTGCTTCATCTTTCTCGGCATCAGTGAGAAGGCCCGACTCGACCTCTGAGACAGTGGAAGAGTCAGTCTTGGCAGCCACGAATTCAGCAGGTCCCAACAAACCTTCGGCTGTCACACCCTCCATTAACAGAGGCCGCCAGCGGGAGAGCTGCCTGAAAGCCCATGTCCAGTGGGATGGATCAGCACGCAACATCAATGAGAGGTCTGCATCAGAGGCCTGAAGATGGTCCATCGCGACATAACGCCCCCAGTCGGCCAGGGAAATCACGAAGCCGGAGATATTTGCGTACGCAACAAGGTCATAGTGTGTTCCGAGGGGCTTGATCCCACTCGCCAAGCCGTGGTTTTCAACGACAGCCTGAACAAATTTTTCTGTCTCAGCAGTAGCCATCAGTCAACACTCCTGAATCCATAGGGCAAAATTAACCTTTTCACAAATCATCTGAAGAACCAATGGCCCCCCTGGGCACTGCAACGTCCTCCAAGCCAGACCTGATGCTGTAAATCCGGAATCTACAAGGATTTTGGGAGGCCGTGTGGCCTGCTCCAAAGGAATCAATGCTCCGGTCAATGCACTCCCTGAAGATTTGAGCAGGGCATTGAGGTCTTCGATCGTCGCTATAGCATTTAAAGAAAAATCTTGCTGATTTGCATCAAGAAATCGTTGAAACTCAATGTCCGCGGATTCAGCCACTGCGAAATGTTTTATGGTCTTCAGATGATGTGATCATAAGCCCTATGTACCACCAGCAGCACCATCCAACGGCCTGAGCAACAATGAGCGAACGCTTCGACACTCTTTTCTCTGGGATGAGTGAAGAGACAGCGATGTCAACATTGCTGATAGCCCCCTCCGAACTGAGCAATCCGGGGCTGAAGTATCTGGCCGCCACGAGACTTGGAGCCTGCACATCCTCCGCATCACTGAAGCGGCTGCTCGAAGCCGGAGCCAATACATCGGAAGACCTCTTCGAGCGGATCACCCGCCGCAAGGCACTCGAAGCCCTTGGCCGTCGGAAGGACCCGCAAGCCCTGCCTGTGCTGATGGCGGCCCTATCGGCCAGCGATGAACCCACGGTGGTGAACGCCGCTGATGCACTGGCACGCATCGGAGCATCCCTGAACGAAGAGAATCAGGCGTCGTTACTCGCCGCCCTTGACGGCCCTGACAACCAAAAACGGGCTGTGATCCAGGCGTTTACGAGGCTTGGACTGCCTGATAAAGGGGACGTCATTCGGGCCCTTGAAAACCATGACAACCCGCTGGTGTCCGGCGCTGCCAATGCCCACGCTGTCCAGGTTGCCTGCAACCTGGACAGCCTTGAGCCCCTGATTGCCCAACTGGATGATGACAATGCGGGGCGTCGTCGAGCCGCGGTCATCGACTTGGGGGACGCTGGGCGCATTGAGGCTCTCGATGCGCTGATTCGATGCCCGGTCTCCATGCCGCTGCGAGCTAAGAGTGCATTTCAAATCGCCAAAACCGCTGGCGGATCCATCGCTCCGGAGGCCATCGGGCTGCTGGAACAGCTGCTTCAGGATGATCCGAAGGACTTGAAGCTCTCGGGAGTGGTCAACCCAGGCCCCGCTGCAGAGGCCATTCGCAATGGACTTCAGCACCGCGATGAAGCCAAGCAATACGCAGCAGCGAAAGCATTGATGGACTGTCCCAGAACAGAGCAACTGGCGCAGATTGATTCGCTGCAGCGCGACCTTGGCAGTGATTACGGCGTTCACTACCTCTTGGCCAGCTGCATCGGCTTGATGGGATTGCACGAACGCAGCGAACAGGTTCGAGACGCGTTGGCGGAAACGGCACCGCAATATGCGAAGTCCCGTGTCGCGGCTGCATGGAGCTGCCTGCGTCTTGGCCTGGAGGACCAGCGCCCTTTACTCGAGGACTTGAGCCGAACGAACCCTTGGCAACCACTGCAGTGGAGCTGCACCCAAGTGCTCGCCGGCATGGCGTAAGTCAGAAGAACTTAGCTTCTTTATTTTTCTTTTCTTTTTGCAGTGCAAACTTCTATTGAGAAGCCTGAAGCATTCGGTCCCCCAACCTTCAACACGGCGTACGGTCCCCGAGTGATGCCTCGCATCTACCCCTCCCTTAAGTCCCAAGCATTCTTATGCTCGACGCATTCTCCCGTCAGGCGGTTTCCGCTGATTCCAGCGGCAGCTTCATCGGTGGCGCACAGCTGAACGACCTCAAGGCATTCATTGCCGAGGGCAACAAGCGTTTGGACGCTGTTAATGCCATCACCAGCAACGCTTCCTGCGTGGTGTCCGACTCCGTGGCTGGCATCTGCTGCGAGAACACCGGCCTGACCGCCCCCAACGGTGGTGTCTACACCAACCGCAAGATGGCTGCTTGCCTGCGTGATGCCGAGATCATCATGCGCTATGTCTCCTACGCCCTGCTCGCCGGCGACGCTTCAGTCCTGCAGGACCGCTGCCTGAACGGTCTGCGCGAGACCTATGCAGCTCTGGGTGTGCCCTCCGGCTCCGCTGCCCGTGCCGTGGCCATCATGAAGGCCTCTGCCTGCGCTCACATCACCAACACCAACAACACGACTGGTGAGAAGCGCAAAATGCCCGTGATCGACGGCGATTGCAACGCTCTGTCTTCTGAGGCTGCTTCCTACTTCGACATGGTGATCAGCGCCATCAGCTGAACATCCTGAGATTTTTAAGCACACCCTTAATTCAAATCAATGAAGTCCGTTCTCACCACCGTCATCGGCGCCGCTGACAGCGGTTCCCGTTTCCCTTCCAGCTCCGACCTGGAATCTGTGCAGGGTTCCCTGCAGCGCGCTGCTGCCCGTCTGGAAGCTGCTGAGAAGATCGCCGCTAACTACGACGCCATCGCTCAGGAAGCTGTGGACGCTGTTTATCAGCAGTTCCCCAACGGTGCCACCGGCCGTCAGCCCCGTCAGTGCGCCACCGAAGGCAAAGAGAAGTGCAAGCGCGACTTCGTCCACTACCTGCGTCTGATCAACTACTCCCTGGTTGTTGGCGGCACCGGTCCTCTGGACGAACTGGCTATCAACGGTCAGCGTGAGGTCTACAAGGCCCTCAGCATCGATCCTGGCACCTACGTCGCTGGTTTCACTTTCCTGCGCAACCGCGGCTGTGCTCCTCGCGACCTGAGCGCTCAGGCCCTGACCGAGTACAACTCCGCTCTGGACTACGTGATCAACTCCCTCGCCTGATTTTCAGTCGAGCGACTCACGTCACATCATGCGCAAAGGGGCGGCTTAGCCGCCCCTTTTTTGTGCATCAAAACCACCTGACAATCAGTGGTTTGATGATGCTGCTACAGCGGATTGGGCACGCAGCGCGACAAGAGGTTCAGGATCAACCACAGCTTGCGCAAGGCGACTGGGTGAGGCACTCATCACCGCTGCATATCGAACTTCCCAGAACGGGGTCTGCTCAGGATTCAACCAGTGATCAATGCGGTCACCCTGGTCTGCCCACCCCAGACTTGCCATGGCCAAGACAGCAGCAGGTTTGGATTTCATGAATTGAGGACGACGCGTTTTGATCGCATCAATGAGAATCTTTTCAATCAAGGCCAAGGCTGCATCCGGCCATGCAGGCAGCAATCCAATCAGGCGAATAAAAAAGTAATGCGCACCGTAATCATTGTGGGCATCGTCATGCCAACGCTGTTCGAGAAGCGGCCAGAGATGCTCGGCCGCACGTGATTGAAGTGTCTGAAGTGAGAGATAGCTACGACTGAAATCGGTACCGAAGAATTCCTGGATCAAGAACTCATTGGTCGGTTCCTGGTCATAGGCATGGACGAGTTCCAGGGACTCAGGACGGTCTTGAATCAGGGCATCGAGCGATGCCAGCAACAGGCTCTGCTCTTTCGATGTCAATGTCGATGGATTGGGACACAGAGCTCTCAGCGCTCGCATCCGAAACACCGGAGACACGGGTGCCCGAAGGATGTCAGGCAAGAGCTCGTTGGCCGATGCATGAATGGCGTCCTGAATAGCGGACTGACGATCCATCTGATTGGGCAGAAGCATCTGCGAGGCCAGCTCCGGGAGCCGCTCGCGGCTGCCTCCCATTTGCGCTTCAGCACTGATGGCGGCGCCGCGCACACCAGGTTTCTCGGAGGCCTGCAAGGTCTGAATGACGGGCAAGGCATCGAGAACGTTCAATGCCGACAGGCTCTGGACCAGCACCCGTTGATTCTGAGTGTCATCAACCAGCAGATCCTGCAATTTCCGAAGGATTGAAGAGTCACTGCAACCAAGCTGCTGGAGAGCAAAGGCTGCATTTTCAACAAGGTATGGGTCATCACGACCGAGACATGCTCCGATGGCTTGAATCGCAGCAGTACAGCCCAGGCGACCAAGAACCTCGACAGCCTTGCGACGGGCAAGGCGTTTTGGCTGACTCTCATCAGGGTCCCGAACAAGCGACAACAGCGCAGATTCCGTCTCCGGCCCAGGGAAATTGATTAAGTGGGCTGCAGCCATATATGGATCACTCTGGGACTCCAGCTCGGCCACTGGCACCTGAAGGAGACGGATGGCCTCCTGCTGAGAAAGCCCGGGATGAATGTTGTCGAAAGCTCCTGTCAACGCTGCGTCCTGTCGCACCAATGATTCTGCAGGAACAAGCGATAAAGGAACGCCTTTTGATTCTCTCGTAAGGAAGATGTCGAATCTCAGAGGAATGGCAATATCTGCGTCAATCTGAGCGGCAGCTCTCTCTTGAATTATGGGTCCAACGCTAGAGACTTCCGTCACCGTTCACGTCGGGGTCGAGCCAGGCTCACGCCCTTGGACAGCGCGGTCAATGCGTGTGCCTTTGCAGCACCTCAACCGCAGCATGCAATCCCTTCACAACAGGGGCCTGCAGATTCACGGAGTCGCGATTGACCGGGAAAATATGCAAGGACAGGCCCCAACCGACTCTCCTGCTGAGGTCACGCCCCAAGCCAAAGCTCAAGAAAAGACCAGCGGTCAGAAGACCAAACGCAGCAACCGCCGTAAGCGGGGCTGAACTCACGCAAGACGCTCAATCACCTCGAAAACGCCATCAGCTGGCCGACCTGCCGTCAGAGCGGTCCAGTTGATGGCCTGCAAAAACGCATCGGGAGCGGCTGTCTCAACGACATCAACACCCCAGCCGCCCTGTTGGAGGGGCGCACCTGGATTGCCTTCCGAATCCTTTCGTCCTCCCAGTGCCATTACAGCGTGGTCAGTGCCATGGCCCTGGGACTGACGAATCGTTAGCCATGCCTTGGCGATCTCCCTGGCCAACACGCCAGGTGTCGCATCAGCCTCCAGCTTGATTTTCCAATGCGGGTGATTAAGCGCCTCTGATGAGCGAACCGAATCACAGGTCTCAAGCAACGCCTTGGCAAGTGCGTCGAACGGCATGGCAGGAACAGCCGGATCATCGACCTGAAGGTTGTGGGAGAGAACGAACTGGGTCACAACAATCGGTTCAATCACGTGACCTTAGCGATGCATGAAACGGATAATGAAAAGCTGCTTCCGCCCTGCCGTGACCGATGCAATGCCCGCGTTGAACAGCACAGAGAACGTTCAACTCAGCGAAGAGGAAGCGGAACAGCTAGCCAATGAACTCAAACATCAACTTCGGCATGGTCAGCAACTGTCTGGCGACGAGGCAGCCATTGAAAAGATGGTTGCTGGGCTTGGTGATCGACGGGGGCTCCTGCGTCTCACCTTTGCGGAAAGCTTGGGGACAGTCGGATATGCAGCCGTTCCCGCACTCTGCAGAGCGATGTGTGAACACGAGAACGTCACGGTGCGTCGTGCTGCAGCGAAAACCCTCACACTGATTTCCGATCGACGAGCGCTGCCGTTTCTTCTCAAAGCGCTCCTGAACGATGCCGATCCGGTTGTCCAGGGATCTACCGTCGGGGCCATGGCTTCAATCGGCGCCGATGCGGTTGAAGGTCTCCTCAACATCCTTGTCGATCCGGCGAACACCCCCATGCAAACTGGCCTCGCGAGCTGGGGTCTTGCCTTTGTCGGGAGTCGTGCACCGGAGGCCCTGAGGAAGGCGGCCCAATCGGAGGATGCACGCATCCGTACCGCCGCCATTGCGGCACTCGGAGACCAGATTCAAAACCTGGACGACCAAGCGGCGCGCCAACTATTGATGGATGCCATGCGAGATCCCGACGAAGAGGTTCGCGCCGAAGCCACAACGTTGATGAGCAAACTCAACGACAGCAGCTGGGCCGTTCCACTGGTGATTCCCAATCTCAGAGATCAGTCCGCACTCGTCAGAAAAAATGCTGCCCTGTCCTTAATGAAGCTCGAGGACCCCTCAGTGGTTGAAGAATTGAAGAACTGCCTGACGAACGAAAACGACGACAGCGTCACGCCCATCTTCAAGCTCGCCATCAGCCAATTGACACGCGACAGAGAATAATCCACGCATCCTTAACGTAATGTAATTCACGTGGTGTTCGCGTCGAGCACTGCATGCGCAACAGCGGGAAGACAGCTGAGGGGCTGTCTTCCCGTTTTTATTGAGCTCAACGAGCGCCATCCAGGCGTCCAAGCGATGCCTCGACCATCTGCCGAGACAACGGGTCGGTGTTTGGGTCGTCGAGCACCTCACGGAGACAAGCCCCTGCCCGTGGATCAGGAATTTCAGCGAGAGCCATCGCCGCTGACTGAACATGGGCAATGTTGTCGCCCTTGCAGATCTCAATGAGCAGAGGCAATGCCTGAACCCCAACCTGACCGAGTGCCATCACCGCAGACTGGGAAACAACGGGGGACTCGTCGGACAGTGCTGCCTCGAGAACAGCCATGGCATCTGCAGAAAATTCCTGGCCGGGAAAATTCGAAGCGATCTGGGCATAGGCCTTGACACAGCAAGCCCTGACCGTTCCATCCAAACTGGCTGAGAAAAGTTCAGCCAAAGGCTGGAGAGCAGTCACCCCAAAAGCACCCAGCCCTTTGACAGCGGCTCGATAAACGGAGACGTCCGACTGACCCAAAAGCGCCAGCAAGCGAGGCATCGACTCCTCCGGCCAATGCTCCACCATGGCCAAATAGGCCTGGGTCTGAAGATGCGGATTGGGATGTGCCAGATCAGCAAACAACGCATCCAGATCCGGACGTTCTATCTGCGGCTGCGAAGTCATCAGAACTCAAAAACTGCAAATCCCCTTGAACAGGGAGGTTGTTTCACCCTAAGTGGAGCACTGCTACCAATGAACGCCATCCAAGGTGAACGACATCCGCCGACATAAGCATAAAAAAAAGAGGCCTTTCGGCCTCCTTATTTTTATCAATGAGTGACGTAGAACGAGCGCTCAGGAGAGAGCGTTGATCACGTAATCCAGGTAGGACTTGAACTCGTTCAGAGCCTGGGGGCTCATGTCGCGAGGAGCGCAAGCGCGATCGCGGGTGTAGGTCAGAGCCTCGACGTAAGGACCGGTGGGAAGACCCAAGGTGCGGTACACCTCACGAGCGCCGGCGATGCCCCACTCGTCCAGAGGGCCGGTACCGCCAACAACCAGGCAGTAGTTGATCAGGCGCAGGTAGTGGCCCAGATCGCGGTAGCACTTGTCCACCTTGGTCTGGTTCTCACCAGCTTCACCGGGCTGCTTGAGGTAGGGGTACTTGTTGAAGCAAGCATCGCCAGCTTCCTTGGTGACGGCATCGAGGCCGGAAGCCAGCTTTTCAGCAGCTTCCAGACGAGCAGCGGCACGCTGGATATTGCCCTGAACGGCTTCGAGGTCGTTCTGAGAAGGGAAGCGACCTGCTGCATCAGCAGCGGTCACAACAGTGGTGACGACGGATTTCATCGTGGAGATCCTTTAGATGAAGGTTTGCGTTGAGGAGGTAGGAAAAAAACCTGATGAACTCAGCTGACTGCGCTGATCACGCGGTCGAAGTAAGAGGCAGCCTCAGCAACCAGAGCGGAGCAATCGCCTTGAGCGGTCTCCATCTTGCGGAACTTGGTGCCACCCAGTGCAGGGGTGTTGGTCTCACCGATGTGGGCGGTGGAGGAGGCCTTCATGATGGCCACGGCACGGGCAGCGGACTGAGTGGGAACACCCAGTGCGATGTAGGTCTCCTTGAGGCCGTTCAGGCAACGATCGTCGAGGACGGAGGCGTCGCCTGCGAGCAGGGCGTAGGAGATGTAGCGAAGAACGATCTCACCATCACGCAGGCAAGCAGCCATGCGGCGGTTGGGATAGCAGTTACCGCCAGCCTGGATCAAGCCGGTGTTCTCGCAGATCATGCCAGTCACAGCATCGGAAACGATGCAGGAGGCATTACTGGTGATGGCGTTAACAGCGTCCAGACGCTTGTTGCCTTCGGCAACGTACTGACGGAGGGCGGCGATGTCGCCAGCGCCAACGGCAGCGGTTTTGGCGTCGGCGCTGACGACGGAGCGGGAGAATGCGTCGAGCATTGGAGAGCCAGACAGTGAAGGGATAGCCTCTTTATGCCAGGAGTGAAGACCTTGAGAACACTCCCCGGAAGGAATGAAATCCGGCAATTCAGGCCAGGCGTTGCGAAGCGCCCCAGAAAAGTAACCGGGGCATCGGGGGGCACTGGCCAAGGTCGCGCGGTCACGCAACGGTTCGTCATCTGACGAACAAATGTTGAGACATCCTGCAGGACCGGACAGGTACTACACCTCTCGGGAGTCGACAACGCAAAAGCGCTGCTCCATATTGTTTCAACTGCGCTTGCACTACTAAGAAAAGGAGGGTTCAAGTCCACGGACATTGGATGAGGCTTACCCTCGCCACAGCACCACGTTCAGATGTCCGAACCGACTCTCCAGGAACTTCAAGACTCGATTGAGGAACTCGAGGCCTATCGCAATCGTCTGCGGGATGACGTCATTGCCATGGGCAAGAAACTCAAACTTCCCCAAAAACGAATCGATGCCACCGTTGCCGAGCACGCGGAACTCCAACGTCTGGACGAAGTGCTTGTGCAGCTGCTTCGACAACGCGATGTAATGCAAAACGCCTAGGTGATGAGCGTGTTTGAACAGCCATTGACCATGGCGGCTTTCCTGGACGCCAGTCGAGGCACCTGGCTGAATCGGCGCTCCATTCATCATCTGGACCATCAAGACGATGAAGCAGCCGATTCCAATCTGGTCATTGAACCTTTCAACGCTGATGACCCGGTCGTCATCAAGGTGTGCGATTCCTTGGAAGTTGACCCAGCTCGCGCAGCTGGTGGAGGTCGTTTCTGGTGGGAAAGCAACCTGAAGAAAGGCGTCCGCAATGACGACTATGCGGCCGTGATTGTCGATGTCCCTGAATCAGACGATCCCAGGAAGGGATTCCTGCTTCGTGACGTCGGATACGTGGAAAAACAAGCGGTCATCAGCACTTACACCTTTGCCGACGACGGAGTGCTAACCATCACCACTCGGTACGACACCAACGTCGGCACAGAGCGCTGCTGGTTTGTCTCAGACCAAGTGCGCATGCGCGTGAGCTCGGTGCAATGTCTTAACGGCGTGTCAATGACGACCTATTGCACCGAACTGCGTTGCCCGAAGGACGATGACATCAGAACCATCGCAGAGCGGGCACGTGCCATCGCCGACACGAATCCTTCCCAAACGATCGGCTGATGTTCGATTCCTTTCTCGATCAGTTGCATGACGGAATCCAGAACCGTGGCGGACAACAGATCGCCATCCCCGACGGTCTCGACCACTGCGAGTCAGCAAAAAGCGGTGGAGTGATTCACAGCTGGCTGTGGTCGGTTCCGGGATTTCGCCGCTGGCGGGTCACTCGGCTCGATGCCGGGGACAGCTTGCAGGTACTGAATTCAGTGGCCTATCCGGATCACAGTTTCGACCATCCCTTAATGGGGGTCGATCTGTTGTGGTTTGGCGCGCGTCAGAAGCTCGTCGCCGTCCTGGATTTCCAACCACTGGTTCAGGATCCTGATTATCTAGAGCGTCATTTCAAGGGCTTGCGAGCCCTGCATGATCAATTTCCGGACCTCAATGGCGAGGAGACCATGCGCTCCTTTGACCCCAATCAATACTTTTCGCCGTGGTTGTTGTTTTGCCGAGGTGGTGCTGACCAGGCAACAGGGTCATTGCCCCAAGCCTTCAAGGCATTTCTGGAGGCCTACTGGGGCATGCATGACCATGCTGCTGAAGCCTCGGCGCTACCCGAGTCAGACGTCAAACGTTTACAGGAGGACTACGACGTTTACAGCGCAGAGCGAGACCCAGCCCACGGCCTGTTCACAAGCCATTTCGGGAAGGACTGGTCCGACCGTTTCCTCCACGAATTTCTCTTCCCTGCCAGCCAATCCGAATGAGCACGCTCAACCGCAGCAGCAGCCTCGACCCGGTTCAAATCGATGGATGGCGCTGGCAACCATTTCTCGATCACGCCGTTCAAGCCCTGCAACCGTTTGAACCTCAAGCGTATTCAGTCCCTGAACGCTTTTTGCAACAAGAGGGGACGACGGGATCCAAAGCCAAACCAGTCCAGGTCACTACAGCAACGTGGGCTTGCCGCACCGACAAGCTTCGTCAGGTGAGAGCCGCCTGCGTCGAAGCCGGAGCTGCGGCGTCGGTGCTCAATTTCGTGATCAATCCCAGTTGCCACTACGACCTCCCCTTCTTCGGCGCCGATCTGGTCACGCTCCCCAACGGCCATCTTCTGGCCCTGGATCTGCAACCTGTGGATAAGCAAGACGAGCGCCACACCGGGCCCGTCTGGGAGAAATTAATGCCGCTCTTTGAGCGATGGAGACAAGAATTACCGGATGGAGGCCCCATTCCCGAGGAAGCGCAACCGTACTTTTCACCCGCATTTCTCTGGACACGGATTCCTCTGGGTGCTGAAGGGGATGCGCTGATCGAAACGGTGATCAAGCCGGCATTTCGTGACTACCTCAACCTTTATCTGGAGCTCATCAGCACGGCACAACCCGTGGACGACGTGCGCTCCCGCCATCTTCTGGCTGGACAACAGCGCTACACCGCGTACCGAGCAGAAAAAGATCCAGCTCGGGGCATGCTCAGCCGCTTCTACGGCAGTGAATGGACGGAGGCCTACATCCACGATGTGCTCTTCGATCTTTAGATCTCAGAGAGCGCTGGCGCCCAGCCAGAGCATGGCAGTTAAGCATTATGAACAGCCGTCGGGAGCTCTCTGAACCGTTGGCCAGAATCCTCACCGACGGGATGCGACCTGCCTCCCGGCACCCCATCCCTGTCTGAAGACTTTCTCCAGACGTAGTCCACAGGAGCACCAACATGTTCGACGCCTTCACCAAGGTGGTCGCCCAGGCCGATGCCCGGGGCCAATTCCTCAACACCAGCGAAATCGACGCGCTGGCCGCGATGGTTTCCGACAGCAACAAGCGCCTGGATGCCGTCAACCGCATCACCAGCAACGCATCCACGATCGTTGCCGATGCAGCACGCCAGCTGTTCGCGCAACAGCCTGCGCTGATCGCACCCGGCGGCAACGCTTACACCTCCCGTCGCATGGCTGCCTGCCTGCGCGACATGGAGATCATCCTCCGCTACGTCACCTATTCCGTTTTCACCGGTGACGCTTCCGTGATGGAAGACCGCTGCCTGAACGGCCTGCGCGAGACCTATCTGGCTCTCGGCACCCCTGGCGCTTCCGTCGCCGCTGGCGTGAACCTGATGAAGGACGCTGCCATCGCCATCGCCAACGACAAGGCTGGCATCACCAACGGTGACTGCACCGCCCTGATGAGCGAAATCGGCACCTACTTCGACCGCGCTGCCGCCGCCGTCGCCTGATCGCGACCCGGCTCAGACGTTCACATCTCCCTTTTTCAGATTCATGAAAACCCCTCTTACCGAAGCAGTCGCCGCTGCTGACTCCCAGGGCCGTTTCCTCAGCAACACCGAAATCCAGGGTGCCTTCGGTCGTTTCAACCGCGCCAAAGCTTCTCTCGAGGCCGCCAAGGCTCTCACCAGCAAAGCTGACACCTTGGTGAACGGTGCTGCCCAGGCCGTCTACACCAAGTTCCCCTACACCACCCAGATGCAGGGTTCGAACTACTCGACGACTGCTGAGGGCAAAGCCAAGTGCTCCCGTGACGTCGGTTACTACCTGCGCATGGTCACCTACTGCCTGGTGGCTGGTGGCACCGGCCCCATGGACGACTATCTCCTGGCTGGCCTGGACGAAATCAACCGCACCTTCGAGCTCTCCCCCTCCTGGTACGTGGAAGCTCTGAAGCACATCAAAGCCAACCACGGCCTGAGTGGTGATGCTGCTGGCGAAGCCAACACCTATCTCGACTACGCCATCAACGCACTGGTCTGATTCAGACGCGGTGATGCATCAAGGCTCCCTCAGGGGAGCCTTTTTTAATGCTGAAGCGGAGACGATGAACACAGAGCAAGGCACCCCAATTGATGAGCAGGAAGCTCTCCATCGACTGAGACAAACCGATGACCCTGCCAATCGGTATTACGCAGCATGGTGGCTAGGACACGAACGAAGCCAACATCCAGAAACGATTCCGCTGCTGCGCAGCGCCTTGCGGGACTACCTAAATGCAAAGGGAGACGCCAACGCAGAGAGCCGTGCTCTTGCACTCAATGTGTTGCGGGCACTGGTGCACCTTGATGGGCAGCAAGCCGGCCCGGAAATTCTTGAAAGCCTGCTTCATTCCGATTTGAACATTCGTGAGGAGGCAGCACGAACCGCAGGATCAACAGGTTTAAAAGCAGCAATTCCTTTGATCCTTGCCTCGCTCCAGGGGAATGAAACCAAACAAGATCGCCTCTTAGAAGCACAGCTGGAGGCACTCGGAGATCTCGGAGTTTCATCCGGAGAGATTCTGGAGCGGTTGAAGAATTTCATCGACGATCAACGTCCGCTCATTCGCTCCGCGACCAGCAGAGCACTCCTTCAACTCACCGAACAAGCGATCTATGGCGATAGCTTCGCCGGGTTGCTCGAGCATGCATCAACGCAGATCCGACGTGGTGTTTTGCTGGATATAGGAGCTTGTGGCTGGATTCCAGCGTTGGATTTAATCCGCCGAAGTCCTGTTGAAAGCAGTATCAAACTCATTGCTCTGCGTGGTTTAGCAGAACATCCACGGGGGCTCCAGCATGCGGAGATGAGTCATGAGCAAGCCCTTGAAACCGTGTTGAGCGCGATGGACAGCCTCTTATGACAACAATCTCGCTTGAGTTAAGAGAAGCGCTCGCCGCCGTTGACGCCGCAACGACCAGTATCGAACTGATGAGCGCAACAGCCGACCTTGTGCGCTGTCACGAACTTGGAGCCGTGCCAAAGCTGCTCGAAGTCATCGGTTACAACAACCCGGCACTCGCAGGGCTCGCTGTGGGAGGACTTGTTGCACTTGGACCGGCCGCCTCTCCGCTGATCCTCGAAAAGCTGGACCCCAACAATTACGGAGCACGCGCATGGGCTGTTCGCGCTTTGGCGGACATCGGTGATGCTTGCGCACTGGAAATGTTGATCCAGACGCTCGGCCAAGACATCGGTCCGAGCGTGCGCCGAGCCGCTGCGAAAGGCTTGGGGAAATTACAACTGTCAGCGGAATTATCTAGAGCGAAAACGCAAGAAGACCAGTGCATCCGAGCGCTTGTGCTGGCCCAACACGATCGCGAATGGGCTGTTCGTTATGCCGTCATCGTCAGCCTGGAACGGCGGCTACTCGACCCGGCCTGTCCTCAATCCCCACGCGCCACTGGCCGGCAGGCGTTGCAAAATCTGGCCGATGACGACCAAGAAGATGTCAAGGTGGTGCGACTTCGGGCCGAGCTTGCCCTTCATCGCTTAACCGACGGATGACCCAGAAGCTTTTGTTCGTCTGCCTCGGCAACATCTGTCGATCTCCAGCGGCAGAAGGGGTTTTTCTGCATCTGATCAAAACCCGCGGTCTTGAGGATCAGTTTGTTGTCGATTCAGCCGGCACAGGCGGCTGGCATGTGGGCAATCCAGCGGACCGACGCATGCAGGCTGCCGCCAATCGCCGCGGCATTGAACTGCCAAGCCGGGCACGTCAGATCAGCCTCGACGACCTGACCACGTTCGACCTCGTCCTCACCATGGATGACGACAACCTGTCAGCGGTCGGCGGGCTGGCCCGCGAAGCAGGCGCACGCGCCACGGCCTCGATCGAACCGATGCTGCGTTACGCCCAGAACTTCAGCGAAACCGAAGTCCCGGATCCGTACTACGGCGGAGAAGCCGGCTTCGAGCATGTGCTCGACCTCCTAGAGGATGCCTGCTCCAACCTCCTGGATGAGCTCAGCCAGGCCAACTGAGTTCATCCGGCGGGTGTGGGCCAAGCCTCTTCAGAGACGCGACAACGAAACTGCTGCACCAGAGACTGGATGACCGCATCAATGCTCATGCCATCAGTCACCAGCTCCAGGGCATCGTCAGCCTGAACCAATGGGGCCTCCTCGCGGGTGCTGTCGAGGCGATCCCGCTCTGCAATTTGCTCTTCGAGGGCTGTGCGTTCAGGCACGGGGAAGCCCCGTTGCTCAAGGTCCAAGGCCCGACGGCGGGCCCGCTCCTCGACGGTTGCCGTGAGAAAGACCTTCAGATCCGCATCGGGGAAGACGGCGGTGCCGATGTCGCGCCCCTCGGCCACCAAACCGCCCTTGGCACCCATTGCTTTCTGCTGAGCGGTCAGAGCCTGACGAACACAGCGATGAGCCGCAACGGCAGACACCGATGCCGTGACCTCCGGAGAACGGATGGCGACACTCACATCCTCACCATTCACCAACACCTGCTGACCACCCCCCGGCAGCGACCGCAACTGCAGATCAAGCCCATCAAGCAGGGGTTCGATCGCAGCGGCGTCCGCCGGATCCACCCCCCGTGTCTGCACCAACCAGGTCACCGAGCGGTACATCGCGCCCGTATCCAGATAAACCAGGCCAAGGTGCTCGGCAAAGGCGCGGGTCACGGTGCTCTTTCCGGCGCCAGCCGGACCATCAATCGCAACAAGGGGCTGGCGGGTCATCAGAAACGCGTGATCAATCAACCGAGTCGTCCCGCAGCGCACCGCCGCGGCCAGCAGGGAGATCGCAATCTCCGAACCACAAGGCTGCAGGGTGTGCGGATCAACCCTCTCTACATACTCCACGTCCAGACCCGCCTGATCCAGAGCGGCCTTGATCGAGGCCAAAGACTCCGTTGTCGCGGCTGCCCTGAGAACCCGAGGCAAGGCCACTGCCCGTGAACGCTCCTCGTCCGAGAGGTACTGGTTGCGGGAACTGAGAGCCAGTCCATCGGACGCACGCACCGTCGGCACCCCCTCGATCTGCACCGGTAGGGCAAGGTCTTGAACAAGTTGGCGCAGGATGGTCAACTGCTGCCAGTCCTTTTCCCCAAGCAGCATCCGCGTCGGCTGAACCAGGGCCAACAACCGCGAGACCACGGTGGCCACACCGTCGAAATGCCCCGGCCGGCCCTGGCCGCACAGGTGCTGTTGTAGCGAGGCTGGCACCTGCAGGCGCCAGCAGTCCTCAGCACCCGCGGGATAGATCACCTCAGGCGATGGAGCCCAGAGCGCGTCGGCTCCGGCATCAGCAGCAAGCCGGCAATCGGCCTCGAGGGTGCGGGGGTAACGCTCAAAATCTTCCGCTGGGCCGAACTGCAGCGGATTCACAAACACACTCACCAACACCGTCGCCTGATGCGATGCAGCGGTGCGAATCAACGCGGCATGGCCCTGATGCAGGCCTCCCATGGTCGGAACAAAGATCAATTGAGCCGACTGCTTTCGCCGCCAGGCCCTCAGGTCAGCCTGTGTCCGCAACAGAGGGAGAGGGTTCAGCGCAGCACCTCGAGGCGCACTTGAGCAATGCCCGAGGCGATCAAGCCAAGACTGCTGGCGGCACCATGGCCCAGATCAATCACACGATGGCCGATGAACGGGCCACGGTCGTTGATGCGAATGATCGCGGAGCGACCATTCCACAGATTGGTGACGCGCACTTTGGTGCCGAAGGGCAGGGTGCGATGCGCGGCCGTCATCGTTCCGGGTCGGAAGACTTCACCATTGGCCGTGCGATTTCCGTAGAAACCTGGTCCGTACCAACTGGCCTCACCGGTGATGACACGAACGACATCTGGCACCGGCTTGACCTTGGGTTCAGGGAGCGTGGCCTGAGCTGGAGCCAACGACTCCTTGATGTCTTCCGGACGGAGTGTCGCCGTGGGAGCCGTCAATCCAGGGGCATCAGCTTCAGTTGGCTCGACTCGATTGAGAACATCAAGCGGATCGGAGATCTCTCGTGCATCAAAGTCACTGGCCAACACGGGCAGAAGGGTGACTCCGGCGACCAAAACGGTGCTGAGTGACAGCAGGCTGAAGAGGCTTCGCATCTTTAGCGATCCCTCGGCATCACCCATCAAGTGGCAGATGTCGTTGAGGAATCTGGACCGAGTAATTAGTGCTGAGGGTATAGAGAACGCATGCATCGCCGCTTGACAGCGGCGGGCCCCGCAAACGAGCGGCAGAGGAGCGGTAAGGCCTGCAAAAGATGTGCTGGCCTCATTCAACGAAGCCAAAGCACGCACCGCTATCAATTAGCAGGGCTCATCAGGGCAACAAGCCGGGCTAATCCAAGCAAAGTCCGAACCTCCAACCGTCACGCGCCCGACGCCATTGCAGGATCAGGGGGTATCAGCTGAGCCATGGATTACAAAAGCGCCGGCGTCGACGTCGAAGCGGGTCGCGCGTTCGTCGAACGAATCCGTTCATCCGTCGAAGCCACACATCGGCCAGAGGTCGTGGGCGGGCTTGGTGGATTTGGTGGAATGATGCGCCTTCCAGCCGGGATGCGCCAGCCCCTCCTCGTCTCAGGGACCGATGGGGTTGGAACCAAGCTCGAGCTGGCCCAGGAGCATGAAGGCCATCACGACGTCGGCATCGACCTGGTGGCGATGTGCGTCAACGACGTGATCACATCAGGCGCCGAGCCGCTCTTCTTTCTCGACTACATGGCCACAGGGGCACTCAGCCCAGAAGCCATGGCCCAGGTCGTAGAAGGCGTCGCCGAGGGCTGCCGACGCAGCGGATGCGCTCTGCTGGGCGGCGAAACCGCTGAAATGCCTGGCTTTTATCCAGCAGGCCGTTACGACCTCGCCGGTTTCTGCGTTGCTGTGGTCGAAGCGGATGAGGTGATTGATGGCAGCAAAATTGGGGCAGGGGACAAGGTGATCGGCGTCGCCAGCAGCGGTGTTCACAGCAATGGCTACAGCCTTGTTCGCAGGGTTCTCGAAGCCGCCGGTGCTGACCATCAGACCTGTTACGGGGCAGACCAACGCCCCTTGATTCGGGACCTGCTGAAACCAACGCGGCTTTATCCAGACCTGGTGCAAACCCTGCTGCGCCATGACATCGCCATCCATGGGATGGCACACATCACAGGTGGAGGGATTCCCGAAAATCTTCCCCGCTGCCTCCCGGCCAACGTCAGTGTTCAAATCGAGCCCGACAGCTGGCCGCGTCCGCCCCTGTTCGACTGGCTGCAACAGGCTGGAGAGATTCCTGAACGCGACCTCTGGCACACCTTCAACATGGGAGTCGGTTATTGCCTTGTGGTGCCTGAACAGCACGTTGAGCAAGCGCTCCATCAGTGCGCCGACAGTGGACATCTCGCCTGGTGCATCGGGGCCGTCACACCTCGGGACGCCGCCGATCAACCCGCCCTCCTGGGACTCCCCGCCTGAATACATCGGTTCTCAACGGCATTCGAATCCGTCGAGTGCTGAACGGTTTGGTCGCCTAAAATACGTTCAAGCGAATCGGATTTTTCTTCCGATAGCAGCGTCGATACAACTGATTAGTTCCAATGGCTTTTGATAGATCACAGCGGACAACCCGCCGTCGTTCCTCAGCGGGACCGACACCTCCTCGCCGTCCGATTTCGTCCGGTCAAGACCGTGGACACCGTCAGGGGCCGCGTCCAACCTTCCTAACGCTGCGCGACCACGGAAAAGTTTTTGTTGCTGATCTTCCGTACCTCTCCGATGGACAGCTAGCGCACATCACCAAAGAAGCCGAGGAGGTGTTGACCAGCCTCGAGCGACGGATCTCCGAGCTGGAACAGGAACTCAGTCACAGCCAACAGGATCGGGACACCCTGATCAAGGCAACGACCAAACGAGATGTCACGCGCCGCTTCATCCGATCCATTGAGGAAGAGCAGGAGCAACGCCGCAACAACCCGGCACTGCGCCACGCCGCCGGAGAGTCCTTACCACGCACCTTCCTCGAGGTGGCACGCCACAGACTGCCCGGCCATACATTTGATTCCCTTCTCCAGGAAGCGTTAGCGGCCTGCGAGCAGCAGCAAAAGGCCCTGGTGGAGCCGGTCGAGCAACCCGTGAAAGTGGTGCCGATCCGTGGTGCAGACAGCGAAAGCTTGCCTGTGGTTGTCAGCCCCGATCCGCCTGAAAATGCAGCTGAGGCCTGAGTCTCGACTC
The DNA here is from genome assembly GCF_042954325.1 of Parasynechococcus sp. Lineage (GTDB taxonomy): Bacteria > Cyanobacteriota > Cyanobacteriia > PCC-6307 > Cyanobiaceae > Parasynechococcus. Next base: position 63,837 of record NZ_JBGKDS010000039.1, on the reverse strand, counting down.
AGTCACTGAGAAACGGATTTTCAGGCATCCGCCGGGTGCAGGCCGCGCGAAGGCGATCCAGCTGAACCCGTTCTTCCCCGGTCATTTGCCACGTCAATGCAGCGGCAACGTCCCTGGCCTGTGATGGACGACGGAGCCCAGGGATCGGTGTGGCGCCATGGGCCCGGCACCAGTTCAGGGCCACCTGGGTCTGAGAGACCTTTCGGGACAGAGCGATGCGCTGGAGCTCGAAACGCAGGGGTTCGCTTGCGGGTAGGAGCCTGGTTTCAATGCGCCGACGCAGCGCTGTCTCCGCATGGGGCTTGGCACCGGGGGGTTGGCAGAGGATCCCAAACGCCAGGGGGCTGTATGCCAGAACCTCAATGCCGACGGCGCGGCAAAACGCCAACAGAGTGTCCTCTCCGGAACTCTGCGGTGAGAGCAGCGAAAACTGGACCTGCACACTCCGAAGCGGCACACCGCGGTCCAGCAGATGTCGGTGCATCGACTGCAGTCGACGGGGACCAACATTGGAAACGCCAAGTTCGAGGACATCTTCTTCCAGAACGCGATCCGCTAATCCGTCCAGCAGAGCGACCTCCTGCCAAGGGGCGTAACGGGCCGTACTCCAGTGGAGCTGAACGCGATGCAAATGCCCCCGGAGGCGTCGGCGACTGGCCTCAAAGGCCCGATCGAAGCCACGGCGTCCGAGCCGCCAGGGGAACGGAGCCAGCTTCGTGGCCACGACCAGCTCGGACCGTCGAGTCGCGGGCAGGGCCGCAATGCATTCACCGAGAAGCGACTCGCTGCGTCCCGTCCAGGCACCCGTGCCGTAGGAATCAGCCGTATCGATCAGATTGAGCCCCGAAGCCAAAGCCTGTCGGAAGGTCGCCTGCAACTGAAGATCGTCACGTTCGGGCCGATACCCCCAGACGAGCTGATTCCCCCACGACCAGGTTCCGAAACCGATTCCGCTCAACGGGGCACGCGTGCAGAACGCCATGATCGTTGCACTACAACGACCGGGATGTCTCCGCAACCCACCCAGGCTCAAGAGCTCGGCAACCCATCGCAGTCAGCCGATGGAACCAAGGAGGCATCCACGGATGACCCCGTCCTCTGCGACCACTGCAGACGCACCGCCAGTAACGGCATTCGCTGTCTTGGGATGTGTGTCGCAGACAGCCAGTACTGATGGGTGACCCACACCGTGGCTGGTGGCTCGCACTGCTCGTGCTGGTGATCGCTCATCCCTGCGTCGCTCAAGCCCTTGAGCGGTATGAAACCGAGCTGAACAACTGCACGCTGACACGCAACGCCCGGAGACTGCCCTGCCATGGGCTCGTGCTTCAGCAAGCCGATGATCACAGCCTGCGGATCCGCTTCATCGGATCAGAACGCCCGTCTGGAGCCAGTGTCAGGCTGACCTATGTCAGTCGAGATTTGAGCAATCACGATGCGCTGGTCTGCCAGGAGCAACGCTGTCGCCTAACTCCATCAACCTGGACGGGACAGGTCACCAGTGGCTCTTGGATCCGATTCAATGCCCGTGGACTACCCGATGGAGCCTCGGGCGCAAAGCTGATGACCGGGGAATGCCGCATCACCACGAAGCAGGTGATCTGCGACAGTCGGACGTCTGACGGAGAACACCTGCGTGCCGAGGCACGACTCTGAAATGCAATCAAAGGCGGCACCCAGATTCGAACTGGGGATAAAGGATTTGCAATCCTCTGCCTTACCACTTGGCCATGCCGCCGTTCAGGGATCTGCATCCCACGAGCGAGATCGTATCAGCCGCAGCCATTCGGGCCTGCTGGTCATCTGCAACGGACATGGTGAAGACCTCATCGCCCGCCGGATCCTTGAGGCCCTTCACCAACTGCGCCCGTCCATGGATCTGGCCGTTCTGCCGCTCGTCGGGCGTGGCAGCAGCTTCGACAACGCCGTCGAAGCCGGGTGGCTGAGACGACTCGGGCCAAAGGCCAACCTTCCCAGCGGTGGCTTCAGCAATCAGAGCGTCAAAGGCCTGCTGGCGGACCTCAGGGCTGGATTGGCATGGATGAGCTGGACGCAATGGCGGGTGCTGAAACACCAGGCGAACGATGGCCATGCCGTCCTGGCCGTGGGTGATCTCCTGCCCCTGCTGATGGCTCGATGCTGTGGAGCAGCCTTCGCCTTCATCGGCACACCCAAAAGCGACTACACCTGGCGCAGTGGTCCAGGCCGGGCCCTGAGCGACCGCTACCACCGCCTCAAAGGCAGTGAATGGGACCCCTGGGAATGGCTCCTGATGCGCAGCCGGCGCTGCCGTTTCGTGGCCATGCGAGACCGCCTGACCGCCCGTGGGCTGCGACGCCACGGCGTCGCAGCACTCGCCCCGGGCAACCCGATGATGGACGGGTTGAATCGGCAAGCCCCCCCTGCAGCCCTTGAGCGCTGCCGGCGCGTGTTGCTCCTGTGCGGCAGCAGAACACCGGAGGCCTCCCGCAACTTTCACCACCTCCTCGCCGGCCTAGAGCATCTGCAGACGCCGGTTCCCGTGGCCATCCTTGTGGCCGTGGGAGGCCAGCCCAACCTCCAGGATCTGGAATCCAGCCTGAGTCGCCAGGGCTATCGCCGGAGCCTGTCACCCTCGGATGACCTTGGTGCAGCCGCCTGCTGGGTGAAGAGCACCAAACTCGTCTTAATCGGCCCCGGCTGCTTCGACCGCTGGGCTGGCTGGGCGGAGACCGCCATTGCCACCGCCGGAACCGCCACGGAACAGATCGTTGGACTCGGGATCCCAGCGTTGTCACTGCCGGGTCGCGGCCCCCAGTTCAAGCTGGGATTTGCGCAACGTCAAAGCCGACTGCTGGGGGGAGCCGTCCGACCCTGCGCCAGCGAACAGGAGCTGGGACAACGGCTGGGTCAGCTGCTGGACGACCCGGGGTTGAGGCAACGCCTTGGGCAGATCGGCCAGCAACGCATGGGAGGCGCAGGGGGGAGCCAGCGCCTGGCCGAACTCGTTGTGGAACGCCTACACGGATACTGACGGTGGTCAATAGGCGTTTGTGATGGCGGCGATTCAGGACGCGGAATACGTAAAACTCTGTGCCCGTCTGGCGAGTGCGATGAGCATCAGCCTGGCCAGCGCCAGGCGACATGTCGACCAAGCCGCGGCCAAGGACGGCAAACGTGACATCGCTTCAAGGCGAGCCAAAGCCGAAGAACTGCTCGAATCCTTGGCCGGGAACGACTGCAGCAGCCAAAGGGAAACCTTGGACACCCTGCTCAGCGCCAGCGAAGGCGATGCCAATTTCATGCTGGAGGACTGAGCAGGAGCGATGGTTCCGTTGGGTCAGTGCTCGAACGTCTGGTGAAAGCGCAGCCGATCGAGCTCGGACATCACGGCCACACAGCTGAAGCAACGCAGAGCCAGCTCCCAGCGCCCTTCACGGCGCAACATCACCTCCAGCTGCCGTCGAGCTGGGATGAGATAACGCACATCATTGGCGGCATAGGCCAGCTGGACATCGGTCAACTCATCCACACGGCCCCAATCACTGCTTTGAGCCCCTTTGTCCAGCTCAACCCCGACCAGCTCCATCACCAGATCCTTCAAGCCATGGCGCGGGGTGTAGGTCCGCGCCAGACGGCTGCCGACCTTGGTACAGAACAAGGGAGCCACCTCAATGCCAAGGCCACTGGCCAGGGCGGCGACATCAAACCGGGCAAAGTGAAAGATCTTTTCAACGCCCTGAGCCTCCAGAACCCGCTGGAGGTTGGGGGCTGACTGCTGGCCAAGTCCGATGCGCACACAGCAGACGCGATCGTGTTCGTCAGCGATCTGGACCAGACAGAGACGGTCACGACCGTGGATCAACCCCATCGCTTCGGTGTCCACCGCCAGGGTGGTCACCTGGAGGTAGCGCTCAGTCCACTGATCATCGAGATCGCCGTCAAAAACAGCAAACTCAGCCGGTTCGCACTGGGAGACAGCCATGCAGCGGTGGAGCAGGAGGCCTGCAGTCTGCAGGTCAAGACGGAGCCCTCTCCACTAAGACCGCTTGAAACTCAAATTGAGATCGCCTTAGATAAGACCAGCGTCGTTTCCAATGTGTTTTCACGTCGCAAGCCTTCACGGAGCTGCCTGGCTGACATTGAGCAGTATTTCCAGCAGCCTCCGCCGCAATTTCTGGATCTTGAGTTGGCGGTTTGCTGGGTCCTGGACTGCCTGCTGAAGGACGACAACTACCCATCAGGCCTGCTCCAGGAGCTCACCCAGACCAATCCCCAATTGCGTCTGTCAGAAACGGTGCTCCAACAGGCGCTGGCCTTCTTGGAGCAGCAGGGTTCCATCACCACCTACAGCAAGCGCTGTCCCAGTCGGGGGCGGCCCAGACGCATGCTTCACCTTCAAGCGGAAGCACGCCAACAGGCCCAGAAGCTCATGACCCCTTGGCACAGCTGGCTCAGCAGTCATCAGCTGATGCTGTCTTGAACCGCCGCGGCCGTTGCACCTTTAGAAAGGATCTCGATTTCACCGGCCGCCATGCCTGTTGGATTTCAGTCCACACTGCTGCTGACCGTTCTGCTGGCAATCGGCCTGGTCTTCTTTCTCCGCGCAGCCAGCAAGGACCGCACCACGGTGGTGGATGTCACATCCCCTCAACCGCCGATCACGGTGCTCGACGGACTGAGCAGCTGGCTGGAGCAGCGGGGATGGATCCGAGACGGCGGGGATGTCGACCGTCAGGTGCTGCGCTTCCGCGGGCAGGTGACCTCCAGCACACCGCTGGCGGTGTTGCTGTCGATCCTGGCCGCCATCGGAGGCAGCTGTTTTGGCCTGGTGCTGCGTCAGCTCACCCCTGCACTCGGCTGGTGGCCGCTGGCCTTGATCGCCCTGGGACCTGTCGCGGGGTGGATCTACAGGCGACGGGCATCGCGAATGGAAAGTCTTGAACTGCAACTGATGAATGGCTCCGACGCCGACGGCAGCCAGTTGCGCCTGCGCGCCCATCGGGATGAATTGATTGCGATCGAGCTTGAGCTCGGTCGTGAACTGCAGCTCGCCAGCGATGGATCCCTTTTGTCGTCTCCGATCTGAACCATGCCTGTGCACACGTGGCTGCGACGTCGGAGGGTCTCTCTGCCCCTGTTGATCAGCGTGTTGAGCCTGATGGTGTTGGCCCAAGCGGCCGAGGGACCACCCAAAGCCAACAACTGGCTCCCGGACACGCCCAAGGCCACCATCCGTCCCGTGGAGGGAGCCGATCACTGTCCCCAAGCAGGACAGCCCGATCCGCTGCTCGGAGCACGGACGAAACAACCGGGTCGCTGGCTGGGGCGTCAAGCGGTCAGCCCGACCCTGCCGATTGTTGTGATGGCCGGTCATGCCGACTCGCAGAACATGCCCAGTGCCGGCACCCCCGGTTACGCCGTTGATGTTCAACGGCAACCACCGATGGATGCCGCCATGCGGGATGAACTGTTCTGGAACATTGAGGTCCAGGACGAGGTGGTGCGCCAAGGGAAGGAGGCAGGGCTCAACATCCGCGGCTACCGACCACCGGCGCTGACCATCCGCAATGACAACGACCCGCGAACGAATTGGTCTCAAGCCAGAACGCTCTCAGCCCGTGGGGAGTACATCCTCGAGATCCATTTCGATGCCTACAGCCCCCATGGCTTCGGGTCTGGACTGATTCCCGCCATCAATCGCCCGCTCAACCGGGTGGATGAAGCCCTCGGACAAGCCTTCGGACGCTTTCCCGTCAACTTCCGAGGCGGCCTCGGCGGACCCCGGCGCGGCATCGGAATTTTAGAAATCGGGATGCTTGAGCCACCACTCGAAACCAAGCTCCGCGACCCCGCCACACGGGACCAGACGGTGGAATGCCTGGCCGAACGTGTGGTGAACGCGTTGGTGAAGGGCGTCAGTTGATCGCCTGATGGGGGCGGCAACGCTCATCCAGCGAGGCATCGCCCAGCCAGTCCTGGGGCTTGGTGAACAGATCGGTCAGCAACGCCTCCCTCGATCCCTCGTCAGCCTTGTAGCCGTATTCCCAACGCACAAGCGGAGGGAGCGACATCAGGATCGACTCGGTTCGGCCATTGGTCTGCAAGCCAAAAATTGTTCCTCGGTCCCAGACGAGGTTGAACTCGACATAGCGACCACGGCGGTACAGCTGGAACTCACGTTCTCGCTCGCCATAGGCCATCGGATGACGCTTCTCAACGATCGGCGCATAGGAGGGCAGGAAGGCCCGTCCATTGGCTTGCCCCAAGGCGAACAGCTGTTCCCACCCAAGGGGTCGGGCCCCCAGCTCTGAGGACACCTTCGCCGCAGGGCCATTGGGATCCTGACCCTTGTAGAGCACCCCGCTGGAATCTTGATAGTCATAGAAGATTCCACCAACGCCCCTGGTTTCATCCCTGTGCTTCAGGAAGAAGTATTCGTCGCACCAGGGTTTGAAAACCTTGTGCAGATCAGGGTGCACCGAATCACAGGCCGCCTGGTGGGTTCTGTGGAAGTGACGGGCGTCATCCAAGAACGGGTAATACGGCGTGAGGTCAGCCCCACCGCCAAACCACCAGACAGGGCCCGCCTCGAAATAGCGGTAATTGAGGTGAACCGTCGGGATGTAGGGATTGCGCGGGTGCAACACCATGGATGTTCCCGTGGCGAACCAGGGGTGACCCTTGGCTTCCGGGCGTTGCTTCAGGATTGAGGGGGGCAGCTCCTGCCCTTGAACTTCCGAGAAGTTGACGCCGCCCTGTTCAAAAACCCGGCCCTCACGCATCACGCGGGAGCGGCCACCTCCTCCTTCGGGACGATCCCAACTCTCTTCCGCAAAGCGCCCCTCACCGTCGAGCGCCTCAAGGCCCGCACAGATTTCGTCCTGGAGGCCCATCACCATGGCCCGGGCACGCTCCCGGGAATCCTTGGGGGGCAAGGCCAGTTGCGGCATGGTCGAGCCCGTCGCCTCGCGTCCGCGGAGGCGTCGTATCAAGGATCGGACCATGCGCTGAGGAAACCAGGGAGTCAGGAAACCTAAACAGGTCAGCCCAGACCCCGACAAGGCTCCGTGAGGGACTGTCACGGGAGAACGCTTCTAGGATCCAGCTCGCACTGATTGAACTGATGGTCTCGGCCGCGCAGGCAAATGGCGTCCTCGACGCCGTCAAAGACGCTGGGAGCGGACGATCAGCCCTGGAACTCGGTTGGATTGACCAGGTTCGCGTGGTCTCCCCACGGGCCATTTTTCGCCTCAATCTGCCGGGCTTTGCCCAGAGCCAGCGCGATCGCATCGTGGCGGAAGCCCGGGATGCCCTGTTGAAACTGGACGGCATCGACGACGTTCAGATCGAGGTTGGCTCGGCACCGAGCCAGGGTGGAATCGGACAAGCCGGTCACGGCCAGCAGGCTGAGCGCCAGGCCATACCCGGCGTTCGCCAGGTGATTGCCGTCAGCAGCGGCAAGGGCGGCGTGGGCAAGAGCACGGTGGCCGTCAACCTGGCCTGCGCCTTAGCCCGGACCGGGCTCAAAGTGGGATTGCTCGACGCGGACATCTACGGCCCCAATGCTCCGACCATGCTCGGAGTCGCCGATCAGACTCCTCAGGTTGAAGGGAGCGGTGATCAGCAGCGGATCATCCCGATCGAAAGCTGCGGGATCGCCATGGTTTCCATGGGCCTGCTGATCGACGATCACCAGCCGGTGATCTGGCGGGGGCCGATGCTCAACGGCATCATCCGACAGTTCCTCTACCAGGCCGACTGGGGTGAGCGGGACGTTCTGGTGGTGGACCTACCACCGGGCACCGGTGATGCCCAGCTGTCGCTGGCCCAGGCTGTCCCCATGGCAGGCGTTGTGATCGTGACCACTCCCCAGCAGGTGTCCCTGCAGGACGCCCGTCGCGGCCTGGCGATGTTCCGCCAGATGGGCATTCCTGTGCTGGGTGTGGTGGAAAACATGAGCGCCTTTATTCCTCCAGACATGCCCGATCGGCGTTACGCCCTGTTTGGCAGTGGTGGGGGAGCCCAACTGGCCGGTGATTACGACGTCCCCCTTCTGGCCCAGATCCCGATGGAAATGCCGGTTCAGGAAGGTGGGGACACCGGTCGACCGATCGTGATCAGCCGATCCGATTCCCCCAGCGCCGTTGAGTTCCTTGGCCTGGCTGATCGGGTGCTGCAGCACGTCACCCAACCCTCCTGACGATGTTGTCCCGCCGCCGCCGCCGTCGACAGCAGCGGGAATGGATTCTCTGGGGAGTTCCACTCGCCATGGTGGCCATCGCCGGTGTTCTGATCGCCAGCACCCAGCGCCAGGCTGACTACGCGGACTGGTACGACCACTGGTTCACAGCCTTCGGGGGCGTCGTGATCGCCCTCATCCTGCAGCGCTTGCCCTTGCAGCGCCTGCAGTCGCTGTTGATGCCCCTCTATGGCCTCACGGTGATCAGCCTGATTGCCGTCCGACTGATCGGGACAACCGCGCTGGGCGCCCAGCGCTGGATCAGCATCGGCGGCATTCATGTTCAGCCGTCCGAATTCGCGAAAATCGCTGTCATCCTGCTGGTGGCAGCTGTGCTGGAACGTCACCCGGTGGAGCGACCGATCGATCTACTGAGGCCCCTCGGGGTGATTGCAGTTCCGTGGCTGCTGGTCTTCATCCAACCGGATCTGGGCACATCACTGGTGTTCGGCGCCTTGATGCTGACGATGCTCTATTGGTCCGGGATGCCGGTGGAGTGGGTGATCCTGCTGCTGTCGCCGCTGCTGACAGTCCTGTTATCGCTGCAACTCCCCTGGGATGGATTGCAGACGACCAACCTGCAAAGCCTCGTCAGTCAGGCCTTCGTCGAACAGACCACGCCGATTTGGATCGCGCTGGTGAGTTGGAGTGTTTTCACCGCGTTGCTCGCGTTTCGCTCCCTGCCCTGGAGACGACTCTCCGCACTCGCCATGGGGGCCATTCAGATCAGCACGCTGATCGTGAGCCCCATTCTCTGGGGCGTCGTTCTGCAGGACTATCAACGCGACCGCTTGCTTCTGTTCCTTGACCCCAGCAAAGATCCCCTGGGCGGTGGATATCACCTGCTTCAAAGCACCGTGGGGATCGGTTCAGGCGGCCTGTTCGGCACCGGACTGCTCCAGGGTCAGCTGACCAAACTGCGCTTCATTCCAGAGCAGCACACCGATTTCATCTTCAGCGCATTGGGAGAAGAGACCGGTTTCCTCGGTTGTCTGCTGGTGATCGTGGGCTTTGCCCTGCTGATGGGACGCCTGCTCCAGGTCGCCCGCCATGCCCGCAGCGACTTCGAATCGCTGGTGGTGATTGGCATCGGCACGATGATCATGTTCCAGGTGGTGGTGAACATCTTTATGACCATCGGCCTCGGCCCTGTCACCGGAATCCCTCTCCCCTTTCTGAGCTATGGGCGCTCAGCGATGGTGGTCAATTTCATTGCGCTTGGGCTCTGCCTCTCGGTGGTGAAGCAAAGCCGGCGCCTCAACATCCTGCGCTGATGGTCCAGGCCAGCTTCCACACCCTGCGAAGCCGCTTAGCCGAGGGCGTACCGGCAGGTGGCTGCGATGACGCTGGGGCGCGACGGCTTTGGTGGGCCGCCCTGGAGACCCTCCAACAAGCGCTGATCAACCAATCAGATCAACCGCGGGGGGTTTGGCTGGCGGCCCCCTTACCGGCGCTCTATGCCCCATCGCTGATCAGTCAACTCAGGGGGTGGGTTTGGGCACCGGAATCGATTGAACGCCTCACAGCTGTTGAGCGGGCTTTACCCGGCGGAGGGGCACAGACGGTCCATCGCTTCGATCGCTTATCCCTGCTGGACGACGACGGCGACGATCCGTTTCTCCTCGTGATCACACCGCAGCTTCAGGTCGCCTTGGCCCTGCATGGACCGACCGATCAGCGCCAACTGCTGATGCGCTGCGACACACCCACACTGAGCGAGGCGCTGACGCTCATTGGTCATCGGCTCCGGAAGCAGGATCCAGCCCAGGCGATGGCGCTGCAACAGGAGCTGGAAGCCCTTGGTCCACTCCACAGCGAGGAACGCTGGAGTGATCGCTTCTGGCCACAGGTCGCCGAACGACTCACCGGGATGGCTCCCAGCATCACGCTGCAGGCCGCTCCAGAGGCGGCCAGAGCCGTAGCCAGCGACCAAGAACAGGAGCTGTCCCTGCTGGAGGCCCTGACCCACGAGGTGCGCACTCCCCTGGCCACGATTCGCACCTTGATCCGTTCCCTGCTTCGCCGCCGTGATCTCCCCGCCGTTGCGCTGCAACGGCTGCAGCAAATCGATGTCGAGTGCAGCGAGCAGATCGATCGCTTCGGGTTGATCTTCCATGCCGCGGAACTGCAGCGCCAACCCGCTGAAACGACTCTGGCCCGCACCGACCTCGCGGCCATCCTTGAATCGCTGGCACCCGGGTGGAAGGACCAGCTCGACCGACGTGGCGTCAGCCTCTGCCTCGATCTGGATCCACACCTGCCGATGGTCCTGAGCGACCCCAGTCGGCTGGAACCGATGCTGGGTGGCCTGATCGACCGCACCAGCCGCGGCCTCAGTGCAGGAAGTCGCCTGGAGCTGGTTCTCAGGGCAGCCGGAGCCCGACTCAAGCTGCAGATTCTGGTGCAACAGCCCAAGCGGGACGGCGGAGCGAGCGCGGATCCCTCAAACCACGGCAGCACACAGGCCCAGGTTGGCCCGGTGCTGAGCTGGAATCCAGCCACCGGAAGTCTTCAGCTGAGCCAAGCTGCGACGCGTCAGCTGATGGCCAGTCTCGGAGGCCGCTTCCGGCAACTGCATGACCGCAGCCTGACCGTGTTCTTTCCCGTCGCCACAGACGCAGAGCTCAGCTGACTGGGCTTTATTGACGGGTGTGAAGGATGCTTTCGCGGGCAGGAATTTGCCCTGCTCACGGTGCTACTTTCCAGCCATAACGGCCCGTCTGGATTTTCTCAGCCATGGCAGCATCGGCGTTGAATGGTCAGCTTCCTCAGTTCATCGGCAGCACAGGCGGCCTGCTGAATTCCGCGGAAACAGAAGAGAAATACGCGATCACCTGGTCCAGCAACAGCTCCCAGGCCTTTGAGCTGCCCACCGGCGGCGCAGCCATGATGAATTCCGGCGAAAACATCATGTATTTCGCCCGCAAGGAGCAGTGCCTGGCCCTCGGCACCCAGCTGCGGACCAAGTTCAAGCCCCGGATCGAGGACTACAAGATCTACCGGATCTTCCCCGGCGGAGACACCGAGTACCTCCACCCCGCTGACGGCGTCTTCCCTGAGAAAGTCAACGACGGCCGGGCCATGGTGGGTCATAACGCCCGTCGCATCGGTCAGAACACCAATCCCGCCAACATCAAGTTCAGCGGCCGCAATACCTTCGACGCCTGATTCATTCAGGCAAACGTCACCGATGGCCCGAGGCTGTCGGTGACGCTGCCAAGATGCGCGCATGCTCAGCCCTGATCGCGCCTCCTTCCGGCAGGCAGCCGCCAACGGTTTCAATCTGATCCCTCTGGCCCAGAGCTGGCCAGCGGATCTTGAGACACCGCTCACAACCTGGATCAAGGTCGGAGCCAATCGGCCTCCCGGTGTCCTCCTGGAATCGGTTGAGGGTGGTGAAACCCTTGGACGCTGGAGTGTTGTCGCCTGTGATCCGCTGTGGACGGCCTCAGCGCGCGATGACGTTCTGATGCGTGAGTGGCGCGATGGACGCCGTGATCAGACGGTGGGCAATCCTTTCGATGGGCTTCGGGCTCTGCTGGCCCCCTACCGCTGTGCCTCCCTTCCGGGTCTCCCCCCCCTTGGGCAGCTCTATGGCATGTGGGGCTATGAGCTCATCCGTTGGATCGAGCCCAGCGTTGGGGTCCATGACAGTGCCGCCGATGCTCCGCCCGACGGCATATGGATGCTGATGGATTGCATCCTGATTTTTGATCAGGTCAAGCGGATCATCACGGCGGTGGCCTACGCCGACCTCAGCAATGGCGAGGATCCCGAAGCCGCCTGGGAGGACGCGATCACCAGGATCCAGACCCTGCGGGAGCGCATGACGGCTCCGCTTCCACCCATTGAACCGCTCACCTGGTCTGCCGATGCCGGTGACCTGCCATCGGTCCAGAGCAACCGCAGCCAGGAGAACTTTGAGACAGCCGTGGAAACAGCCCGTGAACACATCGCGGCCGGAGATGTGTTCCAGCTGGTGCTCAGCCAACGGCTGGAGGCTGATGTGCCCCAGCAACCCCTTGAGCTCTACCGAAGTCTGCGGATGGTGAACCCATCTCCTTACATGGCGTTCTACGACTTCGGCGACTGGCAGCTGATCGGATCCAGCCCAGAGGTGATGGTGCAGGCGGAACCTGCGGCGGATGGGATTCGCGCCAGTCTGCGGCCGATTGCGGGGACACGTCCCCGTGGACGAACACCCCTGGAAGATCGGGAGCTGGAAGCGGATTTACTCGCAGACCCCAAGGAGCGTGCTGAGCACGTCATGCTCGTGGACCTCGGTCGCAATGACCTGGGTCGGGTCTGCCAGCCAGGGAGTGTCGAGGTCAAGGACCTGATGGTGATCGAGCGGTACTCCCATGTGATGCACATCGTCAGTCAGGTGGAAGGTCGACTGTCCCCAGAGCACGATGTGCTCGACCTGCTGATGGCCGCCTTCCCCGCCGGAACCGTCAGTGGTGCCCCCAAGATCAGAGCCATGCAACTGATCAACAGCCTCGAACCGGATGCGAGGGGGCCCTACTCGGGGGTGTACGGATCCGTGGATCTGGCCGGTGCCCTGAACACCGCGATCACGATTCGGACGATGGTGGTTCAGCCCAATGGGTCGGGGGGCTGCCGCGTGAAGGTTCAAGCGGGAGCCGGTGTGGTCGCCGATTCCAAACCCGATGCGGAATTCCAGGAAACCCTCAACAAAGCCAAGGGCATGCTCACGGCTCTGGCCTGTCTGAACCCATCGAAGCCATGACCAGCGCCCTGTTGCAGAAAGGCTTCGAGGTCGAACTGTTCACCGGACGTCCCAGCGGCGAAAACGTCGGCGTGTCCTCCGCCGTCGCCAACGATCTGCCGGGGTTCGTCACCGAGCCCGATCACCGCAATCTGGAATACATCACGGACCCCCTTCGGGATTACGGGACCCTTCACGAGGCATTACTCGCGCCCCGGCGTGAGCTGCGTCGCTGGCTGACACCCAAGGGACTCACGCTATTGCCCGGGAGCACCCTCAGCCTGGGCGATAACAGCCGCTTTGAACGGTCCAACCCGGACAACCCGTATCACGGCCTCATCGAGCAGACCTACGGCACCCGGGTCGTCACGGCGAGCATTCATATCAATCTCGGGATCGAGGATCCAAACCTCCTGTTCGCGGCGGTCCGACTGGTGCGTTGCGAAGCCGCCCTGTATCTCGCCCTCAGCGCCAGCTCACCCTTCCTCTCCGGCGAGTGCTGCAACAACCATTCCCAGCGCTGGCATCAGTTCCCGCTCACACCCAGCTCCGTTCCCCTGTTCCGGGACCACGAGCACTACATCGACTGGGTGCTGGAGCAGTTGGCCGAGGGTGCGATGTGGAATGAACGCCATCTCTGGACATCGGTCCGCCCCAACGGTCCACGTCGCCCCCATGAGCTCAATCGTCTGGAGCTGCGCATCTGCGATCTCGTGACGGACCCGATCCAGCTGCTGGCGATCACGGCGTTACTCGAGCTGCGGATCCAGCAATTGATCCGTGAGCCGGAACGACTGGACCCCCTGGCGGACAGCCCCTTGTCCGCTGAGCAGTTGATGGAGCTGGCGGACACCAACGACGCAGCGGCAGCACGCAACAGCCTCCAGGCAAGCCTGCGTCACTGGCAAACCGGCGAGCGCGTCCGCTGTTCGGACTGGATTCACGAGCTGATCCACCAGGTGCGGCCCCTCGCCGAGGAGCTCTCGCTGGAGCGCCATCTCACGGTGATCGACGCCATGCTCTCCGCCGGCAATCAGGCGATGCAATGGATCGAACAGCACCAAGACGGTGCGTCGATCAGTGACCTGATCCGCGATGGCGCCCTGGCGATGGCACGTCAGGAAGAGACCCTGAGCCCCTCTTTGGGATGATCATGGCCAGACCAACTCCCGATCCCGCCTCGATGCCCCAGCCCACCACAACTGCACCCGAAGGCGATCAGGCCCGGGCCAATGGTGGGGACGCCGTTGCTGGCCGCTTGCTGCAACAGCGCCTGGAGCTCGTTGAAGACCTCTGGCAGACAGTCCTGCGCAGCGAATGTCCGGCCGAACAAAGCGAACGACTGCTGCGTCTCAAGCAGCTGAGTGATCCTGTCGCGCTGGAAGGCCGGGACGGCGACAGCACCAGTGAAGCGATTGTGGCCCTGATCAAGGCCATGGATCTCTCGGAAGCGATCGCCGCGGCCCGCGCGTTCTCGCTTTATTTCCAGTTGATCAACATCCTCGAACAGCGCATCGAGGAAGACAGCTATCTCGACAGCCTCACCCCCAACGGTCAGACGAAGGATTCGGAGTCGACGTCCGGCAACGATGGCTTCGATCCGTTTGCTCCCCCCCTGGCCAGCCAAACCGATCCAGCGACTTTCGGAGAGCTGTTCCAACGGCTTCGGCGCCTGAACGTTCCCCCGGCACAGGTCGAATCACTGCTCCAGGAGCTCGACATCCGGCTGGTCTTCACGGCCCACCCCACCGAAATCGTGCGCCACACGGTTCGGCACAAGCAGCGACGTGTGGCCACACTGCTGCAGCGGCTTCAATCCGACCACACGATTTCCCTGCAGGAGCGCGACACGCTCCGCCAACAGCTGGAAGAGGAAATCCAGTTGTGGTGGCGAACCGATGAACTGCACCAGTTCAAGCCCACGGTGCTGGATGAGGTCGACTCCACCCTGCATTACTTCCAGCAGGTGCTGTTCGATGCGATGCCCCAGATGCGGCGGCGCCTCACATCAGCCCTCAATCGAAGTTATCCCGATGTCCGCTTCCCGCAGGCCTCGTTCTGCACATTTGGATCCTGGGTGGGCTCCGATCGGGATGGCAACCCATCGGTGACACCGGCCATCACCTGGCGCACGGCCTGTTATCAACGGCAGCTGATGCTGGAGCGTTACATCAGCTCCGTTGGTGCCCTGCGCAATCAACTGAGCATCTCCATGCAATGGAGTCAGGTCGGCGCACCGCTGCTCGAATCCCTGGAGATGGATCGTCTCCGCTTCCCCGAGATCTATGAAGAGCTCGCGGCGCGGTACCGCCTCGAGCCCTATCGCCTCAAGCTCAGCTACATCCTTGAGCGTCTGCAGTTGACGCTTAAGCGAAACAATCAGTTGTCGGAAGCCGGATGGCAGTCGCCTCGAGACATCGACAACGGCTCAGCCAGTCCTCTCCCCAATGGCGATCCGCTGCACTACAGCACCATTGATGAATTCCGGATCGATCTGGAACTGATCCGCAACAGCTTGGTCAGCACGGAACTGAGTTGCGAGCCGCTCGACACCCTGCTGCACCAGGTCCACATCTTTGGCTTCTCCCTGGCCAGCCTGGACATCCGGCAGGAGAGCACCCGACACAGCGACGCCATCGATGAATTGAGCCGCTACCTGCAGCTGGCCAAGCCCTATGGCGAGATGGAGGAAGCGGAACGGGTCACTTGGTTGCTCAAGGAACTGGCGACCCGTCGACCACTGATTCCTGCCGCCGTCGACTGGAGTGACGCCACCGCTGAGACGATCGCCGTCTTCCAGATGCTGCAGCGTTTGCAGGCTGAATTCGGCCAACGAATCTGCAACACCTATGTGATTTCGATGAGTCACACCGCCTCCGACCTGCTGGAGGTGATGCTGCTCGCGAAGGAAGCCGGTTTGGTGGATCCGCTCGGCGGCCATGCCTCCCTGCTGGTGGTCCCCCTCTTCGAGACCGTGGAAGACCTCCAGCGCGCCCCTGGCGTGATGGAAGATCTGCTCAACACTGAGCTTTACCGCAAGCTGCTTCCCTTGACGGGAGCCCAGCAACTCCCCTTGCAGGAGCTGATGCTGGGCTATTCCGACAGCAACAAGGATTCTGGATTTCTCTCCAGCAACTGGGAGATTCACCAGGCGCAGATTGCCCTTCAAGACCTGGGCAGCCGCAGTGGTGTCGCCCTGCGCCTCTTTCACGGCAGGGGAGGTTCCGTCGGTCGTGGGGGCGGCCCCGCCTATCAAGCCATCCTTGCCCAGCCGAGTGGGACGCTGCAGGGGCGAATCAAGATCACCGAGCAAGGAGAAGTCCTTGCCTCCAAGTACAGCCTGCCGGAACTGGCGTTGTACAACCTCGAAACCCTGACCACAGCGGTGGTCCAGAACAGCCTGGTCACCAACCAGCTGGATGCAACCCCCAGCTGGAATCAACTGATGAGTCGTCTGGCGAGCCGTTCCCGCGAGCACTATCGCGCCCTCGTCCACGACAATCCCGATCTGGTGGCGTTCTTCCAGCAGGTCACCCCGATCGAGGAAATCAGCAAACTTCAGATCTCCAGTCGACCGGCCCGGCGCAAAACCGGCGCCAAGGACCTCTCGAGCCTCCGGGCGATTCCCTGGGTGTTCGGCTGGACCCAAAGTCGATTTTTACTGCCCAGCTGGTTCGGCGTTGGCACGGCCCTGGCCAGTGAAGTCGACTCAGACCCGCAGCAACTCGATCTGTTGCGCCGGCTCCATCAGCGCTGGCCCTTCTTCCGGATGCTGATCTCCAAAGTGGAGATGACGCTCTCCAAGGTGGATCTTGACCTGGCTCGCCATTACATGACCAGCCTCGGCGCCGCCGAAAACCGGGAATCCTTTGAGCGCATTTTCCAGGTGATTGCCGATGAATACACCCTCACGCGCAAGATCGTGCTCCAGATCACCGGGCAATCACGGCTCCTCGCCGCGGATCAGGGGCTGCAACTGTCGGTTGACCTGCGCAACCGCACGATCGTTCCCCTTGGTTTCCTTCAGGTGGCTCTGCTGAAGCGCCTGCGCGACCAGAACCGTCAGCCCCCCATGAGTGAATCGATCACCGCCAGTGATGACGGCCGCACCTACAGCCGAAGCGAACTGCTGCGCGGTGCCCTGCTCACCCTCAACGGCATTGCCGCTGGCATGCGCAACACCGGCTGACCCTTGCTCCCTTTCCTGCAACAGTCATCGACACCGAATTTGCCGGATGGCTTTCGGATCGAAACCTCCGAGCGGCCATCACCGGCACAACTCAACGGCCTGCTTCAGGCTTGCGGAGAATCCACCCATGACGAGGAACGCTGGCAGCTCGCCCTTGAGCGCAGCGTCTGGCATCTGAGCATCCTGGACACGTCGAATGGTGAGCTGGTCGGCTTCGTACGCGCGACCAGTGACTTGGCGCTGAACGCCAATCTCTGGAATCTCTGTGCACGCCCCGGGGCAGACCAGGCACAGCTGCTCGCGGTTTTGGTGCATCGCTCCCTGCACATGCTGCGCCGGGACCTTCCCGGTTGCAGTTTGTCGATCTCCGCCCCGGCAGACACCGTTGAAGCCCTCGAGAAACAAGGCTTTGTGATCGATCCCAACGGGATCAGAGCCATGGGGCTGCCGCTGCAGACACCTTGACCTGACCGTCTGAAACAACACGAGCATGGAGGGACTCGAACCCCCGACCCTCAGAACCGGAATCTGATGCTCTATCCAACTGAGCTACATGCCCACTGATCGGTCAAAGACCGCAGCAGAAGAGATGGCCTCAAGCCCTCTCGTTATGGGTACCTTACCCACACGTCGCACCTGATCCCATCCGGCTTCAAAAGCTCCAGCTCAAGGGGTTCCGGAACCATGAACGGCTGGAGCTGACGCTGACCGAGCCGCGGCTCCTGGTGATCGGCCCGAACGGCATCGGCAAGTCCAACCTGCTGGAAGCGGTGGAGCTGCTCGGCAGTCTGCGCTCCCACCGCTGCAGCCAGGACCGTGATCTGATCCAGTGGGATCAGCCCCGCGCCCTGCTGCGAGCAGAGGTCGGCGAAGATCGAGATCAACTCGAACTCGAGCTCAGACGCAGCGGAGGGCGACAGGCCCGACGCAACGGCAAGACGCTGGAGCGACAGCTGGATCTGATCGGGCCCCTGCGCTGCATTGGATTCAGCGCCTTGGATCTGGATCTTGTGCGCGGAGAGCCAGCCCTGCGGCGCCAGTGGCTGGACCGGGTGGTGCTGCAGCTGGAGCCGGTCTATGCCGAGCTGATCAGTCGGTACAGCCGCCTGCTCCGCCAACGCGCCCAGCTCTGGCGGCAGAGAAGCGTGAGGCGCGAGGAGCATGGGGCCTTACTCGATGCATTCGATGTACAGATGGCTCTGGTGAGCACGCGCATCCATCGCCGCCGTCGACGTGCCCTCAGCCGCCTCGAACCGATTGCCGCACGCTGGCAAACCCATCTGAGCAAAGGCCATGAAGAGCTGCGGCTGAGCTATGTGCCGGGCAGTCGCCTTGGGGATGAGGAAGCGGAGGAACCATGGCGCCTCTCGATTGAAGAACAACTCAAGGCGCAGAGAGCTGAAGAAGAGCGCCTCGGCAGCTGCCGGGTCGGCCCCCATCGCGATGAGATTGCCCTGATGATTGATGGTCAGCCCGCCCGTCGCTTCGGATCCGCCGGGCAGCAGCGCAGCCTCGTCCTGGCCTTGAAGCTGGCCGAACTCGAATTGGTCACCGAGCTCTGCGGCGAACCTCCACTGCTGCTGCTGGACGATGTGCTGGCCGAACTCGATCCGGCACGCCAGCAGCTGTTGCTTGATGCGGTGGGGAACAGCCACCAATGCCTCATCAGCGCAACCCACCTCGACGGGTTCGAGGGCGGCTGGCGAAAGCATGCTCAGATCTTGGATCGCAATGAGCTGGAACAGACCGTGACATCAGATAAGGTGTAGAGCTGTTTTTTATCCGCCTGATGGAGCAAGGCTTCTCTGATCTGCATCCCAATCCGGGATGGGGGGGCATGACAACAATCGAACCGACCGACATGGTCGGCAAGCACTGCATCCTCGAGCTCTACGAGTGCGACACCGGTCTGCTCGATGACGAAGCCTTTCTGAGGACCACCATCACGACAGCAGCGAAGCGTGCTGGTGCGACTCTGCTCAATCTGATCACCCACCGCTTTGAACCCCAGGGCGTCACTGGCCTGGCCCTTCTGGCGGAATCCCACATCTCCATTCACACCTGGCCCGAATCGGGGTATGCGGCAGTGGATGTGTTCACCTGTGGGGATCACACCATGCCGGAACAGGCCTGTGAGGTTCTGCGGCAGGAACTGAAGGCCGGACGACATGCCCTGAATAGTTTTCTCCGAGAAACTCCGGCCGCCATCGCGACGAGTGAGCGCGAACCGCTCAGCTGCGATTGAGCTTGCCGCTCACCAGGCCTTCCAGGTCAAGGCTCACTGAGGTGAAGCCCATGGCCAGGAAGGCCTCGACCAGGTCCGACTGATCGGCCAGATCCAGAACGGTACGCAAACGATCAGCGGGAACTTCAATGCGCGCGGCAGTGCCCTGGCAGCGGACCCGAACCCGCTCGAAGCCTCGCGTGATCAACCAGGCCTCAGCCCGGCCCACCCGTTGCAACCGCTCGGCGGAGATCGTGTCGCCGTAGGGAAATCTGGAGGCCAGACAGGGTTGTGCCGGCTTATCCCACCAGGGCAATCCAAGGGCATGGGACAGCTTGCGGACCGTGGCTTTGTCGACCTCCAGTTCCGCCAAAGGCGAGCGCACACCAGCCTCCCGTGCAGCCGCAATCCCAGGACGGTGATCGCCGAGGTCATCGAGATTCACCCCATCCACCACCAGAGCGCCACCGGCTGCCGCAGCAATCGGAGCCAGATGGCGATGCAGTTCCCGCTTGCAGGCAAAGCAGCGATCCTCAGGATTGGCGCTGTACTGCGGGTCATCGAGCTCCCGGGTTCGACACTCCTGATGACGGATCCCGATCCAGGCCGCCTGGGCGCGGGCTTCATCCAGGAGGTGCGGGGCAAGGGCCGGCGAGACTCCAGTGATGGCAAGGGACGCCTCGCCTTTCTGTTCAAAGGCGAGCGTGGCGACCAGGGCGCTGTCCACACCGCCGGAATAGGCAACACAGACACCATCGGTGCGCTGAAACCACTGGCGCAGCCGATCCAGTTGAGCGGCCTCGGACTCGGACAGAGATTCCAGAAGGCGGAACATCGAGGCGTGCGGTTGAACGATCTATGTAGGCTCCAACCGTAAGAGCCTTGGCCATGCCCCGAAGCATCGGGATCGTCACCGCAGCAGACAGTCGCGAACGCAGCCACGGTCAGCTGCACATTTACGACGGTGAAGGCAAAGGCAAGAGCCAGGCCGCTCTCGGGGTGGTGTTGCGCACCATCGGGTTGGGGATCTGTGAGCAACGCCAAACCCGCGTGCTGCTGCTGCGGTTTCTCAAGGGCCCCGGTCGTTCCTACGACGAAGATGCCGCCATCGAAGCGCTCCAGCAGGGTTTCCCACATCTGATCGATCACCTCCGCACCGGGCGGGCCGATCACTTCACCGCCGAGGAAGCCACACGGTTCGATCGGGATGAAGCCCAACGCGGTTGGGTCATTGCCAAAGGAGCCATCGCCAGCGCGCTGTACTCAGTGGTGGTGCTCGATGAATTGAATCCCGTTCTCGAGCTCGGTCTGCTCGATGTGGACGATGTCGTCCGCACCCTGGATTCCCGCCCGGCAGGAATGGAAATCATCATCACGGGGCGCGCTGCACCGGCCACCTTGGTGCGATCCGCCGACCTGCATTCGGAGATGCGGGCCCACCGACGTCCGGGGCTCGATGACGATCGCGTTGTCCCCCTCAATGTGAGCACCGGGATTGAGATTTACACCGGTGAAGGCAAAGGCAAATCAACCAGCGCCCTCGGCAAGGCCCTCCAAGCCATCGGGCGGGGAATCAGCCAGGACAAGAGTCATCGGGTGTTGATTCTCCAATGGCTGAAAGGAGGCAGCGGCTACACGGAAGACGCCGCCATCGCCGCCTTGCGCGAAAGCTATCCACACCTGGTGGATCACCTTCGTTCCGGCCGGGACGCAATCGTGTGGCGAGGCCAACAGCAGCCGATCGATTACGTGGAAGCCGAACGGGCCTGGGAGATCGCCCGGGCCGCGATTTCCAGCGGGCTGTACAAGACCGTGATTCTCGATGAACTCAACCCAACGGTTGATCTCGAACTGCTTCCGGTCGAACCGATCATGCAGACCCTGCTGCGCAAGCCAGCCGAAACCGAAGTGATCATCACCGGGCGCTGCAAAAATCCCCCGGCGTACTTCGATCTGGCCAGCATTCATTCCGAGATGGTCTGCCACAAGCATTACGCCGAGCAAGGCGTGGATCTCAAGCGCGGCGTCGATTACTGAGCCTCAGTAGCGCACCATCGTGGGGTCCACCTGATCGGCCCAGGCATCGATTCCACCTGCCACGTTGATCGCCTCAATGCCCTGCACCGCCAGCAGTTCGGCAGCCCGAGCGGAACGCCCACCGGCCTTGCAGTGGACATACAAGCGTCCGGCCTTGGTGAGCTCTCGCAACTGCTCAATGGCTTCACCGCTCTCAATCGATCCCAGGGGAATCAACTGAGCGGCGGGGATCCTGCAAACCTCCGCCTCCGGGGGATTGCGAACATCGACAAGCACGAGGCTCTCAGGATCAGCGTCGAGCATCGATTTGAGTTCAACGACGGAAATGCTCTCCACGGGCACGGAACCTTCAGCACAGACCTGGCCGTAGTCAACCAGCTCCGTGATCGGAGCTCGAGATCCATCCTTTTGGAGACGCAATTCGCGGAAGCGCATCGAAAGGGCATCCACAACCAGAAGCCTTCCATCCAATGGTGAGCCAATCCCTGTGATCACCTTGATCGCTTCGGTGGCCTGAATCATCCCGATCAGTCCGGGCATCACACCCATCACGCCAGCGGCGGAACAAGAAGGAACGGCTCCGGGCGGCGGCGGCTCCGGCAGCAAGTCGCGATAGTTCGGGCTCTCTTCCGTGAGATTGAACACACTGGCTTGGCCATCGAAGCGCTGCACCGAGCCATAGATCAAGGGCTTGCCCAGCAACACGCAGGCGTCATTGATCAAGTAGCGGCTGGGGAAGTTATCGGTGCCGTCACAGACCAGGTCGTACCCATCAATGAGCGCTGTCGCGTTGTCAATGGTGAGCATCGTTTCGTGCACGTCCACCTGACAGGCGGGGTTGAGCGCCTGAATCCGTGCACAGGCGGAACGAGCTTTGGAGCGACCAAGCCATTCGGTGGAATGAATCACCTGACGCTGCAGGTTCGACTCCTCGACCACATCGGCATCGACGATGCCGATCCGACCGACCCCAGCCGCAGCCAGGTAGAGCAGCAACGGTGCACCGAGCCCACCACTACCGACGCACAGCACCGCAGCATCACGCAGACGCTGCTGACCGGCCTCTCCCACCTCGGGAAGCAGCAGATGACGTGAATAACGCTGCCGCTCAGCGTCATTCAAGGGCTGTGGAGACGGCATCACACACCGCAAGCCATTTCAGTGTCCCAGACCTGCACGGGGACGGAAACGACCGGTTGTCCCGGGGGCAGCCACCACGCTGCCGGCGTGCCTGAAGCATCCAGAATGACCGTAATCAGCTTCGGGTCAGCGAGCGCACGGTCGTTCTCCGATGGCTGATGACCACTATGCGGATGGGAATGCGCAGCCCCAAGGACACGCAGCGCCCTCGTCCGGGCCCAGCGCTGAGCAGCGATCTGTTCGCGTGGATCCAGGGCGAAACGCCGGTAGCGCTCTTGCGGCTGCATCCAGACATTGCGGCAGGGCCAGATCGTTTGAACGCTGACTGATCGATCCTCGGCCTGCGATCCGAGCAACAGAGCACAGCCTTCCTCCGGGGCGACGGCAGCCAGATCCGCGCGGAGAACGGTGAGGCAACCGCCATGGAAGCGAATCAGGGTTGGCGGGATCGCGGCCGTATCGATACGCTCTGCAGACATTGTTCCGTTTTATTGCCCCAATGAGCGACTCCACCGGATTGAAAGACCCCGTGAGCGAAGCCAGTTCTGTCAACGGAACAGCTTCCGCTGATGAGGGTGCGTCCTTCAGTGAGCGCTATGGCGAAGTGGTCGGCAAAATCAACGACACCCTCGACCAGGTTGATTGGAACCAGATGGGTCGCATCGGCAAGATTGTCGGCATCTTCGCTGCCGTCATCGTTGCCCAGATCCTGATCAAGGGCATCCTCGACACCATCAACCTGCTGCCGGTGGTCCCTGGGCTGCTCGAGCTGCTCGGTGTGGTGGTCGTGGGCCAGTGGAGCTGGAAGAATCTCACCACCAGCGACAAGCGCTCTGTTCTGATCCAACGCATTCAGACCCTGCGTCAGGAATATCTCGGCTGATCAGCTCACAGCCAAAGCCGGGCCAGTGCTTTCAGCATGTCCCGGCTTTGTTGTTGATACGAGCCACCAAACAAATTGGCGTGGTTGAGAACGTGATACAGGTTGTAGAGATCAACGCGCTGGCGGGCACCTGAGCGTTGTGGAATCACCTCCGCATAGGCGTCATAGAAGGAGGTGCTGAAGCCACCAAACATCCGCGTCATTGCGAGATCCACCTCAGGATCAGCCCAATAAGCAGCAGGGTCATAGATCGCCCCTCGACCGTCGTTCAGGGAGCCTGCGTTGCCTCCCCAGAGGTCTCCATGCACCAGAGATGGCTGCAGCTCGAGCGCGTTCAAGTGCTCGGCAATCGCCTGGAGCAACGGAAGAAGGTCGTCGAGTTGAAGCCCCCAGCGAGCTGCGTCGCTGATTTGCGGCCGCAGCCGCAGGTCAACGAACGCGTCACCCCAGCCGTCTGACCAGCCACCCGGCTGACGCCCTGACCCGATAAAGCCATCGCGATGCCAGCCGAAGCGGCCGGGACCCACCGCAGCGGACTGGCCATGAAGACAAGCCAGACCCCGACCCAGCGCGGTTTGATCTCCGGAGCTGAGCTCCAGCCAAGGCAGCACCAGGACAGCACCGGATGGCAACAGCCACGAACCGATCGGCCTCGGCACCACGAGCATCGCGGGGTCGGCGCAGCGGAACAGGGCTTCCAGCGCCTCCGACTCCACCGCAAACATCGGCATCACCGCCGCCGCACCGGCCTTGACGAACACCTGCTCGCCCGTGGCGAAGGCAACCGCAAAAGCTTGATGGATACAGCCCCCGCCGACGGGGGTCACCCCCGTAATCTCTTGGCCGGAGAACGGACCATCAGCCGCCACCAGCTCGCGGACTAGAGCATCGTTCATCACAGCGCCGTCAGCCGCTTGTCAGCATGGCCCGATGACGGATTCGAGGGTGCTTGTCATCGGCGGTGGTATCGCCGGTCTCACAGCCACAGCATTGCTTGCCCAGGAGGGAGTTCCGGTCACGCTGCTGGAAGCACACCACCAGACAGGGGGATGCGCTGGCACGTTTCGACGCGGCCCCTGGACCTTCGATGTCGGAGCCACGCAGGTGGCAGGACTCGAGCCAGGGGGCAGCCATGAGCGCCTGTTTCGCCATCTCAAGGTGCCCCTGCCCGAGGCTGAGATCCTCGATCCCGGTTGTGTCGTCGACCTCGACGACGGCAGCCCACCGATCCCGCTCTGGCACGACCCTGCCCGCTGGCAGCACGAACGCGAGATCCAGTTCCCAGGCAGTCAACGGTTCTGGGCTCTCTGTGCGGCGATCCATGCCAGCAATTGGGACTTCGCCAGCCATGACCCGGTGGTCACGCCGCGCTCGCTCTGGGATTGGCAACAACTGCTCGGAGCGCTCCGACCCGCAACGATTGCCTCCGGTCTGCTGACCACGCTGACCATTGCCGATCTGCTCACCCTCTGCGGATGTGATCGGGATCAACGCCTGCGACGGTTTTTAGATCTGCAACTGAAGCTCTACTCCCAGGAGCCTGCGGATCGAACGGCCGCCCTCTACGGCGCAACCGTCCTGCAAATGGCTCAAGCCCCTCTGGGGCTTTGGCATCTGCAGGGATCCATGCAAGTTCTCAGTGATCGGCTCCTCGGTGCCATCAACCGCGATGGAGGCCAGGTGTTGCTGCGTCACCAGGTGAAGCGACTGGAACGTCAGGGCAACCACTGGCTGGTCCATTCGTCCAACTCAGCCGGCCAGTCCGTCGAACATCGGGCCGGTGATGTGATCTGCAGCCTTCCGCCCCAGACCCTGCCATCGCTTCTGGCCCCCAACACGATGCCAGCGGGCTACGGCCAGCGGCTCAACAACTTGATCCAGCCGAGTGGAGCCCTCGTGCTCTACGGCGTCGTCCGGCGTGGGGCCCTTCCCGCCGACTGTCCCGGACATCTCCAAAGGGGATGCAAGGTTCCGGGGTCCTTATTTGTTTCAGTGAGCCGCGAGGGTGACGGGCGCGCGCCGGCCGGACAAGCCACCTTGATCGCCAGTGTCTTCACCCCCACGGCGGACTGGTGCACCCTCCATGAGCCGCTCTACCAGGACCGCAAGCGACAAACGTTGCAGGCCATGCAGAGGGAACTCAACCGCTGGCTTGGCTTGAGCGGCGAAGACTGGCTGCACCAGGAGCTGGCCACCCCCCGAGGCTTCGCCGGCTGGACCGGGCGCCCGGAGGGAATCGTCGGAGGACTGGGTCAGCACCCAGCCCGGTTCGGGCCCTTCGGCCTCGCGGGCCGGACACCACTGGATGGCCTCTGGTTGTGCGGCGACAGCCTGCATCCAGGAGAAGGAACGGCGGGGGTCAGCCTTTCGGCGCTGAATGCCTGTCGGCAAGTCATGGAACGACGCGGTCAACCCCTCACCGTTCAACCCTGAAGCTGAGCGCTGACGGACCGGCCCCTCAACCACCACTCGCATCAGCACGGCTGAGAAAGGCCGGGCGCAGGCTCTGGGTGCGGGCTAACTCCTGACCGAGCTGGTCCCAGTTTTCTTTCATCACCGCATCTTCAAGCTGCTCAAGACTCCAGCGGTAGGCGGCCAGCCCCTTGAGGACGGCGTCGCGGTTGCCGGAGGCCATTGCCACGCCCAGGTCAGGATTGCCTCCACCGACCCGGGAGGTATCGGCAAAGCCACTGGAGGCCAGCGTCATGGCCAGCTGACGAATCTCCGGATCCCGCTCATCACCAGCAGCCCGGAGCAACGCCGCACTGACGAAAACCGGCACATGGGAAATCAGTGCCACGGCTTGATCGTGCTGAGCCGCTGAGGCAACCGTCCAGAGGCTCCCTAGCGCAACCGCCACCTCCTGAACCACCCGAAGCGCACTCGCATCCGTCTGTGCATCGGGTGTCGCAATCCAGGGGCGGCCCCGAAACAACCCTGAGATGCCAGCGTCCACTCCTGCTTCCGCAGTACCAGCCATCGGATGGCTGGCCACAAAACGGGGATGGAGATGACGCCAGGCCTCCAGCACGGGCGCTTTCACAGATCCGACATCGGTCACCACTGCTGTTGGCGGCAACGCCGCAATCAGGGCCGGATCGGGATCCAGCAGGCGTGCAATCGGCAAAGCGAGGATCACCAGATCACAGCTGGCCAGACAGGCCGGATCGGTGCTGACGTGCTGAACCAAGCCACGGGCCAGTGCCCGATCAGCGGTCTCCTGCCGATGCACCAGGCCCTGCACCTCCCAGCCCAGCGCCTGCAGATCCAAACCGAGAGAGCCCCCGATCAAACCCAGTCCGACCACCCCTGCCCGTCGCTGATCGGCCATGACTCATCGCTGCTCTGGCGGCCATGTTGATCGATGGATTGCGATGAACCATCCGAATCCAGCCCCCTACTTAGGGTTCTTCGATGCTTGAAGCCCAGGCCCATCAGCAACTCAAGCGCTTGCTCCAGCAAGACGATGGGGCCTGGCCGCACCAGCTCACCCTGAGCCGATTGGTGGGCAGAAGCCTGCGCCGACGAGACAAGACACTGATCAAACTCAGTCCAGACAGCCGGGATCGCTGGTGGCTGGGGCTTCTGGTTCCCCTCTGCCTAAGGGCGAACAACTGCGTGCTCGTTCTCAACCAAAGGCAACGGGACCGGCTGCTCCAGATCGAGTTGCCAAAACTGCGGAACCAAGGCGTACCACTGCCCTGCTGGGATGGGTCATCACCACCGCCGGGAGAGCAACTTTGGCTGCTCAGCAGCAGCGGCCTGATTCGAGCCCACCGCGAAGGCTGGCTGAGCGGGCGTCAGTTGTTGATTCCCGATGTGGACCAGCTCAGCCGTCGGCTGCGACGCAGCCTGACCATTCGCATCGAAACCCATGACTGGGAAGTCCTGCGTCGGGCCCACCCCCATGCGGATCGACTGCTGTTGGATCTGCACGAACGGCTGAGTCGGCGACTGTTCCGGGATGCCACCCACCGCAATGGGCGCCTGCGGATGGAGGGGGCTGATCTTCAAGCCCTCAAGGATCTTTTGCAACTCCTCCAGCCCTCCCCGGATCCCTGGGGCCGGTTGCTGCAAACCGCCCCGGATGGATGGGTGAGCTGGGCCGTTCTCGACCACAGCCTGCTGCAGTGGAGCTGGCGCCTGGCCCCGCTGGAGCCGTTGCAAGACCTGCAGGGATTACTGCGGGATCAGCCGGCGCTGCTGCTCAGCTGCATCGGCCAGACCAGCCATCTCGAACAGGAACTGCGCGATGCGGCCTTCGACGCCGATGTCACCGCGACCCTTGGCGACAGCGCGTTCCAGGAGCCAGTGCCGATCTATGCCCCGCGGCGCCAGCCCTTACCCAACACAGAGATCTATGCCGAGCATCTGCTGGATCATTGCCGCCGACTCATCCTCGGTCGCCGCGGGCTGACGGTGATTCTTCTCGATGATGCGCCGCTCAGGCTGGGACTCACCAGCGCCTTGGCCGCTGAGTTCGGCAGCCGGGTCAAGGAGGAGGCCACAGCCCCTGACGCCAATGGTGTGATCAGTGCCCGCTGGAGCTGGTGGCTCAAACATCAACACCAACTTCCTCAGCCGGAGCAGCTGATCATTGGCCTGCTGCCGATCGCCAGCCTCACATCTCCCTTGACAGCAGCACGTGTGGAACGGATGAAGCGCAATGGTGACGACTGGTTCCGCAATCTGCTGCTGCCAGAGGCACTCAGCCTGCTGCCGGCCGCCATCTCCCCACTGCGACAAAGCGGAGGGCGACTGGCGATTCTGGATGGTCGCCTGCGCGGTCGTCGTTGGGGCGACCAGGTGTTGAGCGCCCTGGAACCTTGGGTCCCCCTGAACCGGCTGCTGCCCGACTGAACAGGATCCTTAATCTGGGGAACCAGGGTTCAAATGGATGGGAGAAGCACGCCGACGGGCCGCCCAGGGATTGCCACCCCGCGAAGCCAAGTCCAACAAGTCCAAGGACACCTCCCCCAGGATCGTTCCCTGGCTTCCCTTAACGCAGAACCAAACGCGTCAGTTCGTGGCCGTCACCACGCGCGGGGCATGGATCGGCATCGGTGGCCTGGTGCTGTTCTGGATCACCGTGCGCTTCATCGGCCCCGCTGCGGGATGGTGGGACCTGGCCGACATGCCCTAAGCATCAGGCATTGATCCGCAACCCCAAACACGCAGCCGCCAAAATCAGAAGAAAACCTTTAATCTGATTCTCAAAGAGACTCAGGTATGTTCCCGCGCCTTGCTGAGCACTATCGATCGCTGATTCAGGACCTCGTCCTCAGCCTTCAAGCACTGGCCACGGGGCTTCAATCCCAGGGCATTTCGGCTGCCTGTTACGTCTGCGGAACCATGCAGGACAACCAGGGAGCATCGTTTGTCGCGGAGATCGGCGATCAGCACCTCATCCGCTTCCTCGTCTCCGACTGCGGCATCAGCTGGGTTGAGTCCCGCAATGGCCATGAGCTTGTGAAGCTGGAAGGCGGTGAAGCCATCCATGAGCTGCATCGCATCGCGGAACTCCTGCAGCAACAGGCGGGGATGCCACAGAGCGACATCCCGAGCCTGGCCTGACTCAGGAGGCAGGCGACGTCCCCGATGCCTTGAGATCCGCCTTCTTGTCCTGCTGACTGGTCCGCGCCGCGGCCGCCAGCGGCCGCATGGAATTGGCAGTCACCTCAGACCCCTCGGTGAGTTTTTGGCGCACCAGGGTTTCGATCGTCTCCGCGGTCTCGGGGTTCTGCTCCATCCAGGTGATGGTGTTGTCACGCCCCTGGCCGATGTTGTCCCCTTCGTAGCTGTACCAAGCGCCCTTACGAACGACCACCCCGGTCTCCTCCGCAAGATCCAACAAGCAGCCAAGCGTGCTGATGCCTCGTCCAAACAGGATGTCGAACTCTGCAATCCGGAACGGAGGGGCCACTTTGTTCTTGGCCACTTTCACCTTCGCGCGGATCCCGAATTCCTCCGTGCCTTTTTTCAGCGTCTGAATCCGGCGAATGTCCAAGCGCACAGAGGCATAAAACTTGAGCGCGTTGCCACCGGTGGTCGTCTCCGGGTTGCCGTAGGTCACGCCGATCTTGAGGCGAAGCTGGTTGAGGAAGATCACCGTGCAACCAGATTTACCGATGTTGCCGGTGATCTTGCGCATCGCCTGGCTCATCAGACGCGCCTGGCTCCCCACCGCCAGATCCCCCATCTCACCTTCGATCTCTGCGCGAGGCGTCAGGGCGGCGACGGAGTCAACGACAACGATGTCCACCGCAGCGGAACGCACCAGCTGATCAACGATCTCCAGGGCCATCTCGCCGGTGTCCGGCTGGGAGACCAGCAGATTTTCAATGTCCACCCCCAGGGACGCGGCATAGACCGGATCGAGGGCATGCTCAGCGTCTACAAACGCCGCCACGCCGCCACGCTTCTGCACCTCGGCAATCGCATGCAGGGTCAGGGTCGTCTTACCGGAGCTTTCCGGGCCATAGATCTCAACGACACGTCCCTTGGGATAACCACCACCGAGGGCCAAATCCAGGGTGAGTGCACCGGTGGAGATCGTTTCCACCCGCATGCGGGAGGCATCCCCGAGACGCATGATCGAGCCTTTGCCGAAGTTGCGCTCGATCTGACCGAGCACCAGATTCAGCGCCTTGTCGCGCTCTCCGGGGCGACCATCCGTGGCGCGGGGCTCAGAACCGGAGGGGGCGGATTTCATCTCAACGGGCATGACAGCAACCTGAAGCTAAGGAACGAGAGATCCAATGCCACAGGAGCGCCGAATCGTCTCAGGTAGTACAGGCGTACGCTAGCGAATCAAGGCCACTGCGCCAAGGGGCGAGCCAGGTCCTTCGGCTCGAGCCGATGCACGCCATCCGGAAGGTCGACGATGTCGTCGGGCTTGAGATACCCCCAGCTCACCAGGAGACAGGGCAACCGCTCCAGCCCCGGGGTGGCCAGCACGGTCTCCAGGGTCGCGCGACGATCCTCAATGAAGGCGCGCAGCGCACGCTCCTGCTGCAGCTGAAGCAGCACCTCCGGCTTGCCCCCAGCTTCCCGCCCGTAGAGGCGCCATGGGCTCAGCCCCAGGCCATCGAGCAATTCCGCGGTGAACGCGGCCCCTTTGGTCGTGAGCACCGCCCAGTCGACCCCTTCCGAGTCAAAGGCCCGCAGACGCTCAACCACTCCCGGGAAAGGGTGATGCAACGCAAGCCACTGGCCACGATCCGTTGCCAGTGCATCGTTTCTGGTCCGATCGAGGGCCTGCTGCAGGGCCGGCGCCGACACCCCCAGGCGTTGCAGGGCCTGACGCTGCTGAAGCCCGTAATCCGCGACCCAAGCGTTGACGTCGATGCGATCCAGCGCAGCCGCCAACAAAACCATCTCCCAGCCGTGATGCACCCAGGGACGCAGTTGCCGAAAAGCGGTGGGCACCGCAACCGGCAACGACAGCTTCAACGCGGGCCATAGCGACCCAGCCGCTTGACGGGCACTCCACCAGTACTCCTCCATGCCATCGACGATCACCCCGTCGAAATCAAAGACGAGAAGAGGAGAGGAATTCATCTAAAACTGGGCCGCTAGGATTCGAACCTAGGAATGGCGGGACCAAAACCCGCTGCCTTACCACTTGGCGACGGCCCATTGTTCCGGAACAATCCGCTTGCATGCGGAGCACCGGCGTCTCAATAGTTACCCACAACAGAGTCACCTTCGTCAATCCATTGGGAGCTCAAGAGCCAATCAGGGTGGAAAAACCCTGAGTCGACAGGCCTCTTCAGCACCGAATTCATCGCTACGCAGGTGATAGCGACGGATCAGATCTTCCTGCATTTGGCGGACGCGCTTGGAGCGGGGCAGGAGCTCCACAGGACGTCCCTGGGGGATGACCACCTGCTCGACCGCCAGCCGACATTCCTCGAGGGCCGCCAAGGCGTCATCCAGGGCACCGGGGGCCGCACTGGGCGCCACGGGTGTGCCGTCCTGCCGGCGCGTCAGCAGGCGATCGAGCGCCCGTTCCACCTGCGCGAAGGTGTCGGCCTTGATCACCAGAATCGGGACCTTCAGCTCCCTCGCCTGTCGGCGCAGAGACGGCTCACGACCGAGGCCCTGACGCACGCTTAAGACAACGTCAGCTTGCGCAAGATCCTGCACCAGTCGAGCGGGCCAACCATGGCGTCGCACCACCTGCTCGACCAGCTGTGGCGTGATGCCGCAGCAGAGCACCTGCAGCGGTGAAGCCGTCGGGCTCGCAGACGCGTCAGCGTCAGATGCGCTGGCCCCGTCCTCCTCACGCGAGGCGACCGGCGACGGCATCGGAACCACCGCCAACCCAGGGCGCGTCGAGGTCATGGGTGCCGTGCGTGGACGCTTGGGCTGAAGCGGTTGGCGTGGCTCGATCAGCTGAACCGAGCCATCGTCCTGAAGCTGGCGCTGCTGCACCAGGGGCGTCTGGCCACGCAGCAACTGGTCCACCGTGAGTGCAACATCAGGGTGCACCGCCCAGGAATGGCGGCTGTGCATTTCCACCGCCACCGGAAAGGTCGGTTCAGCCGCACGCTCCAAAACAGTTTTTTGGGTGCGTCGCCGGCGTGCTTCGTCATCGCCGAGGGTGACCGACTGAATCCCACCGACAAGATCACTCAGCGTCGGGTTCTTGATCAGATTCGCCAGCGCATTGCCGTGGGCTGTGGCCACCAGCATCACGCCGCGTTCGGCGATGGTGCGTGCCGCCTGAGCTTCCAGCTCTGTGCCGATCTCATCGATGACGATGACCTCAGGCATATGGTTTTCAACCGCCTCGATCATCACCTGATGCTGCTGCTCAGGACGGGCAACCTGCATCCGTCTGGCCCGTCCGATCGCCGGGTGCGGAACATCGCCATCACCAGCGATCTCATTGCTGGTGTCGATCACAACGACCCTGCGTTGAAGGTCATCGGCGAGAACCCTGGCGATCTCACGTAAGGCCGTGGTTTTGCCGACGCCAGGCCGCCCCATCAACAACAGGGACTGGCCGTCATCCAGCAGATCACGGACCATCGCCACCGTTCCAAAAACCGCACGGCCGACACGACAGGTCAGACCAACCACCACCCCTTGGCGGTTGCGAATGGCGCTGATGCGATGAAGGGTGCGCTCGATTCCGGCGCGATTGTCAGCCCCGAACCGACCGAGACGGGCCACAACCCCATCCAGATCATCACGGGTCATCGGGTGATCGCCGAGGGACACGGCACGGCCGGGATACCGCGCCTCCGGCACACGCCCAAGATCCAGAACCACCTCAAGCAAAGCCTCGCGGCTCTCATCACTCGCCAACTGGCGCTGCACACCATCGGGCAGCAGCTCCAGCAGGCGCACGAGATCGTCCGTAATCCGCTGTGTGCTCATGGCGATTCGATCAAACCGCCTTCTAGCAACTGAAGCCAACCGTCGGTCGCGTGCTCCACGGTTCCACCAAATCCCGGGCGATCGTCACGGCTTCCGACCAGCCCTCCGGCCATTCCCGCAGGGATGTCTGCCGCTGCTGGGCCTCCTGAAGCAAGGGCTGAAGCACGCGGCGAGCCATCCCACCAAAGGCAACGCCAGCAGGCCATTCGTCCGGGGCCAGATGACCCAACGTTGCGGCATTGGTCCCACCGGCCAACTGCAAGGGCCCTGGAGGCGCAACCGCTTGAAGCGATCGCCAGAGCTGCACCGCTGCACGGGAGGTCCCGGCACCGATGTCACCACGCATCGGACGACCGTCCAACTGCCAGAGCGGCCTGAACCCATGGCGTCGCATCAGGACGTATCGGCTCCACAGCTCCGCAGCCAAGCCCGCCGGATTCAGGCCATGCCCCTCCAGCCCGCAACTCACCGCTAAACGTTGAAGCGGCAACGCGGACGCAGCCAGCGCCTCAACCGCAGCGGCGAATTCGATGCTGCGGCCGGGCGAGGTGTGAATTTCAACGGCATCGGGACGCTCCGCACGCAGCAGCTCAGCCATGGCCGCAATCGGGAGCTGGTGCTCGTGCTCGGAGATCAACCCCAGCGGGCAGGCGGGCAGACAACGACCACAGCCATAACAACGTTGCGTGTCAACGCCGGCCCCCACAGGAATGGCATCGGCAGGACAAACCCTGGCGCACGGACGGGGGCAATCGGCCGGACAATGGAGGGGATCAAACCAGGCTTTCCGGAAGTGGGGGTCGGCACCATCGCTGAGGCTGACCATCAGCCACGGACGTCGCCCAACCAGGCCCTCCGCCCAATCCAAACCCATCCGCGTGGCGCGAATGACCGCAGGGTCAGCGGCAACATCAACGCAATGGACGCCGGCGACCGCGTAAACGGCGCTGAGATCGGCAATCGCCGGAAGATCCTGATTGCTCGCACCGCAGATCAACTTGACCCAACGGCCCTGGCCGAGGGCCGCGTCGGGGGTTAGCCCTGGAGCAGAGTCGTCATCGGCTGCCATCGCAGGCTCCTCGAACCACCCATTTCAACGATGATCTTGAGGCGGGGCTCACGCCGACAGAGGTCACACAGCGACAGCAATTCGGACCGGGACAGAACCTGACCTTCCAGCAACCAGAGCGCCACAGGATCGTTGCCGACAAAGAGCTCTCCCAGCTGCGGAGCAACCTCCTGGACCTCACCGACGGCGGCGCCACGACCAACGCTCTGATGGCCAAGGTGCGGGGGGCGCACACCATGCTTCTGGGTCAGAAACACCTCGGGATCGCCCAGGCCACGGGCGGAGGTCATCCTGGTGCGATAGCCGGCTGCCCGCAGCCGGCGCAGGAGACGCGTTTCGGCACCCCCTTCGAGGGGAGCATGAACGGCCAGGCATCCACTGGCTTCAAGATCGCGGCGAAATCCCCGACCGGTGAGAAGCAGAGGCATGGAACGACCAGAGCTGCGGGTGAGTCTGGCAGCAGATCTGCAGAAGAGAGAAGGGTTCCGCGGTGTTGTAGGTTCGTTGTTTGTTCTGTATTTCTGTGCCCGTCCGCTAGCCGGGCCTCCAGAGCTCAGAACAGATCCAGCGGTAGCGCTGGATCCCAAGGCCAGAGCATGGATTCGTCGGAATTCAATGCCGGGAAACTGAACCTCAAGGCGCTTGCGCCAGGTTTTCAAGTCCCAGCCTCGCTGATTCGTCGCTAGCTCCATTCGAAATTCAATCGGGTCGCTCAATCGATCGACCTCGTATTTCGAAAACGACTGCGTTTCCACGATCAGTACGTCATGCCCCGCCCGACATTGTTCGGTCGGTGGTTGTCCAGCTGGCGTTCACCACCTCCCATGTCAATCGGCATTCTCGGGAAGAAATTGGGCATGTCCCAGTTCTTCGACGAGCAGGGCAGAGCAGTTCCGGTCACCTTGATCGAAGCTGGTCCCTGCCGGATCACCCAAATCAAGAACAACGACACCGACGGCTATTCCGCGGTGCAGATCGGCTTTGGCGATACGCGCGAAAAGCTGGTCAACAAGCCTGCCAAGGGTCACCTGGCCAAGTCTGGAGAGTCCGTTCTGCGTCACCTGCGCGAATACCGCGTTGATGGCGTTGACGGTCTCGAGCTTGGCGGCGATGTCACCGTCAGCGACTTCGAAGCTGGTCAGAAAGTTGATGTCAGCGGCGACACCGTCGGACGTGGCTTTTCTGGTTACCAAAAGCGGCACGGCTTCAGCCGAGGACCAATGACTCACGGTTCGAAGAACCACCGTGAGCCTGGTTCCACCGGCGCAGGCACCACACCCGGTCGGATCTATCCCGGCAAGCGGATGGCTGGTCGCTACGGCGGCAAGAAAATCACCACCCGCGGCCTGACGATTCTCAAGATCGATACCGAGCGCAACCTGCTCGTGGTCAAGGGATCCGTTCCTGGCAAGCCTGGTGCACTGCTGAATATTCGTCCTGCGAATCGGGTGGGCTCGAAAGCCGCTCAAGGAGGTAAGTGATGGCTAGTTGTGTCGTTCGTGATTGGCAAGGGAAAGAAGCCGGCTCGGCAACCCTTGACCTCAAGGTGGCCAAGGAGTCCACAGCCGTTGATCTCATGCACCGTGCGGTTCTGCGTCAGCAGGCCCACAGCCGCCAGGGAACCGCAAGCACCCTGACCCGGTCGGAAGTGCGTGGTGGTGGTCGCAAGCCCTACAAGCAGAAAGGAACTGGACGGGCCCGCCAGGGTTCCATCCGCACCCCGTTGCGTCCCGGCGGCGGCATCGTCTTCGGACCGAAGCCCCGCACCTACAACCTTGCGATGAACCGCAAGGAGCGTCGCCTGGCCCTGCGCACCGCGCTGATGGCTCGCATTGACGACGTCACCGTGGTGAAGGACTTCGGTGCCGCTCTCGACGCCCCCAAGACGCGCGAGATCATCGATGCCCTCGGCCGTCTCGGCATCGCTGCAGACGCCAAGGTGCTGATCGTTCTGACCTCACCATCCGACGTTGTGCGCCGCTCGGTTCGCAACCTCGACAAGGTCAAGCTGATCGCCGCAAATCAGCTCAACGTCTTCGATCTTCTCCACGCCAACGCCTTGGTGCTGGGCGAGGACGCTCTTGCCACCATCCAGGAGGTCTACGCCGATGACTGAGCGTTTCCAAGGACGTCTGGCGGATGTGATCCGTCGACCACTGATTACCGAAAAGGCCACCCGTGCCCTCGAGCTGAATCAGTACACCTTCGAAGTTGACCACCGCGCCGCGAAGCCGGACATCAAGGCCGCCATCGAGCAGCTTTTTGATGTCAAGGTCACCGGCATCAGCACCATGAACCCACCGCGGCGCAGCCGTCGGATGGGCCGCTTCGCCGGCAAACGTGCCCAGGTGAAGAAGGCTGTGGTGCGCCTGGCGGAAGGCAACTCGATCCAACTCTTCCCTGAGTCCTGAGGGGTCTGAATCGTCATGGCAATCCGTAATTTCCGCCCCTACACCCCCGGTACCCGCACCCGGGTGGTCACCGACTTCAGTGAAGTCACCGGCCGCAAGCCGGAACGCACCCTGGTGGTCGCCAAGCACCGCCGTAAGGGTCGCAATAACCGTGGTGTGATCACCTGCCGCCATCGCGGCGGTGGCCACAAGCGCCTGTATCGCGTCGTCGATTTCCGCCGCAACAAGCACGGAATTCCGGCCAAGGTCGCAGCCATCCACTACGACCCGCATCGCAATGCGCTGCTGGCACTGCTCTTCTACGCCGATGGCGAGAAGCGCTACATCCTGGCGCCGGCTGGCGTTCAGGTGGGTCAGACCGTGGTCTCCGGCCCCGATGCACCCATTGAAAGCGGCAACGCAATGCCCCTTTCATCGGTGCCCCTCGGCTCCAGCGTTCACTGCGTCGAGCTTTATGCCGGCCGCGGTGGCCAAATGGTTCGGACCGCAGGTGCTAGCGCACAGGTGATGGCCAAAGAAGGTGACTACGTCGCCCTCAAGCTGCCTTCCACTGAGGTTCGCCTCGTCCGCCGCGAGTGCTACGCCACCCTCGGCGAAGTCGGCAACTCTGAAGTTCGGAACACCAGCCTTGGTAAGGCCGGTCGTCGCCGTTGGCTCGGACGCCGTCCTCAGGTCCGAGGCAGTGTGATGAACCCCTGCGATCACCCCCACGGTGGTGGTGAAGGTCGTGCACCGATTGGCCGTTCCGGCCCGGTGACCCCTTGGGGCAAGCCCGCCCTCGGTCTCAAGACCCGCAAGCGGAACAAGCCCAGCAACCGATACGTGCTCCGGAAGCGTCGCAAGACCTCCAAGCGGAGCCGTGGCGGACGCGATTCCTGATGCCAACCGTCGTATTGCTGCCTGCTTAATCCGCTATGGGACGTTCACTCAAAAAAGGCCCGTTCATTGCTGACAGCCTGCTTCGCAAGGTTGAAAAGCAAAATGAGACCGATGACAAATCGGTGATCAAAACCTGGTCTCGGGCTTCCACGATCCTGCCGATGATGATCGGCCACACCATTGCCGTTCACAACGGCAAATCCCACATCCCCGTGTTCATCACGGAACAGATGGTGGGGCACAAGCTGGGTGAATTCGCACCCACGCGCACCTTCAAGGGCCACATCAAAGACAAGAAAGGAGGCCGCTGACGCCATGACCACGTCAACTCCCACGGCACCTACTGCACAGGCCCACGGACGCTTCATCCGCGGTTCCGTGTCGAAGGTGCGCCGTGTTCTCGACCAGATCCGCGGTCGCACCTATCGCGACGCGCTGATCATGCTCGAGTTCATGCCCTACCGCTCCACCGGACCGATCACCAAGGTGCTTCGTTCCGCGGTTGCCAATGCCGAGCACAACCTGGGCCTCGATCCCTCCTCCCTGGTGATCTCCCAGGCCAGCGCCGACATGGGTCCGTCCATGAAGCGCTACAGGCCGCGCGCCCAAGGCCGCGCCTACCAGATCAAGAAGCAGACCTGCCACATCAGCATTGCTGTGGCAGCTCAGACCGATTCCTGACCCCCGAGGTTCTGACTGATGGGACACAAAATCAACCCAACCGGTCTGCGCCTGGGGATCACCCAGGAACACCGGTCCCGCTGGTATGCACCCAGCAAGAGCTATCCGGCCCTCCTCCAAGAGGATGACCGGATCCGCAAGTTCATTCACAAGAAGTACGGCTCTGCCGGCATCAGCGATGTGCTGATCGCTCGCAAGGCTGATCAACTCGAAGTCGAGCTCAAGACCGCACGCCCCGGTGTGCTGGTTGGCCGTCAAGGCAGCGGCATCGAGGAACTCCGCAGCGGCATCCAGAAAACCGTCGGTGACAAAGGGCGCCAGGTGCGCATCAATGTCGTCGAAGTGGAGCGCGTCGATGGCGATGCCTTCCTGCTCGCCGAATACATCGCGCAGCAACTGGAAAAGCGTGTGGCCTTCCGCCGCACCATTCGGATGGCGGTCCAACGTGCGCAACGCGCTGGCGTGCTCGGCCTGAAAATCCAAGTGTCCGGTCGCCTCAACGGCGCTGAGATCGCTCGGACGGAATGGACCCGTGAGGGCCGCGTTCCCCTGCACACCCTCCGCGCCGACATCGACTACGCAACCAAGGTGGCCACCACCACCTACGGCGTGCTCGGAATCAAGGTGTGGGTGTTCAAAGGCGAAGTGCTGAGCGACGAAGCCCAGCCGATGCCTGTTGGAGCGTCCCCGCGTCGCAGGGCCAGCCGTCGGCCCCAACAGTTCGAAGACCGCTCAAACGAGGGTTGAACAGGAGGCCTGAACCATGCTGAGTCCAAAACGCGTCAAATTCCGCAAACAGCAACGTGGCCGCATGCGCGGCGTTGCAACCCGTGGCAACACCATTGCCTTCGGTCAGTTTGCGTTGCAAGCCCAAGAGTGCGGCTGGATCACCTCGCGTCAGATCGAGGCCAGCCGTCGTGCCATGACCCGCTACGTCAAGCGTGGCGGAAAGATCTGGATCCGCATCTTCCCGGACAAGCCCGTCACCATGCGTGCGGCTGAAACCCGGATGGGTTCCGGTAAAGGCAACCCGGAATTCTGGGTCGCTGTGATCAAGCCGGGCCGGATCCTCTTCGAAATGGGTGGTGACGAAATCACCCCCGAAATCGCACGTGAAGCCATGCGTCTTGCGCAATACAAGCTTCCCGTGAAAACCAAATTCATCCAGCTGGATGAATCGAAGCAAGCCGATGCAGCTGCACCGGCCGCTTCTGCTGCCGCCACCGTGGAGTCCTGACCATGGCCCGTCCCAACGCCGCCGATGTGCGTCAGCTGTCTGACGCGGACATCAACGAACAGATCGACGGTCTTCGCCGCGAACTGTTCGAACTCCGCTTCCAGCAGGCCACGCGCCAGCTCACCAACACGCACCGTTTCAAAGAGGTCCGCATCAAGCTGGCCCAGCTGCTGACGGTGCAATCGGAGCGCCAGCGCTCCACCGCTTCCTGAACCCCCTCTCTGTACCCATGGCAGTCAAGGAAAGGGTCGGCACCGTCGTCAGCGACAAGATGGAGAAAACAGTGGTGGTTGCGGTTGAAAGCCGCTTCCCCCATCCCATCTACCAAAAGACGGTCAGCCGCACCACCCGTTACAAGGCTCACGACGAAGACAACGCCTGTCGCGTCGGTGACCGGGTCCGAATCACCGAAACCCGCCCGATGAGCCGCCACAAGCGCTGGGCCATCGCTGAAGTGCTGAGCCACAGCCCCAAAGCTGAGGCCGCATCCCCTGACGCTCCCGCCCAGGAGGTGAGCCAGTGATTCAGCAGGAGTCTTATTTGAACGTCGCTGACAACAGCGGCGCCAAGCGCATCCAGTGCATTCGTGTGCTGGGCACCAACCGTCGTTATGCCCACGTCGGTGACGTGATCGTGGCCGCGGTGAAGGATGCGATGCCCAACATGGGCGTCAAGAAATCCGACGTGGTCAAGGCCGTCGTGGTGCGCACCAAAGCCACCATGCGTCGCGACACCGGTAATTCGATCCGGTTCGACGACAACGCCGCCGTGATCATCAACGACGACAAAAACCCGAAAGGGACCCGCGTCTTCGGCCCCGTTGCCCGTGAACTTCGCGAGCGCAACTTCACGAAAATCGTGTCCCTCGCTCCGGAGGTGATCTGACCATGGCGACTGCAACCCCCCGCGCCAAGTCCGTCGAACGCACCAAGATGCGCATTCGTCAGGGCGACACCGTTCAGGTGATTGCCGGTAAGGACAAAGGCAAAACAGGTGAAGTGCTCCGCACGCTGCCCAACGAGAACCGCGTGATCGTTCAGGGCATCAACATGCGCACGCGCCATGTCAAGCCAAGCCAAGAAGGCGAGTCCGGACGCATTGTCACGGAGGAAGCATCTCTGCATGCCTCCAACGTGATGCTGTATTCCACGGCCAAAAAAGTGGCCAGCCGCGTTGAAATCGTCGTGGAAAGCGACGGAACCAAAAAGCGTCGGCTCAAGAAAACCGGTGAAGTCCTCGACTGACCCCGACTTCTGACCAAGACCAGAAGCCCCCGTACCCCGCAATGTCACTCAAAAAGCGCTACCGGGAGACCATTCAGCCCAAGCTGAAGAAGGATCTCTCCCTCGACAACATCCACGAAGTCCCCAAGGTGCTCAAAGTCACCGTTAACCGGGGCCTCGGTGAAGCTGCTGCCAACGCCAAGTCTCTTGAGGCTTCGGTGAATGAGCTCGCTCAGATCACCGGTCAAAAAGTGGTGATCACCCGAGCCAAGAAAGCCATCGCCGGCTTCAAGATTCGCCAGGGCATGCCGATCGGCTGTGCCGTCACCCTGCGTGGCGACCGCATGTATGCCTTCCTCGAGCGCCTGATCAACCTTGCGCTGCCCCGTATCCGTGACTTCCGTGGCGTGAGCCCGAAAAGTTTCGACGGTCGTGGCAACTACACCCTCGGGGTGCGGGAACAAATCATTTTTCCTGAGATCTCTTTCGACAAGATCGAGGCCATCAGGGGCATGGACATCACCATCGTGACCAGCGCCCGTTCGGATGAAGAGGGCCGGGCCCTCCTCCGCGAGATGGGAATGCCGTTCCAGAGCAACTGAGCCCTCCCCGTCCACACCTATGGCTAACCACGACCCCATTTCCGACATGCTCACCCGCATTCGCAATGCGAGTGAGAAGCGTCACGAGACCACCAAGATTCCCGCATCGCGGATGACCCGCAGCATCGCCAAGGTGCTGCAACAGGAGGGTTTCATCTCCGAAATCAGCGAGCAGGGTGAAGGAGTGCGCACCGAACTGGTGCTGGCACTGAAATACAGCGGCAAGCACCGCCAGCCCACCATCCGTTCGATGCAACGGGTGAGTAAGCCCGGTCTTCGCATCTACAAGAACACCCGTGGCCTTCCCAAGGTCCTCGGCGGACTCGGCGTCGCCATCATCTCCACCTCCAAAGGTGTGATGAGCGACCGCGATGCCCGTCGCGAGGGCGTCGGTGGCGAAGTGCTCTGTTACGTCTACTGATCCGGAGCTGAACCATGTCACGTATCGGCAAAAATCCTGTTCTTCTTCCCGACAAGGTGAGCGTCTCCCTCGACGGTCTCACCGTGACGGTGAAGGGTCCCAAAGGCGAGCTGCAGCGCACCCTCCCCGACGGTGTCACTGTGACTCAGGACAACAACAGCATCGTGGTTGCCCCCACGAGCAACAAGCGCACCTCCCGTGAGCGCCACGGCCTCTGCCGCACCCTCGTCGCCAACATGGTGGAAGGTGTGAGCAACGGGTTCAGCAAGAACCTGGAGATCGTCGGTGTGGGCTCCCGTGCCCAGGTCAAAGGCAAAACCCTTGTGGTCAGTGCTGGCTACAGCCATCCCGTCGAGATGGAAGCCCCTGAAGGCATCACCTTCAAGGTGGAAAACAACACCAAGGTGACCGTCTCCGGCATCGACAAGGAACTGGTGGGCAATGAAGCCGCCAAGGTCCGCGCCATCCGCCCCCCCGAGCCCTACAAGGGCAAAGGCATCAAATACGAGGGCGAGCGCATCCTGCGCAAGGCGGGCAAGTCCGGCAAGAAATAAGCCTTGTCCTGACGTTTCTCTCCTTCACCCACCATGTCCCAACTGTCCCGCAAGCAGCAGACGCAGAAGCGCCACCGGCGCCTGCGTCGCCACATCAACGGCACCTCGGAACGTCCGAGACTCGCCGTATTCCGCTCCAACAATCACATTTACGCCCAGGTCATCGACGACGATGCCCAGAGCACACTTTGCTCGGCATCGACCGTCGACAAAGAGCTGCGCACCGGTCTGAAGACGAACGGTGGTAGCTGTGATGCCTCGACTGCCGTTGGCGAACTCGTCGCCAAACGCGCGATTGCCAAAGGCATCCAGCAGGTGGTCTTCGACCGTGGCGGCAATCTGTACCACGGCCGGATCAAGGCCCTCGCTGACGCCGCCCGGGAAGCGGGCCTTCAATTCTGATCCCTGCTCTCAACATGACCGATTCCTCCCCCCAGACCAATTCCAACGCCGTGCCGGGCGCGGCCGACGTTCCCGCAGCGGCCGAAGGTCAGCAGCAGGAACAGCGCCGTGGCGGTGGCCGTGGTGACCGTCGCGGTGGCCGCCGTGGTGACCGACGCGGTCAAGAGCGTGACTCCGAATGGCAGGAGCGCGTGGTGCAAATTCGCCGCGTGTCCAAAACCGTGAAAGGCGGCAAAAAGATGAGCTTCCGGGCCATCGTCGTCGTCGGCAACGAAAAAGGCCAAGTCGGTGTTGGCGTCGGCAAAGCCGGTGATGTCATCGGTGCCGTCCGCAAGGGCGTTGCTGACGGCAAAAAGCACCTGGTGAAGGTGCCTTTGACCCGCCACAACTCGATTCCGACCCTCTCCAACGGTCGCGATGGTGCTGCCAGCGTCCTGATTCGCCCCGCAGCTCCCGGTACCGGTGTAATTGCGGGCGGCTCCATCCGCACCGTGCTCGAATTGGCCGGCATCAAAAATGTCCTGGCCAAGCGCCTGGGCAGCAAGACGCCCCTGAACAATGCACGGGCTGCCATGGTGGCCCTGTCCAGTCTCCGCACCCACAAGGAGACTGCCAAGGAACGGGGAATCTCCCTCGAGCAGATCTACTCCTGATTCGCGATGACTCTCCGACTCGATTCCCTCAAACCCAATAAGGGCGCACGTCGCCGCAAACTGCGCAAGGGCCGCGGCATCGCCGCCGGCCAGGGCGCGAGCTGCGGCTTTGGTATGCGTGGCCAGAAGTCCCGTTCGGGCCGTCCGACCCGTCCGGGCTTCGAAGGTGGCCAAATGCCCCTCTACCGCCGGGTCCCGAAGCTCAAGCACTTCCCCCTGGTCAACCCGAAGCACTTCACTGTGCTGAATGTGTCGGCGCTGAACGACCTCAAGGACGGCAGCACCGTCAACCTCGACTCCCTGGTCAAGGACGGCATCGTCACCAGCCCCAAGCACCCACTGAAGATGCTCGGGAATGGTGATCTCAAAGTGAAGTTGACCGTTCAAGCGGCGGCCTTCACGGGCTCCGCCCGCACCAAGATCGAAGCCGCCGGCGGCACCTGCGAAGTCCTGGACTGAATTCAGGCCCCCCTGGTCTCAACTCAGCCTTAGGCTCTGAGCCGTCCGTTGGACTTCGGTCTGCGGGCGGCTTCGCTGCATCAAGCCCAACCCATTTCTCTCGGACATGCTCGTCAGTCGGGGTCGCAACCCCAACGCCGCCGAAGTGATCAGCCAGCTGTTCACCAACGCTGGTCTGCGCAATCGCGTCCTCACCACCCTGGGATTGCTTCTGCTGGTGAGACTTGGCAATTACATCCCGATTCCAGGCATCGAT
The DNA here is from genome assembly GCF_042954325.1 of Parasynechococcus sp. Classification (GTDB taxonomy): domain Bacteria; phylum Cyanobacteriota; class Cyanobacteriia; order PCC-6307; family Cyanobiaceae; genus Parasynechococcus. Next base: position 20,180 of record NZ_JBGKDS010000039.1, on the reverse strand, counting down.
CGGGTCGCCTTCAAACAGTTCACCGACGGTGCAACCGACCTCATCGGTTTCCTGGACATCTTTACGGGGGGAGGAATCTCCACGCTGGGGATCTTTGCCCTGGGAATTCTTCCCTTCATCAATGCCTCGATCATCCTGCAGCTGCTGACCGCAGCCTTGCCCCAGCTCGAGGATCTGCAAAAAAACGAGGGCGAGGCGGGACGTCGAAAGATCGCGCAGATCACCCGCTACGTGGCGCTGGGTTGGGGATTGCTGCAGAGCATCGTCTTCGCAACCATCCTGCGGCAATACGCCCTTGAAGGGATCAGTGACACGGTCTTCATCGTGCAGACAGCACTGGCCCTGGTCACCGGCTCAATGGTGGTGATGTGGATCAGTGAAGTGATCACCGAGCGAGGGATTGGTCAGGGTGCCTCCCTGGTCATCTTCCTGAACATCGTCTCGTCACTCCCGAGAACCCTCAGTGCAACCATCGAGGCGGCCCAGACCGGGGAACGCGCCACCGTGCTCGGGATCATCGTCCTGGTCCTGGTGTTCCTCGTCACCATCGTGGGAATCATCTTCGTGCAGGAAGGCGCGCGACGGATCCCGATCGTGAGCGCGAAGCGCCAGATCGGCGGAACCGGCGTGCTTCCGTCACGGCAGAGCTACCTGCCGCTGAAACTGAATGCCGGTGGTGTGATGCCGATCATTTTCGCGTCTGCACTGATCTTTCTCCCCTTCACGATCGCCAACCTCACCAAAAATGAGTGGTTGGCACGGATCTCTTCAGCGCTCAACCCCAGCGCAACCAATCCCTGGCCCTACGCCCTGACCTTCTTCGCGCTGATTCTGGGTTTCTCCTATTTCTATGCCTCGTTGACGGTCAACCCCGCCGATATGGCCACCAATCTCAAGCGTGGTGGTGTCGCCATTCCTGGGGTGCGACCAGGCAGTGCAACGGCCAACTATCTGTCGGGCGTCCAGAACCGCCTCACCTTGCTCGGGGGCCTCTTCCTCGGCTCGGTGGCGATCATCCCCGCCGCTGTCGAACGGGCCACGCAGGTGCAGACCTTCCGTGGTCTCGGCGCCACCTCGCTGCTGATCCTTGTCGGCGTGGCGATCGACACCGCCAAACAGGTGCAGACCTACGTGATTTCGCAGCGTTACGAGGGATTGGTTCGGCAATAACCCCCGGCTGTACCTCGCCTCTCATTCTTCGACCATCCACCAAGACCATGAAAACCCGCCTTCTCTTCCTCGGCCCTCCAGGCGCTGGCAAAGGCACCCAAGCGGCACGACTCTGCGAGAGCCATGCCATGAAGCACCTCTCCACAGGAGATCTGCTGCGTGCGGAAGTGGCCGCAGGCTCGCAGCTCGGCAAGGAAGCCGAAGCCGTCATGAACCGAGGTGAGCTCGTCAGCGATGCCCTGGTGCTCGCGATCGTGGAAAGCCAGATGAAGGCACTCACGGGTGGCGGCTGGCTTCTGGATGGCTTCCCCCGAACCGTGCCTCAGGCCGAAGCCCTAGAACCCCTGCTGGCGCAACTCGAACAGCCGATCGAGGCGGTGGTCCTGCTCGAGCTCGACGACGCCGTCTTGATTGAACGGATGCTGTCCCGCGGACGGGCCGATGACAACGAAGCGGTGATTCGCAATCGGCTTGAGGTCTATCGGGAGAAAACGGCTCCACTGATCAGTTACTACAAGGCCAAAGGGCTACTGATCTCTGTGCCAGCCGAAGGCAGCGTTGAGGCCATCACCGAACGGATCACCGCCGTGTTGAGTTGACCCGCGTGGTACTGTTGCCGTTTGGAAATTTGGAGAGCCACGCCTCATGAAGGTGCGCGCCTCAGTCAAGAAAATGTGCGACAAGTGCCGGGTGATTCGTCGCCACGGCCGGGTGATGGTGATTTGCCCCAACCCCAAGCACAAACAGCGCCAAGGCTGAAGCCTGGCCGACTTGCATTCACGCTACGCAGCTGACTTCAGAACTGTGTAGCCCCTTCCCGCCTCCGATCCCACGGAGGCCTTTGTCCCTCCTCGATTGAATCTCCGTGGCACGGATCGCCGGCGTTGACATCCCTCGTGACAAGCGAGTTGAAGTCTCCCTCACTTACATCTATGGAATCGGCCTGACTCGGGCCCAGACCATCCTCGCCCAGACGGGCGTGAACCCTGACACCCGGGTCAAGGACCTCGAGGATGGCGACATCCAGAAGCTCCGTGAAGCCACCGAAGGGTTCACCATCGAGGGTGATCTCCGTCGTCAGGAGGGCATGGCCCTCAAGCGTCTTCAGGACATTGGCTGCCTGCGTGGTCGCCGTCACCGCATGAGCCTGCCGGTGCGTGGCCAGCGCACCCGCACCAATGCACGCACGCGTCGCGGTGCTCGTAAAACCGTGGCCGGCAAGAAGAAGTAAGGCCCCACTGCCTCGCTCTGAGGCACCACTGACCCCTCCGCCCCAGACATTCCTCGGCCCATGGCCAAAACCGCTAAGAAATCCGGCCCCAAGAAGGCCAAGCGCAATGTGCCCAATGGGGTTGCGCACATCCAGAGCACCTTCAACAACACGATCGTTTCGATCACCGACACCGCTGGCGAAGTCATCGCTTGGTCTTCGGCTGGTGCAAGTGGATTCAAAGGTGCTCGTAAAGGCACTCCCTTTGCCGCTCAAACCGCAGCTGAAGCCGCTGCCCGTCGCGCGCTCGACCAAGGCATGCGTCAGATCGAAGTGTTGGTCCGTGGCCCTGGCTCAGGTCGTGAAACCGCAATCCGTGCACTTCAGGTCGCTGGCCTCGAAATCACGCTGATTCGCGACGTCACACCGCTGCCCCACAACGGTTGCCGCCGGCCCAAGCGCCGTCGCGTCTGAGCCGACACGACAGTTTTTACCGGTTCCCGCTCACTATTCCGCATCAGACCGTGCTGCAGTATCAGATCGATCGCATCGAGCATCAGGTTGCCGAGGATCGCGCCCAAAACGGCGTTTTCCTGATTGGCCCTCTCGAGCGTGGCCAGGCCACGACCCTGGGTAATTCGCTGCGGCGCGTCCTGATGGGCGGCCTTGAAGGCAGTGCCGTCACCGCGATTCGGATCGCTGGTGTCAACCATGAGTACGCCACGATTCCTGGAGTTCGTGAAGATGTCCTCGACATCCTGCTGAACTGCAAGCAGCTGTCGGTCAACAGCCGCTCTGGCGATCTCGAGATCGGCCGTCTGGTTGTTGCCGGCCCCGCTGAAGTCACCGCCAGCGACCTGCAGTTCTCCTCTCAGGTTCAGGTGGTCGACGGCAACCGTCCGATCGCCACCGTGGCCGATGGTCACAGCCTGGAAATCGAAGTTCATGTCGAACGCGGTGTTGGTTATCGCCCTGTCGATCGCCACAACGAAGACACCTCCGCCATCGATCTGCTGCAGATCGATGCTGTGTTCATGCCGGTGCGTCGGGTGAACTTCACGATCGACGAAACCGCTGTTGCAGAAGGCGGTTCCGCCCGTGAACGTCTCCGGATTGAAATCGTCACCGACGGTTCCATCACCCCGGATGACGCCCTCGCCCAGGCTGCGAATCAACTGATTGAGTTGTTCCAACCGCTGGCCACCGTCACCTTGGTTGAGGAGCCTGGCGTTGAGCCCGAGCCTTCAGCCGAAGCACAGATTCCGCTTGAAGAGCTCAATTTGTCGGTGCGTGCCTACAACTGCCTCAAGCGCGCTCAGGTCAACTCCGTGTCCGACCTGATGGGCTTCAGTTATGAAGATCTGCTGGAGATCAAAAACTTCGGTTCCAAGTCGGCCGATGAAGTGATCGAGGCTCTCGAGCGGATCGGCATCTCCATTCCCCAAAGCCGCACTTCGGCTTGATCACGTCAGTCTGATCAACACTCCGTTCCGCCAACGCTCCCGCCAAATCCATGCGTCACCAATGCCGTGTTCCCCAGCTGGGTCGCCCAGCTGACCAGCGCAAAGCCATGCTGCGCGCTCTGACCACCCAGCTGATCCGTGAGGGTCGGGTCACCACGACCAAAGCTCGCGCCAAAGCCCTGCGCGACGAAGCCGAACGGATGATCACCCTCGCCAAGGACGGCAGCCTGGCCTCCCGTCGCCGTGCCATGGGGTACATCTACGACAAGCAGCTGGTGCACGCCCTGTTTGACAAAGCCCCCGATCGCTACAGCGATCGCAAAGGTGGCTACACCCGCATCACCCGCACGGTCCCCCGTCGTGGTGACAACGCTGAGATGGCGATCATCGAATTGGTCTGATCTCGGGTCACCTCTGACCATTGACTCAGGAACCCTCGTCTGCAGAAGAGCATCCAGCCTTACGCCGGATCGCTCTGAGCCTGCAGTACGAGGGTTCTGCTTTTTGCGGATGGCAACGGCAACGCAACGGCCACAGCGTTCAAGCTGAATTAGAACGCGCCATCCAGCAGCTGGAGCCCGACCGGCTGATCCAGACCTTTGCTGCCGGCCGCACCGATACAGGAGTGCACGCAGCGGGGCAGGTCGTTCATTTCGACTGCAGCGACCGAATTCCTGCCGGCAAATGGGCCCCTGCTCTGAACGGTCGACTGCCCGGCAGCATTCGCGTGCGGGAATCGGTGGCCTGCCCCTTCGATTGGCATGCCTGTTACTCGGCCACCTACAGGCGATACCGCTACACCATTTACAACGGTCGACGGCCCAATCTGTTCCTGAGCCCCTGGAGCTGGCACCGGTACCAGTTGCGGCTGGACCAGGACGAGATGCAACGGGCGCTCAAGGGAATGCTCGGGCTGCACGACTTCACCGCATTCATGCGAACCGGAAGCCGACGAGCCCATGCCCGAACCACCGTGCAGGAGGTGGAGGTCCAGCGGGAGGGAGACCTGCTCCGCATCGAAATTCAAGCCAGTGGCTTCCTCTACGGCATGGTTCGCCTGCTGATGGCCCAGCTCGTCGCTGTCGGAGAGCATCGCCTCAGTCCAGACGCCTTTGAAGCGCGCTGGAAACAACGTCGCCGCGATCTGGTCAAGGAGGCGGCGCCGCCCCATGGCCTGTGCCTGCTGCGGGCCGGCTACCCCCAGGAGCTGTTCAGCAGAGCCGGCTGGTACGATTGCCAACCGTGGTTTTTTCTGGCTGAAAGCGATCCACCTCCGGATCCGCCGACTTTGCCGAAAGCAATCAACCAGGATCTCTGAGCATTCCTGTCTTCAAAGACCAGGAACCGCCAAAGAGTAAGCTCGACCCTTGAGCTCCAGTCAGGTCCGGCTTCGGACCGGACCAACCTGCCCAGCTCCGCCGTTTGTGACGGGGCACCTCCGAACCGGCCTGCCGGCGCGATGAACAAGACCTCACTTCCCCCGATTGATTCGATCGACCGCCAGTGGTATCTGGTGGACGCCGAGAATCAGACCCTCGGTCGCCTAGCCACCGAAGTCGCTGCAGTTCTGCGCGGCAAGAACAATCCCAACTTCACTCCGCACATGGATACGGGTGATTTCGTGGTGATTGTGAACGCTGAAAAGATTCAGGTCAGCGGCCGCAAACCCCAACAGAAGCTGTATCGCCGTCATTCCGGTCGTCCCGGCGGCATGAAGGTCGAAACCTTCGAGGCTCTTCAAGAGCGCATCCCCGAGCGGATCGTTGAGAAGGCCATCAAAGGCATGCTTCCCCACAACGCCCTCGGGCGCCAGATGTTCCGGAAGCTCAAGGTTTACAAGGGCAGCGAGCATCCCCATGCCGCCCAGCAGCCCCAGCCCCTCAAGCTTGATCCCGCCGCTTCCGCCAAATGAGCACCAATTCCGTCGTCTACTGGGGCACCGGTCGTCGTAAAACCTCCGTCGCTCGGGTCCGCCTCGTTCCCGGCAATGGAACGATCACGATCAATGGTCGTCCAGGTGATAACTACCTGAACTACAACCCTGCCTACATCGCAGCGGTGAAGGCTCCCCTGGACACCCTCGGACTCACCACTGAGTACGACGTCCTGGTCAATGTGCGTGGTGGTGGTCTCACCGGCCAGGCTGGTGCCATCAAGCAGGGTGCTGCCCGTGCCCTGTGCGAACTGTCAGCTGACAACCGCAAGCCCCTGAAGGTGGAAGGCCACCTCAGCCGTGACCCCCGTGCCAAGGAGCGTCGCAAGTACGGCCTCAAGAAAGCTCGTAAGGCTCCTCAGTTCTCCAAGCGCTGATTCAGCCGCTTGCACTGTTTCCGCTTCAGAACTCAACAACCATGCCCAAGCCCGAGATTCATCCCACCTGGTACCCCGATGCCAAGGTGATCTGCAACGGCGAAGTGGTGATGACCACTGGTTCCACCCAGCCCGAGATTCATGTCGACGTCTGGAGCGGCAACCACCCTTTCTTCACCGGGACCCAGAAGATCCTCGACACCGAGGGACGTGTGGACCGCTTCATGCGCAAGTACGGCATGGGTGGCAAGAAAAAAGACGACGCCGACTCCTGAGTTGTTCGTTAGGAGCGGGGCATGGACGCCTCGAACCTGATTACGCGGCTTGAAACAGCGTCAGCCAGTTTTCGCTCCCTCGAGCGTCAACTGGCTGATCCTGATGTCGCGTCCGATCCCAAGCGGCTCGAGACGATTGCACGGGAACGTGCACGTCTTGAGCCGCTTGTCCTTGATTTTGAACAGCTTCAGCGTCTGGACAAAGAGCACGCTGACGCCAAGCAACTGCTGAAGGACAGCCGCGGCGACGCGGCCATGGAATCCCTAGCGCAGGATGAGCTCAGCCTTCTGGATGAGCAACGGACTGCCTTGGTCGAACGTCTCACGGTGGCCTTGTTGCCCCGTGATCCCCGCGACGAACGCAGCGTGATGCTGGAAATCCGAGCTGGGGCAGGGGGGGATGAAGCCTGCCTTTGGGCCGGTGATTTGGCTCGGATGTACGAGCGCTACAGCCAAAAAATCGGTTGGTCCGTCCAGCCGGTCAGCAGCACCGAAGCCGACCTCGGCGGTTTTCGCGAACTCATCCTCTCCGTGAAAGGGGACAGCGTGTTCAGTCAGCTGAAATTTGAAGCCGGCGTCCATCGCGTTCAACGCGTTCCCGCCACCGAATCCCAAGGCCGCGTTCACACCTCGACGGCCACCGTTGCCGTGATGCCAGAGGCAGACGCGGTGGAGGTCCAACTGGACCCCAAGGATTTGGACATCAGCACGGCACGTTCCGGTGGTGCCGGTGGTCAGAACGTCAATAAAGTTGAAACCGCCGTCGATCTGCTGCACAAACCCACAGGAATCCGGGTGTTCTGCACCCAGGAACGCTCCCAGCTCCAGAACCGCGAACGTGCTCTGGAGATCCTTCGCGCCAAGCTGCTGGAACGGGAGCAGGCCGCAGCCGCGGAACGGGAAAGCAGTGATCGCCGGGCCCAGGTCGGCAGTGGAGACCGCTCCGAAAAAATCCGGACGTACAACTACAAGGACAACCGAGCCACGGACCATCGACTCGGCCGCAACTTCTCTCTCGATCCAGTGCTTGAGGGACAGCTCGAGGATGTGATCGGTGCCTGCCAGGCCGAAGAACAACGCCAGAAGCTGGCCTCACTCAGCGAGCAAGAGGACAGCTGATGCGACCTCAGTCGTCGCTTCCGATCACATACTTCGCCCATTCGCGGTGATGGCCGGCATGGATCTGCCGTGAAGCCTCGAAACTGAGACTGCTGATCGGCCGACGGGGCACATGACGCAAGGGCATGCCCGCTTCCTTGGGCGTGCGGTTGCCCTTGCGGACATTGCAACTCAGACAAGCCGTGGTGACGTTCTCCCAGGTATCGCCTCCCCCACGGCTGCGAGGAACGATGTGATCCATTGAGAGCTGCTCGCCGCTGGTGCCGCAGTACTGGCAGCTGTGGTGGTCCCTCTGAAACAGGTTGCGGCGCGTCAACGGCAGCTGACGGTACGGGATCTTGACGTACTGCCTGAGGCGAATCACGGTTGGCGGGTGCGTGCCGCGCCGGATCTCGCGTTTGGCGTCGTATTCCAAGCCTTCGGCCTTGCCTTTGAGCGTCATCACCATGGCCCGGCGCCAGGTGGTGATGTTCAAGGGCTCGTAGGACGCATTGAGAACGAGAACCTGGCCCATGCCAGCTCCAGGTAAGACAGTCATGCTAACGAGCATCGACAGAGTCCTCTGGTGATCAAGATCACCAAACCCCAATGACGGCATTGGATCCTCGCCAGCGCGCCTGGGTCGAGGTGTCCCCGCGGGCGATCGAGAGCAACGCTCGTGCCGTCTGCGGTCACCTCGCACCGGGAACGAGCCTGATGGCCGTCGTCAAAGCCGACGGCTATGGACACGGAGCGGAGAGTGTGGCCCGTGCGGCCCTGCAGGGGGGAGCAAGCAGCCTGGGCGTCGCCACGCTCTCCGAGGGTCTGGAACTACGCCGAGCCGGACTGGAGGTGCCGATTCTGCTGCTCGGCAACCTCACCGATGCGGAACAGCTGAGGCACTGCCTGCACTGGCGCCTGATGCCAACGCTGAGCACGGCCGACGACATTCAGCTGTGTGAGGCCCTTGCACGGGACAGCGGACGGCGCTTTCCCGTGCAGCTGAAGCTCGATACGGGCATGGCTCGACTGGGCTGTGCCTGGGACGACGGCGCCCGCCTGGTGGAGCTGATCCGCAGTCAGGCGAACCTGCAACTGAGCGGGCTGTACAGCCATCTGGCCTGTGCCGACGGCGCAGCCGATGGCGATGACGGGGCGTTCACACGCCAGCAGCATCAACGGTTTTGCTCCGTGCTCGATCAACTCCCCCAGCGGGGACACGAGTTGTGCTGCCACCTGGCGAATTCGGCCGGGACCCTACAGAGCCGTGCCCTCCACCACGACATGGTCCGGGTGGGACTGGCCCTCTACGGTCAAGCTCCAGCGCCCCACCTGGCCGACACCCTGAAGCTGCAGCCAGCACTCACGGTGAAAGCACGGGTGACCCTCGTGCGCTCGATCCCCGCAGGGGTCAGCGCCAGCTATGGGCGACGCTTCATCAGCCAAAGGCCCACCCGGCTCGCCGTTGTTGCCATCGGCTATGCCGATGGCGTGGTGCGTGCCCTCAGCGACCGGATCGATGTGCTGCATCGGGGAAAACGGCTGCCGCAGGTGGGGGCGATCACCATGGACCAGCTGCTCGTCGATGCAACCGATGCGGGTCCAGTGCTCCCGGGCGACATCGTCACGCTGCTGGGTCAAGACGGCGAGCAAACGATCTCTCCGCAGGACTGGAGCGAGCGCTGTGACTCGATCCCCTGGGAAATCCTCTGCGGTTTCAAACGACGTCTGCCCCGCATCGAGATCTGACGGCAGACCCTGGAGTTGATAGGATGGCGCCGCCGCTGGAGAGGTGGCTGAGTGGTTGAAAGCGGCTCCCTGCTAAGGAGTTACAGGAGGCAACTTCTGTCGAGGGTTCGAATCCCTCCCTCTCCGTTCCAGATCACTTGAATGTCATTCAGTGATCGCCGTGAGAGCCCGGGCAAGTTCGGGCATCAGCGTTTCATCTTTGGCCCGATCGGGCCCAGTTGCAAAGGCCACGATCAGCACGGGTGAGCTGTCGGGAGCCTGGCTCTGACACCACACCGCATCGTGGCGGGCCTGACTCATCCATCCCGCCTTGCTCCACAACCTGAATCCATCCGGGAGGCCTTCGCCCAGGAAGCCGTCGACCTGATTCTCCGGATCGGCCTTGCGCTGATCCGGATCCAAGGATCGATCGAGTAAATCGCGCAAGCGACGACAGGCCGGAGGCGAGACAACCGCACCGGTCATCACCGCCTCGAGCAAGCGGGCCGTTGCTGCTGTGGAGAGCGCATTGCGGTTGCCGTTATCGGCGCCATAGAACAGCTTGTCCCGCCCGTAAGGCCCGTCCGACCAGGTCTTCTGGCAGCAATTGGACCCGTCCAGTTCCGGCCATCCCAGCGTCGTCAACCAGTCATTGACCAACCGACGCTGACGCTGCCAGGAGGGCCAGCCGAGGGCATCCAGCTCCGGACCGCTGGTGGTGCCAGTCAGCAGATCAACGATCAAGCCGGTGGCGTCATTGCTGGAGTCGCCGATCATGTCGCGCATGGCGCGCTGCAATTCATCGCTGTCCGGGATCAGATCCTTCTGCAACCACTGCTCCACGGCCACGGCGTAGACGAGCTTGACCACGCTCGCCGGGTAATGAACACGCTGTTCGTTCCATGCAGCCCCACTCCCCTGACCGGCCTGCGGCGCGGTCTCCTCGTAGCGCACCCAGGTCACCGAAAGGCTGTTGCGCAATCCGGGGCGCCCTTCGGCATCCAACCGATCCAGGACCGAGGCCAGGCGGGCCTCCATAGCGGGATCGGGGCGGTAGAACGCCATGGTGCATGCTTCAGGCCATGGCGACCCTAAGCACCCTGCTGGCCCGTGAGTTAACCCAGCCGGGAAGCTGCTGGGAACTTCAACGGGATGTCGATGGTTTTGCCCGCTCCAGGGGCGATGGATTAGCCACGCAGGCCTGTGCCGGCCGCGGATTTCGCATCCTTGGCCGCGACAACGAGCGGCTGAGGGTGCAATTGCTCGAAGACGGCTACCGCTGCTGGCTGTCCCTTGATGCGGTGGTCGGCCGCGCCGTCGAACGTGGGCCATGGCAACCACGCCTGCTCGATCGGACCCAGATCGAACAGCGTCTGCCTGCCGTGCTGGCCTGGACAGACAAGGCACAACAGCACGCGAACACCTACCTGTGGGGCGGGACAACCCCGCCGAACATGGACTGCTCGGGCCTGATGCAAACAGCCTTTGCCAGCCAGGACATCTGGATTCCCCGAGACGCCTATCAGCAGGAACGCTTCTGCACCCCTGTGGCGGTCCGCCCGGGCGACGCCCGATTGCTTCAACCAGGCGACCTGCTCTTCTTCGGCACGGCACGACGCTGCACCCATGTCGGCATCCACCTCGGCCAGGGCCGCTACCGCCACAGTTCCGGCCGCGACCACGGCCGCAACGGCATCGGCGTTGACAGCATCCACCCCAGCGACAGTCACCCGGTGGCCGCTCATTACCGCCGGGAGCTGCGTGGTGCAGGCCGCATCACGCGCTGCCACGACGGAAACCACCTGCCGTGAGGCCGCCGAACCAGCCCGATTAAGTTGAGCGGATCTTCTGATGCCGGCATGAGCGCACCCCTGGATCTATCGGTGGTGGTGCCGCTTTACAACGAGGAGGAAAGCCTGCCCCATCTGGTGGAGCAACTGCTGGCGGCGCTCCGACCCACCGGTGAGCGCTTCGAGCTGGTCTTGGTGAATGACGGATCCAGCGACCGCACCGGGGCTGTGCTGGAGGAGCTCTGCGAGACGGTGCCAGAGCTCGTCGGAGTCCTGCTGCGCAAGAACTATGGGCAAACCGCCGCCATGGCCGCCGGCTTTGATGTAGCCCAGGGCGAAGTGATCGTCAGCCTGGACGGCGACTTGCAAAACGATCCAGCGGACATCCCGATGCTGCTGGCCAAACTGCGGGAGGGTTATGACCTTGTGAGCGGCTGGCGTCACCAACGCCAGGACGCCGCCTTACAACGCAAGCTTCCCTCCAAGATCGCCAACCGACTGATTGGACGTGTCACGGGCGTGCGGCTTCACGACTACGGCTGTTCCCTGAAGGCCTACAGCCGTGATGTGCTCTCGGACATGCGCCTGTACGGGGAACTCCACCGATTTCTGCCGGCCCTCGCCTTTATCGAGGGTGCCCGGATCACTGAGGTCAAGGTGAACCACCGTGCCCGTCAGTTCGGCAGCAGCAAATACGGCATCGACCGAACCTTTCGGGTGCTGATGGACCTGCTGACGGTGTGGTTCATGAAGCGGTTCCTGACCCGGCCGATGTACGTGTTCGGCTTCGGGGGGTTGGTCGCCATCCTGTTCAGCCTGGTGGCCAGCAGTTATCTCTTGGCCGTCAAGCTGATGGGCGGCGACATCGGCAATCGTCCCCTGCTCACCCTGGCGGTGGTGTTAGGGCTGGCCGGCATTCAGCTGTTTTGCTTCGGGCTGCTGGGTGAATTGCAGATCCGCACGTATCACGAAAGTCAGGACCGACCGATCTATCGCATCCGCGCCACATTGCGCGGCAAGCGAGCGGTCTGAGGCTCCGGCCGTTTGGTGGCACCACGGAAGCGCTGCATCGCAGAGGCTGCAGCTTCCACCACGCGGGCATCGCTATCGCGGAGGCCACGGCGAAGAATCGGAAGGACCGACGTCACACCCCAGCGATCGGCGAGTCGTACCGCCTCAAGCCGATCCTCCGGCCCCGCGTTCATGGCCTGGGTCAAGCGCTGGTTCAGGGCTAGACGCTCGCGCTGGGTGACAGGGACCTCCCACGCGTCAGCTTCCGCCTGCTCGGGCTTCGGATCAGCCTCGGCTGAAACGACCAGAGACAACTGCTGACGATTGAGTGCGGCGATGCCATCGGCATCGGTGCTCGACAGCATCGGCTTGACCGAACGCCCCCTCAAAACAAGGAGAAGGGCGATCAGACCGGCGGGGATGGCAACGAAAAAGGAATTCATATGGATTGAACTTTTATGTCGCCGGCACGGCGCTGAGCGAGCCATCAGAAGTGTGGTCCCTACAGTAACGGCGGATGTTTTGGCCGTCGCCATGACCGGAGACTTTGTCGCTGCCTGGATGCCCTCGGTGTTCGTCCCCCTCGTGGGAATTGTGGGTCCGGCCGTGGCCATGACCCTGCTGTTCAACGTGATCGAAGCCCGCGACTGAGGTCGCTGGCCACCCTTTCCCACCGTTCATCACCACCATGACCGTGACCCCCGTCGCCGACCCCACCGTCGGCAACCTGGCCACTCCGGTGAACAGCAATGCGTTCACCAAAGCGTTCCTTAACGGACTTCCCGCCTACCGCCCTGCCCTGTCCCCCAACCGTCGGGGACTGGAAATTGGCATGGCCCACGGCTTCTTCCTGTATGGGCCGCTGACCATCTGCGGTCCGCTGCGTGCCAGCGAGTTCGCCACCAATGCAGGTCTGTTGGCCACGATCGGCCTGGTGTCGATCCTCACGGTCTGCCTGTCGATCTACGGCACCGCAGGCAATGGACCGAATGTCCAGCCCGCTGATGCCACGATCGACAACCCCCCTGCTGACCTGTTCACCAAAGCAGGTTGGGCAGAATTCGCCAGCGGTTTCTGGCTTGGCGGTTGCGGTGGTGCAGCTTTTGCCTGGTTCCTCTGCGGCACCACCATCGTTGCTCCGCTGGTTCAAATCGCCGGTGGCGTCTGGAGCGTGGGCTGAGTTCAGTCACTGATACTCAGGATTGATTCAACCGATCCCCTGGTGCACTGAGGTGCCCCAGGGGATTTCTGCTGTCAGGATTCCGCTGATTCCCCGGATCCCTGTTGCGCTCAATCTCCCAGCCGTTTCTGCGGCGGCCGGTGTTCACCATCGTCTGCAGCGTGCTGATCCTGCTTGCGGGATTCACAGCGCTGGCTGGACTTGGCCTGGAGGACCTTCCGCAGCTCGCGCCAACACGCGTGAGCGTGAGTGCGAATTTTCCTGCGGCAGCGCCTGAAGTCGTCGAACAGAGCGTGACGGCGGTCTTGGAGAAGCAACTCCAGGGACTGGAAGGACTCGACAGCATCAGTTCCAGCAGCCGTCAGGGCGGAGCCAGAATCAGCCTGCGCTTCAAGGACGGGGATCCGGAACTGAACGCCATCAAGGTTCAGAACGAAGTCAATCTGGCAACCCGGCGCCTGCCGCAGGCGGTCAGCCGCGAAGGCTTGCGCGTCCGACGCTCCTCCGACGATCTGTTGATGATCCTCGGATTCAGCCATGAGGACGGCCTCTATGGACCGGCCTACCTCGGGAGTTGGCTGGATCAGGCGTTGCGGGACGCGCTGCTCACCACCCCTGGGGTCGGTGATGTGCAGATCTTCGGCAGCAGCGATCTCGCCTTTCGATTGTGGCTGGACCCGCAACGACTCGCGCAAAACAATCTCACCATGGGCGATGTCGCCCGAGCTCTGGCAGAACAAAACGTCCTGGCCGCCATTGGCAGCGTGGGAGCAGCACCCTCCAGCGCAGGAACGCTGATCACCTTGCCGGTGGATGCCGATGGACGCCTGCACAGTCAACGCGATTTTGAGAATCTGATCCTGCGACCACTGGGCGAGGGCGGGATCCTGCGCCTGAAAGACGTTGGACGCGTGGTGCTCGGTCAACGCAACTACGGACGCCAGGCGATGAATCTCGAGGGCGAACGCTCCATCGCCGTCGGCATCTACCAACGCGATGGGGCGAATGCCTTGGCCGTCAGCCGAGGCGTGATGTCCGCCCTTGAACGCCTGGAATCCAGCTTTCCACCGGGGATGGACATGCAGGTGATCGTTGATGTGGCAGACAGCGTTCAGGACAATCTCGATCGCACGATCGGCACCCTGCGCGATGCGGTGCTGCTGGTGCTGACGGTCCTGCTGCTGTTTCTGGGGCGGTGGCGCCTGGCGATGATTCCGGGCATCGCTGTCCCCGTGGCGCTGATTGGAAGTCTGATCATCGTGCGCTTCACCGGCACGAGCATCAACAGCCTGATCCTGTTCGGTCTTGTGCTGGCCACAGGCATCGTCGTTGATGACGCCATCGTCGTCAGTGAAGACATCGCCGGTCGAATCGAACGTGGTGCCAGGCCCCAGCAGGCCGCGGAAGACGCCATGGCCGAACTCGCCGGCGCCGTGGTCGCCACCTCCCTGGTTCTGGCTGCCGTGTTTGTGCCGGCGCTGCTGATTCCCGGCTCGATCGGCCGGCTGTACCAGCCCATTGCGATTGCGATCACAGGAGCGATCCTGTTTTCAACCATCAATGCCCTCTCATTCACACCGATGGCCTGCGCTCAGGTGCTGGGCCCCCAGGGCGGACGGTTGCCAGCACCGCTCCAACGCATCAGTACGGCAGTGCGGAACGGCATCGGGCGACTGCAACAGGCCTACAGCCGAGTGCTGAACAACAGCTTGCGCCACGGTCGTTGGATGCTGGGGATCCTGCTGGTGGCCCTGCTGGCCACCACAACCGGGCTGGCCACAATCCCCACAGCCTTTATTCCAAACGAGGATCAAGGGCAAATTCGTGGATTCTTCACGCTTCCGGATGGGGCCAGCCTCGAACGCACGGTGGCGGTGATGGATCAGATCCGAACAGTGGTCGCCGAAGAACCCCTGATCCGCAGCGGGAACTTCTATGCCGGCAACTCGTTTGGCCAAAGCGGAGAAGACCGAGGCTCGTTTTATCTGCGGCTCACCCCCCTGGCGGAGCGTCCCGGTGCCGCCCAGAGCAGCGAAGCGATTAAACAACGTCTGAACGAGAAGCTGCGGGCGGCCATCGGCAATGCCAGGGTCGTGGTCACAACACCACCGACCGTTCGGGGGTTCAGCAGTGATTCCGCTCTGCAGATGGAACTGCTGGACCGCAGCGGTGGACGGCTTGACCTCGGTGCCTTTGAAGCCGTTGCCCAGTCATTCATCGGCGATGTGCAATCCAGCGGCCGCTTCGAGCGGGTCGGCACACGTTTTGATGCCAGCTCACCGCGTTGGGACCTGACGCTGGACCGAGATCTGGTGGCCGCTCTGGATCTGGACTACGGGGCGACCCTTCGGGAGATCGGCACCGCCATCGGCGGGCGCTATATCGATGACACCTTCGAAGGCAACCGCATCCGCAGCATCGTGCTGCAACTGGAGGGCTCAGACCGCGGAGACATCAACGACCTCAAGACGCTGATGGTGCGCAACCGGCAGGGAGAGCTGGTCTCCCTCGCCAATGTCGCCCAGATCAAGGCCATTGAAGGTGCAAACAGCATTAACCATTACGGCCTCAACCGGTCGATCCGCATCAGTGCGGTGCCGGCACCAGGGGTCAGCAGCAGCGAGGCGATTCGATCCCTCGAGCAAGCGGGAGAGCGGGTCGGTGGCAGCAACATCAGCTTGGCGTTCACCGGACTTGCCGAAGAAGAACGCAAAGCAGCTGGAACCACCTGGCTGCTGTTCAGCCTCGGCGTCGTGGTGGTTTATCTGCTGCTCGCGGGGCTGTACGAGAGCTTTATCGATCCGCTGATCATCCTGCTCACGGTTCCCGTCGCCCTGATGGGTGCCCTGATCGGGCTGCGGTTGCGAGGCCTGCCGCTTGATGTGTACGGGCAGATGGGCCTGCTGGTGCTGATCAGCCTGGCGGCCAAGAACGGAATCCTGATCGTTGAATTCGCCAACCAGCGCCTCAACGCCGGCCTGCGCGTCAAGGAGGCGATTCACGGAGCAGCCGTGCAACGCATGCGCCCGATTCTGCTGACGGCGGTGACGTCTCTTGCAGGATTTCTGCCACTGCTGATCGCCCAGGGCAGCGGATCAGCCAGCCGAATCAGCATCGGCACTGTGGTGTTCAGCGGCCTGCTGATCTCCTCACTGCTCTCGCTGTTCGTCGTGCCAACGATGTACCTGCTGCTCAAACAGCACCCCGCAAAAGCACGAAATCCACTCAATAAAGTGTGAATTTCACACCTTTATCGTGCCATCAAGGCCGTTGTCGCTGTAGGATGCGATGGTGCGATGACAACCAAGCCCCGCCGTCGTCATAACGACGAATCAGCCACTCGAGCCGGTCAGTCGCCGACAACCAGAACGCTTCCACCGAAAACGCCTGCCGATGGCTGATCTGGTCAGGAATGCGGAAGCCACCGCCGTCAGGCAGAAAAGACACACCAACCAACATCTCTGGCGTCACGACACCCGACCAGGGAAGAGAACTGAGCTCATAGGAACTGGCCAGCATCGTTTCCTCGCAACCATCCCAGGAGCCAAGCAAGTCCTCGCTGGTGAGCGGGGAGAGAAACTCCTGCACCGTGCCATCGCGGTATTCACGAATCAGGACCGGATGGGTGTAACGACCGGCCGAGTCGGTGAGGACAACCAGCCGGTGCCGACGATCTCCGTGCACAAAGCCATATTCAGCTCCGAAGACAACCCCTGGGGCCACCTGCATGGAGCCCTTTCCGAAACTGCCTGATGAAAAGAAGACCGCCTGTCGCCCCAGGCTGCTGATGACCTGACGCATCTCATGGTCGGGCTCCCAACGCTGGAGCGTGAGCATCGCCATGGTGTCGCCGTGGATCCCTTCCAACGTGAGCAGCGACGGTCGCTCCTCCTTCAACACAAGGCTGTGGTCGTAGGTGGCGAAGCTGCCACGCCAGGCACCGAGATTCACCCGAAAGTTGTCCCACTGCGACCCCAAGGCACGTCCCGCCTGAACTGCCGAGTGACGCTAGCCACGCTGACAACCCGACCTCATCGCCCAACCGGCGCCGGCGCTGGAAGGCTTAGCTGCGACTCACCGCCGCAACCAAGGTGTCGCTCGGAGCTTCAGAACAAAACTCTCGATAGGCACTGGCGAAGTGATTACGGCTGACAAAACCAAAATGCCCCGCAACATCTTGCACACCACTGCAACCAAGCTGCTGCCGAAGCTCAGGATGACGCAGAACATGATGGACTTGCTGAAGCCGTACACGTCGCAACAAGGCACTGGGCCCGTAACCAAACATTTCCCGACAGCTCACCGTCAAGGTTGTCTTCGTTGTAAAGAGCTCCTGACAGAGCGTCAGGAGACTCAACGGCTCAGTACTTTTCTGAAACGACAACCTCACGAGATCGCTAACAAGATCACTGCGGTGGGTCTTAACAGACGGCCTCAAAGTTGAATGACTCTCTGAATCCAGATCTTCAATCAATTGAGCCTCAAGAAAATCAGCCTGAAAAGGCTGTTGTGCATCATTTCCTTGCCAGTCTGGCAAAGCCATCAGTCGCTTTAAACGGTCGTGCGACGTCGAACTCAACATGGCTGAATTATGTATCGACATCCGATCCAGGATTCGACAACCTGACCTCAGTCGAGCCAATGCCTCAACCCGCGAGCGGTCAATTAAGACAACCCCAATGTGATTACCACCAGGGGATGTACGAAGAAAAGACTCTTTTAACTGCGTATTGAAGCCGCCCATCGTATGGGGCATCACCGGCTCTCCGAAATGTCGGTGCTCAGCAAAATTCGTGCTGTGCTCAATCGTGAATGGGATCCAGTTGGGATGACGGGACCCTTCGATCAGTAACGACTGGTTGGCCTGCATCGAAACCAGCACCATTCCGGGCTGACGGTCCATGCGCAGACGTCCCGTCAGAGGGCCTGAGGAGATCTGAACAACGTGGTAATCACAACCAAGCTGCCGCCACAGCGCAGCACATTCTTCTGCGCTGTTAAACAAACGATCCAGGCACGACGTTGATGAAGGCAGAGCCTGCCAATCAGGCGTCACAGTCAACCAACGCGGAACTCATCGAATCTTAAGCAAATTGCACCATCTGGTCTGCTGCACGTTGACGACTTGAGATAAGACAAGCGACGCCAATAAAAAACCCCGTCCGACGAGCGGACGGGGTGAGAAACGAGGAACGACTCGTGTTCAGAGAACCATCAGCCGAACTTGCCTGACGTCGAAGCAATCAAGAATGCCGCGTACGTGAGGATGTAGCCGATTGTGAAGTGAGCAAGACCCACAACACGGGCTTGGACGATGGAGAGAGCGACGGGCTTGTCGCGCCAGCCAACCAGGTTGGCCAGAGGCGTGCGCTGATGAGCCCAGACGATGGTCTCGATCAGCTCCTGCCAGTAACCACGCCAGGAGATCAGGAACATGAAACCGGTGGCCCAAACCAGGTGACCGAACAGGAACATCCAGGACCAGACGGCCAGGTTGTTGCTGCCGAACGGGTTGTAGCCGTTGATCAGCTGGGAGGAGTTGAGCCAGAGGTAGTCACGGAACCAACCCATCAGATAGGTGCTGGATTCGTTGAACTGAGCCACGTTGCCGGACCAGATGGCCAGGTGCTTCCAGTGCCAGTAGAAGGTCAGCCAACCCACGGTGTTCAGAGCCCAGAAGACAGCCAGGTAGAAGGCGTCCCAGGCAGAGATGTCGCAGGTACCGCCACGGCCAGGGCCGTCGCAGGGGAAGGAATAGCCGAAGTCCTTTTTGTCGGGCATCAACTTGGAGCCGCGGGCATCCAGGGCACCCTTCACAAGGATCAGGGTGGTGGTGTGCAGGCCCAGAGCGATGGCGTGGTGAACAAGGAAGTCACCAGGACCGATGGGGAGGAACAGGTCGGTTCCACCGTTGATGGCACCCATCCAGCCATCCATGTAGGCGGCGTTGGCGTTAGCGGCGACACCACCGGCGTTGGAGAGCAGAACATCGAAGCCGTAGACCGCCTTGCCGGAAGCGGCCTGGACGAACTGGGCGAAGACGGGCTCAACCAGAATCTGCTTCTCAGGGGTACCGAAGGCAACAACAACGTCGTTATGGACGTAGAGGCCGAGGGTATGGAAGCCGAGGAACAGAGAGACCCAGCTCAGGTGGCTGATGATCGCTTCCTTGTGCTCGAGCATCCGAGCCAGGACGTTGTCCTTGTTGGCTTCGGGGTCGTAGTCACGGATGAAGAAGATCGCACCGTGGGCGAAGGCACCACACATCAGCGCGATGGCGATGTACTGGTGGTGGGTGTACAGGGCTGCCTGAGTCGTGTAGTCCTTCGCGATGAAGGCGTACGACGGCATCGAGTACATGTGCTGCGCCACGAGGCTGGTGACCACGCCGAGGGAGGCGAGAGCCAGACCAAGCTGGAAGTGCAGGCTGTTGTTGATGGTGTCGTAGAGACCCTTGTGGCCAGCGCCGAGGTCACCGGGGGTGCCCTTCGGGGGGTTATGGGTTTCGAGGATCTCCTTGATGGAGTGACCGATACCGAAGTTGGTCCGGTACATGTGGCCGGCGATCACGAAGAGGCAACCGATGGCCAGGTGGTGGTGGGCGATGTCCGTCAGCCAGAGAGCTTCTGTCTGAGGGTGGAAACCACCGAGGAAGGTGAGGATGGCGGTGCCGGCACCTTCGGAACTACCGAAGACCTGATTCAGAGAATCGGGGTTTTCGGCATACACACCCCAGTTGCCGGTGAAGAAGGGTCCAAGACCGGCAGGGTGAGGCAGAACGTTGAGGAAGTTGTCCCAACCAACGTGCTGACCGCGGGCTTCGGGGATCGCAACGTGAACCAGGTGACCGGTCCAGGCGATGGAGCTGAAGCCGAAGAGGACAGCGAGGTGGTGGTTCAGACGCGATTCAGCGTTTTTGAACCAGGCCAGGGAAGGACGGAACTT